>CAZTLS010000001.1:0-101960 GCA_964614405.1 uncultured Pleurocapsa sp.
CCCACCGTCAGACCCAGCAGCCCGGCGAGCTGTTCGGCGCGCGCCCGCGCATCGTCAACCGCTTCAACACGCGCTTCCTGCGCCAGACCCGACGGGTCGCTGATGTTGAAGTTCAGGCTGTTGATCATGTTCGCGCCGGCGTCGATGCCCGCCGTGATCACGTCGCCTGCTTTGGTGATGTCGCGCACGGTGATCGTCAGCATGTTCACGGCATTGTAAGTGCGGTTGCCCGTCGCCATGCCGGACGGATCGTACATTTCCTGCACCCACATGTTGAAGCCGGACGTTTGCAGGTCACGCTCTTCGATACCCATCTCCAGCATCGCCTGGCGCACCGCTGCGATGCCGCTGTTAACGCGGTTGAACGCCGCCGTCGGGTCAGCATCGTTGAACTGCACACCCAGCGAAATGTAAGCGATGTCCGGTGCGCCGCTGGCGCTGCCGAAACCCGTCACCGTGATCGTGCGCCCGGTCATGGCTTCCTGAGCAGCGGCGGGCAGCGCCAGTGCCAGGATCATCACGATCGCCCCAACGACACTCCACATCTTCATACTGCGGTTCATGGCTGATTGCCTCCTTGTGTAATTCCGCACGTAACTATACGTCCGAACCGTATCGTCTGTGCCATACGCTTTGCCCACGCCGGGAAGCAGAAAAGCGTCAGGAACAAAAAGGCGCGAGAGATCGTCAGAAACGATTTCCCGCGCCATAACGATGTCTATCTACCCGATCAGTTGGTCAGGGTTTTGATCGTGCCATCCACCATATCGTTGCTGAAACGCGTCCAGCCCTGCTCGCGCCATTCGGCTGTCCGCATCGCCTGATCAACCGGGTTGTGCGCGTTCAGCACATCCGCTGCGCGTTCCGCCATCGACTCGTCCGCAGTCACGCTGACCATCGTGCCGCCGCGTTTCAGCCCTTCGGCATAATATTCCGCCGCTTCCTCGTCCACACCGAGTTTGACCAGCGAGGCAGTGATGCCACCCGTAATACCGCCTGCGATCGCGCCGATGCCGCCTCCGATGAGCGCAGCGACCAGCGGTCCACCCGCGATGACCGGTCCGATGCCTGGGATGAGCATCGCGCCCAAGCCGATCACCGCCCCAGTGACCGTCCCGAAAGCCGCCCCTTCATCGCCCTTGACATCCTCGTCGTTCACGACGGTGACTTCAGGCTTGCTGGCAGCGTGCGACTCTTCCCGGACGATGGCTGTGATGGTATCACGCGCGAAACCGGCTTCGGCGAGTGCATCGGCGGCGCGCTCCGCCTGATAGTAGTGGTCGAACAGGGCGCTGACAATTTTCGTCATGATCTTTCTCTCCTCATGTCGGATAGTGCGGGTGCGGCTGATTGCCTGCACAACACACTTTCAGAATACGAGAAGTCTGCATCGGCTCTGTGACCGAACTGGCGGGTTGCTGCGGGGTCATGCTGACGATATGCGATCCGCCCATTCAGCAGCACTGAGATGAGCCGGGTGGGGGGTAGAAAATCTGCGGCAGCAAACAAAAACACCCGGCTGATATTCCGGGTGTTCTGGGGACGGAGCTGACGGGGTTCGAACCCGCGGTCTCTGCCTTGACAGGGCAGTGTGTTAACCACTACACCACAGCTCCTTAAGTTGTTAACGTGTGTAAGTGTAATCTGGCGCTCATGGGCTGTCAAGGGTGAAGCCGCACGATCAGGGCACAATTTCTCTCACGTCCGCGCTGGCAAAGGCAGGTCACTATGAGCGCTCTGGCGCACAATCAGCGGGTTGGCGTCCTCATCCTCGGCGATCAACTGCTCGAAGATCACCCGGCGATCGCCCATACCGCTGCACACTTTCCTGGGGCAGACGTGCAGATCATCCTGATCCAGAGCGCGGCACGCACCCGCCACCTGCCGTATCATCGGCACAAGCTCATCCTGCTCTTCAGCGCGATGCGTCATTACGTGGAGTCGCTGCGCGCGCGGGGTTACGCTGTGCATGAATACCGCAATGCAGACAGTTTTACCGAAGCGCTGCGCGGGCACATCGCCCAGTACGGCACAACACATCTGGTGACGATGGCTGCGGCAGAATATTCTGCCAGGCAGCGACAGCAGATGTTAAGTGGACATCTGGGCATTCCGGTGACGATCATCCCGAACACGATGTTCCTGGTCGGCGAGACGGGGCTGCCCGATACGCCGCCCGGCAAACGCCTGATCATGGAAGAGTTTTACCGCGCCATGCGCCGCCATTTCGATGTACTGATGAAGGCGGGCAAACCCGTAGGCGACAGGTGGAATTTTGACCATGACAATCGCAAACGCCTGCCCAGACAGCTTGTGCCGCCGGATATGCTCACTTTTCCACCCGATGCGCTGACCGCAGCCGTGATCTGTGAAGTGGATGACACCGGGCATGGTGTCGGCTCAGGAGCGGGCTTTGCGCTGGCGGTGACTCACGCCGGCGCTGCCCGTGCGCTGGACGACTTCATCGCCCACCGTCTGCCGCTGTTTGGCGATTACGAGGATGCGATGAGCAGCCGCCATGCCGTGCTGTTTCATTCTGTCCTGTCGCCTTATCTGAACATTGGCTTGCTCGACCCGATGACGCTCATTCGGCGGGCGGAAGCTGCATGGCACGATGGGCACGCGCCGCTCAATGCGGTTGAGGGGTTCATTCGGCAGATTCTCGGCTGGCGCGAATACATCTACTGGCAGTACTGGCGGCAGATGCCAGACCTGCGCCGCGCCAACGACTGGGATGCGCACCGCCCGATGCCGCGCATGTTCTGGGATGGTGAAACCGACATGAACTGTGTGCGGCACGTGGTCGGTCGGCTGCTTGAGCATGGCTACAGCCACCACATCGAACGGTTGATGGTGGTGTGCAATTTCTGCCTGCTGGCAGGGATCGATCCAGCGGTGGTGGCGGACTGGTTCCTGACCTTCTACATCGACGCCTATGACTGGGTGGTGCTGCCCAACGTGATCGGCATGGGGCTGAACGCCGATGGCGGCAAAACGGCGACCAAACCCTACATCGCCAGCGCCAATTATATCAACAGCATGAGCGATTACTGTGCCGGGTGTCGTTTTGACCACAAAGCGCGCAGCGGCGAGAATGCCTGCCCATATAACGTGCTGTACTGGAATTTCCTGATCGAACATGAGGAGCGCCTGCGTGCCAACCCCCGTTCGGGGAAAAATGTGCTGGGGCTGCGCTACCTGGATGAAGATGAGCGGGCGCGCATCCGCGAGCAGGCGCGCGCTTTTCTGGATGAGATGGCATATTACGGGTGAGGGGCAGATATACCCCTCATCTCCGTCAGTTCAACAATCAGCGCGCGCCCACCTGACGCGGATCGTAGGTGGTGTCGATGACCAGACCGAGCGCTTCAGCGATCTGCGCCCACGAAACCAGTTTGAAGTTCTGGTTGTCGTCCGGGTCGATATTCAGGTCATCCTGAGCGATGAACAGCCCCTGCGGGAAGCGATCGCCCAGCGCGAAGTTGGTCACTTCAATGCCATCCGTGCCAGAAACGCCATCCACTCCATCGCCTTCCAGAATGACGAACGACCCAATATAGGCGTTGTCGCCCTGCCGGGCATAGACGGCAAACTCGCTGCTGCCCTGGCTGGACACGATCAGGTAGCCGCCCCCGTCGGCAGTGCGGTACAGGGCGATGCCTTCCACATCAGCGGTCAGGTTGCCATCCTGCGCGGTGCTGTCGATGAGCGTGCGCGTCTCATCGTCGGTGGGTTCTGCGCCATAGCGCCACACTCCGCGCCCTTCTTCACCGATATACAGGATGCGGTTTTCATCGTCCACCACGCAGCCCTCCGTCTGCGAGCCGACGACGAAAGTTCGCACCACTTCCGCATCGATCCTGCCTTCAGGCGTGGCGAACAGGCGGTATTGTTCGACTTCGCCCGTATCGGCGCTGTTGACAAAGGCATAATGCGTTCCATCGACCGGGCTGACATACAGACATACGCCGTACACTTCTTCGACCGCCGATACGATCAGTCTGGCGGCAGCATCTTCGATCTGGCGTGTGCTGTCATCGACGATGAAGATGTCGAGGCTGTTGGTCGAACGGTTAGTGGTCACGACAATCGCACGCGCAGTGCCGTTCAGCATGAAGTTGTAGCGCAGATCGACATTGTTCACCCGTCCGATGTCGGCGGTTTGCAGGATCGTTCCGTCGAGATCGTAGACGACCAGCCCGCGCGTCTTGTCCGTCCCGATGATCGTGCTGAGCGCGGGGTCGGTCGGATGAATCCAGATTGCCGGGTCATCTGCTGCATCGATGCTGCCTGGGACAGGAGCGGTTTCCAGCAGGGCGGTGACAGCAGGGGAGTCGCTGGTAACCTGGGCGATGACACGCGGGTCGAACCCAGACAGCGGCGTCAAACCCAGCGCATCCTCCACATCTCCCCACGAGGCCAGCTTGAAGTTATTGCGAGCGGTCGGGTTGCTGTTGCGGTCATCTGACGTGACGAACAGCCCGCGCGGGAAGCGTGCATCCAGCGCGAGGGCAACGGCGGCGAAGCCGGTCGGTTCGGTCACCGCATCGATCGACTCGGAGGCGCGAATGCCAAATTCGCCGATGAAGGCATTCGCACCGCGCCGCTCATAAAGCAGGAAGCTGTGATTTTTCTCATTCGTCACCATCACGTAGCCGGAACCGTCTGCGCCGCGCATGATGGCTGCGCCCTCGATCTCCTCGCTGATATTGCCGCGTGGGGCGAGCAGATCGACGATGCGACGGTTTGTGCCGCTCTCCGGCTCCGCCCCATAACGCCAGAATGCCACCTCGCCCTCGGAAACGTACAGAGCGCGATACTCGTCATCAGCGGTGCAGCCTTCGGTCTCCGAGCCGACATTGAAGCGGCGCAGCAGCCGCCCGCTGATCATCCCGTCAGACACATCGAGCAGATACTGTTCGACGTCCCCGTTCTCGCCTGTGACGAACACGTAAAAGCGTCCTGTCGCCGGGCTGGTGTACAGACACATCCCGCTCTGCGCGATTCCGGTCTCGATCTGCCCTAGCGGCTCAAAGCGCAGGCTCTCTTCGTCGATGCTGTAGAAAAAGACCGTTGAACTGTCCTCGATGGCGGCAGCGACCAGACTGACGCGCGCCCGTCCGAAGGGGAAGTTGTAACGGACATCCGTCGCCAAAGCGGAACCGATGTTCAGAAATTCAATCAGCTCACCATTGAGGTCATACGCGCCGATGCCCTGATTGTCATCCGCTGCGATAATCAGGCTCTTGGTCAGGTCGAACGGGTGCAGCCAGATAGTGGGCGCGGTGGCTCCATCCCCCGGAGAGGGCACGGTTTCGACGACGGCGCTCACCGTCGTCACATCCTGGGCATGAGCAGAGAACGCGATGCCTGCAAAGGCGATCAGCAGGATGAGCATGAGCCGGGTACGTATCATCAGTGATAATCCTGTTATGCAGCGATCAGAAAGGGGGATGTGGCAGACTGGCGAGGGACACTTACTGCCTCGCCAGCCTGGGAAGGTGGGCTTGAGGGGATTAGTAGCCGCCCGTGCTGATCTGGAAAATGGTGGTCGTGCCGCTCACTTCATTCGCCACCACAAGCAGGTCACGCCCGTTGGGGCTGTCTGCTGCCGGGATGAACAGGAGCCCTTCGGGACCGAGATCGCCAGCCGTGCCCGCCTCGGCATCGCCGCTGAAATCGCGGTTGTTGGTATAGGTGACGAACACCGGCGCGGTCGGATCGGTGATGTCGTAGACCATCACGCCGCCGATGCGCTCCAGACCGATGAAGGCGTACAGTGCCTCGCCGATGCGCCCCAGAGCGATGCCTTCCGGCTCAGGACCCTTGTTATCGCTGCGATCGTCAAATGAGCCGTTCTCGTCATTGGTGCTGTTGAACTCTTCCGGCAGGAACTGCGCGGTGATCTGCTCGAACGCATCGCCGCTGTCGTAGACGAGCGTGCCGTCCGCTGCCCAGATGCTGAAGGAACGCGCGCCAAAGGCATAAATGACGTCGATGTCGCCGTCGCCGTCTGTGTCTGCGCCCACGTTGCTGAATTCCAGCTTGCCCAGCTCTGGCTCAGGCAGCAGATCAGCGGCATTCGGGAAAATCTGCGGGTCGAGAGTCTGCTCGGAGACTTCGATCTCTTCCGCGAAAGTTTCGTAATCGCGGGCATCGCCTTCGTTAGCGCTGATCAGATAGACCTGACCCATCGCCTCGAACGCGATCAGTGCATCGGGCATGTACATGCCGAAGACGGGCCAATTTTCGATGCGGATCGCGCCGTCATCATTGCTGAAATCCGCGCCATTACCTGGCTGGCTGTGATCTTTCAGCCCCAGCCAGAGGATGGCAGTGACGGTTGCGCTGTCGATGTCGATCACAGCGAGGGCGTTGTTTTCCTGAAGGGTGACGAAGGCGGTCGTCCCATCCGGGCTGATGGCGACGTATTCCGGCTCCAAATCCTGAGCGACGGTCGCATTCGGACCGTAGATACGCACTTCGGCGGGCAGTTCACCCGCGCGCGGCGCACCGGCGTTGAAATCCGCGAAGCCGACGGTGATAACGGTGGCGTTTTCCACGCCATTGCTCAGGTCGATGATGCTGACCGAGCCTTCGGGGTCGATGCTGTAATCGTCGTTCGGCTCGCCTTCATTGGCGGTCAGCACCTTCGTTCCATCCGGCGTAAAGATGAGCTGGTCAGGCAGGACGCCGACCTCGACCGCGCCGAGGATCGTCCCATCCGGGCTGGCGAACACGACGCTGCCTGGGCTGTCTACCTCTTCACCCTCAACGGCGATCGCCACCAGATCGCCAAACACGACGACATGGGTTGCGCCACTGCCGTATGACTCGAAGGTGATCTGTCCCTTGAGCGCCGGCGCGGTCGGGTCGGTGATGTCCAGCAGGTCAACGCTGTCATCGTTGCCGTTGACGACGAACAGGGTGCGCGTTGCGGCATGATAGGCGGCGATTTCGGCTGCACCTTCATCAAACGCACCAGTGGCATACGTGCCGATCGGCTCCAGAGTGAGCGCATTGTTTTGGGCGAAAACCGGGACTGACAGCAGAAGAACGATCACGATGAGAAACAGTTTATGCATTTGAAGGAAACCTCTGAATTGTGTGCTGAAAGCAAAGACCACGCTTCTGAGTATGAAGAGTGGTCTTTAACCCGTTGTTGCCGGATGTTTAACGATCGCGTCAGCCTTCACACAACGGCTGCACGCGGTAGAGCGCCCGTTCCTGGCACGTCAGATCGCGCACATAGCGGTTGGCACGTGCCCACTCGATCAGCCGATCGCCGCTGTACAGCCGCCAGACCTGCACCACGCCGCGATCTGCACCGCTGACGATGTACTGCTGTGCCGGATCGACCGCCACTTTCAGCACCGGGGCAACCGCCGCACTGAACCGTTCGATCGCTTCGCCCGTCGTCATATCCCACCATAGGATGACGCCATCGCCCCCCGCTGAGATCAGGCTTGTGCCGTCGGGGGAGAACGCCAGCGACCACACGTCGCGCGTGTGTCCACTCAACTGATAGACCAGCGCACCCGTTGCGGCGTCCCACACGAATACTGTGCCGTCCCGTGTGCCTGCTGCGACACGTGCGCCATTTGGGCTGATGGCGACCGATGCTGCCGGGGTTTGTGCCCCTTGCATGCGTCGGCGTTCGCGGTTTGTCTCTCTGTCCCACACAACGACGCTGTTATCATCGATGCCGAAGGCGATCAGCGCGCCCGTCCTGCTCAGCGCGACATCGAGGATTGCGCCGCTATAGCCGTCGATCGTGTTTTCGATCGTCCCACTGGTCACATCCCACACGCGCAGTCCGCCACCCTGAGAGCTGCTGACTGCGCGATCGCCGCTCACCGACAGCGCCAGCACTGCACTGTCATGCGGGCGAAATTCGCTCACTGTTTCGCCATCAGAGACGCGCATACGGCGCACAGTGCCGTCAGCTAGCCCCAGCAGCACATCATTCTCGTCGGTGGTCATGCTCATGGAACGGATGGGTGCGCCGATGGCGAACACGCGCGCCGGCTGATCAAACCCATCGCGGATGTGCAATGTCTGATCGACAGAGGCGCTGATGATCCTTCCTGAAGTACCCGTCAGCGCCAGCCCGGTGATGCGCCCCCGGTGATCGGTGTAACGTGCCTGCTCTGCCGGGTTGGTCACATTCCACAGGCGGACAGTGGCATCGACCGCGCCGGTCGCGCCGATGCGTCCGTCGGCGCTGAGCGCGACGCCATACACTTCGCCGATGTGCCCGCGCAGCAGATCGCGCGTCTGCCCGGTGCTGACATCGACCAGCAGCATCGTCCCGTTGTTCAGCCCCACGAACGCGACCACATCGCTGGGGACGAGTTCGAGTGACAGGGGGAGGGCATTGACGGCGATCGATCGGTCTAATGTTCCGGTTGCGACCTGCCAGACAGCAAGGGTTCCATCTGCCAGCGCCGAGACGATGCGCGCGCCATCGCTGAAGAAGTCGAGGTCGTTGACGCCGTTGGTGCTGCCCGCCAGCTGGCGCAGGGGTGTCCACGTGCGCGTATCCCAGAAGATGATCTCACCATTGCCAGAACCGGACGCCAGCACCTCACCAGATGGGCTGAAGGCGAGCGCCTGCACCGTCGCCGTGTGCTGACTCATCCTTTGGAGGAGTACGCCGCTTTCGGCATCCCAGACCAGAATATCGGAGTCACGCCCGCCTGTGACGAGGGTACGCCCATCTGGGCTGAAGGCGACTGTGCGCACGGCGGCTGAGTGCCCTTCCAGTGTATGTAGGATCGCGCCCGTCTCGACATCCCAGAGGATCGTTCTGAAATCGAGCGCGCCCGACGCGATTTGTCGCCCATCGGGGCTGAACACCGCCGCCTGCACATCGCCGCGATGCCCCGCCAGCTCACGCACGCGCGACCCATCCGCCAGCGACCACAGGCGCACCAGCCCATCGCGCGAAGCGCTGACCACATAGCGCCCCTGGGCGTCGATGTCCACTGCCGTGACGAAGCTGGAATGCGCCTGGATGATCGCGCGCGTGCCTGGCGAAAAGACGACTTCGGTCAGGGTACGGAGCGCCTGCGGCGCGGTATTTTCGCCCCGGTTCGCCTCCAGCGCCAGCACGATGGCAAGGTCGGCATCGCCCTCGGCGAGGGCACGTTCGGCATTGGCTGCCTGGGCGAGGCTCTGCGAGATTTCGCTCTCCACCTGGGCGCGGCGGCTCTCGTTGAGGGCATACCCCGCCAGCGCGATCCCCGCCAGCAGTGCCACCGCCATGACTGCGACCAGGATACGCAGGCGATTGCGGGCGCTCTGTTCCAGCTTACGTTCGTTTTCCGCACGTCGCTGTTCGATCGTCTGGCGTTTTGCCTGTTCCTGCAAGCTGGTATCGATGAAGGCGCGCTCATCGGTCGTCAGTTCGACGGTGGACTCCTGTGCCCACATCTCGAACTGGCGCAGGCGGGCATCGCGCAGCAGATAGCTGGGATCACGTCCGGCAGCCAGCCATTCTGCGGTGAGCGCGGCGAGGTTGCGCTGGAGGCGGACGTCGTTTCGGCTGGCGTCCAGCCATGCGCGCAGGCGGTTCCATTCACGGATGATCGCCTCGTGCGTGACCTCGATGGTCGGGGCGCGGCTTTCCGGGTCACGATCGAAGGTGAGCAGGCGCGCCTTGCCCAGCACATCGATCACTTCGCGCATGACGGTGACATTGCCCGTGAGCGCGGTGACCTCTGCCAGCAGGGGGCGTCGGCGGGTGTCCTCTGTGCCTTCGCCCAGCGTGATCAGGCGCAGGTAGAGCTGCTGCATGGCGATGCGCTGTTCGGGAGAGAAGCCCTCGTAAATTTCTTCAGCGCGTTTCGCCAGCGCACCTCGTACCCCACCCATCGCACGGTAGGCATCGATGGTCATCATCATACCCTGGCGACGCTGAAAAAGCTCACTCATCAGATATTGCAGCAGGGGCAGCGCACCGGGATGATCGTCGACTTCCTGGGCGATGGCGGTCTCCAGACCGCTCTCCAGCGTGACGCCCAGCCGCCGTGCAGGTTCGATGATTGCCTCGTACAGCTCATCGGTCGAGAGCGGCGTGATCACTTCGGTGCGGAGGCGCATGATCTCGCTGATAGTGGGCAGCAGCAGCGGGCGATCGTAGAAGTCGGCACGCAGTGTGACGACGACCCGCACCCGGCTGCCGGGCGTTGAGACCGCTGTGTACAGGCTTTCGAGGAAGCGATCGCGCACTGCTTCGCTGACCTGGGTGAACAGTTCTTCAAACTGGTCGATGAGCAGGAACAGCTCGGTTGTCTGGTCGCCCTGCAAAATCTGGTTGACGATCGAGAGCATTTCGCGTGGATTACGCATCAGACGTTCATCGAGATCGCGCGGTGGCTGCACGGCGATACTGGTGAGGGCGGCTTCCAGTTCCTTGAACGGCTGCACCCCCGGCACGATCTCGACGTAATACCAGCTTCGGGAGTGGGGGAGTGCCCCTTTACGCAGCGCGGGGATCAGCCCGGCTTTGACCACGCTCGATTTACCGCTGCCACTCGGACCGACGACTGCCAGAAAACGGTTGTACTGCCCGCTTTCGCGCATCCGATCTGCCAGGCGATCGATCAGCGTGCGCCGCCCGAAAAAGTTGACCGCATCGGCTTCCTGAAAGGTGCGCAGCCCCTTGTATGGATTGGGCAGGTCGAGAGTGAGCGCGGCGATCTGCTGGGTGCGGCTGATGACGGCATTCGCCTGGCTCGCCCGGCTGGAAGCGAGCAGCGGCTCAATGGCGATTTGCAGCGTCGCCAGCATGGTGGCGATGTCTTCATAGCGGTCGGTGGGTTTGAGGGCGCTGGCGCGCTGGATGACCTGCCCGACGGCGGGCGGCAGATCGGGGCGCAGCAGCGAGAGGGGCGGCAGCGGCTCGCTGATGCGCTTTGCCGTCAGTTCGGTCAGGGTCATCTCCGCCAGGTCGGGGAAGGGATGACGCCCGGTGAGCATTTCGTACAGGATGACCGCAAGGCTGTACTGGTCGGTGAGCGGGGTGGTTTGCTCTCCGGCGATCTGCTCCGGGGCGGCGTAGGCGGGAGAACCCATCGACGCCATTTCATCGTCGCCGCGCGTGGAACTCATGATCTGGGCGATGCCGAAGTCCGCCAGATACGCATTTCCCGCTTCATCGAGCAGGATATTTTCCGGCTTGAGGTCACGATGCACCACGCCATAACGGTGGGCGAAGATGAGCGCGGTGGCGATCTGTTCCATGATGCGACCGACATCGCTGACGGGCATGGGCGCGCCCCGCATGACGCGGCGCAGATGACCGCCGCGCAGCCAGCGCATGACGATGTATGCCCCGTTCGGGTCACGCCAGTAGTCGTAGAGCGGGACGATGTAAGGGTGTTCCAGCCCGGCGACCATCTGCGCCTCCGCCTCGAAGCGGCGGATGAAGTTGGGGCGGCTGGCGAAATCGGGGAAGATGATCTTGATCGCTACTTCACGCTCGACGACCGTCTGATTGGCGCGGTAGATCGCCCCGAACCCGCCCGTATCGATGAGTTCCTTGAGTTCGTAGCTTTTGAGGATTTGTCCGGCATAGTTGAGCATGTCGGTCTCATCTTTCGTCAAAGCTGCGAACGGCTTACGCCGTTCGCAGGTCAGCAGGGCGGGTATGGATGTTGCCAGGACAGGATCATCCAGTCATCGTGCGTTTCAGGCAGTCGTCGCAGCGCCCGGCTCGCCCGATGCATCGAGAAAACTGGTCAGCCAGCGCAGCGATTTGTCGCGGCTGTAGTAGCTCTTGTACTGTACCGCCGGGTGCTTGTCGGTATAGTAGTTGACCAGCGTCTTACCGATGTGCCCGGACAGCGTGATATTGAAGGCGATCGCCACCCGTGCGATGAAGCCCGGATGTTCGTTCAGCACGCCTTCGGCGCGCTGCTTGCCCTCCGGGGTGATGCCGATGTTGAGCATGTCATAGCTGGTGAGCGAAGCGTAAATGGTCGAGACGCCTGATGCGCTCAGGTCGTGCATCGCCAGGTAGGGGCGTGACTTGTCCCAGGTGGTCAGCGTGGTCAGGGTGAGGTCTGCCCAGGCGGTGATCAATGCGTGCGAGACATTCGTCAGACGATACGCCACCACACGGCGCTCGCTGTACCATTCCTGAAATAACCCAGGGACGACCTCGATGACCTCCTGAGGTTCGATCGGCTGCGCTTTTGCCTGACCACTGCTGTCCATAGGAAAGCCCTGCTCCCTTATACTGTCTCACGATTACGATACGATGCCCACCCTGAAAGGCTGGCTCAGCGCCCGGTTGCCAGCAGCCACTCCAGGCGGTCGAGGTTCAGCACATCGCGGTTGACCGGGAAGTAGCCGATCTGACCTTCCCCTGTGCCCAACTGGCTGCGGACACCGTTGATGTAAAAGCTGATGAATTCAGCGACCTGCGGCTTGTTGCGCATAACGTTCGGGCTGCTGTAGATGAACAGCGGGCGGCTGAGTCGATATTCGCCGTTTTCCGCTGTCGCCTCGGTTGGGGTTACGCCTTCGATGTCGATCACGCGCAGCCGATCCTGATTGGCGATGTAGTAGGCGAAGCCGAAGTAGCCGATGGCGAATGGGCTGTTCTCCACACCAGCGACCAGTACATTGTCATCCTCGCTGAAACGGACATTGGGCGCGCCGATGATCGCCGCCTGCGCCTCAGACGCGCTGACCCCCAGCCCATCGCGGATGACCGCTTCGGTGAAGTAGACGAACGTACCGCTGTCGTCGCCGGGGCTGAAGACCTGGATCGGCTCGTTCGGGTAGGACGGATCGACTTCGTTCCATGTCGTGTACGCCCCGGTGAAGACGCGCGCCAGGTCAGGCAGGGTGATGTTTTGCAGGAAGTCGTTCTCCCGGCTGACGACCACCGCCAGCGCGTCCACCGCGACGAAGAAGCCGATCGGGTCGCGCCCATTGGTGAGGCAGCGCTCGACTTCAGCGGAGCGGATCGGGCGGCTGGCGTTGGCGATGTCCGTCTCGGCATTGACACAAAAGCGCTCAATGCCGACATTCGTACCTGTCTGTTCGACCACGATATTGCCGGAGAAACCCTCCAGCACGAACAGGTCGCGCATCCGCTCGGTCAGCGGGGCGACGGTCGAACTGCCGGAGATCAGGATCGGGTCGAAGTTGATGAAGGCATCGACGGCGGGCAGGACGATCTCCGGCAGCATCACACTGTCGATCGGGTAGATGACCCCGTTTGCCGCTTCGATCGTCTGCCCGGTCAGGTCAGCGCCGTTGATACGCCCGATCTCAGCATTGATCGACACATCTCCGCCCTCGATGGTGGGCAGGCTGGTTTCGGCAAAAATCTCATCCAGCGAGTAGGGACTCGCCAACAGGTGGTAGAGCAGGACGCGCTCCAGCAGCTCTGGATTCGCCAGCAGATATTCGACGACAGACGGAGAGAGCGTGCCCAGCGCTTCATCGGTGGGGGCAAACAGGGTGAAGGTCAGTTCCCCGCTGAGGAACGGGCGCAGTTCGATGGCATCGATAAGGGTGATGAGGGTGGTGAACCTGCCATCCGTTTCCAGCGTGGTGACCAGGTCTGGGGCTGCATCCTGCTGTGCCAGCAGTGTGCCTGGCAGGGCGATCAGAACGACGATGAGGATCAGGAGGGGCTTCCAGAACGTGCCAGTCCGGGTCATAGTTGGGGGTTCCACACCTGTTTTTCGTCTGCACAAGGATCACACAATTCAAAGCATAGCGCCCCAACTTTAAGCGATCGACGAAGAATTATTAAGCGACTTGCGATTTGGGCGTCATATGTGGTTGTTTTTGAGGAATGTCAAGCGTTGGAAGTGCGGCGCGCACCGGGAAATTCGTCCTGTGCGCGCCACAGAAATGTCAGGTTAAAGTGCCCGCTCCAGTACGCCGACCAGCTCGGCGTGGGTGAGCGGAATTGGATTGCCCTTCATGCTGTTCGCCCCGGCGCTCTTTCGGGCGATGTCGTCGAGGTGTTCGGCGCGCACGCCGTATGCCGACAGGGGCGGGATCGACAGCACGTCCGTCATTCCCCACGCCCAGTCGATCAGCGCATCGCCCGATGTACCCTGCGGAGGGTGGGTCTGGTCGATCAGCGCACGCAGTTCCCCCAGTCTGCGTGCCGCCTCAGAGCCGGGCGCGCGGGTTGTGATGGCGCTGATGTTCGCTTCCAGCACCGGCGGCAGCAGCCTGGCACACAGCGCGCCGTGCGGCGCGTCGAACATGCCGCCGATCACCCCGGCGAAACCATGTACCGCCCCCAGTTTGGCGTTTGCCAGCGCCATGCCCCCGAACAGGCTGGCGCACGCCATCGCCGCGCGCGCGTCAGCATCATGCGGCGACTCGATGCAGCGCGGCAGCGCCGGGACGCCGAGCGTCAGTCCGTGCAGGGAGAGTGCGTCAGTGATCGGCGTGGCGGCATTGGACAGATATGGCTCGATCAACTGCACCAGCGCGTCCATGCCAGTATAGGCGGTCTGGGCGCGCGGCAGGTCGTAGGTCAGTTCGGGATCGATCAGGGCGACGGCGGGCAGCATCGAACGATGGCGCAGGCTGACCTTGAGGCGGTGTTCGGGCGAGGCGATGACGGCGTTGCGTGTCACTTCCGACCCCGTCCCGGCGGTGGTGGGCAGCGCGATGACCGGAATGCGGACCGCGTTAGGCAGCGCCCGCCCAGCGCCGATCACCTCCAGATAGTCCAGCACGTCACCGTCGTTCGCTTCCAGCGCCGCCAGCGCTTTGCCCGTGTCGATGACACTGCCCCCGCCGACGGCGACGATAGCGTCTGGCGCGAAACGTCGCACTACGTCACGCCCGGTGGTGATGTGCACCAGATCAGGTTCGCCCGTTACGGCGAAGCGCTCGATCTGTGCCCCGGCGCTGGTGATCAGGTCGAGGATCGGCTGCGCCCGCTCTGCCGACCCGCCTGTGACGCACAGGACGCGCCGCACGCCGAATTCGCGCAGCAGGGCGGGCAGGTCATGGCGTTTGCCCGCGCCGAAGAGGATGCGTGCGCTGGTGGCGAATTCAAATCCGGCAATCATGGGACACTCCCTTCAGGTGTATACGGGATGAGTTCGATCTGCGGCAGGAAGGTGTCGATATCGGCTTTGCGGCATTCCGCTGTGCCTGGCATGATCACCACCGCTGCTGCGGCGGCGAAACCGAGGCGGATTCCGTCCTCGATCGGCTGGCGGGCAGCGACGGAGGCGGCGATGCCCGCCAGCACTGCATCTCCCGCCCCGGCGGCGCTGGCGACCTCGACGCGCAGCGGTGGGATGCGATAGGCGCGGTCGGTCAGCACCGCCAGCCCACCCTGATCGCCGAGTGTGATGATCGGCTGTGTACCGTACTGCTCGATCATGGCGCGCCCGGCGTGGTATGCCTGTTCGACTGTCTCGATGCGGTAGCCCGCGAACTGTGACAGCTCATCCTGATTCGGTTTGGCGTAGAGGGGACGGGCACGCAGCCCGGCGCTCAGGTTCGGCTCCACAGCATCCAGCACGACCGGGACGCCGCGCGCCACAGCCATACCGACGAACTCGGTGTAAAAATCGGAGCGCATCGTTTTGGGCAGCGTGCCGCCCAGTACGGCACAGGTCGCCGACTCCAGCGCGGCGGCGAAGCGGGCACGCAGCGCATCGAGGTGCGCTTCGGTGGTGACGAGGCTCTCAGCGGTGATGGCAGTCTGCCCGCTGCCATCCTCGCACACGATGATCAGATTGCGGCGCGACTCGCCCTCCACCGGGATGAAATCGACGGTCACGCCTTTGGAATGCAGAAAGCCTCTGATGATTTCGCCCGCATACCCCGCGCTGAAGCCGATCGCCAGGCTGGGGATGCCCATCTCGCCGAGGATGTAGCTGGCGTCGGTCGGCTTGCCGCCGATGCTACTGAGGACGCGGCTGGCCCGTAGGGTGCGGTTGATCTCCCAGGCGGGGATGAAGTAAGTCAGGTCCATCGAGGTGTTGGGCGTGACGGTGACGATCATCGCGCCCTCATTTCTTGTACCGCGCGACGCCCGCTGCCAGCAGGTCGCGCTGCTCTGCCAGCAGGTCGCGCCCGCCGAGCGCCGCCTGTGCGTGCAGGATACAGTAGGCATTGGTGTCGATGCGCTCGACCGCATCGAAGGCGGCGTCGATGTCTTTGCCCATCAGGAACAAGCCGTGCCAGGGGGCGAGTGCCGCTGCCGCGTGTCTGGCGATGCGCTCCTGCTGCCCGTCGATGAGCGCGATGATGCGCTCTGCCAGGTCGGGGCTGTGCGCCGGAGCATATTCGATGCAGCCGATTGTGCCGAACTTGAGCGTCGCCTCAAGCACCGGCGGCATGGGCATCGCCATTGCCGCGAACACCATGACGTTGCGCGGGTGAGCATGGATGACGGCAGTACCATACGCGCCGAATTTGCGATGCAGCCCCAGATGCACACTGGCTTCGCGCGTGATTTTGCCCGTCCCCTCGATCAGGTCACCATCGAGGCTGACGAGCAGAAAATCCTCAGGGGCAAGCTGCCAGCGGTGTGCCTGCCCGGAATAGCTGGGCGACATGACGATTGTGTCGTCCACCCGTGCGCTGATGTTGCCGCCGCCGGCGTCGGTCAGCGAGCGGTCGAACAGGAAGCGTCCAACCTCTGCCAGCCTGATACGCATCCGGTCGATCTGCGCTGCTTTCGTCGATCCATCCATGAGACTACTCCACTTTCATGAGCGCGTGAAACGTTTTACACAGTATGTGCGACGAGTGTAGCGCATTCGACAGGGGAATGCGATCATGAGGCGGCATCCTCCGCTTGACAAGTGCCGCGCGCGCGCTATGCTACCCGCTTCATACCCTTCAGGAGCAGGTGCGATGACAACGGCGAAGCAGCAGATCAGAAAAGTGGTACTCGCTTACAGCGGCGGGCTGGATACTTCAGTCATCCTGAAATGGCTGATCAACAATTACGGCTGTGAGGTCGTGTGCTTCACAGCAGACCTCGGTCAGGAAGAGGAACTGGACGGCTTGGAGGAAAAGGCGCTCAAAACCGGGGCGAGCAAGCTGTACATCCGCGATGTGCGCGCGGAATTCCTCACCGACTTCGTTTTCCCGACGATGCGTGCCGGGGCAGTGTATGAGCGCGAATATCTGCTGGGCACATCGTTCGCGCGTCCGCTCATCGCCCGCCATCTGGTGGACATCGCGGCGCTGGAAGGGGCGGATGCAGTGGCGCATGGGGCGACGGGCAAGGGCAATGATCAGGTGCGCTTTGAACTGACGGTCATGGCGCTCAACCCGAAGCTGAAGGTGATTGCTCCCTGGCGTGAATGGGACATCCGCAGTCGTGAGGATGCGCTGGCGTATGCTCAGGAATTCGGCATCCCGGTCACGCACACGCTCAAGTCGATCTACAGCCGTGACCGCAACCTGTTCCACCTCAGCCATGAGGGTGGCATCCTTGAAGACCCGTCTCAGGAGCCAGAAGAGGCGATGTATCAGCTTACCGCCAGCCCGGAGAGCGCCCCCGATACGGCGGAATACATCGAGATCGGTTTCGAGCGCGGCACGCCCGTCACACTCAATGGCGAGGTGCTGCCCGCGCTGGAACTGTTCATCCGCCTCAACCGCATCGGGGCGCGTCATGGGGTGGGGCGCATCGACCTGGTGGAAAACCGGCTGGTCGGCATGAAGAGTCATGGCGTGTATGAGACTCCGGGCGGGACGATCCTGCACCGCGCACATCAGTCATTGGAGAGCATCTGCCTCGACCGGGCGACGATGCAGATGAAGGACACGCTGGCGCTGAAGTACGCCGAACTGGTCTACAACGGGCAGTGGTACACTCGGCTGCGCGATGCACTGGACGCCTTCGTGAATGTCACGCAGGAGCAGGTGACGGGGACGGTTCGCCTGAAGCTGTACAAGGGCAACATCATCATCGTCGGTCGGTCGAGCGAACACAGCCTGTATCGTCAGGATTACGCCTCGTTCGGCGAAGAGAACGTGTATAACCAGCGCGATGCTGAAGGCTTCATCCAGTTGTTCGGGCTGCCGATGAAGATCGACGCCCTGATCAGCATCGCTCAGCGCGGCAAGAGCCGCTATCAGGGAGACTGAACGGTGCTGTGGGGTGGCGCGTTCGACGCGCCGACCGATGAACAGCTTCGCCGCCTGAACGACAGTTTCCCGTTTGACCGCCACATGTGGGCGGAGGACATACGCGGCAGCATCGCCTACGCACGGGCGATCGCGGCGGCTGGGGTGATTCGCGCTGACGAGGCGGCGGCGCTGATCGCCGGGCTGGAGCAGGTGGCAGCGGAATTTGCGGGTGGCACATTCGAGGTCAGGACTGGCGACGAGGATGTGCATACCGCCGTCGAGCGGCGGCTGACGGAGATCGTCGGCGCGGTCGGCGGCAAGCTGCACACCGGGCGCAGCCGCAATGATCAGGTGGCGACCGACTGGCGTATGTGGACGATGGGC
Source organism: uncultured Pleurocapsa sp. (assembly GCA_964614405.1). Taxonomy (GTDB): domain Bacteria; phylum Chloroflexota; class Anaerolineae; order Aggregatilineales; family Phototrophicaceae; genus Flexifilum. The sequence goes on from CAZTLS010000001.1 coordinate 18,478, forward strand.
GCGATCGACCGGGTGGATGCGCTGATCGCCGCCATGCAGCGCGCGCTGATCGCTCAGGGCGAGGCGCACGCCGATACGCTCATGCCGGGCTATACGCACGTGCAGCCCGCGCAGCCCGTCACGGCGGGGCACTGGCTGATGAGCTATTTCTGGATGCTCGCACGTGACCGCGAACGGCTGCGCGATGCAAGGAGGCGGACGGCAGTGCTGCCCCTCGGTTCAGGCGCGCTGGCGGGTACGCCGTTCCCGATCGACCGGGCGGCGCTGGCGGCGGAACTGGGCTTCGAGGCGGTCAGCCAGAACAGCCTCGACGCGGTGAGCGACCGCGATTTCGTCGCCGAAACGCTGTTCGCACTCGCGCTGCTCGGCGTGCATCTCAGCCGTCTTGCTGAAGATGTCATCCTGTTCAGCAACCCGGCGTTCGGTTTCATCCGCCTGGACGCCCGTTACAGCACGGGTTCCAGCCTCATGCCGCAGAAGCGTAATGCCGACCCGATGGAGCTGGCGCGCGGCAAGGCTGGGCGGCTGGTCGGTCACCTGAGCGGGCTGCTGACGACCCTCAAAGGGCTGCCGACCGGCTACAACAAGGATTTGCAGGAAGATAAAGAATCGCTCCTCGACGCAGTAGATACCCTGGAACGGCTGCTGCCCGTCGTGACAGCGATCATCGCCACGCTGAACATCAACCCTGAACGGATGCGCGCTGCACTCGACGAGGCGATGCTGGCGACTGACCTGGCAGATTACCTCGTGCTGCGCGGGCTGCCCTTCCGCGAAGCGCACCATGTCTCCGGGCGGCTGGTACGGCGCGCAGCAGAGCGGGGTGTGCCGCTTTCGGCGCTGTCGCTGGAGGAAATGCGCGCCGAGTCTTCGTTATTCGCCGATGATGTGACAGCAGTGTTCGACTTTGCGGCGTCGGCGGCACGGCGGAACTCGACCGGCGGGACTGCGCCGGAGGCGGTGCGCGTGCAGATCACGGCGGCGCGCGTACTGATGGACTGATAAGGTACTTGTGCTGAATGTCCAGTGATCTCCGTTCAGGATATACGAACCTGAAACTGATCGGTTTGGAGGTCTTGACAGGATAGGCAAAGCCCGATACGCTCATCAGCATATATCGACAAAAGCAGACAGCCTGACATGAACTCGCGCGCCAAACACAGTATCATCTCCATCAGCCTGATTATCGTCCTTAGCGTACTCGCCCTCCTTATTGGCGGCGGGTTATAGGGGCTTGTCTGGTCTGAGACGCACGAGGTCGCACGCGCTTGACACAGCCCCCTGATGAAGGGGGCTTTTTTTTGGAGAGGACACACGCACGATCATGCACTACACGATGATGACGATGACACAGGATTGCACCAGCCCCTGGACGGAGCCGTACCAGGCGGCGCAGTCGATGCCGCAGGAACAGAGCGCGGCGCAGGCAGCCTTTGAACAGGAATGCCAGCGCCCGACGCATGACGCGCTTTCCGACATTTACAACCGGGAGACCCTGCCCGGTTGAGCGTGACGGAAAGCGCGTTTTTCTTTAGTGAGTACCCCAGCCGATCGGATTGTGAGTGAGCGTGAAAAAGGACGAAACACGATGCTGCTGACCGGAGCGGAGATCATTCTGGAATGTCTCAAGCGGGAAGGTGTGGACGTGATGTTCGGGTATCCGGGCGGCGCGATCCTTCCGACGTATGACGCCATGACCAAGTACCCTGAGGTGCATCACGTGCTGGTGCGGCACGAACAGGGTGCATCGCACATGGCGGACGGATACGCCCGCGCCAGCGGACGGGTCGGCGTGGCGATCGCCACATCCGGTCCTGGGGCGACCAACCTGGTGACGGGGATCGCCACTGCGATGATGGACTCGTCGCCGATCGTGTGCATCACCGGGCAGGTGACGCGCGGCGCGATCGGGTCGGACGCTTTTCAGGAGACGGATGTGACAGGCGTCACGCTGCCTGTGACGAAGCACAACTATCTGGTGATGGACATTCACGAACTGCCGCACGTCATCCGTGAGGCGTTCTATATCGCGCGGACGGGGCGACCAGGTCCGGTGCTGATCGACGTGCCGAAAGACATTCAGACGCAGAAGATGGATTTCGTCTACCCGACTGCGCCCATCCGCCTGCCTGGGTATCGCCCGCCGTCGATGGCGAGCGAGTCGCAGATCGAGGCGGCGCTGGCGCTCATCCACGACGCCAAACGCCCGGTCATCCTGGCGGGGCACGGCATCCTCGTCTCTGGCGCGGCGATGCAGCTTCGTGAACTGGCGGAACGCGCGCAGATTCCGGTGGCGCTGACGCTGCTCGGCAAAGGGGCGATGCCGGAAAATCATCCGCTCACGATCGGCATGATGGGGATGCACGGCGAAGCAGCGTCCAACCATGCCATTCAGGAAGCTGACCTGCTGATCGCGCTGGGGATGCGTTTCGACGACCGCGTGACAGGCAATCTGAAGACGTATGCGCCGCACGCCCGCAAAATCCATGTCGATATTGACCCGTCGGAGATCAACAAGAATGTGCGGGTGGATGTGGGCATCGTGGGCGATCTGCGTACCGTCATGGATCAGCTTCTGCCTGGGGTGCAGCGCCAGACGCACGCCGAATGGCTCAACCGCATCCGCGACTGGCTGGAGGACTCGGACGAGCGTGACATCATCCACCGTGACACGGGCGAGACGCTGTTCGGCGCACAGGTGATCAACGACCTGTGGAAATACACGGGCGGCAATGCCATCACGGTGACGGATGTGGGGCAGCATCAGATGCTCGAAGCGCAGTACTATCCGCATCAGCGCCCGCAGACGATGATCACCAGCGGTGGTTTGGGCACGATGGGTTTCGGCTTCCCGGCGGCGATCGGCGCGAAGTTCGGCTGCCCGACGGAGGAAGTGTGGGCGATCGTCGGCGATGGCGGCTTCCAGATGACGCTGTGCGAACTGGCGACAGCGAAGCAGGAAAATGTCGATGTCAACATCGCCATCATCAACAACAACTATCTGGGCATGGTGCGCCAGTGGCAGGAATTCTTCTACGAACAGCGCTATCATGCCACGCCGATGTTCAACCCGGATTTCGTCCGCCTGGCGGAGGCGTATGGGGTGGCAGCGATGCGCGTCGAGCGGCGTGAGCAGATCGAGGAGTCGGTCGCGTTCGCCCGCAGTGTCAAGGGTCCGACGCTGATCGAATACATGGTCGCCGCTGAAGAGATCGTGTATCCGATGGTTCCTGCCGGGGCAGACCTGGACAAGATGATCCGCCGTCCGAAACCGGGCGAACAGCCTTCGTAAAAGCGCACCTGAGCATGATGAAGAGGACTTCCTGATGAACGAGCAAGGGACGAAGAAGAATCTGCTGGTGGCGCTGGTGGAGAACAAACCCGGTGTCCTGAACCGTGTGGCGAGCCTGTTTCGCCGCCGCAACTTCAACGTGGACAGCCTGACCGTCGGGCGGACGCACAAGCCGCACCTCTCGCGCATGACGATTGCCGTCAATGCTACGCGCGGCGATGCGCACCGGATCAGGATGAACCTGTTCAAGCTGGTCAATGTCATCGATGTGGCGGAAGTGTCGGCAGAGCCACACGTCAGCCGAGACCTGGCGCTGATCAAGGTGCGCGCCAATGACGCCGAGTCGCGCAATTCGGTGACGCTGATCTGCGAGCGCTACCCGGCGCGCATCGTGGACATCGGTCCTGAAGTGGTGATTGTGGAGATCACGGCACAGGAGGATCAGGTCGAGGGGCTGATCCAGGAGCTGAAGCCGATCGGCATCGTGGAGATGGTGCGTACCGGGGTGGTGGCGATGGGGCGTGGCGTGCGTATCCTCGATACCGAATACGAGCCGATGGTCTTTTCCGATGCGGCGGACGCGCCGAAAAATCTGGAAGTGTACAGCGTCTGAAAGGCGCTTTGCGCGAAAGGTGGGCGGCGTGGGCTACCCACCTCTGCACGTTCTGTGCATCTACTTTCATACCTGGGAGAGAAGAAGTCACATGGCAACACTGTATTACGACAAAGATGCTGATCTCGCGCTGCTTGGGGGCAAGACGATCGCGGTGATCGGCTATGGCAGCCAGGGGCACGCGCACGCGCTCAACGCCCGTGACAGCGGCTGCAACGTGGTGATCGGCTTGCACGAAACCAGCAGGAGCCGCGCCAAAGCCGAAGCCGATGGGCTGACGGTCATGTCCGTCGCTGACGCCACCCGCGCAGCCGATGTGATCATGGTGGTGACGCCCGACACGCTTCAGGCGGAAATTTATCACAACGATATGGCGGCGAACCTGAAGCCTGGGGCGATGCTGATGTTCGCGCACGGTTTCAATATCCACTACCGCACGATCGTCCCGCCGGAGAATATCGATGTGACGATGATCGCGCCGAAAGCACCTGGTCATCGCGTGCGCGAGGTGTACAAGGACGGCGCGGGCGTGCCTGGGCTGCTGGCGGTGCATCAGGATGCGACGGGCAATGCCAAAGCGCTGGCGCTGGCGTATGCCCGCGCGATCGGCTGCACGCGCGCCGGGGTGATCGAGACCACTTTCAAGGAAGAGACAGAGACTGACCTGTTTGGCGAACAGACGGTGCTGTGCGGCGGCGTCACCGCGCTGGTGCGCTCGGCGTTCGAGACGCTGGTCAAGGCGGGCTATCAGCCGGAAATTGCCTATTTCGAGTGCCTGCACGAACTCAAGCTGATCGTCGATCTGATGTACGAGGGCGGCTTGAGCTACATGTGGTACAGCGTGAGCGATACGGCGGAATACGGCGGTTACACCGTCGGCGATCAGGTAGAGAGCGAAGTCAAGGAGCTGTTCGCCGGGGTGCTGTCGCGCATCCAGGACGGCACATTCGCCCGTGAGTGGATCGCCGAAAACCAGAACGGTCGCCCCAACTTCCGTCCGCGCCGCGCGGTGGAACACAACCTGATGATCGAGCAGGTCGGCGCGGAACTGCGCGACCTGATGCCTTTCCTGAAAGCCAAGCGAATTAAGCAGCAGGATTAACAACCGATGCCCCGGATGCGGGCGGTGAAAGGATCAGCCTGATCATGACCCGAATCATCGACGAAGATGTCGTATTGTTCTTCGATACCACGCTGCGCGATGGGGAGCAAAGCCCCGGCGCGACGCTGACGAGCGCTGAAAAGCTGGAGATCGCCAGACAGTTGGCACGGCTGGGCGTGGACATCATCGAAGCCGGTTTCCCGGCGGCGTCGCCCGATGATCTTGCGGCGGTGCAGCGCATCGCCCGTGAAGTGGGCACGCCCGACGGACCGACGATCTGCGGTCTGGCGCGCGCTGTCGAAAAAGACATCCTCGCCTGCTGGGAGGGCGTTCGGGATGCCGCTCACGCCCGCATCCACACGTTTCTGGGCACATCAGACATTCACCTGAAATATCAGACGGGGCTGTCGCGCCAGGAAGCGATCGCAGTCATCCGCAAGGCGGTCACGCTGGCGCGTTCGCTGACGCCGGATGTCGAGTTCAGCCCGATGGACGCCGGGCGCACTGACCCGGAATTTCTCGTCGAAGTATGCGCGGTGGCGGTCGAATGCGGCGCGACCACGCTCAACATCCCGGATACGGTGGGCTACGTCACCCCGCAGGAATGGTACGAGACGATCGCCAGGCTGATCGCCACCACGCCCGGTGCAGGCAGAGGCAGCGGGGTGATCTGGTCGGTGCATTGCCACAATGATCTCGGTCTGGCGACGGCGAATACGCTGGCTGGGGTGCTGGCGGGTGCGCGCCAGGTCGAGGTGACGATCAACGGCATCGGCGAGCGTGCAGGCAACACCAGCCTGGAAGAGGTGGCGATGGCACTGCAAACACGCGCCGCGCACTACGGGGTACGCATGCACATCCAGTCGCGCGAGATCGTCAAGACCAGCCGCATGGTGAGCAACTACACCGGGATGCACGTACAGGCGAACAAGGCGATCGTCGGGGCGAATGCTTTCGCACATGAGGCGGGCATTCATCAGGATGGGATGCTGAAGAACGCCTCCACCTATGAGATCATGACCCCGGAGAGCGTCGGCTGGACGCAGAGCCGGCTGGTGCTGGGCAAGCACAGCGGTCGGCACGCGCTCAAGGTGCGGCTGAACGAACTGGGCTATGCGGTCGAGGGAGATGCGCTGAACGCGGTATTTGCCCGCTTCAAGGTGCTGGCGGACGCCAAAAAGAACGTCACCGATGCCGACCTTGAAGCGCTGATGACCGACGAACTTCATCGCCCGACCGAGTTTTTCTCGCTGGTCGATATTCAGGTCACCTGCGGCACGATGGGGCTGCCGACGGCGACCGCCAAATTGAGTACGCCGAATGGGGAAGAAGTAATCCATGCGGCGGTCGGTGTGGGACCGGTCGATGCCTGCTACAAGGCGGTCGATGCCATCGTGCAGCGCCCGGTGACGCTGATCGAATACAGCGTCCACAGCGTGACCGAGGGGATCAATGCGCTGGGCGAGGTGACGGTGCGCGTTGCCCTTCCTGATGGCAGCCGCTCGTTCGGCGGGTATGGCGCGGACAAAGATGTGATCGTCGCCAGCGTCAAAGCGTATCTGGCGGCGCTCAACCGCACGATGGCGGCGACCGGATACGGCGATCACCAGCCGGAAGGCGACGCGGCGACAGTCGCGCTGGGCGACTGACCCAGGCAGATTTGACATACGGATTACAGGCAAAGGAAGAAGGAACACGTTCATGGCAGCAGGCAAGACGCTGTTTGAGAAGGTATGGGATGATCATCTGGTGCGCCCGCCGGAAGAAGGGCTGCCGGCAGTGCTGTACATCGACCTGCATCTGGTGCATGAGGTGACTTCGCCGCAGGCGTTCACCGAACTGCGTCAGCGCGGGCTGAAGGTGCGCCGTCCCTCGCAAACGCTGGGCACGATGGATCACAGCACGCCCACCACACCGCGCGGCGCGGATGGGCTGATCCCGGTAACGGACGCTCAGGCTTCGGCACAGCTCGATGTGATGCGGAAAAACTGCGCCGATTTCGGCATTCCGCTGTATGACCTCGGCACGCGCAATCAGGGTATCGTCCACGTCATCGGACCAGAACAGGGATTGACCCAGCCGGGCATGACCATCGTGTGCGGCGACAGCCACACCAGCACGCACGGCGCATTTGGTGCGCTGGCGTTTGGCATCGGCACGAGCGAAGTCGCGCATGTGCTGGCGACGCAGACGCTGCTCCAGTACAAGCCGAAGACGATGGCAGTGCGTGTGGATGGGCGGCTGAGCGCAGGGGTGACCGCGAAGGACATCATCCTGGCGATCATCGCCAAAATCGGCGTCGGCGGCGGCACGGGCTATGTGCTGGAGTACATGGGCGAAGCGATCCGCGCACTGAGCATGGAAGGGCGCATGACGATCTGCAATATGTCGATCGAAGGTGGGGCGCGCGCGGGCATGGTCGCGCCGGACGACACCACGTTCGACTACATCGCCGGGCGTCCGTATGCGCCGCAGGGCGCGGACTGGGATCGCGCGGTGGCGAAATGGCGGACGCTGCCCAGCGACGCCGATGCCGTTTTCGATGCTGAAGTCACCATCGACGGCGATGCGCTCATCCCGATGATCACCTATGGCACGAACCCCGGCATGGGGATGCCGATCACCGCGCACGTGCCCGACCCCGATGCGCTGACCGACGTCAGCCAGATGCTGGCGCTGGACAAGGCGCTGCGCTACATGGATTTGCAGCCTGGGCAGCCGCTGCTCGGCAAAAAGATCGATGTGGTGTTTGTGGGAAGCTGCACCAATTCGCGCATCAGCGACCTGCGTGAGGCGGCGCGCGCCATCGAAGGGCGGCGCGTGGCGGAAGGCGTGCGGATGATGGTCGTGCCTGGGTCACAGCAGGTCAAGGCACAGGCGGAGGCGGAAGGTTTGGATCGCATCTTCCGCGAGGCGGGCGCGGAATGGCGCGAGGCGGGCTGCTCGATGTCTTCCAGCAGTGGCTCCACCGCATCCGGCGGCGGCGGGACGAACCTGGGCAGTATGCCGTCAGTACGAGTAACCGCAACTTTGAGGGTCGGCAGGGCAAGGGTGGGCGCACATTCCTCGCCAGCCCGCTTACGGCGGTCGCGTCGGCGATCAACGGCGTGGTCACTGATCCGCGCACGATGGTCTTTTAACGGGAGTATGCGTAAATCATGGAACCGATCACCCAATTCACAGGGCGGGTGGTGGCGCTGCCCATCAACGACATCGACACCGATCAGATCATCCCGGCACGCTACCTCAAGGTGACGGACAAGGCGGGCTTGGGCGCGGCGCTCTTCTCGGACTGGCGCTACGATGCCGACGGCGCGCCGAAGCCGGATTTTGTCCTCAACCAGCCGCAGCATCAGGGGGCGTCGGTGCTGGTGGGCGGGCACAATTTCGGCTGTGGATCATCGCGCGAACATGCGCCGTGGGCGCTGGTCGGGGCGGGGTTTCAGGCGGTCATCAGCACCTATTTCGCTGACATCTTCCGCAGCAATGCGCTCAAGAACGGGCTGCTGCCGATCATGGTCGATGCTGAAACGCATCAGCAGCTCATCAGCCTGGCTCAGGAAGACGCGCTGACCAGCGTCACCGTCGATCTGGAGTCGCAGACGGTGACGCTGCCTGATGGACGCGCGGTCACGTTCCCGATCGACGCCTTCAGCAAGCACTGCCTGCTCAATGGGGTCGATCAGCTCGGCTATCTGCTCAGTCTGGATGCAGACGCCGCGCGCTATGAAGGCGATCATACGCCGCGCGTAAACACGCTGGCGTGAAAGACACGAGATGAGCAAGCCTGACCTTTCGCACCGCGCGGAAGGTCAGCTTTTTCACGGGAAGGGGTTTTCTCCACATGCGGATCGCGATCTACGATACCACACTGCGTGACGGCACACAGCGCGAGGGGATTTCGCTGTCTGTGGCGGACAAACTCCGCATTACGCAGCTTCTGGATGCGCTGGGCGTGGCGTATATCGAGGGGGGGTGGCCCGGCTCCAACCCGAAAGACGCCGCGTATTTTGAGGCAGTTCAGGGACTGACGCTCAATCATGCCCGCATCGCGGCATTCGGTTCGACCTGCCGCAAGGGGGCTGCGCCGCAGGATGACGCCAACATTCAGGCGCTGGTCGATGCTCAGACCCCAGTAGTGACGCTGGTGGGCAAAACGTCGATGCTGCACGTCACTGAGGTATTGCAGACCACGCCGGAAGAGAATCTGCGGATGATCCGCGAAAGCGTGCGCTACCTCAAATCACTCGGCAAAGAGGTCATCTACGATGCCGAGCATTTCTTCGACGGCTGCAAACTCGATTTCGAGTACGGTTTCGATACCATTCGCGCGGCGCTGGACGGCGGTGCGGACTGTGTGGTGCTGTGCGACACCAACGGCGGGTCGATGCCCTGGGAGGTCGAGGCGCTCGTCAGGACGGCGCGCGAGGCATTTCCGAATACGCAGATCGGCGTGCATACCCACAACGATGGCGAACTCGCCGTCGCCAATTCACTGGCTGGTGTACGTGCTGGGGCGACGCATGTGCAGGGGACGATCAACGGCTATGGCGAACGCTGTGGCAATGCCAACCTGTGCAGCATCATCCCTGACCTGGAACTGAAGATGGGCATTCCGGCGCTGCCTGATGGGGCGCTGCGCCACCTGACGCACGTCTCGCGCACGGTGGCGGAGATCGCCAACCTTGCCCCGGACAATCATCTGGCATACGTGGGCAAGAGCGCGTTCGCCCACAAAGGCGGCATTCATGTGGCGGCGATGCGGCGCAACATCCACAGCTATCAGCACATCGATCCCGCGCTGATCGGCAACGAGATGCGCATCCTCGTTTCCGACCTGTCGGGGCAGGGCAACCTGATGAGCAAGGCGGAAGAATACGGGCTGGACATCTCCAGAGAAGAAGCCGTCCGCGTGCTGGATGAGATCAAGACGCTGGAACATGAGGGGTTTGTCTTTGAAGGGGCAGAGGCGTCGATCGCGGTGCGGCTGCATCGGGCGAAGCCGGATTACAAGCCGATCTTCACGCTGATCGACTTCACGGTGATCGTCGAGGATCGGCGGGGGCGCGGCGGCATCAGCGAGGCGATGGTCAAGCTGGAGGTCGATGGCGAGATCGTGCATACCGCCGCCGAAGGTAACGGTCCGGTGAATGCGCTGGATATGGCGCTTCGCAAAGCGCTTGTGCCGCGTTATCCGCAACTGGTGGAATTTCAGCTTGCCGATTACAAGGTGCGCATTCTGGACGGGGCGAACGGCACAGCCGCCGTCACCCGCGTGCTGATCGACACGCATCGCGGGGCGATGCGCTGGAGTACCGTTGGCGCGGGAGCGAACATCATCCGCGCAAGCTGGCTGGCGCTGATGGACAGTGTGGAATATGGCTTGTGCATCGCCGCCACGCGCAGCGCTGATGGCGTGCAAACTCAGGCTGTCTGAACGGATTTTCAACGAAAGGATAGGGGCGCACTGCGCCTTTGCATCTGATGAAAGCGACGATTACCCTGCTGCCCGGAGACGGGATCGGACCGGAAGTGACCCGCGCCGCTGTGGAGGTGCTGGACGCCGCAGCCGCGCGGTTTGGGCATGAATTCACCTATCAGGAGGCGTTGATCGGCGGCATCGCCATCGACCACACCGGCACAGCGCTGCCCGACGAGACGCTGCGCCAGGCGGAAGCATCGGACGCGATCCTGCTGGGGGCGGTAGGCGGACCGAAATGGGATAACCCGACCGCGTCCGTGCGCCCGGAACAGGGGTTACTCCGCATCCGCAAGCATTTCGAGCTGTTCGCCAATCTGCGCCCGGTCAAGGCGTATCCCGTGCTTGCCGGGCATACGCCGCTGCGCCCGGAACTGCTGGAAGGCGTGGATATGCTGTTCGTGCGCGAATTGACGGGCGGCATGTATTTTGGTGAACGCAAAGAACAGGGCGACGACGATTACGCCTACGATACTGAGTATTACAGCGTGCCGGAAGTGGCGCGCGTGGCGCACATCGCTTTTCGCGCGGCGCAGGGGCGGCGTAAGAAGCTGACCTCCGTGGACAAGGCGAATGTGCTGGCGGCGATGCGTTTGTGGCGGCGCACGGTGGTGCAGGTGCATGAGGATTATCAGGATGTGGCGCTGGATCACGTGCTGGTCGATTCCTGCACGATGCACCTGATCACCCGCCCGGCGAGCTTTGACGTGATCGTCGCCAGCAACATGTTCGGTGACATCCTGAGCGATGAGGCGTCGGTGCTGGCGGGGTCGCTGGGGATGCTGCCGTCGGCGTCGCTGGGCGCAGCGTCGATTGGGCTGTACGAGCCGGTGCATGGCTCCGCGCCGGACATTGCCGGGCAGGGTAAAGCGAACCCGACCGGGGCGATCCTGAGCGCGGCGATGCTGCTGCGCTACAGCCTGAAGCTGGAAGACGAAGCCGCCGCTGTCGAGCGCGCGGTTGAGAAGGTGCTTGCCGATGGGGCGCGCACTGCAGACATTGCACCACGCGGCGCGGGCTATATCAGCACGGGTGAATTTTCCGCTGCGGTGCGCGCGGCACTGTAAGCGTCAGTCTTCACTCCAGCCGCCGGATGTGGGCAGGTCACCACTGCCCGCCCGGCGGCGTTTGAGTTCGGAGAAGGACATGGCGGCGATGAGGAAGAGCAGCCGTCGTGACCCCAGGCTGATCGTCTCCCAGGCGAAGCCGCGCAGCGCGATCATGGCAAGTGCGATGTAGTATTCGCCCCACGCATCCGGTTTGGCAAGGCAGGCAGATGCGATGCGGCGCACGGCGATGACCGGGGTGAGCAGGGCGGCGAACTGACCACTGGCAGGATATTGTCCGTCGTTCACTGTTTCCAGATCGCGCCCCAGCGCGCGCACGGTTGCCCAGTCATCGCCCAGTGCCGGCATGATCAGGTCGCTCAGCAGGCTGAGTTCGAGCATCGCCCAGTCGAACAGAGTATGCCCGCTGCGGGTGTGGGCGAAATCGATCAGAAAGGGATGCTGGCTGGCGCTGATCAGGATGTTGCCCAGATGGAGATCACCGTGAATTTTACTGAGCGATCCGTTGTAATACTCTTCAAGGGCGGTTTCTGAGCGCAGCAGCGGGTTGGGCAGCACTGCGCCGGCTTCGCAGCCGGGGATCATCTCAGCAGTGGGGTCGAAATCCGGGTTGAGCGCGGCGAGCTGGCGCAGCAGCAGCGCAGCACGAGTCTCATACACCCGCCCGGCGATGCGTTCGATGACTTCACCGCGATAGAAGGCGTGTTCAGACAGGTTGATCCCGCGCAGCAAGATCTTCCAGGCACGCCGCGTCGCCTCCGTGCCCTTTCCGACGGAAAGCTGGATGGCGTTCTGATCACGGAAGACGCGGTGGACGGTGAAGTTGTCGATGATGACCGGATCGCCATAGTCGATACGGCTGATCGCTGCCCGACGGATCGGGTCGCTGAGCAGCACGGCATCTGCGGGCGTATCGGCATCGCTGAGGTAATCGAGGATAAACAGAGGGGGGAGCAGCCAGTCATATTCCATCCACACCTGAAAACGGTAGGGATAGCGCTGCATCCACCAGGTTTTGCCGAAATATGGGAACAGGTTGTGTTCCAGCCAGCCGCCGAGGTCGGTCATGAGCGGGGCGGCTTCGCGCAGATCGCGGCTGCTGCCGTCGATGTCGCTGACGAAGGTATATTTGAGCGCGGCAAAATCTGAGGTTTCGACGGTGACGGGCTTGTCTTCCAGCCTGGCGGTCAGCGGGGGCAGCGAGTGACGCACGTGGGCTTCATAGCGTGCGGCTTCCTCAAGGATATTGTCAGCGCGATCCAGCTTGACCACGACGGCAGAGTCATGCGATCCATCGGCGTGAAAAGGGGTGATGACGTAGAGTGAAGCGCTGGAATGCCCACCACCCAGTGCCCGCTCGATACGGACACGCTGGTAGTTGACGAACATGCGGCGTATGACAAACAGGTACTCATCCGGGATGGCGTGATGGGGATCGAACGCCTGACCGAACTCCACGCGCACATAGGAGGTGGTCACGGTATGGACTGGCTGTGATGGGGTGTTGCGCGCTGCATCAAGCAGTACATCCGTGTTGATCCGCAGGCGGCGCAGTACCCGCACCGGAATGCTGTCATCCTCATCCAGAATGGCGACCAGCAGGTCGCGTTCGCTGATCTCGGTGCGGCGATCTTCCAGCGCCAGATCGTTGGCGATGCCCAGCACGATGTCGGCGCGCGGCGTATTCGGGATGCCTGCCCAGAGGCGCTGACGATTGCCCTTGCCCGCGATGCGGCGGATGGAATCGACGATATAGCGCGGTGTGAGCCCCTGTTCTTCGAGGAGGGTCGCCGTTAATCCACCATGAATTTCCAGCAGGCTGATGAACAGATGCTCCACACCGAGATAGTAGTGGCGCATCCGGATCGATTCCTGACGCGCATTGATGAGGATGTCGGCAAGGGTGATCGTCGCCATGATATGCCTTCTCACACACGTTGGCGGATGCGGATCATGATACCTGCAGGCGCAGCCATGTCCGCCCGACCCGAAAGTACTGACCCGGTTCGAGGGGGATGGTTCCGCTGACGCGGGCGTCCTCATCAGCATCTTCAATGAACGTCCCGTTCTTGCTGTTGCAGTCTTCCAGCCACCATCCCCCACCACGCAGGTGAATGAGCGCGTGATAGCGCGAGACATACGTGTCGTTCCTCAGACAGAGGTCGTTTTCTTCGCGTCTGCCGATGGAGATCGTCCAGCCTTCTTCGGTCATGCTGCCGTTCGATCCCGGTTCGAGCAGGAGGACGGAGCCGTCCTCCACGCCGCTCATGATGCCGATGCTGATCGCCGTCGTGTTCATGGTCTGGGCACTCATGTGTTATGCGTCGGGCGTGCGTGCGTCATACTGAGCGAGCAGGCTGGCGATCGCTTCGACGGACGGCGGTACATCGTGGGTGCGATTGGGCGCGGCTGCATGGATGCCTTCCAGCGCCCCGCTGTGATAGCCGATCGTCGCATCGGGGTCTTTCAGCACATGCCCGGTCAGCACACCGACGACCGTCTCATGCGTCTGGATCACCCCGGACTGGACGAGTTTTCGCGCTCCTGCCAGCGAACAGGCAGAGGCGGGTTCGCAGCCGATCCCCAGCGCATCGATGCGCGCTTTGGCGTCCATGATCTCCTGATCGCTGACCTGTTCGACCACGCCGTCCGTCCAGCGCAGGGCACGGGCAGCTTTGGGATAATTGACCGGGTTGCCGATCTTGATGGCGGTGGCGATCGTTTCCGCTTTCATCGGGGTGAGCGCATCCAGCCCGTGCTGATAGCTCTGGTAGAGTGGGTTCGCGCCCTCTGCCTGAATGATCGCCAGACGGGGCAGGCGGTCGATCAAGCCGAGGCGGTGCAGCTCGCACAAGCCCTTGCCGAAGGCGGAGCTGTTGCCCAGATTGCCGCCCGGCACGACGATCCAGTCCGGGACGCGCCAGCGAAGCTGCTGAATCGTCTCGAACATGATCGATTTTTGCCCCTCCAGCCGGAAGGGATTGACCGAATTGAGGACGTAGACGCCGAGATCGCTGGAGAGGGCACGCACCAGGGCGAGGTTCTGGTCAAAGTCGGCGTCGATGCGGATGCACAGCGCACCGTAGGCGATCGCCTGAGCGAGCTTGCCCAGCGCGATCTGTTTGTTCTGGAACAGCACGATGCCCTGAATGCCGCTCCATGCGGCGTAGGCAGCCAGTGATGCGGATGTGTTGCCCGTCGAGGCACAGGCGACGCGCGCCATCCCCAGCACCCGTGCCTGAGTCAGCCCGGTGGTCATGCCGCGATCCTTGAATGACCCGGTGGGGTTCTCGCCTTCGTGCTTGAGGTAGAGTGTGCCGATGCCCGCCCATGCCGCCAGACGTGGGGCGTGGTAGAGGCTGGTGTTACCTTCATTGCGGCTGACGATGTGCGCGTCTTCAACGTGTGGGGCGATCAGCTCTTTGTATCGCCAGACACCGCTGTTATACGGAAAATCGAGCGAGCCGAGACGCTGATCGAATATCTCGCGCGAGACGATTCCCTTCAGCGCATCGAGATCGTGCTGCACATCGAGCAGCCCGCCGCACGCCTCACAGGTGTAGATCACCGTGTCCGTTGGGTATTGCCGCGCGCAATCCATACATTGTAAGATGCTTCTCATGATTGTTTCACCTGTAATCTGGTGTGTTGTCTGCACTGCTGATGTGCCTGTGCCGGGCATTCCGGTTTCATAAGGATAACATTAACGTGGCGTTTTCTACAGCCGAAGCTTTTGCCCCTGCTACTGTCGCTAATCTGGGCGTTGGGTTCGACATCATGGGGCTGGCGCTGGACGAGCCGGGCGATGTGGTGATCGCCGAATACAGCGATGTGCCTGGGATTGTGGTAGCCGGGATCGAGGGTGACGGGGGCAAGCTGCCGCGTACTCCTTCCAAAAACACCGCCGCTGTCGCTGCGCAGAGTGTGCTGAAGCTGGCTGGGGTGGCGCATGGAGCGCGCATCACCATCCGCAAGGGGCTGCCCAGCGCCAGCGGTCTGGGCAGCAGCGCGGCGAGTGCAGTTGCGGCAGCGGTGGCGGTCAACGCCCTGCTTGAACAGCCGCTGAGCAAGGATGATCTTCTCCCTGCCTGCTTAGACGGGGAGGCGGTCGCCAGCGGCTATCACCCGGATAACGTCGCACCCAGCCTGTTTGGTGGGATCACGCTGGCATATGGTATCCGCGCGCATCAGATCGTGCGGCTGCCCATTCCGACCGACCTGTATCTGACGCTGGTGACGCCGGATGTCGAAGTGCCGACAGCGCAGGCGCGCGCTGTGCTGCCCGCCACTGTGCCGCTGCGCCAGATGGTGCGCCAGACGGCGATGGTCGCCAGGCTGATCGATGCTATCTATCGCGCCGATGTCGAGTCGATGGCGGCGGCGATGGAAGGGGATGAGGTGATCGAGCCGGCGCGGGCACATCTGATGCCGATGCTGCTGGAGGCGCGCCAGGCTGCCAAAGCGGTCGGCGCGTGCGCGCTGGTGATCAGCGGGGCGGGTCCGACGTTGTGCGCGGTCTCGCGCAGTGCAGCGGTCGCCGCTGAGGTGACGGATGCGCTACGTGTGGTATATGCTGAGGCGCACATCGAGTGCATGGCGCGCTGGACGCAGGTTGCGCCGGAAGGGGCGCGCGTGCTGCGTGCGATGTGAACGGGTGTTTGTGAAATTGTTGACAAACATCCGGTGCATCCCTATACTTTAACCTCAATCACGGATAATGTGTGTTCAGGACAGGTACTTAAATTTCCGCGCGGTTAGAAAGGGGCACTATGCCTGATCTGGTGCGTCATGCCATTGGCGGTCGGTGGGTCGAGTCGGCGGAAGTGTTCGAGACGATCAACCCGGCGACCGAAGAAGTGATCGCGCACGCTGCGCGTGGCGGGCGGGCGGAAGTCGATGCGGCTGTCGCGGCGGCGAAAGCTGCCTATCCGTCATGGCGGCTGACGCCTGCTCCGCGCCGGGGTGAGGTGCTGTACCGCGTGGCGGAGGTGCTTCAGGCGCGCAAGGAAGAACTCTCCCGCCTGATGACCCAGGAAATGGGCAAGGTGCTGTCTGAGGCGCGCGGCGATGTGCAGGAAGCCATCGACATGGCGTACTACATGGGCGGCGAAGGGCGGCGCATGACCGGCTATACTGCGCCCGTCGAGATGCCGGACAAGTTCGGCATGGCACTGCGCGACTCGGTCGGCGTCGTTGGGCTGATCACGCCCTGGAATTTCCCGGTCGCTGTTCCGAGCTGGAAGATGCTGCCTGCACTGGTGGCAGGCAATACGGTCGTATGGAAGCCGAGCGAAGAAACACCGGCAGTATCGGCGGCGTTCGTGCAGGTGTTCATGGATGCCGGGCTGCCCGAAGGCGTGCTGAACCTGGTGCTGGGCGCGGGTGAGGCAGGTGCGGCACTGGTCGAACATCCGGATGTGCGGGTGATCTCGTTCACCGGATCGACGGCGACCGGGTTGAGCGTGTATGCCAAAGCTGCCGGGCTGGGCAAGAAGGTCTCGCTGGAGATGGGCGGCAAGAACGCCATCATCGTGCTGGATGACGCCAATCTCGAACTGGCGGTCAAGGCAGTGACGTGGAGCGCTTACGGCACGACCGGGCAGCGCTGTACCGCTACCAGCCGCCTCATCGTGCAGCGGGGGATCGCCCGACAGTTTGCCGAGGCGCTGGTCGAGCGGGCGCGGTCGCTCAGGGTCGGTTATGGGCTTGACCCGGCGAACGAAGTCGGTCCGCTGGTCAACCGCAAGGCGCTGGATAAGGTGGCGTATTACGTCGGCGTGGGGCGTGAAGAAGGGGCGCAGGTGGCGATCGGCGGGGAACGCGCTGCGCTGGAGAAGGGATTCTTCTACGCGCCGACGCTGTTCACCGGGGTGACCCCGACGATGCGGATCGCGGGGGAAGAGATTTTTGGTCCGGTACTGTCGATGATCGAGGTGGACAGCTTCGAGGAGGCGATCACCGTCAACAACAGCGTGCCCTACGGGTTGTCGAGCAGCATCTTCACCGAGAACGTCAATGCTGCTTTCCGTGCCATCCGCGACCTGACGACGGGGATTGTGTACATCAATCACGGCACAACCGGCGCGGAAATTCAGTTTCCGTTCGGCGGTACGCGCGGCACGGGCAACGGGATGCGTGAAGCCGGGGCAACGGCGCTGGACAGCTTTACCGAGTGGAAATCGGTCTATGTCGATTACAGCGGGCGTTTGCAGCGCGCGCAGATCGACAACCGTGAGGGGTAAGGCGGCGTCTCAGCCGATTTTCATCCACCCGTGACGGGTGGTATGGGCGAAGATGCGCTACAATCTAAGTGAAAGATCAACGTGACCGATGCGGATGTGGAACAGGGATGAGTGGCGATGGCGCTGACATGGGAAAGCAGCTACGCGATCGCGCTGGCGCTGCGTGAAGCGCACCCGGAGGTCGATCCGGAGGCAGTTGGGCTGGATCAGCTCAACGCCTGGGTCATCGCCCTGCCAGACTTCGACGACGATCCTGCGCTTGTCAACGAAAGCATCCTCACAGGGATACTTCGAGAGTGGTATGAGGAGATGGTTTCGCAATGAGCGAATTGCAACTGCGGCAGCTCCATGATACAGAGTTCCCTATTCCGGGCGATCTTCAGGAAAATGTGGCGATCACCAGCCTGAGCAAGATTTACAACTGGAGCCGCCGTTCATCGATGTGGCCCATGTTGTTCGGTCTGGCGTGCTGCGCGATCGAGATGATCGCAACGGCGGCATCGCGCTATGACACATCGCGCTTCGGCATGGAGGTGATGCGCGCCAGCCCGCGCCAGTCCGACCTGATGATCGTCTCTGGCACGGTGACGAAGAAGATGCTCGTGCCGATCGTGCGCCTGTACAACCAGATGCCAGAGCCGAAGTACGTGCTGGCGATGGGGGCGTGCGCCAGCGGTGGCGGTCCGTTCAAGGAAGGCTATCATGTCGTATCGGGAATCGACCAGTACCTCCCGGTAGACGTGTATGTGCCCGGCTGCCCGCCCACCCCGCAGGCGCTGCTGAACGGGCTGATCGCCCTGCAAAAGAAGATCGACGGGCAGTCGCTGGCAAACCTCGACGATGTGCCCTGGTATGGTGTCGGTCCGTCCGACCCGGTTCCGCTGCCCATTCTGGGCGCGGACATCATCGACCCGCGCCAGATGGAACTGATCCGCCGCCAGGCGGAGCAGGCGTCTGCCGGGGTGCAGTACGCGGTGCGCGCGCTGCCGCAGGCGGCGATCGACCGTGTGGAAAAAGAGCGTGCGCGCGCTGCCGCGCTCAAGGGAGCCGCGCCCGCTGTCGCGGCGAAATCGTCCGCCGCTGCCGAACCGGTTGACGAGGCGATCGCTGCTGCCCGCCTTGCCAGGCGCATGGAAGCGCTTGCCCGTGCCCGTGCCAAAGCTGCTCAGTAAGGACTGACTGATGACCGACCAGATGCTCGCGCCGGCGCAGACCGGCTCCATCGAAAACGCGATCGAGTTCCTCAAGTCGCGTTTTCCCGAAGCGGTCAGAGAGGATACGCGCCAGGGTTTTGGCGGCGTGATCGTCGAGACCGACCAGCTTGTCGAAGTGGCGCGCACCGTGCGCGATGAACTCGGCTTCGACTACCTGTCCAGCGCGACGGCGGTGGACTACCTGGGCATTTCCGACCACATGGAAATGGTGTATCACGCTTACCGCACCACAGGCGGCAAACCGCTGGTAATCAAGGCGCAGACGGCGCGGGAAAGCGCGGTCATCCCGTCGCTGATCGATGTGTGGCCCGGCGTCGATTTTCAGGAACGTGAAGCGTATGACCTGTACGGCATTCACTTCCCTGGGCATCCCAACCTGAAGCGCATCCTGCTGTGGGAAGGCTTCGACGGGCATCCGATGCGCAAGGACTGGCACGAAGCCTACTACGAGGCGGACAACAAGCCGTTCGACAGCCGCTGGCCCAAAGGCTATGTCCGTCGCGCTGAAGAACTGAACGTGTACGGCAAGAATGTCCGCTACCCGGCTGACCTCGACCTGAGCCGCCTGAGCGACAGCAGCGAGGCGTCGCTCTATTCGGGCATGGGGCTGGGCGTTAATGTCGAACCGTTTGAAGAGCAGGGCATCCGTACCGACAAGCTGGTCGTCAACCTGGGACCGCATCACCCCAGCACGCACGGGGTGTTCCGCATGGTCGCCACGCTGGACGGCGAGACGGTCGTCAGCCTGGAACCGGTCATGGGCTACCTGCATCGCAATCACGAGCAGATCGGCGAACGCAACGCCTGGCTGCACAACATGCCGTTCACCGACCGCCTCGATTACATCTCCAGCATGAGCAACAACCTCGGCTACGCCCTCGCCGTCGAGCAACTGCTGGCGAGCGGCGCGCGCTACAGTCCGCCGTCGTACCGTGCAGAGGCGATCCGCGTGCTGATGGTCGAGCTGACGCGCATCGTCAATCACTTCTGGGCGATCGGCTTCCTGCTCAACGACCTGGGTGCGTTCTTCACTCCGGCGCTGTATGCCATCGCTGAACGTGAGAAAATCCTCGACTTCTTCGAGGCAACGAGCGGCAGCCGCATGATGTGCAATTACATGCGCTTTCAGGGCGTGGCGCGTGACCTGCCGGAGCGCATCCGCAGCACCGCCAACCTCGTCAACGATCGCATCCGCGATTTCAACACGATGGACTACCTGACGCAGCTCATCAACGAAGACATCCCGCGTGCCATCGATGAGCTGGACGAATACCTGACCGACAGCGAAATCATCAAAACGCGCACGATCGGCGTGGGCTATCTGCCGCCGGAAATGGCGATCGCCTACAGCGCGGCGGGTCCGCTGCTGCGCGCCAGCGGGGTGGCGTATGATGTGCGCCGTGCCGAACCGTACAGCATCTACCCGGAACTCGATTTCGATGTGTGTGTGCGCTACAACGGCGACATTTACGACCGTTATCTGATCCGTCTGGACGAGATGCGTGAGAGCGTGCGTATCCTGAAGCAAATCCTGCCGCGTCTGGAAAAAACGCACGGCGAGTCGATCTTCACGGGCAACAAGGCGATCTACATGCCGCGCGTCCCGGTGGGTGAGGCTTACGGGCGCGTGGAAAACCCGAAGGGCGAACTGGGCTACTACGTTGTCTCCGAAGGCGACCCGAAGGGGCCGCAGAATCCCTGGCGGTATCACGTGCGCGCACCAAGCTTCATCAACCTGACCGCACTCGGTCCGATGTGCAAGGGACACAAGGTGGCGGACGTGGTGGCAATTCTGGGCAGCATCGACATCGTACTCGGCGAAACCGACCGTTAAGCAGATCAGACACGATCGGGAAGGAAGAAAAACGACGATGTATGGACTGGGTATTCTGAAGGGGCTTGGCGTCACGATCAGGCACTTCTTTGAAGGGTATGCGGACGACATCCGCTATGCCGGGCGGAAGTATTTCCGCACGGACAATTTTGCCGAGCGCCAGGGCTTGAATGCGCGCGGCTCGTATACGGTGCAGTACCCGGAAGAAAAGATCGCCGTGCCGGAGCGCTTCCGTTTTGTGCCATTCCTGGTGGTCAATGACGCCGATCACCCGGAAGCGCCGGGTGAGGACTGGTGTACTTCGTGCGGCATCTGCGCCAAGGTGTGTCCGCCGCAGTGCATCTGGATCGTGCGCGGCGAAGACCCGGTGACGAAGCGCCCGGTTCCACAGCCGGAGGCGTTCTACATCGACATCGACATCTGCATGAACTGCGGCTACTGCGCCGAGTTCTGCCCGTTCGATGCGATCAAGATGGATCACGATTACGAACTGGCGAGCTACGACCGCACCACGCATCACATCCACGACAAGGCGCGCCTCTCCAAACCGTTCAGCTACTGGCTGAGCATCGCCCCGACGACCGCCAACGAGGAGGCGCGCGATCGCGGAAGCTGGGAACATAGCGATACGGTCAAGGAGAAGAAGAAGGCGAATCAGCCGATCACGCCCTATGCCTTCACCGAAAACCCGCGCGATGTGCTGGACATGATCCGCGCCACGATGCCTCAGCCTGAACCCGTTGCAGAAGCTGCTGCGGATGCCCCAGCCGCCGAGACCGCTGCGCCCGCCCCGGCTGCCGCTGAGGTTGACCCGGAGAAGGCGGCACGCCTGGCGAAACGCGAAGCGGCGCTGGCGAAGAAGCGCGCTGCACAGCAGGCACAGGGCGGCGAGTAAGCCTCTCCAGCTTTCATATCCAATACACCACGAACACCCCGCCCGCCGGGGTGTTC
The DNA here is from genome assembly GCA_964614405.1 of uncultured Pleurocapsa sp. Classification (GTDB taxonomy): domain Bacteria; phylum Chloroflexota; class Anaerolineae; order Aggregatilineales; family Phototrophicaceae; genus Flexifilum. The sequence continues at coordinate 40,272 of CAZTLS010000001.1, forward strand.
GCTTTTGTTTCGGCAGTGTTCATGTGTTCCTCAGCCCGGCATGGCATGGTTCAGGGGATATTTCAGGAGAGGATGCGATGCGCGGCGTGAAGAAAGCCGATCTGCCGGAAAAGACGTGCGTCGTGTGCGGGCGACCGTTCACCTGGCGCAAAAAGTGGGAAAAGAACTGGGATGAAGTCAAGTATTGCAGCGATGCCTGTCGCAAACGCAGAACAGGGGCGAAAGCATGACGACGAATATGCGCTGCGATTTCGCCTCACGCGACGAACTCGCCCACTATCTGCGTGAGCAGTTCCCCGAAGCAGCAGCCATCGACCCGCATATTTCGCCCATGCGCGGTGGACGATCAGCGGCGCTGACTCTGGTCGAGGCGATCGATCCCCCTGCCTATGCCGCGACCCGCAATCGGCTGGATGGCAAGGTGACCCGTCTTTCTCCCTACATCCGCTATGGGGTGGTCGGTCTGGCGGAGGTCAAACGGGCGGCGCTGGCGAAGGTGCGGCGGCGCGCGGACGCCGAAAAGCTGGTCAATGAACTGGGCTGGCGCGATTACTGGCAGCGCCTGTATGCGAAGCTGGGCGAAGCGATCTGGAAAGATCAGGAAGAGTACAAGACGGGTTTCCGCGCCGTCCAGTACAAAGATACACTGCCTGACGATGTGCGTCAGGGGACGACCGGGTTGGCGTGCATGGATGGTTTTGCGCGCGAACTGCGCGAGACGGGCTACCTGCACAATCACGCCCGCATGTGGATGGCGGCGTACATCGTGCATTGGCGGCGGGTGAAATGGCAGGCAGGGGCGCGCTGGTTCCTGTCGCACCTGCTCGATGGCGACCCGGCGAGCAATAACCTGTCGTGGCAGTGGGTCGCCAGCACATTCAGCCACAAGCCGTACATCTTCAACCGCGAAAATCTGGAGCGTAACACGGGGGGCAGATACTGCCGGGCGTGTCCGCTGCGCGGAAAATGCGACTTTGAGGGGAGCTATGAGATGCTGGAAGCGGAACTGTTCCCGAACAAGCCTTCCGAGTCGGGCTACGATCGATCAGGCAGGGGAGGGCGGCGATGAGCGATCTGATCGTCTGGGTGCATGGCGACTGCCTGACGCCCACCCATCCTGCGCTGCTGGCGTATCCCGGTGCGCCCGCCCTGTACGTCTGGGACGATGACCTGCTGAGAAGCAGCGCGGTCAGCCTCAAGCGCATCGCCTTCATGTATGAATGTCTGCTGGAGATGCCCGTTACCATCCGGCGTGGTGATGTAGCAGAGCAGATCATCGCCTTCGCGCGCGAACACGGTGCTGGGCGCGTGGTCACCACAGAGAGCGTCAGCCCACGCTTCCGGGCGATCGCTGCGCGCATCAAAGGGGCACTGCCGATCACGATCATGCCCGTCGAGCCATTCCTCGATTATGAGGGGTTCATCGACCTGAAGCGCTTCTCTCGTTACTGGAGCGTGGCGCAAAAGCACGTATTCGACTGATGCCCCCTATTCTGAATTTTGATGACGGGCGTTATACTTATTCGCCAGACGAAGCAGTGCATACAGGGAACAAGCCGATGAATGAACTCGAAAAACAGGTGATGGCGGCGCTGGCGACGGTCATTGAGCCGGAGTTGCACCGCGATATTGTCTCGCTGAACATGGTGCGTGATCTGAGCGTGCGAGATGGGGTGGCGCATTTCACGATCGTGCTGACGACGCCCGCCTGTCCGCTCAAGGATGTGTTCGTCACGAGCTGCAACGCGGCGGTGGTCGGCAAAGTGTCCGGCATTCGCGCGCTGGAGATTCGCTGGGATGCACAGGTTCCCAAAGACCGCAACATCATGGCGCGGATGGATGTGCCGATGCGGAGCATCATTGCGGTGGGCAGCGGCAAGGGTGGGGTGGGCAAAAGTACCGTCGCCACCAACCTGGCGGTGACGCTGGCAGAGGCGGGCGCGCGTGTTGGGCTGATCGATGCAGATATCCTGAACCCCAACCTGCCGATGATGATGGGCTTGGGCAATGGTCGCCCGCGTGTGAGCGCCAATGAAAAGCTGCTGCCCTTCGAGGCATATGGCGTCAAGGTGATCAGCACGGGCTTTCTAACCGACCCTGACAAGCCGATGATCATGCGTGGACCGATGCTGCACGGCGCGATCCGCCAGTTCTTTGGCGATGTGGAGTGGGGCGATCTCGATTACATGATCGTCGATCTGCCGCCTGGCACGGGCGATGCACCGCTCTCGCTGGCGCAGTCTTTCCCACTGACCGGGGCGATCGTCGTGACGCAGCCGCAGGATGTGGCGGTATCAGACGCGCTGCGCGGTGCGGCGATGTTCGAGACGCTCAACGTGCCGCTGCTGGGTATCGTCGAGAACATGGCGGGCGATTTCTTCGGCACGGGCGGTGGGGAAGCGCTGGCGAAAAAGCGCAACATCCCCTTCCTGGGGCGCATTCCCCTCGATGCCGAGGTTCGCAAGGGTGGGGATTACGGCCGTCCGATCGCCATCACCCAGCCGGATAGTGAAGCGGGCAGGGCGTTTCAGACACTTGCCAAAACGGTGGCGGCGCGTGTCAGCGTGCTGATGCTGCAAAACGCCGATGTCATCCCGCTCAAGGTGATCGGCTAATCGTTCATCCGAAACACGCGGATGTCGTCGCTTTTGGCGACCGGGTTATAGCGCCCGATGAACAGCCAGAACAGGAAATTCAGAAGCAGGGCGGTGAAGAGTGCCGCCCATGCTTCGCTGTGTACATCCCGATACCAGGTGTAGCGGCGCAGCAGTTCAAACACGACCAGCATCAGGATGAACACCAGCCGCCGCCGCTTTGCTTCGGCACGCTGGATGATGAAGAAGCACACGCTGAGCAGGAATGCCAGCAGCAGATAGATGCCCCAGTCCATGTTTGCTCAGCTTCCTCCGCGCCAGGCATTGATGTCGTTCAGATTGACCTGCCCGTAAGGCGGCGAAAAGGCATCACAGGCGACTGCCTGATCGGGTAGGTCTGTGCGCGGGCTGACGAGCGGGGCTTCGACGTTGAAGTAGTTCCACGCTGCGCGTGAAATGCCCTCGATGAGGGGCCAGGCACGGGTATAGCTGAAGAACTGGGCATTTTCCCACACGTAAACTGCGATGATGTAGTCATTACCGTTGGGCGGGAAGACGATGCCTGCATCGCCATGCACGTTCTCCAGCCAGCCGTTCTTGTGTGCGATGCGGGCATCGGGCGGCAGCCCGCCTTGCAGCAGGCGTTCAAGATCATTGGCGCTCATCAGATTGAGGATCTGCTGGCACTCGCTTTGGGTGAACTCGCCGTCTGTGTAGACGGTCATCAGCCCGGAACCATAACGCGCACAGTCGTAAACCATGCTGAGCATCGTGCCCAGGTCTTCGGTGGTCGTCTGATTGAACGGGTCTGCGCCGGTATTGAAATTTGCGTTAGGGCGGGTGGCTGGTGCAGGGATCGACCCTAATTGCTGCCCAGGCACACCGAGATAGAATGGCGCGGTGATGAAGGTGTTGCGCGCGCCGATCGTCTGCATGGTGTTCGTGACGCTGGCGATGCCCCGGAAGATGTCGTCGCGCCCGATGATCTGCATGATCAGATTTGAAGAACTGTTGTTGCTGCACAGCACGGACTGTGCCATGAGAAAGGCTTCATCGGCGGATGGGGCGAACAGCAGTGAACGGAAATAGTCGATCAGGATGCCCATCTTGACTGTGCTGGCAGCAGAGAATGCCACATCGCTGTTGATGTTCACTTCTTCGCCTGTTTCGAGGTCGAGGATGAACACGGATGCGACAGAATTCTGCCCGTCATGCACAAACCCCTGTGAGTCCAGATAGCCGATGATCAACTCGCGCAGCGTGTTGATGCCGACGCGCGACCCGTCGGTGGTGATCACCGGCAGTGCGACCTCGCGTTGGTTCGGGTTGCGGAGGGCGCTGTCGATCACCTGAAAAGCGGCTTCGGTATCGAGCTGATACCCTGCTCCACCTGGACGAAAGGTGAGCGTGGTCACGTCGTAACCGGCTGCACCTGGGGGACGGTCATAGCGCATCGCCAGTTCCGTCACGAACTGGCGCAGGGCGTTCTCCTGATAGTCGGCAGACAGCGGGATGTCGAGCGTGCTGATGTTCTGCTGCCCGGTCAGATAGTTGAAGAACCGTCCCCAGAATGCGCCTTCGCCCGCGCTGCCGGCACGCGCCTGTGCCAGCATCGCTTCGCGGTTGGTGCGGAAGCCTAGCGCGGTGGGGTCAAGCTGGATCGGGCTGTCCTGATACCAAAGGGTCAGTGGGGCGTTGTAGGTGCGTTCCAGCAGGGCGGCGGCGTCACCACTGGTCAGCCCGCCGATCGGCACACCTGCCACCTCCAGATCGGCGGCGAAGCGCTGTGCCTGCTGGCTGAAGCGCAGCAGTTCCAGCATCAGCAAGCCCAATGCGAGACTGATGAACAACCACGAAAAGATCGGCAGCACAGGCAGGCGCAAACCGGTACTGCCGCGCCGTCGTGTGCCAAGACCACTCAAACTGGACATGAGCAATGCCTCATTCTCAATGCAGGCGGATCGCATGGAGCGAACAGGTGAGCTGGGAGAGGGCTGCGGGACATCATAACCGTGCGGATCGCTGCTTTATGCTTTGGTGGACGAAATGCGATCAGTGTAAAGCGTGGCGTGGGGCGAGTCAACGGCGCGCGTGCCCGGATGTTGGAATGATGTTATACTGGACGAGGATAACCTTGCAAGCAATGGATGCGCCGCCGTGATCCTCAACACGCTGCATGATCTGTTCACCCGCACACCTGCTGACATCCTGTATGCTGCGTTCGTGCTGCCCCTCAGCCTGGCGCTGATCGGGCTGACCTGGGGGCGGGTAGACAGCCCGATCCTCGATCGGCTGCGTGTGGTCGGCGGGTATGCGCTGGCGGCATGGGTGCTGGTCGTCATCGCAGCAGCATCGCTTGCAGCCAATGGGGGGCGGGTCGAGATGCTGCTTCCCCCTCTCGAACGCGCAGTGACCGCCGGGCTGGTTGTGCTGTCGGTATGGGCGCTTGGGCTGCGACCAGGGCGCGCGGGCAACAGCGCGTCACTGATTGCGCTGCTGGTGATTTTCATCGCCTACATCCTGCACAGCGGCGAATGGGCGGGGCAGGCGGCTGCGACGACGTTCAATGCGACTGGATTCGCGCTCTTCTGGTCGATCCTGACTCTGGCGATCGCCGCTGCGGGAGCGGGTGTGGTCGTGGTCGAAGCGCCGACTTTGCGCCATGTGGTGCTGCGTTTACTGGTCTTCGCATCCTTCGGTGTGGGCGGGATAACGCATCTGATGCTGATCGCTCAGGGCGAGGCGGTAGGCAACGATGCGGGTTTGACACGCCTGAGCGTGCTTGTGGCATTCAGTCTGCTGCTGGTGCTGGCATATCGAACCGGGATCGTGCTGCTGCGTGAGGTGCGAATGCGTGCTACGGTATCGCCGCCGCCCAGCACTTCAGTCGTCCCACTGCCCAAACTTCCTCAGGCGAGTGGGGCAGGCGACCGCGAGTCGGCGCAGTTGATGCGGGCGCTGGGGATCATGCTCGAAGGGGCAACCCCGCAGCGCATACCGGAACGCATCGCGGATGCGGCGATGATGGTCGTTAAGACGGACATCGCGCTCATCCTGCGGCTGCGAAGCGCTACCCATGCGGATGTGGTGTGGGGGCAGGATCGGGTCATGGAGCGGGTGCTGCCGCCGATGATCATGGCGCTGGATCAGCAGCCGACGCTGGTCAACGCCATCGAGCGCCAGACACAGCGTCCGCTTTTCCCGGATCGCAATGTCGAGGAGCTGCGCGAACTGTATGGCTATTACGACATTCAGGGCATGGGACCGGCTTACTGCCAGCCGCTGACCAGTGGTGGGCGAATGCCGGGGGTACTGATCGTGGCGCTTCCGTATTCGCGGCGCGAACTGAGCGACCCGGAACGCGAACTGCTGCGCGGCATCGCCATCATCGGTGCCAAGTTGCTGCACCTGAGTGATACGGCTGAGGCGGAACTCTCTGCCCAGCCGTCATCACCGCGTGACGAGAGCCGCCTGAATGCGCTGAATGCTGAGCTGGATGAGGCGCGCGCTCAGGTCTCCAGGTTGAATGAGCAGGTTGCGGCGCTGCATGAGGAACTGGAACGGGAGCGGGGTGCGATTGCGCTGACGCTGATCGAGACTGACGATGAGGAGTCGCAGTCGATCTCGCAGCAGATGCAGGCACTTGTGCAGCAGGAACAGCAGATGGTGCAGGCGCGCGATCAGCTTGCCGCTCGTCTGCGCGATGCGGAGACGGCGCTCATCGGCGCAGTTTCCACCGATAACGAGATGATGTACAAGCAGATGATCGATGTGCTGAACAGCGAACGGGAAGACCTGATCGCTGAGCGCGATCGGCTTCAGACGCAGATCGCTACGCTCCGTTCTGGCGCGCCTATACCGACAGTGGTGCATGACCTGCTCGACCGGATGAGCCGGGAAAAAGCCGAACTGGAGCAGGATAGGCGGGCGCTGGCTGAACGTCTGACGGGCATTGAGGATCAACTGCACGCGCTGGGCGTCGATGGTGGGGCTGCTGGGCTGGCACAGGTCATGCAGAGCCTGTATGAACAGCGTGCCGCCTTGCAGTTGAACTATGAGCAGGTCAAGGCAGAGCGTGACCGTCTGCTTCAGGCGCACGGAGATGGTGAACGCGCGCTGTATGGCGAGGTGGACAAACAGGTCAAGGCGCTTCAGGCGCAGCTGGCATATCTGGCGGCTGACCGGGAAGCGGCGCTCAAACAGCGCGATCGGATGCGCGCCGAACGCGATGAGCTGCTGGCACGGCAGCACGAACTGGAAGAAGATTATGCACGGCTGAACCTCGAAAATGCCGTCATGCGAAATGGACAGGCAGAGCTTCAGCAGGCACTGGTGACTCAGGCGCAGGAAACCCATGATGACGCGCCGCAGATCGTGACGATCTATCGGGAAAAGCGCGATTCGGATGACAGCGCGGCGATCATGGGGATGGTGCAGGAACTGCGAACCCCACTGACATCGATCATCGGTTATGTCGATCTGCTGCTGAGCGAGACGGCGGGTATTCTGGGGGAGATGCAGCGCCGTTTTCTGGCGCGTGTGGCGTCCAACTCATCGCGGCTGGCGCACATGCTGGAGGATGTGGCACGTCTGGCGGCGCTGGACTCTGGCGATCCCGGCATTCTCGTCGAACGGGTGAACCCGGTCACGCTGATCGAAGAGGCGATCACGCACGCCGCGCCTCAGTTTCGGGAGAAGAATACCATCCTCAACCTCGATCTGCCCGATCGCCCACCGATGATCCGGGCGGACAAGGATGCGATCGGGCAGGCGATTGGGCAGCTGCTCACCAACGCCTATCTTGTATCGCCATACGGCAGCGCGATCACCATCGCGGCGCGCACAGAAGAGATCACGCCGGAGGGCGTGCCGATGTTCGCCATCTCGATCAGCGATCAGGGGGGGGGAATTGCTGCTGCTGACCTGCCCCGTGTGTTCGCCAGACGCTATCGTGCCGATAACCCGTTAATCCCTGGCGTGGGAGATACCGGTGTGGGGCTGGCAATAGCACGGGCGCTGGTGGAGGCGCACGAAGGACGGATCGGCGTGGAGTCTGTGCCCGGTGTCGGCGCGACCTTCACGATCGTCCTGCCGATTGAACGGGCAGCCCAGCCGGAGATGGTTGACTGAAAGCACAGAACGCCCGCTGGTCGTAGGGAAAACACATTCGCGCATTAGGTGAGTTTCTGCTAGAGTTGTTAGAGTGGGTTAAGAGGCGAATGGGAATGTCCTGTTCGTCGAATCCACTTTCTGTCTGATGCGATCAACGGATTCCGCTGTATGCCCCAAAATATTTCCTCCCGCGCCAGGAAAGTTCTGCATCTGGTGCTGTTCCGTCTGGTTCCGGTTCTGCTCATTCTGGTGTGTGTGTGGCTGCTGATCCGGGTTGCCGGGGCGCTGGCTGACCGGGTGAGCGCTGATGCGGCTTATGAAGCGCTGCGTCCGGCATTTGAGGCGACGGCGACGGCGGTCGCTGCGCCAGATTCGGCACAGCGGCGCGCCCCAGATGCGCTGCGCGTGCTGTGGAAGCGAGAGCGTGGTCTGCCTCAGCAGGATAATCTGCTGATCCAGATGATGACCAATACCCCGACGCCGGACAGCCCACCGACGACGCTTCCGGCGCTTCCTACGGTGGGCACGCCGCGCCCTCTGCCGACGATTTACCTGTTTCAGGATGGGCGCTCTGGCGAGTCGAACGGTACTGCCATTCCGACCTCTGTGCCGACGCTGGATCGGTTCGGCAATGATCTGATCAACATCCTGCTGCTGGGGCATGATGGCGAACTGAGCGACGATGGTTTCATCCGTACGGATACGATGATCATCGTCTCGATCAACCGCACGACAGGCACGGTCGCCATGCTCAGCCTGCCGCGCGACCTGTTCGTGTATGTCCCTGGCTGGGCGATGCAGCGCATCAATCTGGCGTATATCTATGGTGAACGCGGGGGGTTCCCGGACGGCGGCTTCGGGCTGATGCGTCAGACGCTGTTCTACAATTTCGGGTTGAATGTGCATTACTACGCGATGGTCAACCTGAGCGGGTTTCGCGGCATCATCGACGGGTTGGGCGGCGTTGAGGTCATGGTCGATTGCGCGATCGAAGACCTGCCTTTGATCGGCGCTGAAGTTCCACGCGGCGCGTATCGAGTCAACGATGACGGCTACTATGTGCTGCCTGTTGGGGTGTACACAATGAACGGCGGTGAGGCGCTTTGGTATGCCCGTTCGCGCCATAACAGCACCGATTTCGACCGGGGCAGACGCCAGCAGCAGCTTTTGCGGGCGGTGTGGCGCAAAGCGCGCGATACGGGGCTGCTGGCGAATATCGTGCCGTTGTGGTCACAGGCGATGGAGTTCGTCGAGACCAATCTGGCGTTTGAGGACGTGCTGGGCTTGGTTCCCCTGGCGCTGTCGATCGACAGCGCGCAGATTCAGCAGTATCGGCTCGTTCGTACCTATCACACCACACCCTGGCAGCCGCCTGATGGCAGTTATGTGCAAATCCCCAACCCGGAAACGATGCGCCAGTTGTTGCAGGACTTCTATACCCCACCTACAGCGAACCAGCTTGTGGCGCGCAGCGCGGTGATCGAGGTCTACAATGCGTCCGGGCAGCCTGGGCTGGATCGAGTGGCGGTGGATCGACTGGCATCCGAGGGGTTCAATGCCCGCGCAATGGGTGTGCCGCCCGATGTGACCACCGCTGACGAAACCGTCCTGATCGACTATACCGGGCGCACCAAAGGCAGCAGCCTGAACGTGATTGCCCGCGCGCTCAATGTGCGACCTGATGGCATCTATGTTCAGCCGATCGCCGAACGCACCGCTGATTTTGTGGTCATCCTGGGGCGCAACTATAACTCATGCAGCGAACAGGGTATCCTGCCAGCGAGTGGATGAAAACGTGGACGGGCACTGTTTATGTGCCCGTCCCTCTTTTTTACCAGCGGTGGTGTATTCCTGGGCGGATCAGGCGGTCATAAATATCACGCACTGCCTGCATGTGTTCAGGGGAGAGCGGCGGCAGATCAGCAGCGCGGGCGTTATCCTCCACCTGTGCGGGGCGCTTCGCGCCTGGGATAGCGCATGACACCGCGTCGAACATGAGGATCCAGCGCAGCGCGTATTGTGCCAGCGTCACGCCTTCCGGCAGCAGTGCCTTCAGTTCATCGACAGCTTGCAGGCTGAGTTCGTAATCGACGCCGGAGAACGTCTCGCCCACGTCGAACTTTTCACCGTGACGGTTGTACTGCCTGTGGTCGTCGTCTGCAAAGGTGGTTTCGCGGGTGATCTTTCCCGTCAGCATCCCGCTCGCCAGAGGGACACGGGCGAGGATGCCCACCTGACGTCGCTTCGCCTCCTGAAAGAACAATTCGGATGGACGGTGGCGGAACATGTTGAAGATGATCTGTACCGACTGCACGCCTGGATACTCGATCGCCTTCAGCGCTTCTTCCACCTTTTCCACACTCACCCCGTAAAAACGGATTTTCCCCTCACGCACCAGATCATCGAGTGCCTCGAATACCTCCGGGCGGTAATAGACCTCTGTCGGAGGGCAGTGAAGCTGCACCAGATCGAGGGTGTCGGTCTCAAGATTTTTCAGGCTGCGCTCGACAAAAGTGGTCAGGTTGGCTTTGTTATAGCCGTCGGCGGTGTGCGGGTTGAGCCGACGCCCAGCTTTGGTGACCACGTAGAACGGCTCGCTCCGTTCGCGGCGCAGCCTGGCGATCAGCCGCTCGCTGTGCCCGTCGCCGTATACATCTGCTGTATCGAAAAAGTTGATGCCCAGGTCAAGACAGCGGTGCAGCGCCGCCATCGATTCGCTGTCATCGACCGTGCCCCACGCCGAACCGATCGCCCATGCGCCGAAACTGATCTCTGAGACCTGCCAGCCTGTCCGCCCGAAGGCACGATACTGCATCGTTCTTTATCCTTGTGGTGTGCAAAACCCGATCAGGTGGGGAAGCCACCCCCTGCCCCGGAAGCAATGCCGCGCTGCTGTGCGACGCGCTGCGCGTAGTCATCCGCACGATAGGCAGCGATCGGGTCTGCGGGGACGCCCATCACCTCACGCGCTTTGACCAGCAGCGGACGCACATCAGTATGGAAGGCGTCCATCAGCACGGCGTGCGCGCCCAGCACATCCCCGTTCAACTGGCGTTCGCGCAGCGTTTTACGATCGACGATCAGCGCTTTGGCATAGGCGATCTGGCAGTTGATGACGCTGACCAGCATCGCTTCCAGCTTTGGCTCGATATTATGAGACTGGTCGATCATAAATGCAACGTCTGCGGCACGTTCACCCGCGTCCACCAGTTCGTTGTAAATCTCGAACAGTTCCTGCGGGTTACTGCTGCCGACGATCAGGTCGTCATCGGCATAGCGGCGGGCGTTGAAATGAAAGCCGCCCAAACGTCCCTCGTCCAGCAGGAAGGCGACGATGTGGGCGATGTTCGTGCCCTGGGCGTGATGCCCGGTATCGACAAGCACCTGAGCGCGCTCGCCCAGTTTGAGCGCGGTGGCATATGCCATGCCCCAGTCCGCGAGATCGGTGTGATAGAAAGCGGGTTCAAAAAATTTGTATTCGATGAGCATTCTGCTATTTGCAGGCAGGTGTTCATATGTGGCACGCAGGGCAGCTTCCATCCGGCGCTTGCGTTCAGGAATGCTGTCCTGCCCGGTATAGTTCGTGCCATCGGCGAACCACAGGCTGAGCAGGGTGCTTCCTGTTTTCTGCATGATCTCGCAGCATTCGATCATGTGCGCCAGCGCCATCTCGCGCACACCTGGGTCGGGATGGGTGATACTGCCCAGTTTGTAGGCGACATCCTGAAACAGGTTCGGGTTGACCGCGCCGATGCGAATGCCGCGTTCACGGGCATATTCGCCCAGCGCGTCGTAATCATCCGTCTTGTCCCAGGGGATGTGAATGGCGATCGATGGTGCGACACCCGTCATGCGATGGATGTAACCCGCGTCATCGACCTTTTCGTGAATGGTGCGCGCTGCACCCGCCCAGGGGAAGGTTTTGAAGCGTGTGCCGCCATCGGCATAGCCCCATGACGGGGTTTCGATGTGCTGGCGTGTCAGACGAGCGATGACTCCATCGACATCGATGCCTTTCGCTGCCAGCCCTTCAGCAAGAATGGTGTAGTGGCTCTCGTTCATATTTGCCTTTTCGATTACAATGTCTGATAAAAGAGGCTTTTGTTCGCTTTCATTGTCTGTCAGTTTATGTCCTTCGGAAAGGCATGTCAACATGCGCGATGTATTGTTCGTCGAAGAACGCCGCCGGGTCATCCTGGAAGAGCTGCGTAACAACGGCAGAGTATCGGTCAAAGAGTTGAGCGACCGCCTGGCGGTGAGCGCCGTGACGATCCGCCAGGATTTGCGCGTGCTGGAAGAGGAGGGACTGCTGGAGCGCACCTACGGCGGGGCAGTGCATCACCGCAAGGAGTCGACTGCACTGGAATTGTCATTCCATATCCGTCAGACGAAAAAGCGCCACGAAAAAGCGGCGATCGCGGCTGAGGCTGCCCGGCTGGTGCAGGATGGGTTCAGCGTGGCGCTGGATGCCAGTTCGACGGTCGATGCGCTCGTGCCCCATCTCAAGCTGTTCAGAAAACTCACCATCGTCACAAACAGTCTGATGATCGCTCAGCATTTTCTCGACAGTCCGCACATTCAGGTCATGCTGCCTGGGGGCAGGCTGCGGCGTGACTCGATTTCGGTGGTTGGGTCTCCACAGGGGCTGCCGGAAGTCAATTTCAATATCGGCTTTTTCGGGGCACGGGGCGTATCGGTCACAGAAGGGGCGATGGACATCGACTCTGACGAGGTGATGATCAAACGTGCCATGATCGCCCGCTGTGTGCATTCGGTGGTGCTGATCGACGGGAGCAAGTGGGGGCAGGTTGCGCCATTCACATTCATCCGGGCGGATGAACTGCGCCACGTGATCACCAGTGTCGATGCGCCGCCTGCGATTGTGGCTGAAATCCGCGCGATGGGGGCAGAGGTGACGATCGCTGAAGACACTGCATAAGGATTTGACAGCGATCGCGGTCTGAGTTACACTGTGAAACGTTAATCAACGAAAGTAAACGAAAAACGCTTTTTTTGCAGTTGGATTTGTTTGAAAAGCGCATTGAGTGTACTCGACACAAGGAAACGATTTCATGCCTCAATATCTGTGGAATGATGCAGAGGCGGCAGCGCTGCCCGATCTGGACGGGTTGGTGTACCGCAGCAACATACTCGGACGGGATCGTGCGGTCGTCAATATCTATGGGGGCAACACCAGCGCCAAACTGACGCTCACGGATCATGTTGGACGGGCACAGCGGGTGCTGGCGGTCAAGGCGTCGGGGTCGGATGTGGCGACGATCCGCGAACGAGGTTTTGCACTGCTGAAGATGGACGAGATCGACCCGCTGTATGCCTTGCCTGCCATGACCGATGAGGAAATGGTCAACTACCTGGAACGGTCGGTGTTCGAGCCTGGGCGTCCGCGTCAGAGCATCGAAACGCTGCTGCACGCTTTCGTGCCGGCTGCACATGTCGATCACACGCACCCGGATGCCATCATCAGCGTGGCGTGTGCGCCGAATGCAGAAGAGGTAGCGCGGGAAATTTACGGCGATCGCATGGCGTTCGTGGCGTATATTCGCCCAGGTTTCACGCTCAGCCAGCAGATTGGGGCAAAGGTGCGCGAAAACCCACACATCGAATGTGTGGTGATGGGCAAGCATGGTCTGGTGACATGGGCTGAAGACAGCAAGACCTGCTACGACAACACTATCCGCATCATTCAGGAGGCGGAAGCGTATCTGGCGGACAAGGCACGCGGCAAACGGGTATTTGGCGATCTGGTTGTGCCCGCGTTGGATGCGGATGCGCGTGAAGCGATCATGGCGCAGGTGCTTCCGGTCATACGCGGTGCCGTATCGGCGCGTCGGCACGCGGTGCTGAGTTACGACTCCAGTGATACCGTGCTGGACATGGTGGGCAGCGCGAATGCCGGGGCGATCAGCCAGAAGGGAGCAGCGTGCCCGGATCATCTGGTACACGTCAAGCGGCAGCCGCTGTTCATCGACTGGACGCCCGCTGATGGACTGGATGCCCTTAAGCGCGCGCTGACCGAGGGGATTGCCGACTACGAACAGCGCTATGTCGAGTATTTCGAGCGCTGCAAAGAGCCTGGTGACGAGCTGCGTGATGCAGCGCCGCGCGTCATCCTCATCCCAGGTTTGGGCATGGTCAATACAGGCAAGGATGTGACCAATGCCGATGTCAGCCGCCAGTTGTATCACCGGGCGATCGCGGTGCTGGGCGGCAGCGAGGGGTTGGGCGGGTTCGTCAGCCTGACGGAAAAAGAAGCCTATGACATCGAGTATTGGCCCCTCGAACTGTACAAGCTGAAACTCGCGCCGCCGGATCGCGATTTTGCCGGCAAGGTTGTGCTGATCACCGGGGCGGCGAGCGGCATCGGACGGGCAACAGCGTATCGGCTGGCGCAGGATGGCGCACATGTGATCGTCGCCGACATCAATGCGCAGGGTGGACAGGAGACGGTCGCGGAGATCGAAAAGCGCACCGCCAAAGGACGCGCCCTGTTCGTGCATACCGATGTGACAAGTGAGGAAGCGGTCGCTGAAAGCTTCCGGCGTGCGGTGCTGACCTATGGCGGCGTCGATGTGGTGGTGAACAACGCCGGAATCGCCGGAGGATCGCCGATCGAGGCGACCAGCCTGAAGGATTGGCAGCGACAGATCGATATCCTGCTGACCGGGTATTTTCTGGTAGCGCGTGAGGCATTCAAAGTGATGCAGGCGCAGGGCATCGGCGGAGTGCTGGTGTTCGTGGGGAGCAAGAACAGCCTGGCGGCGGGCAAGGGTGCAAGCGCTTACAGCGCGGCAAAGGCGGGTGAAATTCACCTGGCGCGCTGCCTTGCCGAAGAAGGCGGGGCGCACGGAATCCGCGTCAATTCGGTGCTGCCGGATGCGGTCATTCAGGGCAGCAGCATCTGGGACAGCGCATGGAAGGAAGCGCGCGCGCAGCAGTATGGTGTCGCTGTGGAAGACCTGAACGACTTCTACCGTAAGCGTAATACGCTCAAGGTGGAGATCACGCCCGAAGACATTGCTGAGGCGATCGCTTTCCTAGCTTCATCGCGCAGTGCCAAGACGACCGGGGCGATCATCACGGTGGACGGTGGCGTGCCCGCCGCTTATGTGAGGTAAGCGATCATGAGCCGGGTGATCGCGGTCGATCTGGGTGCTGAGTCCGGGCGGGTTGCTGTCGTCTCGTTCGATGGCGCACGCTTCACGCTGGATGAGGTGCATCGCTTCCCGAATACCCCCGTGACAGTGCGCGGGACGCTGCACTGGGATGTGCTGCGGTTGTGGCATGAGATCACCGTCGGCATCGAGAAAGGGCGTGAAGGGGCGATCGGCGTTGGCGTGGCGACGTGGGGCGTGGATTACGCCCTGCTCGACCCGCACGGCGCGCTGATCGCCAACCCGGTGCATTACCGTGATGGGCGCACTGAGGGCATGATGGACTGGGTATTCGCTCGTATGCCGCGCCGTGAGGTGTTCGAGCGCACGGGGATACAGTTCATCGTGCTGAACACACTGTATCAGCTCGCCAGTGCCCGCGTCAGAACCCCATCGCAGCTTGACCGGGCACACACCCTGCTGATGATGCCTGACCTGTTCAATTACTGGATGACGGGCGAGATGGTGTGCGAGTTCACTGACGCCACGACGACGCAGTTTTACAACCCGCGCCTGGGCGACTGGGATCGGGAACTGCTCGACCGTCTCAGCCTGCCGACGCACATCCTGCCTCCGATCGTGCAGCCAGGGACGCGCATCGGGATGTATCATGGTTTGTCAGTCGTCGCGCCCGCCTGCCACGACACGGGTTCGGCGGTAGTGGCTGTGCCTGCCACAACGCCGGATTTTGCTTATCTCAGCAGCGGCACGTGGAGCCTGCTGGGTTTGGAACTGCCTCATGCGGTGATCAGCGATGACTCGTATGCCGCCAACGTCACCAACGAGGGCGGGGCGGAGAACACTTTTCGCCTGCTGCAAAACATCATGGGTTTATGGCTGGCGCAGCAGTGCCGCGCCACATGGCAGGCGGAAGGTGCCGAGTACAGTTACGAGGAGCTGGCGCGCGCGGCGGAGACCGCAGCGCCGTTTCGCAGCCTGATCGACCCCGACGCGCCGGAGTTCCTGCCGCCTGGCGACATGCCAGCACGGATACGCGC
The DNA here is from genome assembly GCA_964614405.1 of uncultured Pleurocapsa sp. Classification (GTDB taxonomy): domain Bacteria; phylum Chloroflexota; class Anaerolineae; order Aggregatilineales; family Phototrophicaceae; genus Flexifilum. The sequence continues at coordinate 56,148 of CAZTLS010000001.1, forward strand.
CTTCTGCGCCCGCACCGGGCAGCCGATCCCGGAAAGTGTGGGTGAGGTGATGCGCTGTGTGTATGAGAGCCTGGCGCTGAAGTATCGTCATGCGCTGGACAAGATGATCGCCATCAGCGGGCACAGCGTCAGCCGCCTGCACATCGTGGGCGGCGGCACGCGCAACGCGCTGCTCTGCCAGATGACGGCGGATGCGATCGGTCGTGAAGTGGTGGCGGGTCCGGCTGAAGGGACGGCACTGGGCAATGCCATCATGCAGCTGATCGCGGCGGGCGAGATCGCACACGTGGCAGAGGCGCGGCGCATCCTTGCTGACACCATCCCGCTTACGCACTACCAGCCGCGCGATCGCGCCGTGTGGGATGAGGCTTACGCGCGCTTTGTGAAATGGGTGGGCTGAGCGCAGCGTAAGTATTCTAAAAATTGTGCCGATTTACCGGGAAACAGCGAATGCAGCCAATTCTTGCGTTACGAGATATTTCAAAAAGTTTTCCAGGGGTGCGCGCGTTGAGCGGAGTGCAGTTTGACGTGCTGCCAGGCGAAGTCCATGCCCTGCTGGGCGAAAATGGCGCGGGCAAATCGACCCTGATCAAGATCATGTCCGGGGTACACAAGCCGGACGAGGGGCAGATGCTGCTGGACGGACGTCCCGTCACCTTCGGCAATCCGCGTGAGGCACAGGCGAACCGCATCGCCACCATCTATCAGGAACTGAGCCTGTATCCCGCCCTGACCGTTGCCGAGAATATCTTCATGGGGCACGCGCCACGCCGGGGCAGGGGGCTGTTCAGCGTCATCGACTGGCGGCGGATGGAGGCACGCGCTGCTGAACTGCTGGCATCGCTGGACATTCACGATCTCGATGTCCGTGCCAAAGTCGGGACGCTGAACGTGGGCAACCGTCAGCGCGTCGAGATCGCCAAAGCGCTGTCGATCGACGCGCGGGTGCTGATCATGGACGAGCCCACAGCGGCACTGACCGAGGCGGATGTCAGCCGCTTGTTCGGCATCGTGCGTCTGCTGCGCGAGCGGGGGGTGGGCATCGTGTATATCAGCCACCGCCTGAACGAGGTGTTCGAGCTTGCCGATCGCGTGACGGTGCTGCGCGATGGGCAGTACGTGGATACCCAATTCGTGCGTGACACGACCGAGCCTGACCTGATCAACCGGATGGTCGGGCGTACGATCGATGATCTGTTCCCGAAATCCGCAGCAGTGATTGGGGAGACCGTGCTGGAGGTGCGCGATCTGGTGCGGCTGCCATACACGCGCGGCGTTTCGCTCAGCGTGCGTGAAGGTGAGATCGTTGGGCTGGCGGGGCTGGTGGGCAGCGGACGGAGTGAACTGGCACAGGCGATCTTCGGCATTCTGCCCGCGCAATCCGGGACGATCCATATCGGCGGCAGGCAGGTGCAGATCGACAACCCAGGCAAGGCGATCCGCTGCGGCATCGCCTATGTGCCCGAAGATCGCGGCACACAGGGATTGGTCAGGCAGATGATCATCCGCGAGAATACCTCGCTGGCGGTGCTGCGCGCCATGTCTACAGGGGGGTTCATTCGACCGAAGCGCGAACGAACGCTGGCACAGCGGGCGATCGGTCAGTTGAGCATCCGTGCCACCGGTACAGAGCAGGTGGTCGGCAAGCTGTCAGGTGGGAATCAGCAGAAGGTGGTGGTGAGCAAGTGGCTTGCCAGCGAACCGCGCCTGCTGATCGTCGATGAGCCGACGCGCGGCGTGGATGTGGGCGCGAAGGCGGAAATTCACCGACTGATGAGCGAACTGGCGGCAGAGCGTGGTCTGGCGATCCTGATGATCTCCAGCGAACTGCCGGAAATTCTGGGGATGAGCGATCGCGTGCTGGTGATGCGCGAGGGACGCATCGTGGCGGAATATCCGCGTGCCGAAGCGACCCAGGAGCGGATCGCAGCGGCGATGATGGGCAGCGAGGTGAATATCACGCCGCCGGAAAAGGTGACGTTATGAGTGCAGTTGACGCGCGCCCCGTAAGCGCGCTCGCAAGACCCCGCCCGGCTTTCCGTATCGGGCAGTGGCTGACGCAGGAAGTGGTGCTGGCGCTGGCGCTGGTGACGATCTTCGTCGTCGTCGGCGCGATCAATCCCAACTTCGTCGATCAGCGCAATATCTCGGATATTCTGTACAACAGCTCGTATATCGCAGTGGCGGCGCTGGGCATGTCGCTGGTGATCATCTCCGGCAATATCGATATCTCGGTCGGTTCGCTGATTGGCATTCTGGCGACGCTGGCGGGGCGGCTGGCGATCGGTCAGGCGGCAGGCGGATATCCGGAATGGCTGGCGTTCGTCATCCCGGTCATCGCCGGGATCGGCATCGGTGCGGTGATCGGCTTTTTCGTGGCATACCTGCATGTGCCGGCGATCGTCGTCTCGCTGGGCATGATGAGCATCCTCAAGGGCGGGCTGATCCTATGGACAGGTGGTGAATGGATTTACAACCTGCCATCATGGTTCCAGTTCGCCCAGACTCGCCCGCTGGGCATCCCCATGCCCGTGTATTTCATGATCATCCTGACCATTCTGGTGGCGCTGTGGATGCGCTACAGCCCGACCGGGCGCGCCATCTACGCCGTCGGCGGCAACAAAGAGGCAGCGCGGTTGTCTGGCATCTCCGAAAAACGGGTGATCATGACGGTGTTCATGATCAACGGTTTCATGGTGGGGATTGCGTCGCTGCTGTTCGCCGGGCAGTTCAACGCCATTCAATCGACCGTACCTTCCGGCGTCGAACTGCTGATCATCACGGCAGCGGTCGTCGGTGGGGTGAGCATTCTGGGGGGGACGGGCACAGTCATCGGTGCGACGCTTGGGGCTGTCCTGATCCACATCATTCCGTCGGCGATGATCTTCGCCAATATCTCCAGCTACTGGCGGCAGGCGGTGCAGGGGCTGCTCATCCTGCTGACGGTGATGGTCGATCTGTATCGGCGGCGGCGGCAATCGTATTCCGGGCGGGGAGGCTGAACGATGGCGGTGCTGAATAAGGCTGGTGAGCGCGCCCCACGCTTTTCCGAGACCCGTCTGGGGCGAACGCTGCTGAGTCAGGAGACGATCCTGCTGGTGATCACGCTGATCGCCGTTGCAGTGCTGGCAACGCAGAATGAGCGGTTTCTGACCACGCGCAACCTCCAGCGTGAGCTGATCCTGATGTTTGAGGTGGCGCTGATCGCGCTGCCGATGACGCTGATCATCATCACTGGCGGTATCGACCTGTCGGTGGGATCGATCTTCGGCTTGAGCGCTATCGTGCTGGGCTTCGCCTGGCAGGACGCCGGGCTGCCGCTGGAACTGGCGATTGCGCTGGGGCTGCTGACAGGGCTGGCGTGCGGGTTTGTGAACGGGTTTTTCATCGTGCGGCTGAATGTGCCGCCGCTGATCATGACGCTGGCGACGCTGGCGCTGTTTCGCGGGATGGCGCTGGGCATCAGCCAGGCGCGCTCGGCACGCGGCTTCCCGGAGTGGTTTACGAGTGGCATCGGTCGCGGCGACATCGCGGGCGTGCCGGTGCAGGTATGGATTCTGGGCGTGGCGATCATCATCACCTGGCTGGTGTTGTCGCGTACGACGTTCGGACGCTCGCTGTATGCGATCGGCAGCAATGAGCTTGCCGCGCGCTTTGCAGGCATTCCGGTCAACCGGAACAAACTGATCATCTACATGTACAGCGGCTTCATGTCGGCGCTGGCGGCGGTGGTGTTCGTATCGCGGGTGACGACGACACGCGCTGACATGGGCAGCGGCATCGAACTGGATGCCATCGCCGCTGTCGTACTTGGAGGGACGAGTATCTTTGGTGGGGTGGGGTCGGTATTCGGCACGGCGCTGGGGCTGATCCTGATTCAGGTACTCAAGAATGGCTTGCTGCTCGCGGGGATCAAGAGCGATGCGACGATCGTGATGATCGGCACGATCCTGATCCTGGCGATTCTCGTCAACAATTTCATTCGGGCGCGGTTTCGTTCAGTATGAAGCTGAGGCAGCAGGCGCGCCCCGCGCGAAAGGAGCAGGCGGACGCACAGGAAATGATGGGCATCGGCAGTTTGGCAATGATGATGAATTTGCGAAAGTTTCTTTTCATTGAGGAGAAGGTGTAAATGAACAGGAAGATGCTGCTGGTCGTGATGGCGCTGGCGCTGATGATCTCGATGGCGTCGGTATCCCTGGCGCAGGATGAGCGCTGGGTCGGCGCGGATGATCTGCCGACCAACCCGCTGATGTGCCCCGGCGAAGAGATGATGACCGATGACGGCGGCGAGATGGAAATGATGGAATACGATGGCGGTGCGGTCATGAACATGTCCGCCATGCCTGGGCAGCCGATCACCGTCGTCGATGTGCCGAAACTGATCGGCATCGGCTATTTCAACGCCACCTCCGCCGGGATGCAGGAAGCAGCGGCTGAACTGGGCAACGTCACGGTGACGACCGACGGTCCGACCGAGGGTGACATCGTGCAGCAGATCGAATTCATCGAGCGCTACATCACTCAGGGTGTGGACGGCATCCTGTTCGCCGCCAATGACCCGGTGGCGATCTCCCCCGTGCTGCGCGATGCGCTGGCGGACGGAATTGTCGTAGTCGGTTATGATGCCAACAGCCAGCCTGACGCGCGCACCTGGTTCGTCAACCAGGCAGAATTCAACGGTATCGCCAAAGGCATGGTGGACAGCATGGTCGCGGAGATCGGTGAGGAAGGGCGCTTCGCCATCGTCACCAGTTCGTTCACTGCGCCGAATCAGGGGCGCTGGATTGCCGAAATGCAGGCGTACATCGCCAAGTGCTACCCCGGCATGACCTGGCTGGAGACGGTCGAGTCGCAGGAAGATCAGAACCTCGCCTTCCAGCAGACGCAGGCGCTGATCAACAAGTATGGTGCGGAACTTGACGGCGTGTTCGGCATGTCGAGCGTGGCATTCCCTGGCGCTGCGGACGCGGTGCAGCAGGCGTCGCTCTGCTCGCCGGATGATGCGGCGGCGGGCGTCGGCGCGGCGAACCCGGATGCGGCAGTCGCTATCGTCGGCTTGTCCACGCCCAATCAGATGAAGCCGTTCGTGGAGAATGGCTGCGTCGAGTCGGTGGTGCTGTGGAACCCGGTCGATCTGGGCTATGCGGCGGTATATGTGCTGCGCGCAGTGGTCGATGGCGAACTGATGCCCGGCGCGACGTCGGTCATGGCGGGGCGTCTGGGTGAGCTGATGGTGGTCAACGGCAGCGAAATCCTGCTCGGTGCGCCGTTCATCTACACCGAAGAGAACATCTTCGATTTCGACTTCTAAAAACCGCCCGCTTCAGCTGGCTGTGCAGGCGATCGGCGTGGGGCTTTCCCCACGCCGATTTTACTTTGATGACAGAATGACAGGGAGAACGAAAAATGTCCAACTACAGGGGCGAAGGCGTGCCGCCCGACCTGCTGCGCCTGACTCGCACACTTGGTCAGCCGCCCGCGAATCTGGTGGTGGTGGGGGAAGGCAATACATCGGCGCGCGTCGATGGGCAGACCTTCTGGATCAAGGCGAGTGGTCACGGGATGCACGACATCGCGGAAGCGGGCTTCGTTCAGGTGGCGTTCGAGGGTGTCCTCGATCTGCTGGAAAGTGACCTGAGCGGCTCGGCATTGCAGGAAGCGATGCTGGCAGCGCGAGTGGATCAGAACGCGCCGCGTCCATCGGTGGAGGTGACATTTCACGCCAGCCTGCTGCATGGCTGCGGGGTGAACTTCATCGGGCATACGCATCCGCTGACGGTCAATGGCATTCTGTGCAGCACGCGCGCCGAACAGTTCGCCAGAAACCGCCTGTTCCCGGATGAGGCGGTGCTGTGCGGACCGGAGTCGGTGTTCGTGCCCTACGTCGATCCGGGGTTGCCTCTGGCGCGCGCCATCCGCGATGAGGTGCGGAAATATATGGACGCCTACGGTGAAGCGCCCAAGGTCATCCTGCTGCAAAATCATGGGCTGATCGTGCTGGGGAACACCGCACAGGAAGTGCTGAATGTGACGGCGATGTGCGTCAAGGCGGCGGGGATTTTTCTGGGCGCGTGTACAGCGGGGGAGCCGGTCTTCATGTCCAGAGAGGACATTCTGCACATCTGCAAGCGCCCGGACGAGATTTACCGCCGCAAGCTGTTCGTCGGCTGAAGCCGGGTGATCTGCCCGGCTTCAGCGTGGTGTCCCTCAGTCCTTCGAGGTCGGGTCGAAGGCGTCGCGCAGACCGTCGCCCAGCACGTACATGCACAGCACGGTGATGAAGATGAGCGCGCCTGGGAAGATCACCAGATGCACCCCGCGCGTGAAGAACGACTGCGCGTTGGTGAGCATATTGCCCCAGCTTGGCGTGGGCGGCAGGATGCCCAGACCGAGGAAACTGAGTGATGCTTCGGTGAGGATGATGCCGCCGATGTCCAGTGCCAGGGCGATGATGATCACCGAGATCAGATTGGGCAGGATGTGGGCGAACATGATGCGCGTGGTCGATGCGCCGATGGCACGTGCGCTGACCACGTACTCGCGTTCGCGCAGTGAGAGCGTTTCACCGCGCACCAGCCGGGTGATGCCCGTCCAGCCCAGGAAGCCCAGGATAAGGATGAGCGTGGTCGGGGAGGGGCGCAGTACCGCCGCCACGATCAGCAGCAGGAACAACTGCGGGATGGAGTTGAGCGTGGCGATGACCCAGTTGATGAAGTCGTCCACCACGCCACCGTAGAAGCCGGTGATGATGCCGATCGTCACGCCGATGCTGATCGCCAGCACTGCCGCGATGATGGCAACGGACAGCGAAACCTGCCCGGCATAGAGCAGGCGCGCCAGGTGATCGCGCCCCAGATCGTCTGTGCCGAGCAGGTGGGGGTATTCCTGCCCGACACCGAGGAATGTCTTGTTCGGTTGCGTCAGAGTCGGGCTGACGCCGAGCGCGCTGGTGATGAGCGGCGCGCCGATGAACGCCAGGAAGATGAGCGTCAGGATGACGCCCAGCGCGACCAGGGTGAGTGTGTCCCGGCGCAGGCGGCGCAGGGCAAGCTGAGTGAGCGATCGACCGACCGCAGCCTTTTCTTCCTGACCCGTTTGCAGGCGGGCGACATTGGCAGCCATAGGATCATCTTCTCCGGTTAGTTGAAGCGGATGCGCGGGTCGATGAGCGCATACAGGATGTCAGAAAGCATATAGCCGAGGATGGTGGCGATCGCACCGATGATCACCACCGCCATGACGACGGGGTAATCCTGGCTGACGACCGCATCGACGGCGAAGCGCCCCAGACCGGGCCAAGAGAAGATCGTCTCGGTGATGGCAGCGCCGCTGAGCAGCCCGGTGATGGCGGGACCGAGGAACGTTGCCAGAGGAATGGCGGCGTTGCGCGCGCCGTGCTTGAACCACACCACGCTGCTCGCCAGCCCTTTGGACTGAGCGGTACGCATGTAATCCTGGCTCATCACATCGAGCATCGAGGCGCGCATGTAGCGCGACAGCACCGCGATCCAGCCTGTCGCCAGCACCAGCGTGGGCAGCAGCAGATACTCGATGCGTCCCCATATGGGCGGACAGCCGCCGGATAGAATCATCGGATCACATCGCCCGCCCATCGGAAGTAATCGTAACCATGAACCAAAGATCAGAATCAGGACCAGACCGAGCCAGAAGTTGGGGATGGCGTTGGAGATGACGGAGACGACACGGGTGGTTGAGTCGAACCAGCCATTTTTACGCACTGCTGCCAGAATGCCGATCGGCGTGCCCAGGGCGATGCCGAGGAAAAGCGAGGTCGCGCCCAGTTCCAGCGTGGCGGCGACGCGCTCTCCGATCATCGACTCCACCGGACGGCGGTAGTAGAACGAACGCCCGAAATCGCCGCGAATGATGCCCCGGCGTTCACCGGGACGTTCCGGCACTCCGTCCCCGTCGGCGTCGAGCGGCAGGATGAATGAGCGATCGGCAATGCCATCCCCGTCGGAGTCCCAGCGCATCCAGTCATCGCCCAGCAGCCAGCGCAGATATTGAATGTAAACAGGATCGTTCAAACCCAGGCGTGCGGCTTCACGTTCCCGCTGATACGGGGGGACGTTTGGACCGAAGGTCAGCGCTGCGACGGGACCGCCCGGAGCGAGATACATCAGCGCATAGGAGAGGATGGTGATCCCGAAGAGGGTCGGGATCGCCTGTATCAGGCGTCGAAGCGTGTATTTGATCATACCTTTACCTGGTTGAACTAACCCGCAAAACCGATTTGAAAGAAGTGGGCTATTTACAGCGCCGCCCCCTTACACCTCCTGCTGCATGGTGAGGGGGCGGCGGCTGGCTGAGCAATTTTAGCGAGAGTGCGGAAGGGGTTAACCGTCCGCACTCCCTGTGCCCCGAACTACGGGGTGGAGATCGACCAGGTGTCGATGTTCCACGAGAGCTGCGACGGACGCGGATCGAAGCCGTTCAGGTTCGGGCGCGCGCCGTAGAAACCATTCTGCACGAACAGCCACAGGTAGGGCAGCTCGTCCTGCATGATTTCCTGCATCTCGTAGTAGAATTCCGCGCGCTCAGCCGGGTCGCAGCCAGGCACGTTGTTCGCCTGCGTGTTCAGTTCGTTGAAGCGGGCGTTGTTGAAGGAGGTGAAGTTACTGCCGCTGCCCACCACGTCCGACTGGGGCGTGAAGAGCTGGGTGGCATCGGGATCATCCGGGAAGCCGTTGCGCCAGCCGAGGATGATCGTGTCGAAGGTCTGGCTGTCCATGATGTCCAGCAGGGTATTGAAGTCGATCGTCTGGAAGTCAACACGGATGCCGACCTGGGCGAGCTGGTCCTGGATCAGGACGCCGATCGCCTCACGGCGGGTGTTGCCCTGGTTGGTGTAGAGGGTGAAGACGAACTCGGTGCCCGGTTCGGCGTAGAGCGCGTCAGCGGTGGCTTCCAGAACACCATTGCCGTCGGCATCGACGAAGCCGGCTTCCGCAAGCAGCGCACGCGCCGCTTCCACGTCCACGCTGATCGGGGGCAGTTCATCGTGGTACGCCCACGACGCCGGGATGATGAAAGAGGTCATACGCGCGCCTTCGTTGAAGACGGCGGCGCTGATGAGCGCATCCACGTCAACAGCACGGGCGATCGCCTGACGGACGCGCTTGTCGCCGAACAGCGGGTGGTGACCCTGGTCGATCGGGTTACCATCGGCGTCAAAGGCGTTCTGCGGGTTGTTCGGGTCGGCGAGGTTGAACGCCATGTAGTCCCACGAGTTGCCGGGGAAGTCATAGTACTGCGCGCCGGAGTCGCGGATTTCCTGACGGCGGGCGACAGCGGGGGTATCCACGATCGTGAGCTGGTCAGCGAGGAACTGCTCAACGATGACGTTCTGGTTCGGCACATTGCGATAGACGAAACCATCGGGCATGACGCGACCCATGTAGGCATCCGAGAAGTTCTCGTTACGCACCAGCGCGACCTGCTCGCCGGGGCGCAGTTCGCTGAAGGCGAACACACCGCTGATGACGGTCGGGTTCAGGTTGTAATCGGCGTCATCCAGTGTGCTGATGTCAGCAGGCAGGACGTGGGAGGGAACGGGGTAGAGGACGCCGGCATTGTTCAGCGAGTTGCACTGGGCGGAAGCGAAGGTGACGACGACAGTGAAGTCATCCGGCGTCTCCACGCTCAGAATGCCCGTCTCGCCGCTGGGGTCGATGACGAACGCACCGGGGACATCGATGACACCCTGTGCGCCGAGCTGGGTCGCTTCCCAGGCGTAGGCAATATCCTTCGAGGTGATCTGCACGCCGTCGCTCCAGAACAGGTCCTGGCGCAGGGTGAAGGTGTAAACCAGCCCATCATCGCTGACCGTCCAGCTTTCGACGAGCGCGCCGGGCTGCCCAGGGGCGATGACCGCGTTTTCCACATCGACGCCCAGGAAACCGATGTTGGTCAGGCTGGTGATGCGGCGGCTGGCGGTGTCGCTGGCGAGCAGCGGGTTCATGTTGGCGACATCACCACCGAGGTTGCCCTCAACGATGACGCCTTGCGCGGAGGCAGGGATCACGAGGAGCGCGCCGACGGCAACCGCCGCCGCACCCACCATGATACGCTTGAAGAGATTTTTCATGCTGCCTTTACTCCTGTAAACAAATAAACGGCAAACAGGGGACGAACCTTTATCAGAATGCCGCGTATGCCTTAATCGCATTACAAACATTCCACAATAAAGGTTCAAAATTCATACTACATCCCTTGATGGGGAATTGTAACTGTCGATGGTGAAAACCACAATGAAAGATTTTTGTCAAATTCGCACAAACAAAATGACCTTTGGCAGTTGTACAAACTGCGAAAGGTCATTTGCCGAGTCGGGGTAGCGGGATTTGAACCCACGACCTCTTGCACCCCATGCAAGCGCGCTAGCCAGGCTGCGCCATACCCCGGTGACTACGTGGGTGAGATCATATCTGAAGCTGAGGTGCTTTTCAAGGCTGAGGCTTCAGAACAATCCCCAATCATCGGCTGCGCCCTCTTCCATCATGGTGGGGTCCCACATCTGCATCCCCATCTCGATGGTGGTGGGCAGCCCGGTGTACTCCTGTGCGGCGCGGCGCGTCTGCTCCAGAAGCTGGGGTGCATAGGGGCAGAAGGGCGTGGTCATGATCATCGTCAGGTGACAGCTCGTCTCGGTCAGCTCGACGGCGCGAATCAGCCCCAGTTCGATGATATTCATGCCGATCTCCGGATCAACCACCACGCGCAATGCCTCACGCAGCCCGTCTTCTGTCACCTGTGGGCGAACATCCTGGGTCATGAAAGTCCTCTTGTCTGCTGCCTGCATTCGTTCAATCAGTGATATACAGCATCGTAACACGCGGCAATCTCTAAGTCAATTTTTATCATCCGCATCATCAAAATGTTGATTTTCGGCTTGGGCAGGACTATACTCAGAAGTAACTTTATACCTGTGGGTATGGAAGTAATTTAACCCGGATTAACCTGGAGGACAACCCCAGCATGGGCGCGGTTCTGGAAATTCGCAATCTGCACGCCTCCGTCGAAGGCAAGCCGATCCTTCGCGGTGTGAATCTGACGGTCAATCAGGGGGAAGTTCATGCCCTGATGGGTCCGAATGGTTCGGGCAAAAGCACACTTGCCAATGTGATGATGGGCAACCCGGCGTATGAAGTGACCGATGGCGAGATCATCTTCGAGGGAGAGAACCTGCTGGAGATGGAAGCGGATGCGCGCAGCCGCGCCGGGCTGTTCCTCGCCTTTCAGTATCCGGTGTCCATCCCCGGTGTGACGCTGGCGAATTTCCTGCGTCTGGCGATCAACGCGCGCATGAAAGCAGAAGACCCGGAGAGCAAGGGCATCTCGATCTCGGATTTCCGAAAGATGATGCGCCAGAAGATGGACGCGCTGCACATGGATCACAGCTTTGCCGGGCGCTACCTGAACGAAGGGTTCAGCGGCGGTGAGAAGAAGCGCGCCGAAATCCTGCAAATGGCGGTGCTGAACCCCAAGATCGCCGTGCTGGATGAGACGGACAGCGGTTTGGACATCGATGCGCTGCGCATCGTGTCTGAAGGCGTCAATACGCTGCGTGGACCTGGCTTGGGCGTGCTGGTGATCACGCACTACCAGCGCATCCTCAATTACATCCGCCCGGAATTTGTGCATGTCATGTACAACGGGCGCATCGTCGAGAGCGGCGGCGCAGACCTGGCGCAGCGGCTTGAGGAAACCGGCTATGACTGGGTGCGCGAACGTTTCGCCGTCGCTGAATAAGCGTCTGCTTTCGCCTGAAACACCCTAAGCGACCGAGAAGCGCGAGTAACAGGGAAGAGAAACTCATGACCGATGTGATCATCGAGAGCGAGAAGCAGCTTACGACCGACGAAGCTGCTCTGAAGGATGTGCGCGGTTCGTATGCCGACAAGTATGGCTTTGCCGAGCCGGAGAAGTACACGTTCAAGAGCCGCAAGGGGCTGAATGCGGAGATCGTCGCTCAGATCAGCGGGCTGAAGAGCGAGCCGGAATGGATGCGCCAGTATCGTCTGGACGCTTATGAGCGTTTCGTCAGTATGCCCATGCCGACCTGGGGCGCAGACCTGAGCGGCATCGACTTCGACGACATCTACTATTTCGTGCGCGCGGTCGATCAGCAGGGGCGCGACTGGGACGAAGTGCCGGAAGAGATCAAACGCACCTTCGACCGCCTCGGCATTCCTGAAGCGGAACAGAAGTATCTGCAAGGCGTGACCGCGCAGTACGAGTCTGAAGTGGTGTATCACAGTATCCGCAAAGACCTTGAGGCGAAGGGCGTCATCTTCACCGATATGGACAGCGCGCTGCGCGATCACCCGGAACTGGTGCGCCAGTATTTCGGCACGATCATTCCCTCCAGCGATAACAAGTTCGCCGCACTGAACAGCGCTGTCTGGTCGGGCGGGTCGTTCGTGTATGTGCCGCGCGGTGTGCATGTCGAGATGCCGCTGCAAGCCTATTTCCGCATCAACACGCAGAACATGGGTCAGTTCGAGCGCACGCTGATCATCGTCGAAGAAGATGCGTATGTGCATTACGTCGAGGGCTGTACCGCCCCGGTGTACAGCTCTGACAGCCTGCACAGCGCAGTGGTCGAGATCATCGTCAAGCCGGGTGGGCGCTGCCGTTATACCACGATTCAGAACTGGTCGAACAACGTCTACAACCTGGTGACCAAACGCGCCATCGCCTATGAGCGCGCGACGATGGAATGGGTGGACGGCAATCTGGGCAGCAAGGTGACGATGAAATACCCGGCGGTCATCCTGGCGGGCGAGGGTGCGCACGGCGAGGTGCTGTCGATCGCCTTTGCGGGCGCGGGTCAGCATCAGGATGCGGGCGCAAAGATCACGCACCTCGCGCCGAATACCACCAGCCAGATCATCAGCAAGTCGATCAGCAAGGACGGTGGGCGTGCCAGCTATCGGGGTCTGCTGAAGATCGCTGAAGGCGCGGACGGCTGCAAGAGCAATGTGGTGTGCGATGCGCTGCTGCTGGACGATCGCAGCCGTTCGGATACCTATCCGACCATCGAAGTGGACGCCAGGCGTGTGACGATGGGGCATGAGGCGTCGGTATCGAAGGTGGGTGAGGATCAGTTGTTCTACGCCATGTCGCGCGGATTGAGCGAAGACGAAGCCAACGCGATGATCGTCAACGGCTTCATTGAGCCGCTGGTCAAAGAACTGCCGATGGAATATGCGCTGGAAATGAACCGGCTGATCCAGATTCAGCTTGAAGGCTCGATCGGTTAGCCGTCTCTCAACTGTAAGGAGATAACTGCGTGGTCACCACGATCAATCGTCGGCGTCCGGCTGCGGAAGCGCCGCTCTACACCCGCGCCGATGTCGAAAATCTGAGCGCGCGGCTGGATGAACCGCAATGGCTGCGCGAAAGCCGTCTGGCGGCATGGGAGGTGTATGAACACCTCCCCATGCCGGGGCGCAGCATGGAAGAATGGCGGCGCAGCGATTACCGTGCGCTCGACTGGGAGAGCGCCGGTCGGCTGGTGGATGTTTCGCAAGCCAGCGTGGATGCCATTCCCGCTGCCAACCGTGAACCGCTGGCGGGCGAAAAGCAGGGTGGTTTTCTGGCATTTGTGAATGGCAGGCTGGTGCAGGATGAGCGCGCGGAAGAACTGGCGGCGCAGGGGGTGATCTTCTGTGACCTGCACACCGCGTGCCGCGACCATGAAGCGCTGGTTCGCCCGAACCTGATGACGCGCGCTGTCATGCCCGGCGACGGCAAATTCGCCGCGCTGCACGCCGCGCTCTGGACGCATGGCGCGTTCGTGTATGTGCCGCGTGGGACAGCTGCCGAACTGCCGATCCATATCGTGATGTACAACGATGGCGCAGGCGCGACGATGGGGCATGTGCTGGTCGTCGTGGAGGATGCGGCGGAAGCGACCGTGCTGGTCGATTATCTCTCGGCGGAGACGGGCGGACAGTCGCTTTACGTTGGCGTGACTGAGCTGCTGGTCGGCGCGTCGGCGCATCTGCGTTACGTCGGCTTGCAGGACTGGGATCGCGGGCTGTTCGAGTTCTGCCACCAGCGCGCCCGTGTCGGGCGTGATGGGACACTCGATTGGGTGCTGGGGACGATGGGTGGACGCTTTTCCAAATCGTTCATCGAGGTGGAGCTTGACGGACAGGGCGCGAATGGGCGGGTGAGTGGGATGTTCTTCGCCGATCACACCCAGTTCTTTGACCTGGATACGCAGCAGAACCACAATGCGCCGCTGACGACCTCTGACCTGCTGTTTAAGGGTGCGGCGAAAGACACTGCACGCACGCTGTGGCAGGGGATGATCAAGTCGCTGCCGAAGATGCAGAAGATCGACGGTTTTCAGGCGTGCCGCAACCTGGTTCTCGATGATGATGCGCGCATGGACGCCATCCCCGGTCTGGAAATCGAGGCGGATGACGTGCGCTGCACCCACGCAGCGACGTTCGGCACGCTGGAAGAGCAGCCCGTCTTCTATCTGATGAGCAGAGGCATCCCGCGCAACGAAGCGGAGTTGATGATCGCCGAGGGCTTCTTCGAGGAACTGCTGGAACGTGTGCCGTTCGAGCGGGTGCAGGATCGGCTGCGCGCTTCGCTGGAGTCGAAGATCGTCGGCGCGCCGCGCGCGGACTGAATATCGGCACGTGCAGGCGCATCGCTTCTGGTGCGCCTGCTGCATATCGGGATTAACGATGTCTGAATTTGTCACCGTTGGCGCGCTGGCAGACCTGCCTCCTGGCGGACGCTGGGTGGTCGAAGCGCAGCGTACCTGGATCGTCATCCTCAATATCGACGGCGCGCTCTACGCTGTCGAGGATATGTGTTCGCATGAAGAATATGAGCTTTCTGGCGGCGTGCTGGACGGCTTTGCGCTGGAATGCCCCAAACATCACGCAGCGTTCGATGTCCGCACCGGAAAGCCCACTCTGCCACCTGCGGTTGCCCCGATTCGCCGCTTTGCGGTGCGGGTCGAAGATGGCATGGTGCAGGTGGGTGGACGGTTGAAGCCGTGAGGGGAAATTTCGCTCTGGCGCGCCGTGTGGAATATGCTATACTGTTCTGCAGATGGTGGGCGTAGCTCAGCTGGTCAGAGCGCCTGTCTGTGGAACAGGAGGTCGAGGGTTCAAACCCCTTCGCCCACCCCAGTAAAAAACCCCGGTATCACCGGGGTTTTTCGTTCTCTGTCCAATCAGAATGGACGGCGGACTCGCACCGATCGCAGGCGCAGCGTCTGGCGCAGACCGCGCGTGCCGGAAAGCAGCGTCACCTTTGGAGCAGGCGCGTCGTGTAGTTCGGGGAGCGGACGCATGACCGGGGTTTCCGGCTTTGGCTCTTCCTGTGCAGAGGTATCGGCTGCTTCGACGACTGGTTCACCAGGGCGCGGCACATTGAAAATTTCCCAGATGCTGCGGGTATCGACGATCTCGGCGATGCGCGGCACAGCAGGGGCGGGTGGTGCAGGTTCGGGCGGAGCGACCTTTTCCGGTTCAGGCGTCACAACTACCCTGACGGGCTGAGTATCTTCCTGGACGGGGGACGAGTCAATTTCCGTCAGGAAATCAGGTTCCTGCTGTTCGATACTGAGTGGGACTGTAGATGCCGCTTCATCGCTCGTCAGCACCACGCGCGGTGTTGAGGGTGGGGTGGGAGCGCTGGTCGTCGGTTCAGGAATGGACGGTTCCGGGGTGATAATGCGCCCACCGCTGGGCTGGGTCGCTTCCGCAGGCGGTGGCGGTTCAAAACGCGCCATCTCACGCAGATCATCCAGAAATTCCGGCTCGAAATCCTGTCCCAGAATGCCTTCTGCAATGCCTGGCAATGAATCGCTGCGCGCGGCGGGGTTGGGGCGCGTATCCAACGGGGTGATGGGTGGCTCAAACGAGACAGGTTTCGGCTGTGGTGCAGCCTGTGCGGAAGCGGGCTGAGTTTTTCCGTCGCGCTGCGGATGACGCGGCTGATACGCTGAGCGCGCGTTGGCGTCGGGAGCATCACGCATGAGTGATTTGGATGGCTGTTCGCGCAGTTCGCGGCGATTTTTGAAAAGACTGTAGAGCTGCCTCAGGCTGTCGCGCATCATGCTGTCGAGTGCGCTGTGCGACCCGCCCAGTATTCCGGCAAATTCGTAGCTGATCGTCCACTGGACGATCGTGCCTTCCGGCGTTTCCTGAAGGCGCAGCCGACAGCGGGCATCGCGGTAGAGCGCGCCATCGATGAAATAGTACTCGTATCCCAGACCGGGATACCATGCACTGACCTCGTACACGAATTCGCGGCGCTTGTCATCGCTGTAGCGCCAGCGTAAGCCTGCACCAGTACGCTTGGAGGTGAGAAAAATGACTTCACGGCAGCCGACCTGCCAGTCCGGGTTGCGGCTGATGTCGCTGATAACCTCCCAGATGGCTTCCGGGGGGCTTGGGATCAGGATGCGGTGGTCGATCGTCTTCATAATCACTGGATTATAATGGCTGACGCTGTGCGTTCCAATGATCGGTTTACATGCTACAATATGGCGCTGCGGGTTGTTGATGAAGGGGAATGTGCCCTTGACCACGCCGGGACTCATCTTTGCGCTGCTGTGTGCCACCCTGCTGGGAGCCCTGACGCACTTCGTCGTCGGTGGGGCGGGGCAGCGCCTGATCCTGCTGGTGATCGCTTCGTGGTGCGGCTTTGCCTTCGGACAGCTCATCGGGAGTGCGTTTCGCATTGAAACGCTGACCATCGGCACGGTACATCTGCTGCCCGCTCTGCTGAGCGCACTGGTCGTGCTGACGCTGACCGCTGCTCTCTCCAGCCCGCGTAATAAAGAGCCGAAAAGACGACGTTCAGGACGATGAGGCAATGAGTCAGAATGCAGGGACATCTCCTTCGCTGCCAGCACCCACCGGAGATGCTGGAAATGAGACCGGAAACAGGCTGCGGCGGGGAGTGGTGATCGGCATCATCGCTTTGTTCGGTGGGCTGATCTTCCTGTTCGTGTTGGCTCTGGTGCTGAGCCTCGTGGGTGGCGAAAGTTTTGCCGGGCTGGTTCGCACCATCCGCGACCTGGTGATCATCTTCCTCGCTCTGGAAGGGGCACTCATCCTGCTGGCACTGGCGATTCTGGTGCTGCAAATCGCCAGGCTGGTCAATCTGATTCAGGGTGAGGTCAAGCCGCTGCTGGAAAATACTCAGGCGACGCTCAACACGATGCGAGGCACAGTCGAGTTCATCAGCGATAATGTGTCCCAGCCGATCGCCAGGACGACAGGATTTGTCACCGGGGTGACCTCACTGCTGACAGCCGGCTTCGGTTTACGCCGCGCACTTCAGCGTGCCAGGGCAGATCAGAAGGCAAATGCCGATGAAACGGCGTGAACTGGACAGCGGGTTGATCGCGTTTGGATTCGCCGTCGGTTCGCTCATCGGCGGGCTGATCGCGTTGTGGTATGCGCCAGTGAGCGGTAAAGCGCTGGTGGAGCGCGCCGAAGAGCAGGTTGAACAGGTGCAAAGCCAGATCAACCGTGCTGAAAGCAGCCTGCAAAGCGGACGTGAAGCGCTGCTGGCGCGCCGTCAGGGGAGTTCGAGCGGCACGTCGTGATGAGCTGCGGCTGACCTGACAGTACGCCACGCTGTGCCGATCACCTCCGGTGCGAGCAGATCAGTTGCCATGACCGCGGCGCTTCCAAAGCGCTTTTCCGCTTCCAGCGCCGCCAGTCCATGCAGCATTCCGCCCAGCACAGCGGCGCGCAGCAGCCCGTCTGCCTGAGGCATCAACCCGCCGATCAGCCCGGACAACACATCGCCGGTCCCTGCTTTGGCGAGCGCGCTGGTTTTAAACGGCAGCACGTGGCAGGTCTCGGAGTCTGCAATAACGGTATACGCTCCTTTGAGCAGCACAGTGCAGCCCCAGGTGCGGGCATGATGTTTGGCGCTGTTCAGCCGATCTGACTGGATGTCTGCTGTCGAACGCCCGGTCAGGCGCGCCATTTCGCCGGGGTGAGGCGTGAGCAGGGTTCGCGGCGGCAGCAGGACGTGAAAATCCGGCATGTTCGCCAGCAGATTGAGCGCGTCGGCATCGAGCAGGGTCGGGATATTCGCCGTGCGCGCCGTCTGAAGCAGCGCAGGCAGCAGAGCGCGCAGCCCATCACTTTGTCCCATGCCAGGACCGATGATGAGCGCGCTGCTCTGCCCGATCGCTTCGGACAGCATGTCGGCTGCGCTCTCGTCAATGTGCCCCGCAGCGGACTCAGGATAGGGAAGCCAGGTGATCTCAGGGTGCGACGGGGCGATCGCCTGAATGACGGTGCGCGTGCTGGCGAGGGTGACCAGCCCTGCACCGACGCGGTAAGCTGCCTGCCCGGTCAAGCCAGGTGCGCCGAGATAGCGGCTGCATCCACCGATGACCAGCACTTTGCCGAATGTGCCTTTATTCGAGTCGGGCTGGCGCGGTGGGATGAACGGGCGCGCAGCCTGAACGGAGACGAGGCGATCTTGGATCGCGCTGAGTGCGGGCAGATCATCAGGCACGCCCGCTGAGGCGATGGTCAGCCGCCCGACATGTCGCAGTGCGGGAGAGTGCAGCAGCCCAGGCTTGGCGGCGATGAAGGTGACGGTTTCGTCGGCAGGCAGGGTGTGTGGATCGGCATTGCCGGTATCGGGATGGACGCCGCTGGGCAGGTCGATGGCGATGATCTTCTGGTGAGGGGCGCGTTCGGCTGCTGCGATCTTCAGGATGCGCGTCGTATCTGAAGGCAGGGGGAGACGAACGCCAATCCCGAATACCGCATCGACGAGGATGTCGGCGCTGGCGCACAACTGAGTGAGAACGCGGTAGCGCTGATCGTCCTGTGCGCTGGCGATGAACAGCCCGGCTGCGCGGGCTTCTGCGATGAGCGGATCATCCGGGTCGCGCGGATGTACGAGATAAAAACGCACCAGCGCGCCCGAAAGCGCGGCGGTGCGTATCCCCGCGATCAGACCATCACCTCCATTGCTGCCCCTGCCGATCAGTAGGGTGATGCGTGCCTGGGCAGATGGGTCGAGATGAAATGTCGTGATGTGATAGAGGATGCGCTGAGCGGCGGCTTCGCCTGCTGCGCGCATCATGCTCGCGTAGCTGTACCCGGCGGCATCGGCTTCCGCCTCGATATGCCGCATCTGGGCGGCAGTGGCGATGGCAGGCATCAGCGCGTGCGGTTGACGACGCTCCAGGCGGTCTCGATGAGCAGGGTTTTCGCCTGGCTTTCCGGCAAAACGTTCAGCTCCATGATGGCAAGCTGCACCAGTTGTTCGGCACGTTCTTTGCCTTCCTGAATCGTATCGCTGTTGAGCGCCTTGCGCTTGATCGCCGCCATCGGGTCGGCAGAGTCGTCGGCAGCGACATGGGCAGCAGCGAAACCGCGCCCCTGTTCGAGGTCGATGCCGGAAGTTTTGCCAAGCTGTTCGCTGTCCGCCGTCAGGTCGAGGATATCGTCGATGATCTGGAACGCCAGCCCGATGTTGTAGCCGAAGTTGCCCAGGGCGCGCGTCGTAGCTGCGTCGGTATCAGCAAGCTGCGCGCCGAGCGCGGTGGCAGCGCGGAAGAGCGCAGCCGTCTTCAGCCCGATGATGCGGTAGTACACCTCGCGGGTGAAGCTGTTTTCCTTGACGGCACTGGCTTGCAGTGTCTCGCCTTCGACGAGCGCAACCGTCGCCTCCGCCAGGGTGATGTTCATGTCACGGTAGGGAGCCATCAGTTCATACACTTTGGTGAACAGGAAGTCTCCCGTCAGCAGGGCATAGGTGCGCCCCCACAGTGCGTTGACCGAAGGACGCCCCCGGCGCATCACCCCGTGATCATTGATGTCGTCATGCACGACGCTGGCGGTATGCACCAGTTCAAGGGCGGCGGCGATGGTCACGGCGTCGTCCATGCGCGATCCGTTCGCTGCCAGATGAGTGAGGATGAGCAGACGCGGACGGACGCGCTTGCCCCCGGCTTGCAGGATGTGGCGGCTGGCTTCGCGCAGTACCGTGATGTCACTGTTCACGGCTGCATTCATGCGCGCATCGACATCAGCGAGTGCATCGCTCAGTACATCGGAGATGTCGCGCGCTGGCGTCTGAAATTGGATGGACACGGTTCCAGCGTGCATCGTGGTCATGCCTTTCGATCCGTTCAGCGAACTCGCTGCTTGTGAAATTCAGAGCAATTTAAATCTTATAAAAGATTGTATCCAAAACCTGGGGGTGAGTCAATCAACTGATGCCGTATGGGGATGAAAGTTTACCGTGAATACGATCAGCCAGGCAGCGTATCCGGCGGGACGCGGGGCAGGGCGAAAGTGAAGGTGCTGCCTTCACCGAGGCGGCTTTCAATGTGGATGGCGGTATGATGCCGTTCCAGAATCAGACGGACGATCGCCAGCCCGACACCCGCTCCCCGATATTTTCGGGTATTGTGCTGGTCTGCCTGAAAAAAGGGTTCAAAGATGCGTTCGCGCAGCGCCGGGGCGATGCCGATACCCTGATCGATCACCCGAAACTCGACCGAGCCGTGTGGTGAAGGACGAATTTCGAAGGTGACGGCATCCGTGCTGAATTTGAGGGCGTTGTCCAGCAGCAGTTGCAGCGCGACGCTGATCGCTGCGCGGTCGCACAGGATATGGGGCAGGTCTGGCGCGATGATCGTCTGGATGCGGTCGAGCTGTTCGCGCGACTCCCAGTTGCGGCGCAGCAGTCGCATCGTGTGCAGCAGAACGTCTGACGGCGTGGTGATGTCGATATGGGTATTCAGGCTTTCCGCAAGGCGCGTGATATTGCTGATGACATTTTCCAGCCGGGAGACTGCGCCCAGCGCATAGCCCATCAGCCGTTCACGTTCGGCTGCGCCTTCGCTGAGCATGGCGACAGCGGATTTGATCTGCAGAAGGGGGGTGCGCAGTTCATGCGAGACTGTTTTGACGATGGTATCGCGCAGCAGGTCGATCTCACTGGGGGTGGCAGTCTGTTGTGACGGCTGCATGTAAATTGTGGTACGCCGACTCAGCCGGATCAGACTGATCAGATTCGTCATGAGTATCGGAGAGTCCAGTGTGTATACAAAATCGGCGTGGAGAGACGAGGGTATGTCTGCCGCGTTCTGTGCCAGGGCGACGCGCACAGCAGGACAGCCCCGTGCGTGCAGATGGGAAAACAGGCTGTCTGTCTGTTCGCCTGCCAAAGCTGCTATCAGGTCAATCTGCTGCTGGGCGAGCAGAGCATCGAGCTGATCACTGCTGATAGAGGCGGGTAAGTGATCGATTTCAACAGAGGCAGCACGCAGCCCACTGGTGAGCGCAGCGAATGGACGACGTGCGCCGATCAGCACCACGTGTCCGCCGGAAGGGGAGGAAGCAGGCTGGGTTTCATCACCAATTGGCTCAGGGTGTGTTGTCTGGCTCATCCATATCCTCCAGAGCGCGCCGGAACATATCCAATGCGCCACTGCGCTCTTTGGCGCATTCTTCACAGCCGACATAGGGATCGGCGATGGGCTGGTGATGGCGATCGCAGAATGCCGAAACCGATACGGTGCGTCGCAGACCCAGAAAACCCTGCCGGATGGTCAGGGTGAGGGTCATGTCCGGGCTGGCGTTGGCATTGATGATCTCCGGGACGGGGCAGCGGGCGCAGTCCGACGGCTGCCAGCGCAGCGAGTCCGGGTTCTGCTTCTCCAGTCGGCATTCCTGAAGCGCTCGCCCGCGATGAAAATCCGCGTAGTAGTGGCGGCACTGACGCCCGTCGGGAGTTTTCATAATCACCCTACTCCTCTTTCAACCAGTTTCGCGCAGCCTGAGCAAGCTGGTTAAGTGGTGTGCGTTTGACGGTCATTTCAGGCAGGGCATCGATGAAATGACGCCCGTAACCTTTGTTGATGATACGCGAATCCAGCACCACAAACACGCCCCGATCGGTGGCGCGCCGAATCAGCCGCCCGAAACCCTGGCGGAAACGCATGATGGCGTCAGGCACGGTATAGTCATTGAACGAGTCCTGATAGCTTTCGGCACGGGCGGCGAACACCGGATCGGTGGGGACGCTGAACGGCAGTCGCGCGATGATCACCGCGCTGAGCTGCTCACCGGGGATGTCGATGCCTTCCCAGAACCCGCGTGTGCCCATCAGCACGGCACGCTCACTGCTTCTGAACCCGTTCAGCGCTGCCTGACGGCTGCTGCTTTCACTCTGGTCGTACACATCGATGTGACCCAGTGCGAGGCGGGGTGTGATGGCAGTGGCGGTCTGGCGCAGTTGGGCATAGCTGGTGAACAGCACCAGCACGCGCCCTTCCAGCGCGGTCGCAATTTCGACGATCGCCCGCTCAAGGCTGGGCTGGTAGTGCTGCCTGTCGCTGGGATCGGGCATGTCACTGGGCAGGCAGAGCAGGGCAGCCCGGCGATAGTCAAAGGGGGAGCCGAGGGCGAGCGGACGAGCGTGGTCAGCACTGAGGCGATCGCTGACGAATTTGAAATTGTCGCCCGCGTGCAGGGTAGCACTGGTGAGGATGACCGCCCGTTTTGTGCCCCAGAGCGTTTCGCGCATCATGCCGCCGACATGCAGCGGCGCGCAATGCAGGGCGAGATACTCATGCGCCTGACCTGCCTGTACCCAGTACACGTAATCCGGACGCGGATGGCTGAGTATTTCGTCGAACAGGGCGCGCATTTCGATGATGCCTCGCTGTGCGCCCGCCAGTGTGCTGCCCAGTTCGGTCATCTGTCCCTGATGGATGAGCTGCACCCGTTTCAATCCGGTGGCGAGCTGACCGAGTGCCCCGGCAAGGCTCTCCATGAAAGCGCTCAGGTCATGCCAGGCAAGCTGAACGCTGGTGAATTCGCTGCGCGCGCGGATTGCAGGGCTGAGGCGTGCTGCCCCATGTGTGTCCTGATTGAGATCGATCTGCCCGACCAGGGCGCGCAGTGCATCGAACACCCGCGTGACGTGTCCGCGCGCGCCACGCGCCACCTGCGCGACATCGGCGATGAACGCGGTGAAACGCGCCGCCGTTTCCTGAGATGTGCCGGACTCGATGGCGCGCTGATAGTCGCCGAGGATGCCGCTGCGTCGATCGCCGATGCGCCACAACGCGCGCATGACCGATGAACTGTCCAGCCGCCGCGAGAGGCTGCTGGTGGCGGCGTCTTCCAGGTGATGCGCTTCATCGACGATGAGCGCCTGATAGGGCGGCAGGATGCTGTGTTCAGCGCGGGCGTCGGCGGCAAGTAGGGCATGATTGACGATGATCACGTCTGCGACCTCCGCTGTGCGACGCGCACGATAAAATGGGCAGATCGCGCCGATGGCTTGGCAGCGGTCATCAGTACAGGGCAGGTGATCGGCGCTCATATGCTGCCATGTCAGCATCTCTTCCGGTCCGCGCAGCGCCAGGTCACCTCGTTCGCCGTCAGGGGTGTCGAGCAGCCAGACGAGTGTTTTGGCGATCGTCCTGAGTTCGTCCACCGATGTGGGGTTGCTGCGGCGGGCGGCTTCAAATTCGCGCGGGCACAGATAGTGTGAACGTCCTTTGAGGACCGCAGCACGTGCAGCGACAGGAAGCAGGGCGCGTGCTGTTTCCAGTTCATGACCGGTGATCTGATCCTGAAGCTGGTTGGTGTAGGTGGAGATGACGACGCGCTCACCGCGCTCCAGCGCCCACGTCAGGGCAGGCAGCAGATAGGCAAGAGTTTTGCCTGTGCCTGTGCCCGCTTCGATGATCGTGTGCTGCGACTCGCCCAGCGCCTCGGCGACGGCGCGCGCCATCGAGACCTGCTCACTGCGCGGTTCGTAGTCAGGCAGGGTTCGGGAGAGCGCGCCGCCCGCAGACAGCATGTCGGCGATGCGGTCCGGCGTACTGCTGCCAACGGGAAGCTGGGGCACGCGGGGCTGAGTCTGCGGTGCAGGCTGGGTGAAAGCGCGAAAGGGGGGGATGGGGGTGATGATCTCGCCATTTGCGATGCGTGTGCTGAAGACCGCGTTGAAAAAATCGCGGGCATCCCATTTTGCCGCCTCCGACAGGACGATGATCTCCTGGACGATCGCCAGAGGCAGGCTCATAGCGCGTTCCCACAGCCGCGTGTAGATGTGTGCAGTGGCACGGGCGTCATACAGGGCGCGATGGGCTGATTCGATGTCGAAGCTGAACAATGCTGCCAGATGCGAGAGGGCATAACGCGGGGCGGTGGGCATCAGCACCGAAGCGATGTCGTAGGTGTCGAGGCGCGGGTTGTCGCGGAACATGCCCTGTTTATACAGGAAGCCGGTATCGAAACTGATATTGTGTCCCAGCAGAGTCGCGCCGCCGACAAACGCCTGCAATGCAGGCAGAACAGAGAGCAGCGTAGGCGCACCGATCAGATCGTCATTGGTGATCCCGGTGATCTGTGTTACGAGCGGAGGGATGGCTTTGCCGGGGTGGACGAGTGTGCTGTATTCGCCTGCGACCTGCCCGTCCACGAGGCGCACCGCACCGATCTCGATGATGGCGTCGTGTGCGGGGTCCAGCCCGGTGGTTTCCAGGTCGATGGCGACGATTTCACCGCGCATGGGGTGTTTTCCTTAAAAATTGAGAGCGCGGCGCAGTCTGCCGGGCACGAATACGCGGATAGTATAACACGCCGGACAACAGAAAACCCCGTGCCAGACGGGGTTTTCTGTGGGATTGTGGGATGAAATCAGCCGCCACTCGCCGGGGTCACCGGGGGCATGTTGCCACCCGTCGGCGGTTGCAGAGTGGGTGTGGTGTCGATCTCTGGCGTCGCTTCAGCTTCAGGCGTCGTTTCAGGGGCGGCGATGATGCTGGCTGCCACTTCCTGCACCACAACTGGATAGAGTGCTTCCAGCGCATTACGCCGATCGACCAGATCGCTGAACAGCAGACCATTCAGCCCGGCACTGGCGAACAGCGGGTAGTTGGCGTCGCTGAAGATGAACCAGAGGTACGACTGCACGTCCTGCCGCCCGATCGCGCTGCGACGCACGATCAGATATACCGGGCGCGCCAGCGGGTAACTGGCGTCGATCAGTGACCCGGCACTGGCGCTGATACAACCTGAACCGCCATCCACGTCCAGCACCCGCACCCGGCTTGCCTCGGTTGCAGGCAGGCTGGCGAACTCAGACAGGCTCATGAAGGTGATGCCGCCAGGCACATTGGCGACGGCGGCGGCGCGATACGCCTGGTCATTGTTTTCCTCAACGTCAGCGCGCGGCACGGTCGGCGTGGAAGCACGCAGCGTGAGCAGGTCGCGCGTCAGGCTGCCGCCAACCGGAGTGAACAGGGTGATTGGCTGTTCGGGGAAGTCGGCACGCACGCTGTTCCAGGTTCCAGCACCGCCAGCACCCCATACCGATGCTACTTCATCCACTGTCAGGCAGGCGACCGGATTTTCAGCTTCGCCCATCGTCGCCCCCATGACCAGCACCGGGGCGAATGCGCCCAGCGTGAAGGTCGCTGGTGTGACATTGTTCTGCGCACAGGCTGCGGTCTGTTCTTCAGTGAGCGGCGCAAAGGTGGTGACCATATCGATCTCACCATTGCAGAAGCGCTGCACACCGCTCACCACGCCCTGCGCGGTATACGTGAGGGTGACGCCTGGCTGCGCGGCGTTAAAGGCGCTGTTCACGCTGTCCAGATAGGGTTTGGCGTCCAGCGAACCAGCGATCGTGATCTGCCCGACCAGATTTTGCGGGATGGAGAAGGCGGTCACTTCACGGCTGAACTGCCGCCCGATCAGCCCGTCGGCGAGGATCGACTGGTCGCGGACGATGGCTGCCGGGCTGGGCGCGCTGTAGTCAGCCAGTGTCAGACTGGAGAGGGCGTTCTCCGCGAAAAGGGCGCTCAGCAGCGGACGTGCTGCTTCGACATGTGCGGCATTGACGTAGACGAACAGGCGATTGGCGGCGGTGTAGAGGCGATTTTCGACCGCAGTCACAGTGGGATCAACACAGCCGGATGTGCCGTCATCAAGCTGCATAGCACGCAGACCGGTCGGCAGTGGGCTGTTTCCGGCGGTCGTGACGCCCAGCGCGCCGGGCGTGGCGGCGACGGCGGCGAGCAGTGCATCACGGTTCGCCTGAACTGTCCCTGCGCGCAGACCGACGCCGCCGATGCGGTCATCAAGCAGCGCGTAGGCGACGGTGTTTTCCGGCGGCAGGATCAGCGTGAGGGGGAGTGAAACCCCTTCCCCGGCTGTGCTGCTCCATGTGCTGGCGGTGGCGCTTGGGGCGAGCAGGCTGCTGAGCTGTGCGCTGGAAAGGCACTGAGGCAGTCCGTCCTCAGCCCGGACAACCAGTGTGAGCAGGTTGTGACCGAGCAGGAACTCGTGAAAGGCGACGCCATTGAGCGTGCAGAGGGTCTCTTCCTGAGGAGTCATCGGGCGGGCACTAAGGGCGATCTCATTCCCTGCGCGGCAGAATTCAGCCAGCCCGGAGGTGGAACCTGTCACAGCGATGGTGGCGCTGGTCTGTGTATCGGTGACAAATGGCGCAACGACCGCTTCCGCGAGACCCGAACCGGAAATCCGCAGCGGGGTCTCCTGCGCCTGGGCGATGGCTGCGAACAAGGACATCAGCAGGCAAGCCAGCAGCACGACAGCCGCACGGCGATGAAAAGTCATAAGTGATGCTCCTAAGGGAACGGATACCGTTATAATGGGAAACAGGCAGCCACCTGGATGGCGCAGCGCATACCCGTTTGGGATTTTACAGTGGCGCATGGGCTTGTCCAGATTAAAGTTTGACAGCGAGGGATGATGACCACAGCGAATGAGCAGACGACGATCTACACCCTGGTTGGTGGAGCAGAGACATTCTGGCGGCTGGTCGATCGGTTTTACGCCCGTGTCGAGGCAGACCCGTACCTGCGCCCGATGTTTCCTGACGACCTCGAACCGGGTAAGCGCTGGCAGGCGCTGTTCCTGATGCAGTTTTTTGGCGGGGGGCAGGAATACAGCATGGAACGCGGGCATCCCAGGCTGCGAATGCGGCACATGCCGTTTGCGATCGACAGCGCCGCTCAGCAGCACTGGCTGGGGCACATGGTCGCGGCGATCGACGAAGTAGGCATCCCTGAACCGATGCGTTCCGTCATGGTCGATTATTTCGTGCGCGCCTCACAGCACATGATCAATCGGGAAACCGCCCAGCCTGATGATGGGGCGTCGTCATGAGCCGCGCGCGCTCACGCTCATCGTCTGCCCAGCCTGAAGTTTCGCCGTCCGCGATGTCGCCGATCGCACGGCTGCCGCGCCTGACGCGCATCATCATGGTGATGGGCTTCGCCATCGCCCTGACATTCCTCCTCATGCCGCTGGTCGATCGGGTGTATCTGGCACAGTTTTTTGACCCGGCGACGACCATGCTGCCCGCGCTCATCTCTTCAGGGGCGGGGCTGGTGATGTATCT
Organism: uncultured Pleurocapsa sp.; assembly: GCA_964614405.1. Lineage (GTDB taxonomy): Bacteria > Chloroflexota > Anaerolineae > Aggregatilineales > Phototrophicaceae > Flexifilum. The sequence goes on from CAZTLS010000001.1 coordinate 83,589, forward strand.
TCTGGGTTGGTGGCTGCTGGTGGGCGAGGCAGGCGGCGCACCCCGAATGCGGCGTGCCACTCTGCTGTATCTGCTGGCAGGCGTGGCGATCGTGGTCGCCCTGCTGGTGCTGTTCGTGATCGGAGTCATCGATGGTGTTCGCCTGCGCTGAGGAGAGACGAGCATGACATTACGGGGCAAAATCCTGATGCGCCGGATAAATCACGGGCTGATGCTGGCGATCTGCGCGATCGCGCTTGCTGCCTGTTCGGGAGAGGCACAGCCTACCTCTGTGCCCCCCACCGCCACGCCGCGCCCTTCCGCCACGCCGCAGCCGACTCTTCCCGATGCGCCAACGCCCACCGAGCTGCTGCGCGCCACGCTGCCGCCGACATGGACTCCGATCTTCTCGCCCACCCCAGTTCCCAGCGTCACACCCAGCCCTGTGCCCACCTTCGACATGGTGAACGCTGTGCTGCTCACTTCGCCCACGCTCCCGGCGTGCAGCACCTTCAGCATCGATCTAGCGCGCACCGTGACGACGGTCGATCGCACCGGGAACAATCGGGTCACCTGGATGCCCGTCGATGGCGCGCTGGCATATCGGGTCGCGCTGTACAACGAGGAACTGGTCACGCTGTTCGCCACCATCGTCGGCGAGACGTATTTCGACTTCGGCGGGGCGCTCTTCCAGCCGCTGCAAACCTATTTCTGGGAAGTGCGCCCGCTGGATCGCAGCGGGGCGCAGTTGTGTGCGGCGATCGGGGCGGTGCTGATCCCGGTCAACTGAGCGTTGAGGTCAGGGCTGGCTGGCGTTCAGCCAGTACTGCTCGAAAGCTTCAGCCGTCCAGGGCAGGGCAGGCTTGAAGAAATGCTGATAGATGGCGTCGGCGTACACCCGAATCTCGTATTGGGCGTCCGACGCCATACGCAGCCGCAGGAAGTGCATCAGGTTGAGCGCATCCACGCTCATCACCCAGGTGTAGTACACGCTGAAGCCAGGCAGGAAAAGGCGCGCCATTTCTTTGGAGACGCCTTGTTCGAGCGCGTTCTGATACAGGGCAAACGCGCGGTCGTAGTGTTCTTCAAGCGCATCGGTGAGCATGGCGCTGGCGTCGGCTTCGAGTTCGCCCTCACTCGCCTGCTTGTTGCTCTTCGACTGTTTGCGCCACACTGTAGGCACATAGAAGTCGTTTTCCTCGAACGGCGTATAGCGCCCGGACTGAGCGTTGGCGTTCATGTAGTGAAAGGAACGGTGACGCACCCACTGCCAGTAGGTGATGAGCGGGGCATGGGTGCGAAATTTGAACTTCACCATCTCAAACGGGCTGGTGTGGCTGTGACGCAGCAGATAGAAGAGCAGCTTTTTATCTGCTTCCTCACCCTTGCTTTCGCCCAGAAAGCTGACGCGCGCGGCATTGACGATCGCCAGATCGCCGCTCACGCCCGTGAGGGGGTGCGGCATCATGTCCAGCAGTTCGACGAAACCTTTGTCCAGCACATCGATCCGCCGCCCGATCAGGGTGTCGGTCATGAATCAGTCATCCTTTTCAGGGGTCACACAAAATATTGCAGGGCTGCGCGCAGCCGTTCGGCAAAATCCTTCGGCGTATCGTTGGGGATGGCAGCAATCGCGGACTGCGCCTCGGCGATGCTGTAGCCCAGCCCGACCAGAGCGTCGAGCAGGTCTTTGTTCAGGTCGGTGAAGCCAGCAGCAGCGGGGATCAGCCCGTCCGATCCCTTGAGCTTGTCTTTCAGCTCAAAGGTGATCTTTTCCGCCAGTTTTTTGCCGATACCCGGTACACGGGTGAGCATCTCCGGGCTGCCGCTGGTGACGGCGTTTCGCAGCCCGTCGAGGCTCATGCTGCTGACGACAGCGAGTGCCAGCTTGGGTCCGACGCCGGAAACGGTGTTCAGCAGGTTGAACAGGTCTCGTTCGGCGATCGTGGCAAAACCATAGAGCGTGATGGCGTCTTCGCGCACGATCATCTCGGTGTGCAGATGCAGCGCATCGCCTTCACTGCCGCTGATGCTGCCGCGTGGGATGAGCAGACGATAGCCCACCCCACCTACGACCAGTACGACCTGATCGGCGCTCATCGAGGCGATGTGTCCTTGCAGACTGGCGATCATGTCCAGGTGCTTTCCGCGCTGCTGGTGTGTGCGCTGTGAATGTCGGTGATGGCGATCGCCAGCGCATCGGCGGCGTCGTCGGGGCGCGGGATGTGTTGGAGACCGAGCAGCATCCGCACCATTTCCTGCATCTGCAGTTTGGGTGCGCCGCCATACCCGGCGATCGACTGTTTGATGAAGTTGGGTTTGTACTCGTAAATGGGCAGTCCTGCCTGTATCAGCGTGAGCAGGATGACGCCGCGCCCCTGAGCGACGGTGATGGCGGTGGTGATATTTTTGCCGAAGAACATCTCTTCGACCGCAGCGCGATCCGGACGATGCTGCTCCACCAGCGTGGTGAGGGCATCGAAGATCATCACCAGGCGATCGGGCATCCGCAGGGTGGATGGGGTGGTGATCACCCCATAGTCCACCGCATTCAGGCTGCCATCTTCAAGCTCGCGTACCAGACCATAACCGATGGTCGCTGTGCCGGGGTCGATACCGAGAGTGAGCATCAGATTTACGCGGTCTCAAAGGCGTCCATGACTGCATCGGTGATGAGCAGATTGGTGGCGACGGACTGCACATCATCGAGGTCTTCCAGATCGCCCATGAGCTTCATGATGGCGACGGCTTTTTCCGGCGCGATCTCGATCTCGTTTTTGGCGAACCATTTCAGGCTGGAATCGGTGATGCTGTAGCCCGCGCTGGTGAGGGCGGCTTCCACTGCGCCAAACTGTTCACGCGGGGTGTAGACCGCGATCACCCCATCTTCGCTGACCACATCATCTGCGCCGGCTTCAGCGGCGGTCATGAAGAGGCTGTCAAAATCACCACCGTCGCTCTCCAGTTCGATGTACCCCTTCTGCTCGAACTGCCAGGCGACCGACCCGGCAGACGCCATGCTGCCGCCCGCCTTGTTGATGACCCGCTTGACGTCACCGAGGGCGCGGTTTTTGTTATCGGTCAGCGTCTCGATCAGCATCGCCACACCGTCAGGTCCGTAACCCTCGTAGGTGATCTCTTCCATCGTGATGTCGTCATCGCCTTTGCCCGTCCCGCGCGAGACAGCACGCTCGATATTGTCTTTGGGCATATTGGCGGCTTTGGCTTTGGCGATCGCCAGCTTGAGGCGGGGGTTGGCGGATTCGTCACCACCGCCTTCACGCGCCGCGACGGTGATGTCGCGCGCCAGGCGGGTGAAAATTTTGCCGCGCTTGGCGTCTTCAGCCCCTTTCTTGCGTTTGATCGTAGACCATTTACTGTGACCCGACATGACCCTGACTCCAGAATAGCGAATGGATGGTATCGCGTCATTATAGCCGAAACAGGGGGATGACGGTAAGGCTGAGGCGCGGCGGCGAATGTGATATACTCGCTGATGATCTGTGAAAGATGGTTGTGAAAACGCATGATTCAGCAGAATTCACTCACCGAAGCCATCCCTGAACCGACGCTCAGCCCACAGCGCGTCGCCTGGGGGATCATCCTGGTGTCGTTTGCGACGTTCTGTGTGCTGGCGGCACTCGGATTGGTCGGCTTGTATGCCTTCGCTTTTCAGTCGTTCGTGCCGCTGACCGGGCAGCTTCAGGTCAGCCGGGGGACCGCCAGCCTGATCGGGGCAGACCTGATCGAGCAGGCAGTACGCAGTGAACGCATGATCGAGCTGAGCAGCATCGTCACGACTGACGCGCAGTCTCAGGCGATCCTGAACATCCAGGATGCGCAGGATGGACGCGCGCTGATCGCCAGCATTATCCTCAAGAATGGGGCATCGCTGACTGCGCGTCAGTTCATCCGCCCGCGTTTTGACTGGAGCAGCGCGCCGTATCAGATCACGCTGGATCAGATCGTCGGCGAACTGGCGATTGTCGTGCCGCCGCGCCCGGCGCGCCAGGTCGAATTCGTCGTCATCAGCGCAGCAGGCGGGCGTGCCCGGCTGAGCCAGGCGGGACGCTATGTCGTCACTGCCAGTGACGAACTGATGAGCGTGGTGAACAACGGCGGCGATGCGGTCATGTTCACGCAGGATGGACGCAGCTACCCCGTGCCCACTGGGCAGCAGGGCGCGATGATGTTCGACGAAAGCGGACGTTTTGTGTACGCACCGGCGCTGGTCAACCTGCTGGGCGCATCGCGCTTTTCGACGGACAATGTGCTGGATTTCAACGCTGCGCCGGAAGAAGTGCGCCCGCTGATGTGGCGCTGCAACAGTTGGCAGAATGGCAGCCCAGGCGGAAGCTATTCGCTCGTCATGGCGGATGGGCAGCCAGCGCTGCGCCTTTATCGGGGGACAGGGGCGGAGTCGCACGGGGAGACGTTGTGTGTGCAGGCATTCAACGCCACACAGGGGCTGGATGTTTCGATGTTCCGCCATGTGTCGATCCGCGCCCGCTTCAGGATCAGTGACCACTCGCTCAATGCCTGCGGCGTGGATGGCAGCGAATGCCCGCTCATGCTGCGTATGGAGTATTACACAGCCGGCGGGCGGCAGATCAGGACATGGATTCATGGTTTCTACGTCAAAAACACGCCCAGCCTGAACTATCCGCTGCAATGCGACTCGTGCGGTGAACTGCATGAGATCATCAACGGCGATCGCTGGTATACCTATGAGAGCGGCAATCTGCTGACCAAACTGACCCCGGATAACCGTCCGTCGGCGATCCTCAACCTCAAGTTTTACGCCTCCGGGCATGATTATGATGTGTATGTGCGTGAAGTGGAACTGCTGGTCGATCAGGCAGTGATCCCGATCACCGCCAGCGCAAACCCCGCTAATCCGTAAAACAAAGGACGAACGAAGCGATGTTGGGACTCGATTTTGGCGACAACAGCCTGTGGGTGACGATCGCGGTGGTGTATGGCGGCGGTGTGCTGGTCGTGTTCTGGCTGGCGATGGGGGTGTGGACGTACCGCGACATGCGCGCGCGATCGCGCGATGCGCTGGCGCAAATCTTCATGGCGCTGTTGGTGCTGGTCCTCAACCTGCCTGGGCTGCTGGCGTATCTGCTGCTGCGCCCGCGCGAGACGCTCTCTGAAGCCTATGAACGTTCGCTTGAAGAGGAAGCGCTGCTTCAGGAAATCGAGCAGAAGCCGACCTGTCCTGGATGCAAGCAGCGCGTCCAGGACGACTGGCAGGCGTGCCCGCACTGTCATACCAGGCTGAAGCGCCCCTGTTCGCGGTGTGGGCGAATGCTGGAATTGAGCTGGGATTTGTGCCCGCACTGTCTGACCCCTGCTTCCGGGCGTGCTGACCCGGTGAGCGTCCCTGCATATACCCGCGAAAGCGCCTCACGCACAGGGTGGGAGGCTCCTGCCACCTACCCGGCAGCGACGTCGGGCGGCGGTGGGACGCTGGAATTTATCGACGGGGATGATGTCTGACCTCACCCCAAACCCCTCTCCAGCGAGAGGGGTTTTGAGGATGGGATTCTGGAGGGCAGGGATCAGGGGGTGAGTTCGTTCTGTTCGCCGACGCGGTGGACTTTGAGGAAGTTGGTCTGCCCGCCAATGCCGAACGGCACACCCGCGATGATCACCAGCGAGTCGCCTACATTGACCAGTTTGGCATCGTGGGCGGCGCGCGCCACTGTGCCCAGCATTTCGTCGATCGAACTGAACTGAGGCACGAGCAGCGGCACAACACCCCAGACCAGCGCCATCCGGCGGTAGGTCAACTCATTGGGGGTGACGCAGACGATCGGCGTGCGAGGACGTTCACGCGCGACGCGCCGGGCGGTATAGCCGCTGATGGTGGAGGTGACGATCGCCTTGACGCCGAGTGTGTCCGCAATCTGACAGGTCGCCTGACTGATAGCGTCCGAGACATTTTCGCGCTCTGCGGCGTCCAGCGTGATGTGAGACTGCGCCCGCTCAAGAGCAGCACTGCGGGTGATATTGCGTTCAGCGATGGCGGCGATGTTGACCATCGTCTCAACGGCGCGCACCGGGAACTTGCCGGATGCGGTCTCATTACTCAGCATGACGGCATCTGTGCCGTCGATGATGGCGTTGTACACGTCGCTGGCTTCGGCGCGCGTGGGGCGGGGGTTGTCCACCATCGAGCTGAGCATCTGTGTGGCGGTGATGACGGGTTTGGCGGCGGCGTTGCACAGCTTGATGATCCGCTTCTGGTGGAAGGGGACTTCTTCGGCTGGGGTTTCGATGCCCAGGTCACCACGCGCCACCATGATGCCGTCGGCGGCAGCGATGATCTGCTCGATATTTTCCAGCGCCTCATGTTTTTCAATCTTGGCGATGATCGCCGTATCGCCGCCGAGGTGCTTGATCAGCCAGCGCATCTCGCGGATGTCTTCCTGATGCCGCACGAACGACATGGCGATGTATTCAGGGTTCTTCGTCAGGGCGAATTCGACATCGGCGCGATCTTTGTCGGTGATCGCCGACAGGGTGAGGCGGGCATTGGGAGCCATGACCCCCTTGCGGCTGGTCAGGTCACCGCCGATGACCACCTCGCAGACCAGGGCGCGCCCGGTCGTGGCGGTGACGACGAACTCGTACTTGCCGTCGTCGAGCAAAAGCTGCATCCCAGGCTTGATGTCCGGCACAAATTCGGGGTGTGGAAGGCGGACGACGTTGTTCGTGCCATCCGCTTCATCCAGCGTCAGCGTGATCGTATCACCCGGATTGAGGACGAGCGGCTCATGAGCGATTCTGCCGATGCGGATTTTCGGTCCCTGCATGTCGCACAGAATGGCGACGACGCTGTTTTCCTCATAGGCGATGCGCCGCACCAGATCGATGGTCTCGCCGTGTACTGCGTGATCGCCATGCGAAAAGTTGATCCGCGCGACATCAAGCCCCGCACGGATGATCTGCCGAAGGGTATTTTCATCCCGTGAAGTAGGTCCGATCGTCGCAACGATCTTGGTGCGCTTTCCGTTGATGCGGCTTCTGATCACGACGTTTCCTTTCCAGTGCGGCTGGATGTGTGAGAGCGATAAAAAAGGTCTGGAGTTTACAGATCGAGCGCCAGATTGGTGAACGCGCTCAGCCCGGCGTAACGTGCAGCCTTGCCCAGCTCTTCCTCAATCCGCAGCAGTTGGTTGTACTTGGCGACGCGATCGGTGCGGGCGGGCGCGCCGGTCTTGATCTGCCCGGCGTTCATGGCGACGGCGACATCGGCGATGGTGGTGTCTTCCGTCTCGCCAGAGCGGTGGCTGGTGACGACCGCCATATTGTGACGCTGGCTGAGCTGGGCGGCGGCGAGTGCCTCGGTGAGCGAACCGATCTGGTTGAGCTTGAAGAGCAGGGCGTTGGCGGCTTTTTCGCGGATGGCGCGGCGCACCTTCTCGACATTGGTCACCAGCAGGTCATCACCGACGATCTGCACACGATCACCCAGCGCAGCCACCAGGCGCGACCAGTTCTCCCAGTCATTTTCCGCCAGACCATCTTCGAGCGAGATGATCGGGTAACGGCTCGCCCAGTCCACCCAGAAGGCGACCATTTCCTCGCCAGACAGCACACGTCCCTCAATTTCGAGGTGATATTTGCCATCTTTGTAGATTTCCGAAACAGCGGGGTCGAGGGCGATGCGAACCTGTTCGCCGGGCGTGTAACCCGCCTTGATGATCGCCTCCATGATCACATCGAGCGCCGCCTGATTGCTGCCCAGGCTGGGCGCGAAGCCACCTTCGTCACCCACATTGGTGCTGTGCCCGGCTTTGTGCAGCACCGACTTGAGGGCGTGGTAAATCTCGACACCCCACTGAAGGGCTTCGCGGAACGATCCCGCGCCGACGGGCATGACCATGAATTCCTGAAAATCGGTGCTGCCGAGCGCGTGCTTGCCGCCGTTCATGATGTTCATCATCGGAACTGGCAGCACATGCGCGTGAACCCCACCGAGATAGGCGTACAGAGGTAGATCGACCGACTGCGCAGCAGCTTTGGCGACCGCCAGTGAGACGCCGAGGATGGCATTGGCACCCAGATTGCCTTTGTTCGGCGTGCCATCCAGTTCGAGCATCGTCTGGTCGATTTCGATCTGGCTCAGGGCGTACATCCCCTCCAGCGCATCGGCGATGGTGGTGTTCACCGCATTGACCGCCTTCAGCACGCCTTTTCCACTGAAGCGCGCTTTGTCGCCGTCGCGCAGTTCGATCGCTTCATGCTCACCCGTTGATGCACCGCTGGGGACGATCGCGCGACCGAACGCGCCATCTGTAAGGGTCACTTCCACTTCAACGGTCGGATTACCGCGCGAGTCGAGAACTTCACGAGCGTGAATCTGTTCGATGACCGACATGTGCTTGTCCTTTCGTGAGCGCCAGTTGAGTTGCAGGCGGCGGGCGGGCTGCGTGCCCGACTTCACGCACTGCCTGGGGTGGCACGGTTGCCATTGCATGACGCACCAATGATAACCGGCTTTTTGCGAGTTCGCACGACGCAATCCCGCCAGCCCTCACCCCTTAATCCCTTCTCCGATATTTTGAGGGAGTCCGTTGCAGGTGGTGTAACAGACGCTGGCTTGAGTGAAGCGAACGTGGTCATATCGACCGCGATCACATTCTCCGTTGCCTCAAGCTGCCTGAGAACGTCGTTTCACATCGTTTCAAGCCGTTCCAGAGTTAGCCGCCTGAGGCGTTGTTAGTCCGAAAAACTGGGGTTAGACTACCGTTGTGTCAGCTTAAGTCTCGTCTGTTTAAGCACATCTGAATATCTACAATACACGATATAACTGCGCGTTATAGTACAGGACAAAGGCTGGCGCACCCACTGGCGGGCGCGGGTAGCGGGCTGCAGCAGCCTGCTCCTCATCCCAGTCTATATGATTGACTTCATCATCACTAAGTCTCTTCCACGATAGCGCTTTGGTGAGCTTGTGCGTGTGGCGCAATCCATGCGGGGAAGTAAAGGTAACACTGACCTCAAGCATGTACGTCAGCACGGTTACCCGCGTTTCCTCAATGTTGTTGTACTCACTGCCTAAGATCAGGTTTACATTCCTGCTGGTGACCTCCCCATCGACAATTACCCCTTCCTGCACCAGCCGCGCATACTCAGCCTGTGCAGTCTTACGGGCTAAGCGGTCATTGGCTGCCATCACCGTGAACACAACAGCCTGTACTGCCACTGCGATTAAGCAGACTACCGCTCCAAGCCCGGTATTCTCCAGCATCAGCCCGATGAACAGCCCCAGTACAGCACCCACGAACAGCATGGCGACGAGGTCACCAGCCGACCAATTCCACACGCTCCGAACCGATGTGGGGGCGACAATTCCCTGTTTCAGCACCGCGTGATAAGCCGCTGCGTTGAACACACCGTCACGTATAAATGCTGCTGACCATGGCCCATGTTCATGAAAATATGGCTGCATGTGTGTGTCGGCTCCTAAAGTTGCACACGAAAATCTCCTCTTTTACTTTAGCACCGGTTCTGGCGATCATGTCAGCCAGGTTACCTGGAATTCGGCAGGCATAAGATAGTCCAGCGTTGAGTCTGTCAGGGCTTGGTGTAAATGACATAACTTTACTCGGTTGCAAAGACGAAAGGGGAAATAAACCAGCACCTGCTGACATGTTTGCTCTGCTGCCTGTCACGATGCAGGTGTACAATTAGTCTGATGTCGATGAGAAAAAAGGCTGAGCATGAGCAAGCGGTCGATCTATCTGGATCACGCCGCCACCACCCCTGTTGACCCGCGCGTCATTGAGGCGATGCTGCCCTATCTGCGTGAACAGTTCGGCAATGCGTCGGCGCTGCACGCTTATGGCAGGCGGGCTGAGCGTGCCCTTGAAGATGCGCGCGCAGCGATCGCTCACTGCCTGGGATGCACGCCGGACGAGATCGTCTTCACCAGCGGGGGTTCGGAGAGCGATAATCTGGCGGTGCGGGGCGCTGCCTGGGCAGGGGAAGGATGCGGGCGGGCGAAACTCGTCACCACGCCGATCGAGCATCCGGCGGTGCTGCGTACCGCAGAATGGCTGAACGCGCGGCACGGGTTTGGGCTTTCGCTGCTGCCTGTGGACTCGCTGGGCAGGGTGGTTGAAACAGGAGCAGCTGCACAGATTGATGATGAGACGGCATTGGTCAGCGTGATGTTCGCCAGCAACGAGATCGGCACGCTGCAACCCGTCAGTGCGCTGGCGGAGATGGCGCGGGCGCATGGAGCGCTGATGCACACCGATGCGGTGCAGGCGGCGGGGCTGCTGCCGCTGGATGTGCGTGCCCTGGGTGTTGACCTGCTCAGCCTGTCGGCGCATAAATTCTATGCACCGCAGGGTGTGGGGGCGCTGTATGTGCGCGCCGACGCAGCGCTCGATGCGACGCAGACGGGCGGCGCGCAGGAGAGCAATCGCCGTGCCGGGACGCACAATCTGGCGGGGATTGTCGGCATGGCGACGGCGCTGACGATCGCGTGTGAAGAGCGCGAGTTGGTCGTGCCGCGCATCACCATGCTGCGCGATCGGCTGATCGACGGGGTGCTGCGTCTGCCCGGTGTGGCGCTGACTGGGCATCCGACCGAGCGGCTGCCCAACCATGCCAGCTTTATCGTCGATGGGGTGGATGCCAGCACGCTGCTCATCCATCTCGATGTGGCAGGCGTCATGGCATCGAGCGGGTCGGCGTGCAAGGTGGGAAATGCTGAACCGTCTGAAGTGCTGCTGGCGCTGGGCTATGACGAGCGACAGGCGCTCAGCGGGCTGCGGCTGACGCTGGGGCGTGAGACGACGGAGGCAGAGATCAACGCCGCAATCACGATCATCGAGGGGGCGATCACGCGGGCGCGGCGGGTGCAGGTGGTGATGAGATGAGCGAGATGCAGATCAAGCCTGGCGCGCGCGTGGTCGTGGCGATGAGCGGCGGAGTGGACAGCTCGGTCGCGGCGGCGCTGCTGGTGGAGCAGGGCTATGAGGTGATCGGGATGATGATGCGTCTGTGGTCTGAAGAGACGGTCGGCGGCGGGGCGCACAACCGCTGCTGCACGCCCGATCAGATGGCGGACGCACGGCGCATTGCCGATCAACTCGGCATTCCGTTTTATGTGCTGGATACGAAAGCCACATTCCGCAATACGATCGTCGAATATTTCATCGACCAGCACCGTCACGGATTGACCCCCAACCCGTGCATCGAATGCAACCGCCAGATTCGCTTCACCTGGCTGCTGGAAAACGCACTGGCGCTGGAGGCGGATTATCTGGCGACGGGGCATTACGCGCGCATCGGTCGGGATGAACACAGACGGTACACGCTGCTGCGCGGCGTGGACGAGAGCAAGGATCAGAGCTATGTGCTGAGCGTAATGGGACAGCATCACCTGGCGCACGCTCTGTTCCCGGTCGGGCAGTATCCGAAGACGGAAGTACGCCAGATCGCAGCGCGCTTCGGCTTGCCGACTGCATCAAAGCAGGATAGTCAGGATTTGTGCTTCCTGGGCGATGGGGATTACCGTCGCTTCCTGCGCGATCACGCGCCGGACGTGTTCGCCGCCGGGATCATCCGCCGTCGTGATGGGGTGGTCATCGGCGAGCATACCGGGCTTGCCAATTACACGATCGGGCAGCGCAAGGGGTTGGGCGTCACCAGCCAGGAACCGCTGTATGTGATCGGCATGGACGCGGCGCAGAACGCACTCATCGTCGGTACGGCAGATGAGCTGGGTGCGCGCGAGCTGACAGCGAAGCGCGTCAACTGGGTGAGCGGGGAAACGCCTGCGGAGCCATTCGAGGCGGAGGTCAAAATCCGCTACAAAGCGAAAGCTGTCCCGTCATGGGTGACTCCGCTGGCGGATGGGCGAATGCACGTGGCGTTCGAGACGCCGCTGCGCGACATCACACCTGGGCAGGGCGCGATCGTGTATCAGGGCGATCGTTGTCTGGGCGGCGGGATCATCGAACGCCCGGCTGATCAGGCAGGCTGACGGAGAAATGCTGTCAGTTCGGTGGCGAACAGCAGCATCAGGATGGTGGCGATGACGATGTACTGCCCGTAGGGCAGCGGCGTGAACATACTGTAGCCCGTGCGCGAGAAAAAGCGCGAGGCGATCCAGATGAGCGCGCCGAATGCGCCCAGAAAGACCGTCAGGAACATGACCGGGATAAGCGGCTGCCAGCCCAGAATGAAGCCGGACAGCGTGATGAGCATGACATCACCATAGCCGAAAGCAACCTCATCGGTGGTGTGCCCGCGCAGCTTACCGCTGATGTAGACGAACAGAAACCCACCCATGTAAAGCAGGAAGAACACGCCGAAGCCGACCGCACCGCCGATGAGCGCCTGTCCTAAATCCGCGCCATAGCCCGTCACCAGCGCATCTATCAGCGCGATGATGCACGATGGGATGATGACCACGAACAGGATCAGGCGGTGTTCGAGGTCGATGACGGTGATGAGCGCGAAGATGATCATGTACACCAGCCAGAAGACCAGTTGGAGCGGCGTCATTCTGGGGTCATCGGCGGTGGCGAAGAGCGTGAGCAGCATCAGCCCGGCGGTGAGCAGCTCGGTGAGCGGATAGCGCCATGTGAGGCGCGCGCCTGATGGGGCAGTACGCCGTCCGAACAGGAACGCTGTCAGCCCCATCCATGCGATCGGCGGGCGCGGCGAGTCGTCGGGATAGCGCGGGGGGAAATGCACACGGCGGCGTTTGGGCAGGTCGTCTGCCAGCATGTTGACGAGTGCGCCAGCGAGAAGACCGATCACGGTGACGACGAGCAGGATAAGCGGAGTGGGCGTCATGAGCGTGTCCTTCGAGGGTCAGCGCGGGATTTCAGGCGCAGGGGGCAGCAGCGAAAGTGCAGTGACCAGCACCACCAGCGCGCTGATCACCAGCACAGCGAGGGTGAGGATTCGCGCTGACAGGGAAAAACGGGTCGGCGCGGCGGGGCGCAGGTCGGCAATGCGGGAGTCGATGGGTTCGACTTCGCCGTATGCGATCGCCCAGGCTGCACTGACCAGCGCGCCGTTGCGCTGACCGACGATGACGATCGGGATGTGCGGGTTGGTCGCCAGCAGGACATCTGCGCGTGAAGGGATCGGCGTGCTGTTAGGATGGCTGTGATAGAAGGCGATGATTTCGTGTCCATTGTTGTGCAGCACATCTGCTGTGCGCCCCAGCAGAGCATCATCCATCCGATAGCTGCGGGTGGGGTCATCGGCGATGTTGGGTAATGGGATGACCTGCATCACCTGACCCTGTTCGCCTGAGACGACTCCCGCCAGAACCCCACATGCCTCAAGCGCGCCCGCACGCTCCACTTCCCTGAGCAGGGCAGTGTGCATCTGCGGGGTGAACCAAAGCTGGCGGATGGGCATCTACGGGCTGCTTTCGGGCGGGGTGTCGTTTTCGTCTGGCACGATGAAAGCGATCGTCTGGCGATCCTGAGGGGGATTGCGCGATTCGTAGAACAGGTCGGCGGTGAGGGTATAGTCCCCGGCTGGATCGGTTTTGCCGCGCAGGTGCATGGTGAATTCCATCTCGTGGTGCATCGTCTCGATGATGTCGAGTTCAGCGGCGATGCGCCCGTCGCTGTCGCGCGCTACCAGCAGCAGGTTGGGGCGTTCCTGAAACAGAGTAACGTGGATTTGCACGAACACGCGGAAACGGTCGGGATAGACGACGACGTCGAGTTTCTCGATGCGAACCTGATCTTTGGGCTGCGGCGGGGTATTGAAAAAATTGATGTTCACGGTGGGTTTACAGACTTTCCTGAAGCTGACGCAGAGCGGTCATAGCGGTATCAAACTGTTCGCTGCGGACGAGGATGTGATCGCGCTCGAACGCTGCCAGCGGCAGAATGCTGACCCCTGCTGCGGCGAGGGCGGCGCTGATGCGTGCCATAAAGCCGACGAGAGTGCTGTCGAGCGCGATGTTGAAGGTGATCAGGCGATAGGACGCTGCGTCGCGCCGATGATCACGCAGGCGTTCGGCGAAACCTTCCAGATATACTTCCGGCATGATCAGCGTCACCTCATGGCGGTCGATGATCAGCGCGGCGAATGGTTCGGCGATCTGCGCCAGCACACCCGCCGCTGCCATGATGCCATTGGCTGGCAGATGGATGAGCGCGTAGGGGCGATCGTCCGTCTCAAGCTGGGCTTGTTTCAGGACAGCATCGGCATTCAGCGGGGAACTGCTCATCGTTTACTGATCCCTCAAAGGCGAGAATTCGGACGAATCGCGCTAAGATTAGCACGCGGACGAATGCGCCGCAATCGCGGGCTTGAAAGGAATGGTATGGGTGCGAAAGATCAGGGAGCAGACGTGACGCAGGGGCGCTGGTTGGTCATCCCGCGCACGTTGTGCTTCATCTTCAACGGGGAGGATGTGCTGCTGATGAAGCGTGCGCCGCATAAACGGGTGTTCCCCAATCGCTATAACGGGGTGGGCGGTCACATCGAACGTCATGAAGACCCGCTGACGAGCGCGCGGCGTGAGGTCATGGAAGAGACCGGGCTGGATATTTCCGATCTGCGCCTGCGCGCGGTCTACAACATCGATACAGGGCTGGAGACGGGAATTGTGCTGTTCGTCTACACCGGGCAAAGCGTGGTGCGCGAAACCACCTCCGATGAGCGTGAAGGGACGCTGCACTGGGTTCCGCTGGCGGCGATCGGACAGGTCGATCTTGTGGAGGACATTGCGCTTATCCTGCCACGTATCCTCGCCCCGGATGCCCCGCCTGTTCATCACGTGCATGTGAGTTATGACAGCCAGGATCAGATTGTGATGCGTTTCGCACAGGAGATGACCTCATGATCGGGCAACCCCCACCCTCATCCTCTGATCTGCCCTCGCAGCCGGAAGAGGGGCAGATCGATGTCGAGCAGCCTGCCGAGCCGCCTCCTCCTCGCCGCAGACCTGGGCTGATCCGTCGGACGGGATGCTTCATTCTGCTGGTGTTCTGGTTCGCGCTGGTCATGCTGCCGTGCGGACTGTTCACGCTGGCGACGCAGGGACAGATTGTGGTACGGACGGGAGAGCTGGCGGAACAGGAAGTGCGCGTCTGGCTGATCATGGAAGCGCGAACGCGCGGACTGGGCGTTTCCAATGGCGTGGTGACGAGTCAGACGGATACACGCCTGTGCATCGAGACGACGGCGAATTATCTGCTGTGGGCGGGGCGCGAACAGGCGAACGTCTATTGCAACTGCTACAGCCGCGCCAGTGCCGACCGCCCCTGGAGCAGTGAAAGCGCCACAATGGAGGCGTGCGCCGCTCAGTAACCGCCGAGCGTCTCCAGCAGGCGGGGGAGGATGGCATCGAGCGAACGCACAACGCGCGCTCCGGCGAACGAGAGGGCATCCAGCTTGGCGATTGCAGTCGTCTCCTGACTGGTGATGCGCGCCCCGGCGTGCCCCATACGGACTCCCTGGGGGGCGGCTGCCCCGGCGATGTAGGCGATCACCGGCTTGGTCATCTCATCGCGGATGTATGCTGCTGCCTGATGTTCACTCGTCCCGCCGATTTCGCCGATCAGGATGACGATGCCCGTGTCGATGTCATCCTCGAACAGCGCCAGAATGTCGGTGAACGTCGTCCCGCTCACCGGGTCACCCCCCAAACCGACGAACGCCGAGATGCCGATGCCGATGTCGGTCATGCGCGCCATCACATCATAGGCGAGAGAGGCACTGCGCGCGACGATGCCTACCTTGCCTCTGATGCCGAACGAGAGCGGTGTAATGCCCACGACCGCCCGCCCCGGCACGAGGATGCCTGGTGACCCCGGACCGAGCAGGCGCATACCTGGGAAGTGATGACGGATGTACATCTTGAGGCGCAGCGCATCATTGATCGGAATGCCTTCGGTGACGCATACGATCGGAGAGAGGCGCGCATCGACCGCCTCGTACAATGCATCGACGGCTGCGGCAGGCTGCACGAACACAATCGAAGCATTAGCTCCTGTGGCTTCGACTGCATCATGCACGCTGTCGAAGACGGGCAGCCCATGCTGCCACTCTCCCCCTTTTTCGGGCGTCACCCCTGCCACGATCGGCGTGCCGTAGCTGAGCATTCGTGCGGTGTAATGGCTGCCTTCGCGCCCTGTGATGCCCTGTACGAGAAATAATGTGTCCTTGTTGAACAGGATGGTCATGTCGCCTCTCCCCGATGCAGTGCATCATTCAGCCGCGCGATCGCGCCGCTCAGCGTCGAGTCGGTAAGGATGTTCGCCGCGTGAAGGATATTACGAGCGGAAAGGGCATCCTCACCATTCAGGTAAATGCTGAAGGCGGGGGGCGGATGGAGGGCGATCACCCGTGAAGCGAGTTCGGATGGGGAGATGCGGCTGCAAAACAGGGCGGCGAAGATACCGCGCGCACCCTGTTCCTGAGCGTGACGCAGGGCGATCGACAGACGCTCCGAAGTCGGCTCGCTGTCGATCTCGATGGTGCAGCACACGCTCAATCCCTGTTCGCTCAGTCCGTCCAGCGATGCCATGAGCAGCCCGGCTCCGTTGGTGATGCAGGCGATCTCACCGCCAAAGTAGCCGCTGTAGATGCGATCGGCGATCTGCCTTGCCTCCATGGATGAGACCGCTGCGCTCTCGAAGTCGGACAGTTCTGGCTGGCGAAACAGGGCATTTTCATCGATGTGGATGCTGGCATGTGTGACGGTGATGATGCCGGGATGGATCAGACTGAGGGTGCATTCGGTGAATGTGGCGTCATAGTCCAGATGTGTACGGTAAAGCGCCAGGCAGACCGCGATGAAGGGCGACCAGAGCGCGTAGTCCAGGTCGATGCCACTGGCGAGTGCGCGCGCCTGATAGGTGTGCATCCCGATGAGCGGATCGATGGTGCAGTGGGCATTCCGCCCGCCGTGAGACTGATTGACTTCGGCGCGCATCATCGTGCTGGTCGGGTCGAAGGTGAGGGTGAAAGTGCAAAGCGGCTGAGAGTGTGTCCCTTCAGGCGGGATGGAGATACCGCCCAGGTCGATGAGACGGAGAGCATGTGCGGCGATAAGCTGCATAAGAACACACTCCTTATAAACTTTTGACCAGAAGCTCAGATGATCTCTATCGACTGATCGACGATTTCGACATCGGGCACATGTTTTTCAATCCACTTCAGCACTGTGCTGATGGTGCTGTGCCCGTGATGGGTGGCATTGGTGACGACGGCAAAGGCGATGACGCTGGAGTCTGGCGTGTCGAGATGGTCGATCTCTGCTGTGGAGACGTTAAATGTATTGTGCATCCGCGCCAGCATGGATTTGATGATGCTCCGTTTTTCCTTGAGCGTCTCCACGCCGGACAGGTCGAGCTGCAACGTGCATAAAGCGATTTTGATCGTTGACATGGGCAGGCAGGACGGCTGAACCGCCCGATTGATTTAACCATATACACAGCAGTGTAACGGAATATGCCGCGAAAGGGGAGTGATGGATTTTGCGCGCACGATGTGATTACAGCGAAAATGGGTGAAACCTGCTACACTGTTGGCATGGTATTTCGTTTTTACGATCCGCGTGGGCGTGAGGAGAAACCCGGATGAAGATCAAGCAAGCGCGTCGGCTGGTGGCTGCCGTCCTGCTGCTGGTGATGACTGGCATTGTACCAGCGGTATATGGGCAGGACAGTTTGCTCGTTAACCCCGGTTTTGAGCCTCCTTTCGAGATAGTTGAGGGGGTTGTTCCAGGGCAAATCGCGCAGGGATGGTCGGTGTGGTCGGTCAGCGTCAATGGATCGCTTCAGCCGGAGTATTACCCTGCCAGCGACACCACCAGCGGTATGGGGACGCCGCGTATCCTTTCGGGTGAAGATGCCCAGCAGTATTTCAGCTTCTTCTCATCACATGTCGGCGGGGTATACCAGCAGGTGAGTGGGATCACACCTGGCGCTGAAGTCACTTTCAGCATCAACGCCTGGCTGTGGTCGAGCAGTGGTGAAGATGCGAACACCAGCGCGGACAATGCCGATATGACCATCGAAGTGGGTATTGACCCCAGCGGTGGTGAAGACGGCGCGAGCGAGGCGATCGTTTGGTCAGAACCTGTTTCGTCGTATGACGGCTGGGTACAGCCTGCTGTCAGCGCGACGGCGGAAGCTGACGCGATCACGGTGTTTGTGCGCTCCACTGTCAATCAGATTCTGATGAACAACGTCGTTTATCTCGACGATGCCAGCCTGAGGGTGGGTGCCGCCCAGGCGGTCAGCCAACCGGCTGAAGAGCCGACGCCGGAAGTTGTGATTGTGGTCGAAGCGACCGCTGAAGCAGAGGCAGAAGCGACCACAGAAGCACCCGCTGAGGCAACCGCTGAAGTCGTCATCATTGCGGTCGAGCCGACCGTCGAGC
>CAZTLS010000001.1:102060-298295 GCA_964614405.1 uncultured Pleurocapsa sp.
CGCCGACGGCGACGCCGATCCCGACTGACGTGCCGACCGTCGAGCCGCCGACGGCGACGCCGATCCCGACTGACGTGCCGACCGTCGAGCCGCCGACGGCAACGCCGATCCCGACCGACGTGCCGACCGTCGAGCCGCCGACGGCGACGCCGATCCCGACCGACGTACTGACAGCGGAACCCGCTGCTGCGACCCCGGTTGTGGTGATTATCGAGCCGACCGCGACCCCGATCGTACCCACTGTGATCGTGATCGAGCCGACGATCGTCGTGCCGACGGCTGCTGCTGCTGCCGCAATCGCTGTCACGCCGACTGCCGGAGCGACCATTCGCTACGTCGTCCAGTATGGCGACTCGCTGTCGTCGATCGCGGCGCGCTATCGCGTCAGCCTGCGCGATCTGGCGCGCCTCAACCGTATCGTCAACCCCAATCTGATCTTCGCGGGGACGGTGCTGCTCATCCCGACCGGAGCGTTGCCGACCCCCACACCGACAGCGACCCGTCCTGCGCCGACGCGCGTTCCGCCGACGGCGACGCCGACGATGCCGCCAGCGACCGGGACGTATCGTGTGCAGCCTGGCGATAACCTGTATGCCATCTCGATCCGTTTCAATGTGCGGATTTCCGATCTGGTGCGCCTGAACCGCATCGTGGATGCCAACCGCATCTTCGTCGGTCAGGTTCTGCAAATTCCGTAAGCGGGGCAACGTGGCGCGCTGGCGGGTATTACGCAATGCAGAGACCGGCGCGGTCATCCTGGCGCGGGTGCGGCTGTGTGAAAGCTTCCTGTGTCATCTCAGGGGCTTGCAGTTCGTCCCGCGCCTGCCTGCCGATGAAGGGCTGCTGTTCGTCACGCGCTCTGAGAGCCGGACGAACAGCGCCATCCACATGTTCTTCATGTTCTTCCCGATCGCGGTGGTCTGGCTGGACGCCGGAGGACGGGTGGTCGATATGGCGTTCGCCAAACCCTGGCGACCGATGTATGCGCCGAAAGCCCCGGCACAGTATTATCTTGAAGCCAATCCCGATGTCATGCAGCGCGTGGCGATCGGGGATCGGCTGGTTTTTGACGAGCAAGTCACGAGTAACTGACCTTTGACTCAGCGAATTTGGCAGTTCATGCGGCTGGCGATCGCTCTGGTGCTGATCGCCAGCCTGTCTTTGTCGGCATTCGGGCAGGACACTCCGAGCCAGACCGTGCATGTCGTGCAGCGGGGCGAAAACCTGTTCCGAATCAGTCTGCGTTATGGGCTGACGGTAGAGCAGATCGCGCGGGCAAACGGCATCACCCGCCCGGAGACCATCTACGTTGGGCAGCGGCTCCTCATCCCCAGCGGGGATGTCACGCCGATGGCGCTTCAGGAAGTGGTACATGTGGTGCAGCCTGGCGAGACGCTCTCCAGCATTGCGGCTTTTTACGCCGTCGATCCGGCAGCACTCATGGCGCGCAGCGGATTGTCGGGCGATGCGATCGCCGTCGGACAACTGCTCACCATCCCGGTGGGAAACAGCATCGTACTGGCGGTGACGCCGCCGCCGCAGTCTGTCCCACCCGTCCAGCCGCCTGAGTCGCCGCCGCAGATTGTGAGCGATCAGCAGGCAGACGACCCCACGCAGACGCTCATCCACATCGTGACGCGCGGCGAAAGCCTGTTCACGATTTCGCAGCGCTACGGAGTGGATGTGACCGCGATCGTCAACGCCAATGTCTTCACCAATCCCTCCCTGATCTATCCTGGGCAGGAACTGATCATCCCTGGCGTCGTACCGACACGCTATGCAGGGGTACTGCCCGCCCCGATCGAACGACTGACTGTGACGCCGCTGGTACTGGTGGAAGGGCGAACGGGGCGCATCGATTTTGTCACCAGCACGCCCGCCAGCATTCCGGCGCGTTTTCTCGACCGGGATGTGCCCGTGATCAGTCGCAATGAGGGGCTGCTGCATACCATCCTGATCGGCGTGCCGCTGGATACCCCGGCTGGGGTGTCACCGCTGACGCTGATGGTGAATGGTGAGCCGTATACCGTCAATCTCCAGATCAATGCCGGAGCGTATCGCCGTGAGTCGCTTACTCTGTCAGCGGATCGACTGGCGCTGATCAATCAGAGCGTGGATGATACCGAGCGCGCGCTGGTTGCCGGGGTGATGACGCGCAGCACCCCGGAACGCTTTTTCGACGGACTGATGGGGCTGCCCGCCGCTGCGCCGATGTCTTCGCCGTTCGGGGCGCGGCGCACCTACAACGGCGGCGTCTTCAGCAACCTGCATACCGGGACGGATTTTGCGGCGGCGTCTGGTGCACCGATCATCGCTCCGGCAGCCGGGGTGGTGGTGCTGGCGGATACGCTCAATGTGCGTGGGGTGGCGACGGTCATCGATCACGGCTGGGGCGTGTATACCGGTTACTGGCATCAGACGGAGCGGTATGTTCGCCTGGGAGACCGCGTGCAGGCGGGGCAGGTGATCGGTACGGTAGGCAGCACAGGGCGGGTGACAGGGGCACATCTGCACTGGGAACTGTGGGTGAATGGGGTGGCGGTTGACCCGATGCAATGGGTGAGTGAACCGCTTGGGCGCTGAAGCGGGCGGAAATGTGCGAAATCCTTTGAATCCAGTTACAATCCTCTGAATCCGCATCCTGTGCGGATCAACAAGACTGCGCTGTCGCTTTTCTGGAGGATCAATCATGAAGTTAAAAAGGCGTTTCCTGTTTCTGCTGCTGCTGGTCATCATCCCGCTGGTTGCCATCGGCGTCCACGCGCAGGATGACACGACGATTGTCGTCCGCAACATTGGCAACCTGACCACGTTTAACCCGATCCTCTACAGCGATGGCGCGTCGATCATCGCGGCGCATTATCTGTGGCCCCAGTTGTTCGAGGTCGATCGTTTCACCGGGCAGCCGATTCCTGGGCTGACGACATGGGAAGTGTCGGAAGACAACCTGACCTATCGCTTCACCATCCGCGACAACGCCTTCTGGTCGGACGGCACGCCGATCACTTCGGCGGATGCTAAATTCGTCATCGATGCGACGGCGGATACGAACGTCCCGTCGCCGCGCCGCAATAACACGCGCAATATCGCGGCGGTGAACATCATCGACGATCGCACTTTTGAGATCGTGCTGAACCGTCCGACATGCGTGGTGTGGAGCGACTTCATCAATTTCCGCCTCGTGCCGTCGGCTCGTTTCGCGGCGGATTTCAGCGACATGGCGACCAATGCCCTCGCCACTGCGCCGGATGTGAGCGGCGGACCCTACATTCTTGAGCAATCGGTGACGGGTGAATTCCAGCGTTATCGTATCAACCCGACTTACTGGGGCTCGCCTGCAACTATCCCGACGCTCATCAATCGGGTGATTCAGGACCCGGCGATCACGCTTCAGGCACTTCAGGCGGGCGAGATCGACTATGCCAGCCTGCGCGGGGATGAATTCGAGCAGCTTGTGGATACCAGCCGCCTCAACTTCGCCGCCTTCCCGCAGAACAACGTGTCGTTCCTGGCGATGAACTGGGTCGATCCTGAAAATCCGCAGCCTGCGTATGATGCGGATGGCAACCTCGTCGCACAGACGCCTCATCCGATCTTCAGCGATGTGCGCGTGCGCCGCGCCATTGCGATGGCTTGGAACAAAGCGGATGTGCTGGCGACGCTGGGTGGCGAAAATGGTGGGACGATCATCGCCAGCAGCGTGCTGCCCTCGCTGACCTGGGCGGTCAACCCGGATATTCAGCCGTACCCGTTTGACCCGGAAGCTGCCGCCGCGCTGCTGGATGAGGCGGGCTGGGTGATCAACCCGTCAACGGGTATCCGCGAGAAAGACGGCGTGCCGCTGGCGTTCGAGATCGCCTACAGCGATCTGCTGCGCTACTTCGAGACGATCGCACTCGTGGCGCAGGACTACTTCACCCGTCTGGGCATGGATGTCACCCTGACCAAGCTGGAATGGGCGACATACCTGAACGAGGTCTTTCTGGGGCAGCGCTTCGACATCGCCGTGCTGAGCAATTCGGGTCCCAACCCGCCTGACCCGGACAGCCTGGCGCGTGGGCTGACCTACAGCCGTAACGACGTGCCTGGGTCGGGCGGCAATGTGGTGTCCTACGTCAACCCGGAATACGATGCACTGCTCGATGCAGCGGCGGCTGTTCCGGGGTGTGACCCGGCAGCGCGCGCTGAACTGTACTACCAGATTCAGCAGATTCAGCATGAGCAGGTGATCTACGATTTCGTCCTCAGCCCGAACCTGATTCAGGTGATGAACAGCCGCATCGGTGGGTTCGAGCCGGGTCCCTGGTGGGGTCTGTATGGCTTCACGCAGCACATCAATGAGTGGCGCATCGGGGACTAACCCCTGAAAATGCCGCTGACCTGGCACGTCAGCCTATGGTGTGCCAGGTCATTGAGTCCCCCTCACTTACGGGATGTGCGTGGGTCAAGCGCATCGCGCAAACCGTCCCCGATCAGATAAAAACACAGCACTGTGATGGCGATGCAGAAGCCGGGCGGGAAGATCAGATGCCGCCCCAGCGCGAAGAACGAGCGCGCGTCGGTGAGCATGTTGCCCCACGACGCTTCCGGTGGCTGTACCCCGACGCCCAGATAGCTGAGCGCCGACTCAGTGAGGATGAGCGTTCCAGCGTTGATCGACAGGTAGACGATGGCAGTGGGCAGCAGATTGGGCAGGAAGTGGGCGACCAGCAGGCGTGCCGGGGATGCGCCTAATGCCTGTGCCGCGAGCATGTAGTCGCGTCCGCGCAGGGAAAGCGCTTCACCACGCACCAGCCTGGCACTCGGTATCCATCCCAGCGCGGCGAGGATGACCACCAGCAGAGTAGGGGAGGGACGCCACAGGCTGGACGCGACCAGCAGCAGAAAGATGATCGGGATGGCATTGAGCGTGTTGATCAGCCAGATGATCACGTCATCGACGCGCCCGCCGTAGTAGCCCGCCAGCAGACCGAGCGTCACCCCGATGAACAGCGACAGCGCGCTGGCGGAATAGGCGATGGCGAGCGAGATGCGCCCGCCGTACAGCAGGCGGATAAGCTGATCGCGCCCAAGCTGGTCTGTGCCCAGCACGAAACCACGTTCGCCGGGTGCGATGAAGCGGTTGGGGACACTGGTGCGGTTGGGGTTGATGTTCAGCACATTTTCCACGATCGGGGGGGCGATGAAGCACGCCAGCGTGAGGCAAGCCAGGATGAAAAGTGCCAGCAGCGTCAGCTTGTCGCGCAGGATATAGGCGAGCGCATCCGACCACAGCGAGCGGGAACGGGTTTTGTCTGCATTGAGGCGGGTGGCGGTAGACATGGCTGAGTTCCTCAGTCGAAGCGGATGCGCGGGTCGAGCAGACCGTACAGGATGTCTGACAGCAGCGTGCCGAGGATGAACAGGATCGAGCCGATCACGACCGATCCCATGACAATCGGATAGTCGCGCTGAAAGACGCTCTCGACCACCAGCCTGCCCATGCCCGACCAGCCGAATACCTGTTCCACGATGACCGTGCCGCTCAGCAGTCCACCGAGCGCCGCGCCCAGAAAGGTGGCAGTAGGGATAAGAGCGTTTCGCACGCCGTGCCCCCAGATGACGCCGCGTCGTGACAAGCCTTTTGCGTAGGCGGTGCGGATGTAATCCTGCGAAAGAACTTCCAGCACACTCGTCCGCACCAGGCGCGAGACATTTGCCAGTGTGGGCAGGCTGAGGACGATGACGGGCATGATCATGTAGGAAAGGGCGGTGAGCAGCGTGTCATTGCCTGAGGGAGAACTGCTGCCGCTCAGAGGCAGCCAGCGCAGCTGGACGGCGAACACCACGATCAGCAGCAGTCCGAGCCAGAAACCAGGCACGGCATTGCCCAGCACCGAAATCACGCGCATGATCTGATCCGGCAGCTTCCCCTGTCGCACAGCCGCCAGCACGCCCAGCGGGATGCCCAGCCCGTATCCGATCAGCAGTGCGCCGAGCGTGAGCTGAAGGGTGCGCGGGATGCGTTCGACGAGCAGATCGAACACCGGACGCTGCTGGCGAATTGAATTGCCGAGGTCGCCCCGCAGCAGCCCCCGCCGCACGCCAGGGGTATCCCCCTCACCGTCGCCATCGGTATCGATGCGCGTCCAGTCATTGCCCACCAGCCAGTAGAGGTATTGCAGATATGCCGGCTGGTCGAGACCGAGCAGGCGGCGAAGCTGCTGGGTGGTGGCGGAGTCCTGGTTTTCGCCAAAGGTGATCAGCGAGATCGGGTCGCCTGGGGCGCTGATGATCAGCAGGAAGGTGATGGCGGTGATGCCGATGAAGGTGGGGATGCTTTGTAACAGGCGGCGTAGGATGTAAATCCCCATCACGGAAACCTCGTCAGCAGGCAGGGCACAGGTGTTTGCTGAGAGAGTGTACCATATGCCTCGCAAGCGCGCCGTTTGGTAAAACGCCCCGTGCCGGCTAATCCGGCACGGGTGGTGTGTCAGATCACGCCTTCTTTTCGTAGGCGAAATCGAGCGCTTCAAAATTGGTGAAGAGGAAATGGTCGTGGTAGTAGTGAATCCACAGGAAGGACAGGATGGATGTGTAGTAGGCGATATTGAAATGCGTCTCCGGGTCGATGCCGGGGCGGATGATGCCCGCCAGCGTGTACACGCCGATGAAGACGACGAGCGAGCCGACCAGCATCACCGTGCTGAGGACGAACAGCCCGCGCGAGTCTTTGCCCTTGCTGAAGCGTTCAACCAGCGGCGCTTTGTCCAGCAGACCGTACTGCTGGCGCAGACGAAGAATGTAGAAGGTGAGTGCAAGGTACTGGAACGAATGCCAGGTATTCATCCCCTGGAAAGCCGTGTCGAGGTTGGGGAGTGAGGGGATGACGAAGGCGACCGCCACCGTCAGCGACATGAAGATCGTCTTGGGCCAGTTGATGTAGCCACCGCGATACTCACGCCACGTCTTGATCACGTAAGCACCCAGCGCCACAAGGAACGCGCCCGCCATCATGTAGAAGAACCATGCCGCCTGGAAGACCTCCGGAATCACCGAGGTCAGGTCGTTCGTGCCGATGTCGAAGCTGCCCTGGCTGATCTTGAGCGCGGCAAAGGGGAACAGACAGGTCATGATGACGGCGTAATCGATCGCGCGCGCCCACCACGTGACGGTGCTGCCGCGCACGATTTTGGACTCGCGGTGGTTGTACAGTTCAACGATGTATGAGACCTGATGCAGCACGTGGGTGGAAGCCCAGAAGAAGAAGACGGTGAGCAGCAGCGTGAGGTTGAGGAACGCCAGCGAGACCACCACGATCGGAATGATGATCGAGGAACGAATGAGCATCGGGTAGCGCTGGGAGAACTCCTTGTCCAGCCCGGTACGCAGGAAGGTGGACATCATGTGCGGACCGCCAACGGCGATCGCCACGAACCCGTTGACGATGTTGCGGCTGACATTGCTGTCTACACCGAACTGCATCATGATCAGGTAGGCAATGTACGGCAGCGGGACGAGGATCACGCTCAGCGAAATGAACGCCAGGTCCCAGTTGCGATCGCGCAGCCACAAGCCCGGTTTGGCTTCGACCACTGCTGTGGATGTGTTGGACAGATTGGCGCTTGCGACGCCCATAATCGAACCTCCTGTGCCTGATTGTTTAGTGACCCTAAGTAATTATATGGGTTTTTGCTGAGAAACGCTACGGGTCAATCTTTCAGGACGACATGATGTTCGCGGCAGCGCGCTTCATAGCTCTCTTCTGCGCCGACGAGGATGATCGGGTCGGTATAGCGTGCCGGGCTGCCATTGACGAGGCGCTGAGTGCGGCTGGCGGTTTCACCGCAGACGATGCAGATGGCGTGCAGCTTGGTCACTTCTTCAGCGCGACACAGCAGAAAGGGCATGGGTCCGAACGGCTCACCGCGAAAGTCGAGGTCCAGCCCGGCACAGATGACGCGCATCCCCTGCTGGGCGAGTTTCTCGACCACTTCGACGATTGCCGGGTCGAAAAACTGGACTTCATCGATGGCGATGACGGTAGTGCGTTTCTCGATCAGGTCGAAGATGTCGTTTGGATGAGCGACGGCGATGGCGTCGTGTTTCTGTCCGGTGTGGCTGGTGATCGTCTGAATGCCGAAACGATCATCGACTTTGGGTTTGAAGACCTGCACAGTCTGGCGGGCGATGATGGCGCGACGTACCCGGCGGATCAGCTCTTCTGTTTTCCCACAGAACATGCTGCCGCAGATGATCTCGACGCGCCCGCTGTGATGGCGCATGATCACGGACTCCTGGTGTGTAAGGGTAAGACAATCAGGGTAGAGGATAGGTTAAAAAGAAAGGCAGGCGCACCGTCAGCACGGCTGCCTGCCTTTCAGGATCAGCACAGAGGGCAGTTATTCGCCGGGCTGTGCCAGTTCAAACCCTTTCGCGCGCAGACCCTTCTTCAAATCTGCGACGATCTTGCGCCCCACGCCGGGGATGTCGAGCAGTGCCTCGTCACCCTTCTCGGTGATGAAGCGGACCAGCTCACCGGCGTTGGTCAGCCCGGCTTCGGCGAAGGCGGCGACCATACGGCGGTCAAGCCCGACCTCGGTGAGCGGCATATTCTCCGGGTTGCGGGCGGCTTCGCGCGTCTGCACCTCGGCACGCTTGTTATCGCGCACCTGAAGGCGCTTCATGAAGCGGTCAACCTGACCTTCGGTGTCCACGATGCGCTGTTCACCCGTGTAGAAGGGGTGGCAGGCGGAGCAGATGTCGGTGCGGATCTCCGCGACGGTCGCGCCGGTCTTCCAGGTATTGCCGCAGGCGCAGACGACGTTCGCTTCCGCGAACCACTGGGGATGGAGGTTCTGTTTCATGATCGTCCTCGTATGGCGCACGGTCTGTCCGTGCGCGCCGGAAAGTGAAGATGCTGCATCCGTTCAGATGCTACTGAACAGGAGTTTCTTTCTTCTGGGGAAGCTGTTCGTACACGCTGATCTGCTGGCGACCGGGCTTGCCCTTCACCTTCTCGAAGACGACATAGCCTTCGATCTTGGCGAAAATGGTGTGATCTTTGCCCATGCCGACGTTGAGACCGGGGTGGAACTCCGTCCCACGCTGGCGCACGATGATATTGCCGGGGATGACCAGCTCGCCCCCGAAACGCTTGACGCCGAGGCGCTGTGCGTTGCTGTCACGACCGTTGCGGCTGGAGCCGCCGCCTTTTTTGTGAGCCATATCCTGTTCATTCCTCGCTTTGAACTGAACTATGCGTCAGGCGTTGATCGCGTCGATCCGCAGGCGGGTGTGGTACTGGCGATGCCCGCGCTTGCGGCGAAACTTGGTGCGCTGACGATACTTGAAGACGATGATCTTGGGCGCGCGGAACTGGGCGATCACCGTCGCCAGGGCGGATGCCCCGTCTACGGTGGGCTGCCCGATGACCGTCGCATCCCCGTTTTCAACGAGCAGTACGTCATTGAGGGTGATCTGCGCGTCTACCTCGTGGGGCAGGCGTTCAACATCGATGATGGAACCGACTTCGGCGCGGTACTGACGCCCGGCGATACGAACGATTGCGTACATGAAAAAGCTGCCTTCCAATCTTCGCTTTTCGCCGTCGTCCACGCAGGGCGGGCACGACGGGGAACATTGGGAGCGAATTTTGAACGATGAGCGACTAAGAACCGTTATTCTACGCGCCGTGCCCGTTTCGGTCAATGTACGGTTTGCACCTGTTCAGGCGATGAACATGGCATCGCCGAACGAGAAGAAACGATAGCCGTCGTCACGGGCGGTTTCATAGGCGTGGAGCGTGTTTTCGCGCCCGGCGAATGCGCTGATCATCATCAGCAGAGTGGAACGAGGCAGGTGAAAATTGGTGATGATGCCATCCATGACACGCCAGCGATAACCGGGGTAGATGAACAGGTTGGTATCCGCCTCGAACGATGCCACCGGACGCCAGGGACAGGCATCTGGTGAGCGGTCGGGGTGAGCCGGGTCCCCTCCTTCGCTGAGAATGCCTGCCGTCTCGATGGTACGCGCGGCGGTCGTGCCGACGGCGATGATACGCCCGCCCGCCAGTTTTGCCTGATTGATGATCCGCGCATCTTCAGCGCTGAGCAGGGCGCGCTCGCTGTGCATGACATGATCGGCGATGCGTTCGGCTTTGACGGGCTGGAATGTACCGAGACCGATATGCAGCAGACAGTGTGCGAACAGCACTCCCTGATCGCGCAGGCGGATGATCAGCTCAGGCGTGAAGTGTAACCCGGCTGTCGGCGCGGCGGCTGATCCCGCTTCGCGGCTGTAAACGGTCTGGTAACGTTCGGGATCGGTCAGCGGTTCATGGATGTACGGCGGCAGGGGCACGGAACCGAGGGTATCCAGCAGCGGCTCGATCGGCTGGCTGAATCGGAGGGTGCGTTCGCTTTCATGATGTACTGCGATCACTTCAGCCGAGAGTTCTGCGCCGTCAAAATCCAGCAGCGTTCCTTCCAGCACACGCCGACCGCCAACCATTGCCTGCCAGTCACGCTCGCCCGTCTTGTGCAGCAGCAGGATTTCGACCGCACCGCCTGTCTCGCGTTTGCGGGCATACAAACGCGCCGGGATGACGCGCGTGGTGTTCAGCACCAGCACATCACCGGGGCGCAGAAAATCGACGATCTCGTAGAAGCGATGATGCGCGATCGCCCCGGTTTGCCGATCAAGGCGCATCAGCCTTGCAGAGTCGCGCGGTTCGACGGGCGTCTGGGCGATGCAGGAGTCGGGCAGGTGATAGTCAAAATCGGACAGTTTCCAGTCGGTCGTCATGATCTCTCAGAAGAGGGTTGGCTGATCGTCTGCGGGTGGCGTGGCATTGACCTGGGTATACGGGATACCGAGATGTTCGTAGGCGCGGGCAGTCGCCATGCGTCCGCGTGGAGTGCGTTTAAGGAAGCCCAGCTGCATCAGGTAGGGTTCGTACACATCCATGATAGTGTTGCTGTCCTCGCTGATCGACGCAGCGATGGTCGGCAGACCGACGGGTCCGCCCTCGTAGGCATTGATGATCGCGTCGAGGATGCGGCGATCGATGTCATCGAGACCAAGAAAATCGATGCCCATCAGTTCCAGCGCTTCTCCGGCGACTTTTCCGGTGATGATGCCTTCGGCGCGCGTTTGCGCGTAGTCACGGGCTCGACGCAGGAGGCGCAGCCCAACACGCGGCGTACCACGTGCACGGCGGGCGATCTCGCTCATGCCCTCCGGCTTGATCTCAATTCTGAGCATGGCAGCAGCGCGGGCGATGATGTGTTCCATCGCCTGCTGGTCATAAAAATCGAGACGGAAGCGCGCTCCGAAGCGATCGCGCAAAGGACCAGCGAGCAGTGCAAGTTGGGTTGTCGCGCCGATGACGGTAAAACGGGGCAGATTGAGACGGACATTTTTGGCGGCGGGTCCCTTGCCGATCACGATGTCCAGCGCGAAATCCTCCATCGCCGGGTAGAGAACTTCTTCGACGGCGCGCCCCAGGCGATGGATTTCGTCGATGAACAAGATGTCTCCCTGTTTCATGTGGGTGAGGATGGCGGCGAGATCACCTGCGCGCTCGATCGACGGTCCGGCTGTGATGCGGATGGCGCTGTTCATCTCATTGGCGATGATGTGCGCCAGCGAGGTTTTACCCAGCCCCGGTGGTCCGTAGAAGAGGATGTGATCGGGTGCTTCGCCGCGCGCCTTTGCCGCATCGATCAGAATTCTGAGGTTTTCGCGCACACGATCCTGCCCGATGATGTCGCGCAGCAGTTTAGGTCGCAGCGCAACATTTTCGCGCTCGTCGGGGTGGCGTTTGCCGCTGACCAGCCGTCCATCATCGGTCATGCTGTGTACTCATTGTGCCTTCGGGGACTTATGCTGCCAGATGGCATAAATGTTCTCAATCTGTAGTATAGCGGAAGCCACGCTGGAAGCAACCGCTTTTGACTCCAGATAAGGCGGCGCGTACAATTCGCACAGTTTTGTACACGAAAGGCAAGGATGGCTGATGGCGCAGCTTCACGTTTCCAAACACCCGCTCGTCGCACACAAACTGACTGTGCTGCGTGATGCACAGACCGATTATCGCAGCTTTCGTGAGCTGATGCGCGAACTGGCGCTGCTGCTGGTGTATGAGGCAACGCTTGATCTGAGTTTATCGCCGCGCACCGTTCAGACGCCGATGGGCATGGCGCAGGGGGCGAAAGCTGATGAAACGATCGGTCTGGTTCCGGTGCTGCGCGCCGGGTTGGGCATGGTCGAAGGAGCGCTGATGCTGCTTCCCAGCGTGCAGGTGTGGCACATCGGGCTGTACCGCGATGAACACACGCTGCGTCCGGTGCAGTATTACAATCGCCTGCCGGAGACGCCGACGGTGCAGGTCTGTCTGATCCTCGACCCGATGCTGGCGACGGGCGGATCGGCTGTGGCGACGGTGGACATTCTGAAGGAATGGGGCGTGCCGCGCGTGAAGTACGTTGGGCTGATCGCTGCGCCGGAAGGCGTGGAGCGGCTGTCACAGGCGCACCCGGATGTGCCGATCCACATCGCGGCGGTCGATGAACGGCTGAATGAAGTGGGCTTCATCGTGCCGGGGCTGGGCGACGCGGGCGACCGTCAGTTCGGGACGTAACGCACAGCGATGAACGAGGGCATCAGCTATCTGGTGATCGTCTGCCTGGCGCTGGGCGTGACTCTGCTGCTCATCCCGCTGATGGACAGGCTGGGCAGACGGTGGAACATTGTCTCGCGCTATGGCGGACGCCGCCTGAGCGAAAGCGATGCCCGAAGGGTGAGTAAGCTGGGCGGTGCAGCGCTGTTCGGCGGATTTATGGTGGCAGTGATCGCGGCGCAGCTCATGCCTGTGCCGCGTGCCGACCCGTATGAATGGATTCGGCTGATCGGGCTAATCGGCGGCGGCGTGGTCATCTTTGGGGTGGGGCTGCTCGATGACCTGTTCGACCTCTCACCGTTTCAGCAGTTCATCGGGCAGTTCGCGGCTGCCGCGATCGCGATCACTTTTCAGATTTTCATCGAGTTCTTCAACAATCCCCTCACCGGACAGCAGACTGATCCCTGGGCATACTGGGTGACGGTGACGATCAGTTTTTTCTGGCTGGTCGGTATGATGAACACCGTCAACTGGCTGGATGGGGCGGACGGGCTGGCGGGCGGGGTCGCAGTGATCGCAGGGCTGATCCTGTTCCTCAACAGCGCGTTTCGCGTGGAACCGGCGCAGGCGAGTGTCAGCCTGCTGCATCTGGCTCTGGTGGGGTCAGCACTGGGGTTCCTGATCCACAATTTTCATCCGGCGCGCATCGTCATGGGAGGGGGTGCGCCATTCCTGGGCTACGTGCTGGGTTGTCTGGCGATCATCGGCGGGGCGAAAATGGCGACCATCCTGCTGGTGATGGGGCTACCCCTGCTGGACAGCGTGTGGCAGGTCGTCAACCGGGTGCTGCGGGGGAAAAATCCGTTCACGGGTGACAGGGGACACCTGCATTTTCGCTTGCAGGATATGGGGGTCAGCACGCGCACGATGGTGTTGGGCTATTACGTTTTCTGCGCCTTTTTCGGCGGGCTGACGCTGATCACGGAAAGCCAGGCGTTCAAGTTCATCGCGCTGGGCGTGATGGTGCTGATCACGCTGGCGGGATTTGCGTTGATCGGACGGCGCTATGTGGCGCGCTCTGCTGCGGGGTTATCGCCTGGGGCGGGTGAGGCGGCTGGTGCGCTGGCATCCGCTTCATCGTCATCCTCCGCCGCATCATCCTCAAACCCGGACAGCAGCACATTCTGAGCGTCGCGCGTGACGGTGATCGGCGCGCTGTCCTTGTCCGGCGGCTTCGGGATAGGGAAAGGCATGTTGTAGATGCTGGGTGGACCGGATGCCGTGCGTTTGGCGGCGGCTTTGCGCTGACGCTCCTGCCTGGCGCGTTCCTGTTCCTGCTGGCGCAGCCGCTCTGCACGCGTGACGGCGATCAGCCTGCCATTCTGAAAGGTCGCACTGTCCCCTGTGATGCGTTCGATGATCGCCTCGATCGTGCCCAGCACAGCGGTCATGAGCAGATCGACGCCGATGACAAATGCCAGCGTGAGCGTGAGGACATTGGCGGTGGTGACGATGGGTTCAGCCAGCGTATCCAGGAACACATCGTCAGCTACGCCCAGAAAGAGCAGCGCTGCCACGCCCACACCGAGCGCCATCAGCACGATACGCCAGCCGCGCAGCGCACTCCACGACGGGATCATGGTATTGGCGATGGTGAAGACGAAATAGACCCACAGCCAGACATCTGGCGCGCTGGTGAAAAGCGCGATCGCCCGGCTCAGGTTATCCAACCCACCGCCTGCCAGCGTGTCAAGTACCTGCGGAATACGCAGAATGTTCTGGCTGACGTAGTAGATGATGCCCAGCCCGACGAACAGGGGTGCAGCACTGATGATGGCGGTCTTGAGTTCCCCGGCATTGCGGTGGATGCGGATGAAGGTCAGTTTGAGTTCAGCGATCTGCTGTTCGTCAGGGAGTTTGATGGCGCGGTCAGCACGCACATCCAGCAGCCCGGCGACCAGCCAGCGCACGAATTCATGGATGACGATCCCAGGCAGGAAGAAGGTGTAGTAGAGCAGGGTGGTGGTGCGCGATTTTTTGGTGACCAGCCACCCTACTTTGAAGAGATGCTCGTGCAGCCAGCGCTCAAGACGCCGCATCGCATACAGCAGTGCGGCGGCGACCAGCCAGGGCGCGGCAACTTCGAGCAGGGTCAGGGTCAGACGCCTTTCGCCTCAGCCGCTTTCTGGATGAGCTGGGTGAAATCGCCCACTGCCAGCGATGCACCGCCGACGAGCGCGCCGTCGATGTCGGGCTGGCTCATGTACTCGGTCATGTTGCCGGGTTTGACGCTGCCGCCGTACTGGATGCGTACCTGCTGGGCAGTGTCTGCACCGTAGAGTTCGGTGATGACCGCGCGGATGCCCGCGATGGTGTTCTGCGCGATCTCCGGGCTGGCATTCTTCCCTGTGCCGATCGCCCAGATCGGTTCGTAGGCGATCACGATCTGCGGCAGCGACTCGGCGGGGATATCGGTGAGCGCAGCACGCACCTGACCGCTGACGACCTGCTCAGTCAAGCCGGCGCTGTTCTGTGCATCGCTTTCACCGACGGCGATGATGGGCTTGAGACCGTGTGCCAGCAGCGCTTTCGCCTTGCGATTGACGTTCTCATCGGTTTCGGCAAGGTACTGGCGCACTTCAGAATGCCCGATGATGACATATTCGACCAGCCCGACCAGCATCCCAGGGGCGATCTGCGAGGTATACGCGCCTTTTTCTTCCCAATGCACGTTCTGCGCGCCGACCTTGACCTGTGTGCCCGCCAATGCCGCGCTGACACCCGTAAGGGCGATGAACGCCGGGCACACGACCTTTTCAACCCCAGCGATCGAGTCGATGTGCGGCAGCAGTTCGCGCACGAAATCGACAGACTCAGCGGCGGTTTTGTGCATCTTCCAGTTGCCCGCGATGATGGGTGTACGCATGGATACCGTCCTTGACAGTGAATGGATCAGGGTAGAACAGGAGTCGTTCAGCGATCTTTCAGCGCGGCAACGCCGGGCAGGACTTTGCCTTCCAGCATCTCCAGGCTGGCTCCGCCGCCCGTCGAGATGTGGGTGATCTGGTCTGCCAGACCCGCTTCCTCGATCGCCGCCACCGAGTCGCCACCGCCGATGATGGTGACCGCACCTGCGCGCGTGCGTTCAGCCAGAATCTGAGCGATGGCGCGCGTGCCCGCCGCGAACGGCTGTTTCTCGAACACGCCCATCGGTCCGTTCCAGACGACGGTTGCCGCATTGTTAAGCACTTCGGTGAAACGGGCGACGGTCGCTGCGCCGATGTCGTAGATCGCCCACTCGTCGGGCACACCATCCCTGACGGTGATAGTTTGCGTCTGCGAGTCGTCGGCAAATTTGTCGCCGATGACGGCATCAATGGGCAGGATGAGTTTGCCGCCGCTCTTCTCAAGCAGCGTGCGGGCGGTGTCGATGGCGTCGTCTTCGACCAGGCTTTTGCCCAGGCTGTGCCCCTGCGCCTTGAAGAAGGTATTCGCCATGCCGCCGCCGATGAGCAGGTAATCGCATTTGCCGAGCAGCGCCTCGATGACGGCGATCTTGTCGGAGACCTTTGCCCCACCCAGAATGGCGACGAAGGGGCGCGCCGGGTTCTCGATGGCATTCGCCAGATAGTCGATCTCTTTTTCCATCAGGAACCCCGCGACCGAAGGCAGGTGCGCGGTGACGCCGACGGTGGAGGAATGGGCGCGGTGGGCAGAGCCGAAAGCGTCCATGACGAACACGTCACCCAGCGCCGCCATCTGTGCTGAAAGCGCCTCGTCGTTCTTTTCTTCACCCTTGTGATAGCGGGTGTTTTCGAGCAGCACGACTCCCCCTTCTGGCAGGGCAGCGACGGCGGACTCTGCCACTTCGCCCACGCAGTCATCGGCAAACGCGACATCCTGACCGAGCAGAGCAGCGAGCGCCGGAGCGACCGGACGCAGCGAGAATTTGGGGTCACGCCCGTCTTTGGGGCGTCCGAGGTGAGAGAGCAGCGCCACGCTGCGCGGCTGCTGGTCGAGGATGTATTTCAGGGTGGGCACAGCGGCGCGGATGCGGGTGTCATCAGTGATGGTTGTGCCGTCGAGAGGGACGTTGAAATCGACGCGCACGAGAACGCGCCTGCCGCGCAGGTCAATGTCACGAATGGTCATTTTGTTCATTGGACATGCTCTCCTGATGATGGTGCAGGAACCCATAGAGAAAGAGGCGTGCAGCACGACAGGATGCACGCCTCTTTGATGAAACGACGATGATGCAGGCGTGGTGCTTAGAGCTTGTCACCCATGAACTTCACCAGGTCGGCAACGCGACAGGAATAGCCCCACTCGTTGTCATACCAGGTGACGACCTTTGCCATCGTGCCGCCCAGAACCTGCGTCGAGAGGGCGTCGATGACGCTGGAACGGCTGTCGCCACGATAGTCCACCGAAACAAGCGGTTCGTGGGAGACGCCGAGGATGCCGCGCAGACGGTCAGTAGCAGCGGCTTCATCGAAAGCGGCGATCAGTTCTTCGGTGGTGGTGGGGCGTTCGAGGTCAGCGACGAAATCGACCAGCGAGACGGTGGGGGTGGGGACGCGAATGGCGAAGCCGTCGAATTTGCCCTTGAGTTCCGGGATGACGAGCGACACGGCTTTGGCTGCGCCGGTGGTGGTGGGGATCATGCTGACGGCGGCAGCGCGGGCGCGGCGCAGGTCTTTGTGCGGCAGGTCGAGGATTTGCTGGTCGTTGGTGTAGCTGTGGATGGTGGTCATGAGCGCACGCTGGATGCCGAAGCGATCGTTGACGACCTTTGCAGCCGGGGCGAGGCAGTTGGTGGTGCAGGAAGCGTTCGAGACGACGTGATGGGTCGCCGGGTCATACTTCTCTTCGTTGACGCCGAGGCAGATGGTGATGTCCTCGTTTTTGGCAGGGGCGGAGATGATGACCTTCTTCGCACCGCCGACGAGGTGCTTGCCCGCTGTCTCTTTGTCGGTGAAGCGTCCGGTGCTTTCGATCACGATGTCGCAGCCGAGGTCTCCCCAGGGCAGGGCAGCCGGGTCTTTTTCGGACAGCGCCTTGATGTGATCGCCATCGATGATCAGCTCGCCTTCGCCTTTTTCGACCGTGCCGGGGTAGCGCCCGTAGTTGGAGTCATACTTGAACAGGTGCGCCATCGTGTCCAGGTCGCCCAGGTCGTTAAAAGCGACAATATCGATCTGCCCGGCGTAGTGCGCGCGCAGCGAGCGGACGACCAGACGACCGATGCGACCGAAACCATTGATACCAACGCGAATAGCCATGTGAGCTTCTCCTTGAGAATGCGTCAACCTGCGCGAAAAGACTCTTGCTGAATGGGCTGCAACGACGGGATGCGAAAGAAATCGCGGTTGGTGCGTCCCAGCCCATTCAGAGACAGGATCGCCCGGACGAGCTTGCTTGGGTCATGTCGCCAGGGACGTTCTGTATCGACGAGATCAGCATAATGGATGACATAGCGCTGCAGGACTTCATGCCCGATCGGGCTGGGCTTGACATATTGAGTGTGTTCGCCGGCGTTTTCTTTCGGGAACACATTGTTCGCCAGCACTACCTGAATGACACCGCGCCCGATGTATTTTTCCAGCGCCATGATGTGATCGGCAACGGTATAGTTACTCGTCTCGCCGGGCTGGGTGGCGATATTGCACACATAAATCTTGAGCGCTTCGGTCGTGCGCAGGGCGTCCGCAATACCGCGAATGAGCAGGTTGGGCAGGATGCTGGTGTACAGGCTGCCGGGTCCGACGACGATGATTTCGGCATCCTGAAGCGCTTCAACGCTGCCCGTAAACGCCTTCGCGTCGGTCGGCATGATCCAGATTTTGTCGATCTCACCGCCAGCCGCGCTGATCTGCGACTCACCGAGGACGGTGAGCGGACGCAGATTTTCCCGCGTCCGCACATGGGCGGCAAGGCGCACATCATCCATCGTCGCGGGAAGAACGCTCCCCTGCACGCTCAGGACACGCTGAATTTCGCACAGCGCCGTTTCCAGGCTCCCCGTGACCCCCGCCAGCGCGGTGATGAAGAGATTGCCGAATGCGTGCCCGCCCAGTTCTCCCCCGTCGAAGCGATACTGAAACAGACGTGTCATGAGGTGTTCGTCATCGGCAAGGGCAGCGATATTGTTTCGCAGATCGCCTGGGGGCAGCACACCGTGATCACGCCGCAGCCGACCGGAACTGCCTCCGTCATCCGCCACTGTGACGATAGCGGTGATGTTGGAGGTGAACGCCTTCAGTCCTTTCAGGACAGCGGGCAGCCCTGTTCCACCGCCAATAGCGACGACTTTCAGCCCCTTGCCGCGCCGACTGTGCGAATACATCACATCGATGACCGGAGCGGGCTGGTGCGTGCGATACGGGGCGAGCAGATTGCGCGAAAAACCCAGCAGCGCCGTACCTGTGAATGCCAGTCCGCTGAGGATGAGCGCGATGATCAGCAGCCAGCGCGACATGGAAGTCAGCCCCATGTCAGGGGCGAAGAAAATCTCGACGACGCTCAGCGCCATAGCAAGAGCTTCGATCAGGACGCCGAAGGTGAGCAGGATGATCCAGCGCTTGACACCAATGCCGGGTGTGAACCATTTGATGAGAGGGGTAGCCTGGTTCATCACAGCTTCCATCGTGAACCGATCAACAACTTACAAGGGTAGCACCGGGGTGGGCATCTGTCAAAGGAAATTAAGCGAATTTAACCCGTCCTGGCTCTGTTGTGCAGACGCGCGCCGATGAGCAGCAGCAGCAGCGCGCCGATCGCGCTCAGCCCGCCGATGGCGATCGCCGCGTCGAACCAGAACTGCTCAGGAAACAGGCGGATGAGCGTGTCTGAATAGGGGAACATCCACGTGCCGTCGGCAAAGAACAGCGTGTGGAACAGCACGAAGAAACGATCCCACGCGGCGATGGAAAATATGATGATGCTGATGATGATGACGAGGGTGAACAAGCCGCCGCTGTGCAGCGCACGACCGAGTGCCTGTGCCCCTGCTCGTGCCAGCAGCAGTGCAGTGAGGATGAACAATGCCCCGCCTGCCAGCGCGCCTATGAAGGCGTACTGAGTGACGACCTGCACATCGTGCATATGTACCAGCTCGCGTTCGGTGTAGAGCGGGCTGCCATCGTCAAACGTCAGGTCTCGCAGTGCATCGAGGGGCTGGTTGTAGATCAGGTAATCGAGGGCTTTGGGGGCATAATACAGGCGCTCATCGGTGGTCAGCCCATAAGGATCGACAGGAAAACCGGGGCGCGTGTATTCGATGTGCAGAAAAACGGGAGACATGACCAGGCGCACAGCTACCAGCACCAGCAGGGGCGGGGTGAGCAGCGTCAGGATGATCTGACCCAGGCGGGCTATCGGCGTGACGCGGACATCTGAGGGGATGAGTGTGGCTGAATACATGCCTTTATCCTCACTGGCTTGGGCGGTACAGCAGAGCGCGATCAGCGTAACTGTTCTGTGCCACCTGAGAGCAGGAAATTGACCACGAGCGAGTCGATGAGCGTTTCGACTGGCGCACGCTCATCGGTGAAGATGACATCGGAGGCGCGTGTCTCCACGATTGCGCCCAGCGCGGTGTCGAATGTGTCGCGCAGCAGTGCGGGGGCGTCTTCGGGCAGTGCGTCATAGGCGAAGACGAAATCGGCAAGGGTGGTCGGCGTCTGCGTGGCGACCAAGATGGTGTTGAAGGAACGCGGCACATCCAGCGTATGGACGGTGGAGAAGACGCGCAGCAGGGTGGCGGTCAGCGCCTCGACCAGACGCCGATCCTGTGGTGTGCGCCCGACATTGATCGCCACCACGCCGCGCGGGGTGAGGCGGGCGCGTACTTCCTGAAAAAATTCCACTGTGGTCAGATGCCAGGGGATGTACGGTGGTTTGTAGGCGTCGAGGGCGATGACCGTGTATCGCTGCTGAGACTGGCGCAGGGCGAAACGCCCGTCATCGATGATGACCCGCAGATTGGGGAGGTGATGTGCATCCATCTCAAACCAGATGCGCGCTGCTTCAACGATGCCTGGGTCGATCTCGATGCCGTCGATCGGAATATCACCATAGACATGGGTATACTGACGGGCGATCGTCCCTGCCGCCAGACCGACGATCGCCAGCGACTCGACATCGGAGGGGGTGAACGGCGCAGGCTGTGCGGCAGTGAAATACGGCGCGATCATGAAAAAATCCCACGTGCGCCCACTGCCGAAGCGTTCGGGATGCCACTCGCTGTGGATGCCCTGCCCTTCGTTCAGGTACAGGTAACGGTAACCATCGGTCGTCTGCTGCACCTGAATGTAGTTGTACTGGCTTTCATCCTCATACAGCAGTGTCGCCCCGGCGATCGGGTCGCGCAGCGGCGTGGACTGGCTGAACAACACCAGTACGCCGACGGCGATCGGCATGAGCAGGTAGGGCAGTGCAGCACGAATGCCCGCCGCCAGAATATGTCCGACCCAACCCATGATGAACAGGGTGGCGGAGAAGAGCAGGAAAGTGGGGGTTGTGCCCAGTTCCGGGATGAAAAACAGCACTGGCGTGAACGTCCCGATCAGACTACCCAGTGTGCTGATGGCATACAATTGTCCGGCAGCGCTGCCCGTGCCAGATACCCCTGTGACCAGCAGGCGGATGGCGAACGGGGAGACCGTTCCCAGCAGTGTGACAGGGATGGCGAACAGGGCGATCACTGCGATGAACGACCCCAATGCGACGCCTGCCTCCAGCCCAACGACGGCGTTCGCCGCTGCGCTCAGCACCGGGCGTGCTGCCAGCGGGACAATGGCGCACAGAAATGCACCCCACAACAGAATGCGATAGAAGGTGATCTGTCGCGGATCGCGATCTGCCCAGCGCCCGCCGATGTAATAGCCCACCGTCAGGTAGAGCAGGATCAGACCGATGACGTTTGCCCAGATCAGATTGCTCGACCCAAAGACGCTGCCCATCAGCCGCGATGCCCCCATTTCGACTGCCATCGTGGTCATGCCACTGATGAAGACTGCGACGGGAATAGCGCTGCGCTGAACCTGACTGAGCGGGGCTGGAGAGTTCGGTATCGCGGACATGCAGACCCTTTTACACGACAGGCGGGATCGCCAGAACACGTGCGATGTCATCGCCATAGCGGATGAGAGAGGCAGGAATACGGCTGCTGGCAAGCGCCTGAAGCGTAATCTGTGCAGGATGTTCGCCGCCGAATGATGCCCCATCCAGCAGCAGGCAGACGGGGCGTAGCCCGCGCCGCAGCATGATGTGCGCCTGGCTGACCCAGCGCACATCGTCGGTGGCGGTCGTGATGATCAGTGCGGTCGAGCCTCGTGCCACCTGCGGGCTTTCGAGGCGCAGCAGTTCACTGAGGGGAAAATCTCCCGAAGTACGGGCGCGCGCGAGGGCGTCGAGGATGCGTCCGATCTGTTTGCCACCCCGATCAGGGGGAAGTACAAATCGATCGGGCAGGTGGGCAGCGAAGCCGATAGCACGCCGCTGGTTGGTGAAATACTGGCTGAGCGATGCAGCGATGACGACGGCATATTCTTCACTGGATGGGGCGATTGTCCCCGTGACGGACAGCACCGCGCCTGCGCCATCGGTCCCGGTGCGCCGCAGGCCAGGGAACTCGACCAGACTGGAAGCCGCAAAATCGACGAAAATCCAGACATCGAGGCGAGGTTCTGCCTCATATTCCCGCACCATCAGTTCACCGCGTTTGGCGGTGCTGCGCCAGTGGATGCGATTGAAGCTGTCTCCGGGCAGGTATTCGCGGATGCCTGCTGCATCCGATGTGACGAAGGGCGTCCGCCTGCGGCTGGATTCGCCGCCGATCAGACTGCCGGCGGGCAGCGCCACATCGTAGAGTGGCAGGATGAGGGGATGGACGATCAGGCGGGAAGTTTTGGCGATACGCCGGTTGAGCAGGAATATGCCGAAGGGGTCGCCGCTGACGAGGGTGACAGGTCCCAGTGTGTATTCACCGCGTGTGTGGCACACGGCATCGGCATACCAGCGATAGACGGCACGCGGGTTGAGCCAGGGGACGACATGACTGGCACGGTAGCCGGGCAGCGTGGATTCGTCACGTATCTCCA
Organism: uncultured Pleurocapsa sp.; assembly: GCA_964614405.1. Taxonomy (GTDB): domain Bacteria; phylum Chloroflexota; class Anaerolineae; order Aggregatilineales; family Phototrophicaceae; genus Flexifilum. The sequence goes on from CAZTLS010000001.1 coordinate 124,768, forward strand.
GCCACAGTTTGGGCAGCAGGGCGCGATTCTGCACCATGAAGTGTTCATCGAAGATCGCGCCGACCTGGGTATGGCTGGTGCGCGTGCGCCGCGTGATGACGATGCCGCGCATCGACAGCCACGCCCACAGAAATGAGATGAGCATGACGCCGCTCAGCAGCCAGGCAAGGTTGAACAGGATGGCGCGTCCGGTGAACAGCCCGATCATCAGAAAGAGGATGATGAAGAAGTAGATGCCGTTGCGACGTTTGGGCATATAGGTCTAACGCACAGCCGCGCCTGGAACAGGCACAGAGGCGAGGATATCCTGTACGATGGCGCGCGAGGAAATATCGCGCGTGTAGGCGTTCGACTGGACGATGATGCGGTGTGCCAGCGTGACTTCTGCCAGCGCTTTGACATCATCCGGCACGACGTAATCCCGCCCTGCCATTGCCGCACGCGTCTGGGCGCAGCGGAACAGTGCCAGCGAGCCACGCGGGCTTGCGCCCAGATACACATCCGGGTGCTGGCGTGTGGCGGTGACGAGAGCGATGATGTAGTGCTTGACCTCATCCGCCGTATACACTTCACGGACTGCCTGCTGTGCAGCCATCAGTTCCTGCACCGTGACGACCTGAAGCAGGTTGGTGATCGGATGTGCGAACTGCTGCGAAGACAGCACCGCCAGTTCTTCGCTCGGCGTAGGGTAGCCGAGGTGGATTCTGAGCATAAAGCGGTCGAGCTGCGCTTCAGGCAGCGCGTATGTGCCTTCGTACTCGATCGGGTTCTGGGTGGCGAGAACGAGAAACGGCAGTTGCAGCATATGCGTGATACCGTCGATCGTGACCTGTCGCTCTTCCATCGCCTCCAGCAGGGCGGACTGTGTTTTGGGCGTGGCGCGGTTGATCTCATCGGCAAGGACGATCTGCGCCATGATCGGACCGGGGCGCAGCTCAAATTCGCGCGTCTTTTCGTTGAAGACGTATACGCCTGTGACATCCGATGCCTGCATATCAGGGGTGAACTGGATTCGACTGAACGATGCGCCGATCGAACGGGCGATCGCCTTTGCCAGCATGGTTTTGCCGACGCCCGGCACATCCTCGATGAGCAGATGTCCCTGGGCGATCAGACCGAGTACGGCGAGGCGAATCTCGTTGCGTTTGCCGACGATCACCTGGCTGACGTTGTGCGTGATGCGCTCTGCTACCTGCTGCACAATGTCGAGTGAACGCGCATCGCGCGGTAAATAGGTCATTGAAATCCGATTCCTTGAAACCTGTTCAGACAGGAAGTGAGAACAGTATAGACGAAAGTACCTGTTTTGTGAGGGTGTCATCGGCAGGGTTGCCCGCGTCGTAGGGACGACGTGCAGTTGCCGTTTGCAAGCCACCATGTATAATCTTCGACAGGTTGGATGTGGCATTGGGATGCCTTTTTATGGCATGAGGAGTCGCTCGGCATGGCAAAATCGCGGACTGAACTGATGGCGGATCGCCTCCGCGAGTTACAGGCGACAACCCCTGAGATCGAAGCCTCAGCGGTGGTGAGCGTGGATGGGTTGGCGATGGCGTCTTCCCTGCCGCGTGAAATCGAGGAAGATCGTGTGTCTGCCATGTCAGCGGCGATGGTGTCGCTGGGCGAACGCATTGCCAACGAACTGCGGCGCGGCGCGGTGGAGCAGGTGTACATTCGTGGGGAAGCGGGTTTAGTCATCCTGATGTCGATCGGTGAAGAAGCCGTGCTGACCACCCTGGCGCGCGAGGGCGCACGCCTGGGGCTGATCCTGCTGGATATGCGACGCACAGCCGACGATCTGGAAAGACTTGTCTAACGCGCGATGATACTGCGCGCCACAGCGCGCGGGCAGAGATACAGACGACGACGCGGCGGGGATGGCATGATCCCCGCCTTCATGTTTTACAGGGGCACAACAGTGAGGCAGGCATGACGAAGAACCCGAAGTATATTTTCTGTACGGGCGGGGTGGTCAGTTCGGTCGGTAAGGGAGTGACTGCGGCGGCGATCGGGCGCATCCTCAAAGCGCGCGGTTTGCGCGTCGCGGTGCAGAAGCTCGATCCCTACCTGAACTACGACCCCGGCACGATGAGTCCTTATCAGCATGGTGAGGTCTTCGTGACAGCAGACGGGGCTGAAACCGATCTCGATCTGGGTCATTATGAGCGCTTCATCGATGAGCGTCTTGACCGCACGTGCAACGTGACGGCAGGGCAGGTATACAGTCATGTGATCGAAGAAGAGCGGCGCGGCAACTATCTGGGCAGGACAGTGCAGGTTGTGCCGCATATCACCAACGAGATCATGCGGCGGATCGGGCTGGTCGCCAGGGAGACGAATGCCGATGTGGTCATCGTGGAAGTAGGAGGTACGGTTGGTGATATTGAGGGGCTGCCGTTTCTGGAGGCGATCCGCCAGATGCGGATGAGCGTGGGGCGCAGCGATGCGCTGTACATTCATGTGACCTTCCTGCCGTATATCGGTGCGACCGCTGAACTGAAGACGAAGCCGACACAGCACAGCGTGCGCGAACTGCGCGGTATTGGCATTCAGCCGCAGGTGATCATCGCACGCACCGATTATGAGGTCGAGAAAGATGTGACGGCGAAGATCGCGCTGTTCTGCGATGTGGAAGAACGCGCCGTGATCGCTCTCAAGACGACTGATCTGATCTATGATGTGCCGCTGGCGCTGGAAGATTCGGGGCTGGCGGATTACATCGTCGAGCAGCTTCGGCTGAACGTCGGCGCACCTGATCTGAGTGAGTGGCGGGCGATGGTGGCACGGATGCGCGCTGTACAGCAGCCGGTGCGCGTGGCGGTGGTGGGGAAGTATGTCGAGTTGCACGATGCCTACATGAGTGTGAAAGAGGCGCTTTTTCACGCGGCGACGGCGTGTAATCGCCGGCTGGAGATCACGTGGATCGACTCAGGTGATCTGGAAAAGGATCGCGCGTGGGAACAGATCGGCAAAGTGGATGGCATCGTCGTCCCCGGTGGATTTGGCTATCGCGGTGTGGAGGGCAAGGTGCTGGCGGCGCGTTATGCGCGCGAACAGCGCATCCCTTACCTGGGGTTGTGCCTGGGTATGCAGACGATGTGCATCGAGTTCGCGCGCGATGTGCTGGGGCTGGAAGATGCCAACAGTGGCGAATTTGAGACGGGCAGCGAGCATCTGGTGATCGCCATTATGCAGAGCCAGCGCAAGATCACTGAGCTGGGTGGGACGATGCGGCTGGGGATGTATCCGTGCGATCTGCTGCCTGGTTCGCGGGCGCAGCAGGCGTATGGCGGGGTAGCCAGCGTATCTGAACGGCATCGCCATCGGTTCGAGTTCAACAATGAATATCGCGCGGCATTTGAAGCGCATGGGATGCGCTTCAGCGGGTTAAGCCCGGATGGAGAACTGGTGGAGATCGCCGAGGTCGCTGATCACCCGTTCATGGTGGGCACGCAGTTTCACCCGGAATTTGGCAGCAGACCAAACGCGCCGCACCCCCTGTTCGTTGGGTTTATACGCGCTGCGCTGGAACATGCCAGCGCCCAGCCGGAAATGCAAACAGAGAAGGTGGACTGAACGATGTCTGTAAAAAGCTTTATCGAGGCATTGCCCAAAGTCGAACTTCACATCCATCTTGAGGGTGGCTTCGATATTTCCCGGCTGCTGCTGATCGCGGATCAATATGATGTGCCGGAAACGATGAAACATTATGCTGACTGGGTGAAGCTGCTGAACAAGCCGGATTATCACCGCCTGTACGATCTGATTCGCACGGTTGCGGGTTGGGTGCGTGACGCAGACGATCTGTCACGGCTGGTCTATGATCTGGGGACACACCTGCACAAGCAGAATGTGCGCTATGCTGAGGTGGGCATCTGCCCGGCGCTGTACCCGAATGTGCCGCTTGACTTTGAGGCGTTCTTTGCCGCGCTCAATGATGGGCGTGATCGGGCAGAACGCGCCTGGGGCATTCGCATGGCGTGGGTGTTCAACCTGCTGCGTGAAGATGCTGGCAAGATCGAAGGGGCTGTGCGCTGGACAGGAAGCATCCACGCACAGCGTTCCGGTGTGATCGGGATTGCGTTGGCAGGGCGTGATGACGCGAATATTCCTGCCGCTCAATACGAGCGCTTTTTCCGCCCGAACGAACATCAGCAGCGGGTACGAGCGGTGCGCGTTGGGGAGATGGGCGGGGTGGCAGGGGTGCGTACTGCACTGGAAGCGCTTCAGCCCAATCGTGTGCTGGATGCGCGCGGTCTGGCAGATGACCCGTCAGTGATGGAGATGGTGGCAGCGCGCAATATCCCGGTGCTGATCAGCCCGACGCGCTATCTGCGCCAGCACTGGGCAGGGCCGAATACGCTGCCACTGCGCGCGCTGCTGGATGCGGGTGTGCCGCTGATCATCGGCAGCGATATGCCGTCATTGTATCAGACGACGCTGAATGCAGAGTATCTGATTGCGGTGGAGTCCGGCGGTTTGACGCTGGATGATGTGAAAGCGTGCGGGCTGCGCGCAATTGCTTTCAGCCTGCTGTCTGAAGCAGACAAAGAAGAGATGACGGCGCAGTATGAAGAGGCATTTGAAACGCTGCGCGTCGAACATCAGGTGTGAAATGACAGGGCACAGGCGGGCGGGGGAATGCCCGCCTGTGGATTTCAGTTTCGTGGTGTATCGCCGCCGGACGATTTTTCCGTTTCACGCCGAAAATCAATAAACCGATAGCCCACTCCCCGCTCGGTGAGGATGTAACGAGGGTGAGAGGGGTCTTCCTCGATCTTGCCGCGCAGATAATTGACATACAGCCGGACGTAATGGGCTTCGTCGCGGTATTCGTAGCCCCACACTTTGGCGAGCAGTTGATCGTGCGAGACGGTCCAGCCAGCGTTTTCGATCAGGTGATAGAGCAGCCGATATTCGGTGGGGCGCAGTTTGATATGCTCACCGTTGACGATCACTTCACGGCGGTTGAGGTCAAAGCTGAGCCGATCGTCGATTTTCAGGATAGATTTGTCTGGTGAGTCGATGGGCATATCGGTGCGGCGCAGCACCGCCTTGATGCGGCTGGAAAGCTCGCGCGGACCGAATGGTTTGGTGATGTAGTCATCCGCCCCAAGCTCAAGCCCGTACACCTTGTCATTTTCCTCGCCTTTGGCGGTCAGCATGATGACGGGGATGGTAGAGAATTCGCGGAGCATCCGCAGCGTTTCAAAGCCATCCAGCTCAGGCATCATGACATCGAGAATGATGATGTCGGGTAGGCGGGTACGTACCGCTTCCAGCGCTTCCAGCCCGTTGTGCGCCTCGACCACCTGATGCCCTTCAAGTTCGAGGTTCATGCGGATGAAATTGATCATGCGCGGCTCGTCATCTACGACGAGGATGCGCTTTCCTGATGGACGGGTGGGGCGGGCGGTCATGACAGATAGTCCTTCATGCGAACCAGAAACCGGGTCAGTCGTTGCGGAAGGGCAGCGGGAATTCTTCTTCTTCAGCCCCGGAAGGCAGGACTTCGATGAAGGTGATACGCCACCAGGGGATGATGAGCGTGCTGACCCCTTCTTCGATCCATGTGACTTCCTTGTCCGTCTTTTCGCGTGGATTTTTGCCGATCAGGGCATTATCTGTTGGCTTGGGAATTTCCTCGACATCCAACTTGAAAGCTTCAGCATTATTGATGTGAACGAGCAGTGTGACCATCGGGCGGGGTTATCCTTTACAGGTAAAATCGAACAGATGCTGACCCATTCTGGCAGGTTGTTCAGGGAGATTTAAAATAGATATGAACGATCATCTTGCCCAGACGAATTTCATCACCGTTACGCAGCACACGCGCCTGGTGGGGGATGAGCTTCTGCCCATTGAGATGTGTGCCATTCGCGCTTTCCCGATCGACCAGCATCAACGTGTCTTCGCTGCGGAAAATGGCGGCGTGGGTGCGTGAAACACCTTTTTCGAGCGCACCGAATGGTGACAGATCAACATCCGGCTTATTGGAACTGCCTGCATCGAGCCTGCCGAGGATGAGCTGATCAGCAGGCTTGATGGTGATGGATGCGCTGGAGTCGTGAATTTTGAAGACGATGCTGGATTCGGTATCGAAACGGGATGTTCCCCATGTGGAACGCGGACCAAATACATCGGTACTCGATTCGACCTGACGTGTAGGCAGCGTGGGGGAATTATCCGCAATTTTCAGGCGTCTTCCGCAATCCTCGCAGAACATCACACCTGGTTTGTTCTTAAATTGACAATGCGGACAAACGATCATCTTTCCTGCCAGTTCATCATCTAGGACTCGCTGCCTGAAGGAAGCAGGAGTGAGCGTGTCTGATATTTTAATGCCTTCCGCCCGGACTCGGAAAGAGTGTGCGTCTGGCTAACCTGTTTCGCTTCCTGAAATGCCTGGTTTGCCAGACCATTTTCTCCTTCTTCGATCAGGCGCGTGCCGAGATTGTGCAGCAGGCGGGTTGCCTCTTTCACATCCCCGTTCTCCAGGGCAAGACGAGCGCGTTCCTGCATTCGATAGAGCGTAAGCTTACTCAACGCATCAAGCACATTGGCGGGGGGATCATCCGTTTCGTCATCACTGGACACCCTTAATGAGATGTCCGTGACATTGTTACAGGGATGTATTTTGCCAGCCAGTACATCTCCCTGAACGGCGATGCGCGCGACCGAGCGGAAAGCTGGCTTGAGATTACCAGGCAGCTCCAGTTGAAAAATCACACTGGTGACACGCTGATATTGCAGGCTGCCCAGCGCGATGGAGGCGCTGTCCAGTTCGAGCGGCTGTGGACGAGGCGCAAGCCGGAAGATGTAGTCGATCTGAATGTCGGGGTCAGGCGCGAGCGACAAAGTAAGGCGCTCTGCAAACGTATTGGCAAGGCTGCGAATGTGATCGTTCAGAAAACGCTCGATCGACCCGACATGCTGGGCGTATTCAGATGTCCCGCCCGTGATGCTGGCGATCTCATCCAGAAATTCATCATTCCACTCGTGTCCAATGCCTAAAGCGCTGATCCCGATGCCCTCGGAGGCAAGCTCACGGGCGAGGCTGATACAGCGCGGCTCATCCCCATAGGTGTTGCCGTCGGTCAGCAGGATAATGTGATTAACGCGATCAGCATCACGATGCAGCCGGTTCTGCTGGGCTGCCAGTTCCAGCCCGCGAAACATCTCGGTCCCGCCAGCCGCGCCAATCATGCTGATATGCGCGCGGATGGTCGATGGGGTTTGCGCGGGTGCAGCAGCGAAAACCACTTCGGCAAAGTCATTGAAGGCGACGACGGAGAAAATGTCGGAAGGCTTGAGCTGTTCGACGATTTTGTTGGCAGCATCCTTGACTCGATCGAGGCGCGAGCCGTTCATTGAGTTGCTGCGATCGATCATCAGGGTGAGGTTGAGAAGTGCCTCACGCTGACGCTTCTCCATATCCTCGCCGGATGTCCTTGTGTCGGCATGGATTTCAGCCAGCAGGTAAATGACCTGTGGGTCTGGAAGTGCCTGCACATGCCGCTTGCTGGGAGTCACCCGCAGGACGAACTGCGGCAGGGCGTCGGTTCCCTGATCACGCAGGGCACGATCGAGCTGGCTGCGCTGAACCGGGTCAAGCAGCAGATCGTGCGCCATATTGATGTCCTGAAGCTGTGCCGCAGCACCGGGATGATGGTTACGATCCGGGTGCAGGCGTTGGGCGATGCGCCGAAAAGCCGATTTGATCTCGCTTTCAGAAGCGGTTGAAGCAACCCCTAACAGGGTATAGGGATTGTATGGGAGCATGGTTTCCGCCTCATGGATATTATTCGGGCAGGAAGATGAGGATGGCTGTGATGTTATCCATGCCGCCGCGCTTGTTCGCCAGCGCGACGAGTTTCTGACAGGCATCCTGTGGCTGGGTTGCCTGACTGATGATTTCAATCAGGTCTTTCTCTTCCACCATCCCCCACAACCCATCCGAACACAGGAGCAGGCGCGCCTGATTGGGGATGCGCCTGGTGAGTACATCGACTTCGATGTGTTCAGACTGACCGACGGCGCGGTAGAGGATATGCTTGCTGGGGTGGTCGAGTGCCTCTTCAGCGGTGATCTGATCGGTTTCGAGCAGGCGCTGCACCATCGAATGGTCGCGCGTGACACGCTCGATTCCTCCCTTATTGACGATGTAAAGGCGGCTGTCACCCACGTGGGCGACATATGCCAGGTCTTTGATCAGGATCATCGCGGTGAGGGTCGTGCCGCTTTCGGGCAGATGTGTGTTTACCGCACTGTTTGCTGCCTCGATCGCTGTGACAAGCGCCTCATTAATGGGCATGAGTGCGTCATTCTGGTTGCTGATCATGGGCAGGTAGACGGATGAGATGAGATGCTGGGCAACGGTACGAACCGCTGTTGCCGAGGCTTTTTCTCCGTCGTGATGCCCACCCATTCCATCGCCCACGACAAAAATGCCGACATCCGGCTGTTCGTCCACGCTGCGGCTGGTGGCAAAAAACGAGAAAACGGAGTCCTGATTGTTGTTGCGAACCATCCCTGTATCGGTAATCTGACCGAAGGTGAGGTGGCGCGGGGTGAGGAAGGTGGCAAGTACTTCCTCATTGAGTGGGCGGGTCGCGCCGTCGCCATAATTGATCGGCGGAGCAGGGGGAAGGGTGGCAGGGTTCAGCTCAGCAGTGTTGACGCCCGCTTCCGATACAGTCGCGGGGGAAGGTGGCGGCGGGGCGACCACCTGACTTTTGTCAGCAGCAGCGGGCTTATCGCTGGAGGTAAGCAAACGACGGAAAAAATTCATGACATGCTCCCATTGGCATGATCGGTGTGATCAGAAAGATAACGGTATTCAGCCCACATGTGGAAAGGCATACAGTGTGCGATCCATCGAGGTGACGAGGATAACGCCATCATGTGTAACGGCTGGGGCTGAGGTGATGGACTTCATCGCCCGAAAGCGCCAGCGCTCCTTTCCGTTCTCGGCGTTCAGGCAGTAGAGAAAACCACTGGTGTCGCCGACATACACCGCGTCCTGGTAGACGAGGGCAGAACCGACGAATGGGGCTGCACCTGTGAAATGCCAGCGTTCGCGCCCGGTCTGCGAATTGACAGAATAGACCGAACCGTCGGTTGACGGGATGATGACGAAGTTTTTGTACATCGTTGGAGAGGCGATGATCGCCTTATTGGTGCGAAAGCGCCACGAATTGAATCCGGTATTGGCGTCAAGCGCATACAGAAAGCCATCATCAGAGCCGACGTAGCAGATGCCTTCCTGAAGATCGACAAACGGTGCGGAATGAACAGGACGGCGTGTGCGATACGTCCATTTGCGGTTTCCCGACAGGCTGACGGCGGAGATTTCACCTGACTCTGCCCCGACGATCACCAGATCATTGGTGACAAAGGGGCGGGTACGGACGGGCGCCCCCATCTCGAAAGCCCACAGCAGACGTCCGTTCAGCACGTTCAGCGCGTAAAGATTGCTGTCATCGCTGCCGATGAAGACATGACCGTGTTCGATGCGCGGGCTGCTGCGAATGCGGTCTTTGGTGGCATACGTCCATGAGACACGCCCGGTGCGGTAATCCAGCGCGTAGATGTTGAAATCTTCAGAGCCGAACAACACCAGCTTGTTGGACTCATCAATGGCGGGGGTAGAGGCGATCCCGCCTTTGGTTGGATGTTTCCACGAGAGTGCGCCATTCTCGATATTGATCGCCCAGACGTTGGTATCGTATGAACCGACAAAGACCATCTCGCGCGTGGTAGCAGCGCCGCTGCGAATTTCATCTTCAGCGCGGAAAATCCATTTGGGCTGCATCCCGGACGGATCGTAAGTGGGTTCGGGAAGCGCCTCTGTGCCCGCCGCAACTGATGCTGCCGCAGACCCGGCGATAATCTGCGTTCCGACAGGGCTGGGCGCATTGGGGGCTGGCGTGGCGGCTGGCACACTGCTCATCGGTCGCTGACGCAGCGCCTGGAGCGCTTCACGCATCTCCGCACAGGATTGATAGCGTTCGGTATGCTTGAAGCTGAGTGCGGTCTCGACGATCTGAACGAGACCGGGAGGTACGTTGGGGTTCAGCTTGCTGATAGGACGGTCTGAGAAGCTGAAGGGAGGTTCGAGGCGTGGGTCTTTGCGCGTCAGCAGTTGATGCAGCGTCGCACCCAGGCTGTAGATGTCACTCTGCGGGGTCATTTCGCCCTTGTACTGCTCTGGGGCTGAATACCCCTCCGTGCCGATCATGGTGTGCTTGACGCCCGTGACGAACGCTTTGGCGATGCCGAAGTCGATCAGCCGTACTTTGCCCAGGCTGTCGATCATGACGTTGGAAGGCTTGAGGTCACGAAAGACGATGGGGTCAGGTCGCTGGGTGTGGAGGAACTCCAGCACTTCACACAGCTCGATCGCCCAGTCGATGATCTTGTCGATGGGCAGTTCGCGCGTTTTGGCAAGCAGGGCTTCGAGGTCGCTGCCGTTGATGAATTCCATGACCAGGTACGCCCGGTCATTGAGGTCGAAAAAGTCGAAAATCTTCGGAATGGCGGGGTGGCTGAGCGCAGCGAGGATGTTAGCTTCGCGGCGAAACGTCTTGAGCATGTTGAGGCGTACAGCGGGATCAGCAGTGGTTGCCTGCATCTCCTTGATCGCCACCAGTTTGCGAACATCGGTAAAGTTCAGGTCACGCGCCTGATACACCATGCCCATGCCGCCGCTGCCGATGACAGCGATGATCTTGTAGCGGTTCTGAAGTACGAAGTTGGGTTGCAGTGAAGTATCCTGGGCGTTGTCCTTGCCGCCAGAAGAGAACTGGGTTGTTTCAGGCATATGTGTTTGCCTTCAGCGATAAAACCGATCGGATGAGATTGCCACGCGAAAAATGAGATGATGAATGGTTTAATTATAGGTGAGTGAAAACGTTGTGGCAATCAGGATCGTGTTAATGGAACGCCGACATGCCCTTTCGCAGAGTCACGCCTTGTCGCTGTATCTGCATATTCCTTTCTGTACGACGAAATGCACCTACTGTGCATTCAACACGTACACCAATCTTGAGCATTTAATTCCGGCGTTTGTCGAGGCGCTGTGTCGTGAGATCGCGTGGATAGGGGCGCGCACACCTCAGCAGCGTGCAGGAACGATCTTCTTCGGCGGGGGCACGCCCAGCCTGCTGGGTGAAGGCGATTTCGCACGCATTTTTGAGACCCTGCACACATTTTTCGTCCTGTCAGATGATGCAGAGATCACGCTGGAAGCAAACCCCAATGATCTCTCCCGAAGCTATGCTCAGGGATTGCGGCGTGTCGGTTTTAATCGGATCAGCATCGGGATGCAATCGGCAAATGCAAGGGATTTGCGGCTGTTCAGACGTAGGCATGGGGTCGATGAGGTGGCGAGCGCGGTGTCAGCAGCGCGTGGGGCGGGATTCGATAACATCAGCCTTGACCTGATCTACGGCATACCGGAACAGGGACGTGATGAATGGCAGAATACCCTCAGGCAGGCATTGGCGCTGAACCCGGAGCATATCTCGCTTTACGCGCTGGGTATTGAAGAGGACACGCCGATGGCTGCGTGGCTGGAGCGGGGGCTGATGCCCGCGCCAGATGACGATCTGGCGGCGGACATGTACGGAGATGCTGACCTGCTGCTGGCTGAGGCTGGGCTGGAGCAGTATGAGATCAGCAATTGGGCAAAGCCTGGACGGGAAAGCCGACATAATTCTCAATACTGGCTCAGCCTGCCATATCTCGGATTGGGACCGGGTGGGCACGGTTTTGTTGATGGGTTGCGCTATGCAACGCTGCTTTCGCCCCAGCGGTATATTCGCGCGATGCAGGATGGACAGAGCGATGATGAGCGACACTTTCCGCTCAGCCCGGCAGTGGAGACATGGGAGGCGTTGAGCCTGGAGAATGAAATCAGCGAAATGCTGCTGATGGGGCTGCGTCTGGTGCGGGAAGGGGTGTCGCTGACGGGGTTCCATGACCGCTTCGGGGTCGATCTGCTGGAACTGCATGGCGCAGTTTTCGAGCGTTTTGCCGAATATGGCATCGTCGAAGTCAGCCCAACCCATGTCAGGCTGACGAAAGAGGGGCGGTTGCTCAGTAACGCGCTTTTCCGTGAGCTGGTGTAAGCCCATTCAGGCAGTACGTCCCAGAAGTTGGTGAGTGAGTTCTGTAAGCAGGTCTCCGGCTGGCGCGCTGGGCTGTGCCTGGGCAAGCGCTTTCACTGCGAGGTCAGCGTAATGCTGTTCCTGTGCCTTCGCATAGTCAGATGATCCTGTCTCACTCAGAATACGAATAACTTCACCGACGACCTCATCAGACATAATGGGGGAGAGGTATAGTTCTGCAAGACGAGGGGCTGTGTTCAACCCATGCAGCACGGGTAAAGACTTTTTCCGCGAGAGAACATCGGTGGCAGCGGACTTGCCTGTCAGAGCGGGGTCTCCCCAGATGCCAAGAATGTCATCCCGAATCTGGAAAGCGATGCCCAGATTCAAGCCGAACTGATAAAATGCCGCAGCGCGTTCATCCGATGCACCGCCTACCAGCGCACCGATCTCAGCACACCCTGCAATGAGCGCTGCTGATTTGCCTGTGATCATGGAGATATAGTCGTCTGTGCTGACCACGCGCTCATTCTCAAAACGCATATCGAGGTGCTGACCACGAATGAGGTCAAGATTGGTACGATTGAAAATCGTCCATATCCGATGAATGATATGTGATGGAATGAGTGCCGGGTCGAGACCGCTCAGCGCTGCATAGGAGAGCGTAAAAAGCGCATCACCAGCGTTGATCGCATTGGGTTTGCCCCAGACGCGCCAGACAGTAGGGCGTCCGCGACGAGTGTGGCTGTCATCCTGAATATCATCATGTACGAGGGAGAAGTTATGGAGAATTTCGACTGCTGCTGCTGCTGGCAGCGCATTCTGCCATGCGCCACCCGCTGCCGCAGCGCACAGCAGCAGCAGGATTGGACGGACACGCTTCCCTGCTGGCTGGTCGTAAGGTGCGCCATTCATGTCCACCCAACCCATCGGGTAGCGCAGCATGGTTTGAAGCTCGGTTGGATGATGTCCGATCCATTGGTCGAATACAGTTCGCATAGTCAATGACAAAGAATCATGAAGCCGAGACAACAATGTCATTGAGTAACCTCCAAAAGCTCAACAGAACGCAGATCAGACAGAGAAGAAGCACCAGAGCAAAGCATAGCAATTCTAATCTGAGCGATCAGAACACGAGCAAACTCAATAGCTGCATCGACCGAGTGATCAGCCGCTTTAAGGAAAGGACTTGCCAGCCCACCTAAGGTCGCGCCCAAAGCGACACATTTAGCCACATCAATACCATCCCGCAAGCCACCACTGGCAAAAATAGGATGTGAAGGCGCAGCAGTGCGGGCATAACGAATTGCATCTACCGTAGGAATACCCCAATCTGCAAAAGACGCTGCGACCTGTGCATGAAATGCTGTAGGCGCACGATGATACTCCACCTCACTCCATGACGTACCACCAGCACCAGCAACATCGACAGCCGCAACTCCGGCACTAACCAGATCACGTACATTGCGCTCGCTGAAACCCCAGCCAACCTCTTTTGCAATCACCGGAACGCCAACGCGCGCGCATACATCCGCAATACGTGGGAGTAGTCCAGCGAAATTAGTATCCCCTTCAGGCTGCACTGCTTCCTGAAGCACATTAAAGTGCAGGATGAGCGCATCAGCCTCAACCATTTCGACAATACGACGACAATCATCCACTGTACAGCCATAATTCAACTGAACCGCGCCGAGGTTGGCAAACAGCAGCGCATCCGGCGCAACATGACGCACGCGATAGCTGGAAATGAGCGAAGGATCGCGCAAAGCCGCGCGCTGTGAGCCGAGACCGATGGCAATGCGTTCCTGCTGGGCAACAATAGCGAGGCGCTCATTCAACTGCTGTGCCATCGCAGTGCCACCGGTCATAGACGAGATCAGCAGTGGGGCAGCCAGCTTCTTCCCAAACAGCTCGACCTGCGTATCGATCTGTGCAAGGTCAAGCTCCGGGAGTGCCTGATGCACGAAACGCAGGCGTTCCAGACCGGTTTTCAGACGGGGAAACTGCACATTCTGTTCCAGGTTGATGCGAATGTGATCCGCCTTACGGCTCTCGATGAGCAGATCAGGGGCGGGTTCTGGCGTGACTTTCGACATGAGTGGGGGTTCCTTGTTTAGATGCAGGTAATCCTAGCTTACGGTTTTGTCTGCTGTCAACACTAGCAGCATCCTACGCAGCCTGTATAATGTGTCCCTATATTGTGTACCCGGATGCGGCAATTCATCTCATACGCCATGGGAGGGTTTCAATTATGGCGAGCAATACCGAAGAAAAAGTGCGCGGGATCGTCGTCGAACTGCTGGGCGTGAACCCGGAAGACATCAAGCCGGAGTCACGTTTCCGTGAAGACCTCGACGCCGACTCTCTCGATCTGGTTGAGCTGATCATGCGTTTCGAGGAAGAATTTGGCGGAGAGATCAGCGACGAGGATGCCCAGAAGATCACCACATTTGGTCAGGCAGTCTCGTACATTGACGAGCGGATGTAAAGCAGCAGGCTGATCTGCACAGGCGACAACCTGCGGTCTCATTTACACGCTTCTGTCGTGAAAAAGCGGATGAGGTCTCTTCGGTCTCATCCGCTTTTATTTGCGGCGCATCAGCATCCACGATGCCAGGCAGAGCAAAATCCCCGCCGCTGCTGCTGAAACAGCCCCAATCGAGAGGCGCATCCCGATCTGAAAATCAGACAGCAGTACGATGGCGCGCCATACTACCAGACTCAGACTGATTACTGCTCCCAGACCGATTATCAGCAGTATCGATGATCGCCAACGCCTGAGAAAAATCAGCAGCGATGGCAGAAAAACGCATAACAAAGCGATTGCGGTCTGCTGAGCATAGTTGGGGTCGCTCAGACTGAGGATATGCTCTGGCGGGGGCAGGACGGCAGCCGCGATCAGCAGGATGCTTACCAAACGCAGAGCAGCGGGAAAAGTAAGCAGCGCAGTGGCACAGCCCGCCCAAAGCAGAGTAATGCGAATCAAGCTGGCGCTAAGCAGTACCGGCGACTCAGCACGTGCTGCTGGATGCAGGCTGATCCATTCTGCGAGGTCAAATCCGCTCAGTGTGAAACTCGCCTGATCAAAACCTACCCAGGGCAGAACGTACCCGGCTAGAAGCATCACAAGCGCTGTGATGATGAGCCCGTTCGACCATCCTGCTGTGAGCATATTGCCAGAAATAAGTAATGCTGTCCGGGTCATGTGGCTGCCTGCAGATGGTCGATGCGCTGGCGAATCTGTTCATCCTCCGCGCGCTGCGCTTCGGCAAAGTTGACCATGAACTCACTGCGCCGCTGGCGCAGTGCCATCGGCGCGACCGCACGAATATCCTCCGTGCCTGCCTGTTCCCGTCCATCGATAGCAGCATAGGCGCGAGCAGCCTCAAACAGGGTGTACTCAGCACGATGGGAGTCAATATCGAGGTCGCGCACAAGCTGCAAGCCCAGACGGATCGCCGCGTCATCCAGCGTAACTTTCTGCAGAACATGACGGGCGTGGATGATCTCCTCGCGTGTTTCCGCCATCGCCAATTCCCACTGGCGTACAAACAGCGCAGGATTGCGACGATAATCGCGCACGCGGCGATACACTTCCAGCCGATCCTCTGTTTCCATCAGCCCGCGCACATTGACGCGCAAACCGAAGCGGTCGAGGATTTGCGGACGCAGCCGTCCTTCTTCGGGGTTCATCGACCCGATAAGCACAAAACGTGAGCGGTATGTGCCGACCATTGCACCGCGCCGCACCATGTAACTGCCTTGTGCGGCGGCATCGAGAATGACATCGATGATTTCATCCCGCAGCAGATTGACCTCATCGATATACAAGAGGTTGTTGTCCGCGCGTGACAGGATGCCTCGCTCTAACCTGATCTTCTGCTGCTGCACAGCGATGCGTTCGTTGATACCGCCCACGACATCTTCCAGACGGGCATTGAGCGGCAGCTCGACCAAACGGATCGGCTCGAAATGCGAAATGCGCTCACCCCGGCTGTGTTTCTCAAAACAGTCGGGGTAGAGCAGGGCAGCGTTGGGGCGTTCCATATCACCAGGCAGCGCGCCCTCTTCACAGTCGCTCACTTCAACATCGGGCAGCAGTTCGATCATGCTGCGTACAGCGGTCGTTTTGCCTGTACCGCGCGGTCCGATGAGCAGAACACCGCCGACAGCGGGATTGACCACCGCAAGCAGCAAAGCGATCCGCATCTCCATCTGACCTACGATCGCCATGAACGGGTAGGGGGGTGTATCCGACAGACCGAGGTCTGGGGCTTTGACCGAAAGCACCCGCTTTGCGCCGGAGGCGCTCAGGATAGCAAGCAGAGAAGAACTGGTTGGCAGCAGTTCCTCTTCAGTTGGATTTGCCTCAGGGATTTGATCGCTCATCCGCTCTCTCTGTTCTGCTTGCGATATGCCTGGCGCTGCTGTGCCTGAACTGCACGCGCGCGTTCTTCATCAGTCTCAAAAAGCAGCGGTGGAACGGGCGCAGGGCGTCCCTGTCCGTCGATGGCGACATACACCAGATACGCGGTATTGGTCACTTTCGGCTGACCCAGAAAAGGGTTCTCGGTCGTCACCTCAACACGCACCTCCATCGATGTCCTGCCGACCCAGGTGAGTTCCGCCTTGCAGACGACCAGGAAACCCAGCCGCACGGGTTCGACGAATGTCATGGAGTCGATAGCAACCGTGACGACAGGTTGAGTGGCATGGCGCATGGCTGCCAGTGCACCAGCCTCATCCACCATTTTCATGATCACGCCGCCATGCACATTGCCCAGCGAATTGGATTCCTGAGGTCCCATGAGCGCGCTGAGGGTACAGCGTGACGCGGAGATCGGCTTTGGCGGACGATCGCCACTCATTCTTCACCTGCATCCGGGATGAGGTCAGAGAGGCGTTTGAACACCTCAGGGTCCCATTCCATCACATCGATCCTGCTGTAGCCGAGGTCGCCAGGAAGAGGGGCAAGCGGCGCAGCAGCAGGCAGTTTGGGTTTCGTGGTGGGTTTGGGAGGGGGATTCTTGAGCAGCGGCGGACGATCGGCATTGCGCTGACGGATGATGCGTCCGTCAGGATAGAGATTACCCACCCACTCGCCAACCTGAGTGTAAACATCGTGGTTTTCGCCACGAATGAAACCAATGTAATCCCCACGCAGGTCGTAAATACAGGCGTTCAGGATGGTCGCGTGCCAGTCCCCGGCAGTGTCGAAGACGAAAAATGGTTTGGCAGGGTCGATGGTGAATTTGCGGGTCATCAGTGTCTCTCCTCGTTTACTGCACTGTCACGCATTATAGCGTGAAGCAGACAACGCACTAAATGAAGGTTTCGTACATCTGGCGCAGTTGATGCGCGGCACGATCCCATGTGAAATCATGTACCCGCATCAGTCCGCGCTGTATGAGCGCATTGGCAAGGGCAGAATCCTCAAGTAATCGGCGGATGGCATCAGCGATTGCTTCAGTGTGATAAGGGTCGATAAGAAGCGCCGCATCACCTGCTACTTCAGGAAGGGAAGAAATATCTGAGGTGATGACAGGTGTCCCGCACGCCATCGACTCAAGCACGGGGATGCCAAAGCCCTCATACAGCGAGGGGATGACTGTCGCCTGTGCCATACTGTAAAGCGCAGGCAGGTCTGTATCATCGACATATCCTGCAAAATGGACATGCTCGCTTAAATTATGATCGCGTACTGCCTGATAGATCGCATCTTCAAGCCAGCCCCGTCCACCGACGATGACCAGATCAATGTCATGATGTGTTCTCACCTGTGCCAGCGCTGCGACCAAACGGGCATAATTTTTGCGCGGCTGCACCGTACCAACAGAAAGGATGAAGGGGCGGCTGGGAAGGGCATAGCGCACGCGCACTGCCTGGCACACTGTCTCATCAGCCACGCGCTGAAAATGCGAATCTACGCCGCTGTACAGCACTGTAATCTTATCAGCAGACGTGCCGTACACATCGATAATGTCCGCTTTGGTGGCTGCGGAGTCTGCGAGGATATGATCGGCGCGGGCTATCGAACGGGGAACGACAGAATCGAGATAACGACGAAGACGAGGGCTGGCAGCATCGGGCACGCGCACGAAAGAGAGATCGTGAACTGTGAGCAGGGTAGAAGTTTCAGGAAGAGTAGGGGGAAGCACAAAATCGGTGGCGTGGTACAGGCGAACACGTCCCACCAACCCCTCGACTGGAAACCAGACGTGAGCACGATGCCAGATGCGTGCCCACCACCGCGCGGGAATGGGATTGGGACGCCATGAAAAAGGCGACTCAGCGTGAAAAGGCAGATCACGCCCGTCAGAGCCTGCCACGAACAGGGAATAGTTAAAATCGCCGGGCGCGCGCTGGAGTGCGGAAACCAGTTCGCGTACATATCGCCCGATCCCCCCCCCCTGCTCAAAGGCGGGAGTATAGTCGATCCCGATTGCAGACATGGGGATCGACCTCACTTGACGTCGTTGTACGTCCAGTAGCGATTCGCCAGAAAATTCCACACCATGACCAGTGCCACACCGATCAGCCATGCTGCCATCGTGCCGAGTTTGGCTGCGCCGGTTGGGGAAGGAACGTAATTGGGGCGAATGAGCTGAATCTCAGGCAGAAGGATGGGCATCAGGAAATCCCCCAATCCCTGATGAGCAAAGGTGATCCACAGTGTGCGACCAACCCAGCCGATGACGCTGATGATAGCAAACTGGACGAGCTGGCGTCGAATCGAGCGAGAGCGCGAGTCGGGGTATGTCCAGAGGCGGTTCCACGTGAAATTGCTCAGAATGGCAGCGACGAAGGCGATCGTCTGGGCAATGACAACATTGAAATCGATTGGCTGTTGCAGAGTAGGGGGGAGAATGGTCGCCTGAAGGACGAACAGCAGCCCCGCATCGATCACCGCGCCAAACAAACCCACTGTGGCGAATTTGAGAAATCGTTCCACTTCCTTTGATTTCTCTCCGCCAAAACGCCTGGCGATGAAGAGGATCGGCGCATCCAGCGGGTTACGCAGGGTGAACCGCCGCATTTTGACGCTGCCGCTCGTTTGAGCCATGTGTTCCTCAGCCATGTGTGGTGCGATTCAATCGATCATGTAGAAGCGCGGTCAGCCCCAGCAGCGCGCCGATATGCAGATACAGGTTATTGACATACAGGTTGTCGGTCAGGCTGTGTACAGCGAGGTAGACGAAAGAGCCGAGGATACCGGTTGCAATCAGTCGTTCGCCGTCCCCTGGGTGCTGCCTGAGGCGCAGCAGCACGACCACGAAACCGATCATCATAACGGCATAGCAGATAAGCCCGATCATGCCAGTCTCCGCAAAAACATTCAAGTAGTAATTATGGGCATGTCCTAACGCCATCTCCCAGTTGAGCAGGGCAAACCGAGGATAGGCGATCTCGTAATTGCCGAATCCTACTCCCAGAGGCGGCGCATAGTGCGCCATTTCCAGAGCCGCCTGCCAGTGCGCCAGGCGTTCGAGATTGGCGTAATTTTCCGGCGTGATGTCTGTGCCACGCACATCCCCCGCCGATGTGATCTCCAGTGTGATGCTGCTGAGGCGGCTGGTGATCGACGCTGGCACGCGACCAGACACGAGCGCGCCTCCGACGATCACACCCGTACCTGCAACCAGTAGTACAGAGACCCACCATCGACGGGGAATCAGCACGAACACGACAGCACAGGCAGCAGCCAGACCCAGCCATGCTCCGCGACTCCATGACAGATAAAGCGCAAAAGCGATCAGAGCGGCGAAAAGGACATACAACGCGCATAACGCCCACTGCCCAGCAGTACGATGTCGTATCGCCATGATAAGCTGACTCAAGGCAGCAGCAACAGCAAGCGGCGCGATGATCCCCATGAATCCACCAAAGGGATTGGGTTGCCCAAACGTGCCGAACGCGCGAAAATAGCGTCCTTCGACGAGCAGATGCAGTGCACCACTGCCGCCATAAAACTGGTAAATGCCGATCAGCGCATGAACGGCAGCCGCCAGGATGATGCCGAACACCAGCCAGCGTACACCATAGCCTTCTCCAAGATCGCGGATGATGATGATCAGCAGTGCTATCTGTACCCATTTGATCCACTCAGTCAACCAGTGATGAGCAGACCATGCCGTAAACAGGCTGAAACCGGACACGAGCAAAAACGGAAGCAGGCTGAACAGAACAGGAGAAGGGGAGAGCAACCGCCGCAGCGAAACGCGGCGCATCCGCATATCGATGAGCCAGGCGATAAGCAGCAGACTGAATATCACCTGACCGACGTCCAGCGGAAAGAGCGCGGGTGCTTCTGTGGCGATCAGTGCGCGCAAAGGCGCAAGGCTGAATAATGCTCCCAGCGCCGCGATGGGGCTGCAAAGGATGCCGATAATTAACATCCCCACCGCCAGAAACAGCAGTATTTCCACGCTTGTGAAGGTGATGAGCAAGCCTGCGCCTGCCGCCAGCAGTGCCCCCCAAAGTGCATCACGTCCGCCAGCAGTTAAACGAACTGCGCTCATATCAGTGGGCGAAAATAGTCGATGGTATGCGGGAGTCCTTCATCCAGCGAGACCTGTGGTGACCAACCCAGCACAGTTCGGGCACGTGTGGTATCGGGGCGGCGGGTTTGCGGGTCACCCTGAACCCGCTCGGTCTGTCTGAAGATGATGCCCGCCGTATTGCCTGTGAGGGCATTGACGCGCTCGGCAAACTGATAGATGGTCATCTCATCCGTTGTGCCGATATTGACCGGATCGCTGCATGTGCTGAACAGCAGACGATACACCCCTTCAACGAGATCGGTCACATACTGAAAACTGCGCGTCTGTGACCCATCTCCGTATACTGTCAGTGGTTCGCCGCGCAACGCCTGCCCGATGAAATTGGGCACAACACGACCATCATCCAGACGCATACGCGGTCCGTAGGTATTGAAGATGCGTACAATGCGCGTGTCCAGCCCATGCTGACGGTGATACGCCATCGTTAACGCCTCGGCATAGCGCTTCGCTTCGTCGTACACGCCGCGCGGACCGATGGGATCGACATTGCCCGCATAATCCTCCCGCTGAGGGTGCTGAAGTGGATCGCCATAAATCTCGCTGGTGGATGCCAGCAGGAAACGGGCATTTTTCGCTTTTGCCAGACCGAGAGCGTTGTGCGTCCCCAGCGCGCCGACCTTGAGCGTCTGGATAGGATATTTCAGATAATCTACCGGGCTGGCAGGGGAGGCAAAATGCAGCACCGCATCAAGCGGTTTGTCGATGTACAGATAGTGCGTCACATCCTGGCGGATGAAGGTATAGCGTTCATTGCCCGCCAGATGTGCGATGTTGCGGATGTTTCCGGTGATGAGGTTATCCACACCGATGACGGTGTGTCCCTCCTGAATGAAGCGATCGGTCAGGTGTGACCCCAGAAACCCCGCTCCACCTGTGATGAGGATGCGCACGCTGTTGCCTCCAGCGAATGATGTCGAACACAAGCCGGAGATGAGTGTAGCAGATTATGCGCCATGACGGGAGTTGGCAATCCGTATACGCCGTCCCTGGCAGCCTACACCTGAACTCTGCCTTCATCAGTGGTTCTGAGATCGGCAATCTGCCGCTCAAGTTCACGTTTGAAGGCATCGAAGACGAGCGCTTCAGGCAGGCAGAAGATGATATTCCGCAAAGCCCGCAAATCCTCGAAGGTGAAATCGACCGCTTGGGTGAGCATGGTGGCAGCACAATTCTCGACTGGGTAGCCCGCCGCGCCAATGGAGATTGCAGGCATGGCAACGGAACGCAGCCCATTCTGCTCTGCCAGGCGCAGCACCTCCAGCGTGGCACTCGCCAGCTTGCCGCGCTCACTGCCTTCACCCCAGCGCGGACCGACCGCATGGATGATCCGGCGCGCCGAGATCAGACTGCCAGATGTGGTGATCACTGCCGATCCCACTTCACACCAGCCGATGACAGCCAGTTCGCGCTGCACTTCTGCGCCTGCACGCTGCATCAGATCAGGGTCAAGGGTGAGCTGGGTATCCGTCGCGGTCACAATTGCTTCCGCAGCGACCGCACGGGGTTCCCCATGAAATAGACGGATGGTGGTTTTGTTGACCTTGACCTTCATGGCGATACCGCCTGTATCCAGTGATAAATGTGTTCACATTACACCACTGTTTGCGGATCGGCGTCAATAGATTTGATGTTCGATATTATGCCGATGAGCAAAAACCACACGTATACCAGGTCTGTGACGAAAATGCTGTTATCGACCAGACCATGAGCCAGTAGGCTGATCATGCTGCCCATTGCCCCGATCAGCAGGGCAGTCAGCAAAAGGTTGTCACCCCGAAAACGTTTGAGCTGCATGAATGCATCGCGCCAGAAGATAACCTGCGTCAGGACAAAAACCAATACCCCGGCAACGCCCATCCGCAGCCAGATGTCGAGCAGGAAATTGTGAGGATGCGACAGATCGGGTTCCTGCCAGGCATCGGGACGGAGATAACGCCCACGATAGGCGTAGAGAAACTGATCCAGCCCGAACCCGGTGACCGGACGATCGCGCAGCATATTGAGCGCACTCTCCCAGACACGCAGACGAAAGAAATTTGTCCCCTCAGAAAAATCGAGCAGACGCGAGAAGCGGGCTGACTGCGCCAGTATCGGTAAAGCAGCCAATCCACCCAATCCGACAATGCCGATCGCGATCAGTCCACGTCTGCCATAGAGCAGCAGCAGTACTGCCGCCAATGATGCCGGGATACCCAGAAAGAGCGCGCCCGCGCTTTGCGTCAGCCCGACTGTGATCAGGCTGACGATAAGAAGCGCTCCCGCTGCGAGGCGACGTATGACTGAAAATGGCATGAGCGTAAAAATCAGCAGGAAGGGCAGGCCGCGACCCAGAAAAAGCGCGACGTTGTTCGGTGAGCCGTATACGCTGACCAGTCGGCGCGCGCCTTCCTCAGCAGTGATCACCCCTTGTCCCGTCAGAAACAGAAACAGCCCGATTGCACACACGAATGCGGCTGACAGAAGCAGCGCATCGATCATCTGACGCAGGAAACGGGCATCGCGCGCATAAACGCGCAGCAGCAGATAGAAGAGGGCTGGCTCCAGATAGAACACACGCAGATCCGTGATGGCACGCTGTGTAAGTGCCGACCATACGGTTGCCGCCGCACCAGATGCCACCCACAGCAGAACACAGATATCGAGTGCATTCAGGCGCACCAGAGCGGTCAGGCGCGCACGATCCTCTCCGTTTCGCCAGCCCGCAGACCACGACGCCAGCCCGCGCAGCGCCGCTGCACTGACCGTCATGAGCAGAAGCAGTTCCGCCATTGGAAAGGCGAACCGGTATAACTCGACCGGAAAAAGGAAAAATGGGGCGAAAAACAGAGTGAGCAGCAGCCCATGTCGAGGGTACATCAGCAGCAGAGCAAGCAGGAATACCCCGCTGGCAATCACTAAAACACTGTGTGGTTGAAGGAAAAGTATCCCTGCACTAAGAAGCGCCGCCAGCAGATGCACGGACTCGCGGCGGAAGATATTCAACGCACCGTCTGTCACCGTCAGCAGCAGACCCACCATCAGCCCGATGGTCGCCAGCCCACTCAGCAGAAGATGGAACGCCGTTCCGGGGAACTTCAGCCCAGCCAGCCATCGCCAGGCAGCCTGAATGATGCGAGAACGCGCCACTGTGATGATCGCTGCGGCTGCACCCACCAGAGCAGTGACTACGCTGACCATCCATTGACGATCCTGAGCGCGCGTCAGCGAGTCGTCCACGCCGATCACGAACCCGGCGATCGCCCAGCGATCCCATCCGCGATCAGCCACAAGCATCATGCTGTGTTCACCGGGTGACAGCCCGCGCGCTGTTACGACGGTATTCAGCTCCGCGCTGCCAGAGTCGCTGGTCAGGTTGATGTAGCTGCGCCCTGTCTTGTCGATCGGCAGCGCATTCGCAGGCTGACCATCAATCGTCACATCGAGGAAGGCGACGTAATCATCTTCGCGCAGGCGCAGCCCAGCCGATGTACCATTGAAGGTAAAACGGGCACGGGAGTCGCCGATCCAGCCAATGTCTGCACCGAGCGCCCCGAATGTCCATACGCCAGACCAGGCTGTGTACGCATTGGCAGGCGAATACACACCCACAGGAGTTGGCAAATCCGGGATGGCGCGTTGTAAGGCATGATAAAGCGGGGTAGGGGAGTCGTCGCAGCCGATGAGTGCGAAACCCCACTGCGGATCGTCGCATGGGCGATCAGGCTGCCATTGGTGGAGGATCAGCCCACCTGACCATGCCCATTCACTGGCGGCACGCTGCAGCGCACTGATCGTATAGTCGATCTGCTGCTGCTGCGTGACTGCTCCCCAGATAGAGGCTTCGCCTCGCCAGTCATCCGGCAGTGCATTCCAGCCGAAATTGCCCGCCCACAACGGTTTGTGTCCATCACTGTTCTGCCGCATGATCCCGCGCAAGCCAACCATGCGCGAAAAGTTCAGAACATCTTCACGTACTGTGCGATCTGTATCAGGCAGGCTGAACCCATACGGTTTGGCGGATGCGGCGTCGAACCACTGTGCCCCATCCAGAGCATAGAGCGCCTGGAGAAAACGCCAGTCGCTGATGTTGCGCCCGCGTTGTTCAGTCGTTGGCGCAAGCGAGGCAGCGATGATCTGTGCGTCAGGGTCACTGGCGTGAATCGACTGGTATGCAGCAGCGAGCAGGGCGAGATAGGCTGAAGGCTGTGGGGCAAATCCGCCCCAACCGATCTCGATGTTCGGTTCATCCCAGATTTCGTACCACCTGACTTCATCCGCATAGCGCGCCGCAAAACGCCCGGCAAACGCACCGAACAGTGCTGCATCGTCAGGCGGCGCAGTATCGGGAATGCGCGCATCGCCGGCTTGCGCCCAATCAGGTGTACCCTGCAAGACGACCACGATGTCAAACCCCGCAGCATGTGCAGCGGGAATCAGGCGGTCGTAGACCGAAAAATCATCCGGTCTGTCTGCGCTTACCGCAATATCACGCCATGCGACGGGCTGTCGCAGCAGGTGTACCCCCATTGCACGCATCCGTGCCAATTGGCTGGCGAGTGTTTCGGCGTCAGCGTACTGGCGCAGATCGACATTGATGCCGATCAGGGGTGGACGAAATGGCAGCGCTTCATCTGTGAAAGGGTCTTCCACGCCATTCAGGATGACTGCGCGCATATCCAATGCTGCGATCGTGCCGATGACCCCGCCGAGGCAGGCAAACAGTGCTGCAATGAAGACGATCGCTGCGCGCGTCATTGCGTCCAGACGGGGGTGGATGCCGCACGATCGAGAGTGAGTGCGTAGCCGATACCGGACTGCACATCGACCACCCACAGATTGCCGTTGTAGATGAAGGCGATCTGATCTCCAGTGGTACTCCACGTGAAGAAAGGTGATCGCGCGCGGATACCAGGCTGCGCCGAGTCCTGTGGGTAGATGCGGCGGGCATTGCTTCCATCGCGGTCGGCGATCATCAGATCGTATTCCGCTTCACCACTGATGCTGTTGGCGATGTCCCGCGCCTGAAGCCACGCGATCAGAACACGCCCATCCGCACGTGCGGGCGAAAAGCGCGGTACAGACCAGATACCTGCATTTCTGATGACTTCAGCACTGAACGCGCCGTTTACAGCGGCAATGGCGACATGGAAGGCAGGACTCGTCTCGGCGGGTTCGCTGCCGATCGGCTGTCCATGCACAGTCGTCAGCATCAGTGATGCATCCTCCGACCAGGAAACGCTGGCGCGCCATGACCAGGGTTGACGTGTGCTGAAAACGGGATAGTTGAGCAGCGGATTGAGTGCGCCCGTCGCCAGATCGACCAGACCGGTGCTGTCAGCGCGCACCCAGGCTAACTGCCTGCCATCAGGCGACCAGTGAAAACCCGTCCCCCACCAACTGTAGAGCCAGCCGGTAGAACGGGGGATGAATTCACGGGCATTGAACAATTCGCCTGATGTGGTATCGAGGCGGGCTGTCCACAGGTCGTTATATGCCTGCCAGCCAGGAGCGTTTTCGGTGATCTCTCCGGTCGAATAGCTGATCATGCTCTCCTGACCGGGAATCCAGGCAGCATACAAGACATTTTCCGGGCGAAGGGCGACAGGCTGGCGCGGCGAAAGGGTATCGGCGATCAGCCAAAGACGGTTAAATGCCAGTCCACCTTCTGTTTCCGGCGTGGAACGGGTGAACAGAATGCGTCGTCCGTCCGGCGTGATGTCGAGAACACGTCCATCCAGATCGCCTGTTGTGGTGAGAAGCTGCTTGTTACCGCTGCTGCCCCGTATCATCCAAAGATTGCCATTACTGATGTAGAAGAGTGTTCCCGCAATCTGCACCGGGTCAAGCTGACCGCTCGGTCCGACGTAGACGACCGTATCCTGTGGCGCGCGCAGCACGGTCGAGCGCAGCGGGACGCGCTCCATCTGGCGTCCGTCACGGATCGTAACGCGGTCGCATACTTCCTCAATGCCGTTCTGTCCAGGCTGAGCGATGCGCTCCTCACCCGCTGATAACCCTTCATTCAGGATGCGTCTCTCGCCATACGGGATGTCGCGCTGCGTGCATTCATCGCTCTGGCGCACCCGCACCACTGTGATTCGCATCCCATCGGCGATCTGTGTGAAAGTTGGCGGCGTGACCTCATCGAGTGCGCCAAGTTGAACGCCCGTTTGCGTGAGCAGCTCGCCCACCGTGATCGATACGGATTGAGGGTAGGTGCGCTCCTGCCCATCAACAATCAGTGAGACGATCAGGCTCGTCTCGACACTACGCGATGTGCAGCCGACGATCAGAAACAGGGTGAGCAGCGAGAGAAGAGTTGCCTGCCTCATATTTTTCCGATTCACACAGACGGGACGATACACTATAAATCGATGTGCCTCATGCCGCTGCACAAGGCACATCGTATTTTCAAAGGCGATCAGGGGAAAAACTGCCCCTGGACGTTTGAGAAGACCTGCAACAGGGCGAAGTTGATGGCATTTGCCCCATAGGTGCTGGTCGCTCCATCGCTCAGATCACCCGCACCAGAAGGTGAGACGCTGAGCGTGAAATTGCCCATTGCAGATGCGCCATTCAGCAGCGCCCAGATGTTCAGGATCGGCGCGCCCTGTTCGCTGGCAGCGCGGACGATCGCTTCACTGTAACTGGCGGCTGTGCCTGCGTCCACACTGCCACGCGGCATGGTCAGCACGATCGGCAGCACACCCTGAGTGCTGGCAGTGACGATCGTCTGACGGAGCGCATTTTCAAAGGTGAACAGGTCGAGACCGCGCAGCGCGTCATTCATGCCGACGCCGATGAAGATCACAGAAGGCTGGGTCATGCGAATCTCGCAGTTGATGGGGGCTTCACCGGGCTGGCAAACTCCAGGGTTGGCACGTGCCGGATCGAGCAGGTCAGTCACGATCCAATCAAATCCAGCGGCAACACTGGCGCGTGAGAAGCTGGTTGCTCCTTCAATGTCCACGCTGTTGACTGAATCGATGAGCGCCGCCAGATTGCCATACTGCGCCGTGTTATAGGGCATACCGGGTGCAAACGGACGCAGCACGTTGGGATCGGCAACGGGTATGCCGCCTGCATAGGCGAATACATTGGGACGATTGCCTGCGCCCAGTCCGGTCTGAACGATCTGGTTGTATCGTCCGTCATTCAGATCAGGATAGACAGGGAGCATATCCGCCGGATTAAATGGGACCGGAGTCTCCGTCGGCGTGGGGATGGGCGTCTCAGTCTCCGTCGGCGTGGGGATGGGCGTCTCAGTCTCCGTCGGCGTGGGGATAGGCGTCTCGGTCTCCGTTGGCGTGGGGATGGGCGTCTCGGTCTCCGTTGGCGTGGGGATGGGCGTCTCGGTCTCCGTCGGCGTGGGGATGGGCGTCTCGGTCTCCGTTGGCGCGGGGATGGGCGTCTCGGTCTCCGTTGGCGCGGGGATGGGCGTCTCGGTCTCCGTTGGCGCGGGGATGGGTGTTTCGGTCACGATGATCGGGACAGGGGTCTGAGATGGAGCGATAGTATCGACCGGCAAAACGGTCGCTGTCGGCGCAACGAGAGTCGGCGCGAGACTGGGGGTCAGCGTGGGTGGGGTGGTGCTGGACACGCTGATCTGGCGCACCACGCTGGATGAACCGCCGGGTCCTGTCACAGTAAGGATGATGTTGTATGTACCAGGTACGCTGAAAACCCTGCGTGGATCACGCTCGCTGCTCAGCGTACCATCGCTGAAATTCCACTGAAATGCAGTGATATTTCCAGTGGACTGGTTGATGAACTGCACGGTGAGCGGGGCAAAACCTCCCTGCACATCGGTCACGAAAGCGGCAACCGGGGCTGCCGGGCTGTTGGCGGCGATCTGGCGTGAGACGTTCGACGAACCACCGGGACCGGACACCGTGAGAGTCACAGTATACAAGCCAGGCGTCGAGTAGGTGTGAACAGGGTTGATCTCGGTACTGCTCACGCCATCGCCGAACGTCCACTGCACGGCTGTGATGCTGCCGCTGGACTGATTGGTGAAACGTACTGTGAGCGGAACCTGACCGCTGGTGACATCCTGAGTGAACGCTGCGATCGGGCGAGGGATTTCCGGGGTAGGAGAGGGAACAGGCGTGTTGACGCGGTTCTGAACATTAATGCCGCCGACGACCGTCTGTTCGATGCGTCCATCGCGCAGATAGACCCGCAGGCGAAGCTGGTAACGTCCATCAGGAATGATCGTCGTATTCCAGATGCCGAGAATATTGTTCAGCACAGGCGCGAACTGAGGCGCGGTCGCCGGATACCACAGATTGCCGGGGTTCGGGTCTGGTCCGTATTCGAGCTGATATTGCAGGAACTGGGGGTGACTGGCAGACCCAAGCACCTGCACATTGCCCGCGACCACATTGCCAGGAATGGGGGAGAGGATGACGATGTTGATCGGGAAGGTGGTCGGGGGCAGCACAACTGGCGGAACGCTGGTCGGGATAACCACGATCACGGGCTGGGTCGGAAAAGTGATGCTGGTCGGGAAAAATGTCGGAATTTGTGCCGTCGCCGGCAAACCGCTGGTAGACGCCGGAGTACGGCTGGGCAGCAGCGCCGACTCGACAGTTTGTGTACCGCTGAGCGGTTCCTGCTGCTGAGGTGAACCAGACAGATTGCAGCCGACGAGCATGAGCGCCAGCACCAGAACCAGCGGAGCAAGCGCATAGGGGCGAAACTTCAGCATGACCCTCTTCCCTTCATGACGGTGAAGAATACGTTTCATTATGCAACGAGACGGACAGGGATACCACTCCATCATTTGACAGGACTTGCCGACTACTTGTTGGCAAATCGACGCAGTGATACACTTTACATTATGAAAATCATGATCGTAGATGACGAAGCCGCCATACGTGAAGCGTTGGGCAAACGCCTGAAGCGCGAAGGGTTTGAGACCATTCTGTGTGCTGATGGCGCTGAAGCGCTGCGCCGTTTTCAGAGTGAGCGCCCGGAGATCGTGGTGCTGGATATCGTCATGCCAAACAACCTGGATGGGCTGACGGTATGTCGGCGCATCCGTGAGGTATCAGATATTCCGATCATCATGCTCTCTGCACAGGCAGTGACAGAGGAAGATATTGTCACCGGGCTGATGGCAGGTGCAGATGACTATCTGGAAAAGCCGATCGGCTTGAATGAGTTTGCAGCGCGTATTCACGCTGTGCGTCGGCGGGCATTGCTGTCTGCCAGCGAAAATGACCAGCAGTATGATGACAAATATCTCACTGTCGATCTGCATCGCCGCACCGTGTACGTGCAGAACCAGCGTGTCCATCTGACGCCGATCGAATTCAAACTGCTGGCTGTGCTGATGGAAAACGCAGGGCGCGTTGTGTCCCAGCGCGATCTGCTGGAGCAGGTGTGGGGAAAAGAATACATCGACGATATTTATTACCCGCGCGTTTATATCAGCCAGCTTCGCCGCAAGATCGAGCGCGATCCGGCAAATCCGGTTTATATCCTGACTGAACATCGCATCGGCTACCGTTTTGAGAGGCAGGATCACACATGACCCTGCCACCCCGACATGCTGAACAGGTGAATAAAGCCAGCGCGTCATGATCGAAAGCAGCCCGCTCAGCCTGCTCGTCAACGGTTTTGCCGCCCCTCTGTCCCTTGCTTTCCTCATTCTGCTGGTATGGAGTGATCTCCGAAGGGAGATCAATTCCTTTTTCGGCGTATTTCTGGGCTTTGTCATCCTGTGGAACAGCGCAGCGCTCGTCACACAGGCGAGTCTGCTGGCGGATTTTCCACCGGAGTGGCTGGTCGCAGCCAGGCTGATGCTCGATTTAGGTTTCACGGGTTCCAGCATCGCCATCTTCACGCTGACCGCAGTCATTGTGAAGGCGTATACGCGCCGTCTGCGCGGACTGGCGCTGCTCACCCTGTTCACCATACTGGTGTATCGGCTGTTACAACTGCTGAACAGCCCGGAGTCGGTCATTTCGGGGATAGATTATCGCGGGCAACCTCTGCTGATCATCTTCTTTCTGGTGTTCGGCTGCGGCACACTGCTGATGCTGTGGCAGAGGCGGCGAGCCGTCCGGTCAACGCTATTGCGTTTCGGCATTGCGCTGTTCGTTGCCGCCCAGATGGTCGGGCTTGCCAACCCGGAATTTCAGTTATGGGACACCGCAAACACCCTGGGGGCAATCGCGGCGCTGTGCATCAGTTTTGCGCTGGTGCGACAGGAGATGGTGCGACCGCTCAACGAACGCACCTCTCAGGTGGAGACACTGCGCCGTCTGAGCGCAGCGATCGTCAATCAGGAGTCGCTCAAAGCGCAGTTGGCACAGATCGTCCGGCGGTCGGCGCTGCTGGTGCGTGCTGATGGGGCAGGGATTTACATCCGCGAGCCTGGAGGCTTGCTGCTGATCGAAAGCTGGGGCTTACCACGACCAGAAGCGTCAGCGGCGGTCACTGCTGCGCCATCTGGCATGGCAGCCAAAGTGATCGACGAGCGACGCACCATTCACCTTGATCATTACGGGCGGGAGTGGAGAGGTGAAGATGATCTGCCGCTGGCAAAAGAGGCTTTTGGATCAGTGATCTGCACGCCGATCATCCACGCCGATGCCATCCTGGGCGCACTGCTGGTGGTTTCGGGCAGGCGGGGACGGTTGTTTCAGAGTGATGATGTCTATCTGCTGGAAATACTGGCAACACAGATTGCAGTAGCGATCACCTACCATCAGTTGTTTGAACAGCAGAAGGAGCTGGATCGCCTGAAGAATGAGATGCTGCGTATGGCAAGCCATGACCTGAAAAACCCGCTTCAGGCGTCGATGGCAAACCTTGAGCTGCTGCGCGATGATCTGGCTGACTACGCCTCTGAAGATGTGGAACACGCGATCAGCGTCATCGACAAGCAGCTTCGGCGCATGAACCGCATTATCCGCGGCGCACTCGACCTGGAACAACTGCGCGAGGGAAAACTTCGCATGGTGTCCTGCACAGCTGAGTCGTTAATCGAGCGGGTGGTTGATGAGATACAGGAACAGGCATCAGACAGCGGTGTCCGGCTGATTTACCTGGAAGCGCAGGACGGACAGGGGATCGAGCTGGTATGTGACGCAGGACAGATTCAACGCGCACTGGTCAATCTGGTAGAGAATGCGATAAAGTTCACTCCACGTGGTGGTGAAGTTCATGTCGAGGCTGTGCAATCTGGTGCGCGGGTCATCTTCACCGTCACGGATAATGGTGCGGGCATCGATGAGGCACATCGACCCTACATTTTCGATCGTTTCTACCGCGCCAGCCCTGCCGGCATGGAACATGTCAACGGTTCCGGGCTGGGGCTGAGCCTAGTGAAGGCGGCTGTTCAAAATCATCATGGTGATGTCTGGTTTGAGTCCAAAACGGGCGTTGGTACGCGCTTTTTCATCTCACTCCCCGTGGAATATCGTCCGGCACTACAAACTGTTCTGGCTGGTGATATGCAGCCTGGTGTGGCTGATCGCTCCAGGTTTTTCTCTGGCGCAGGATGACACAGCGTTTACTCCGTTTCGTCAGGCAGACCTGACGCGCATGACCGCCAACGTCCAGCGCCCGAACGGGTTCGGCTGGTATAACGGCACGATCTATACTGCCTGTACCGGGGATGGCACGATTTACGAGATCGACGACACCAGCGGGCAAACGCGGACCTATATCTACGGTGTCCGCAATGCCCACACCCTACACGTGGAAGAGTCCGCGCGCACCGGTTTAGTACTGTGGGTTCCCGATTTTGGTGAGAACACCCTGGCAAGAGTCACACGAGGCGGTGTGCGCGCTGTTGCCCGCAATCTGCCCGGACCGTGGGGCATCGCGCCTATCGATGACGAACGCTTCCTGATCACCATGCTGCTGGGCAACAGCCTTGAGATCATCAGCCAGCAGGGAGAGCGTACCCGCCTGCTGACTGATCTGGCATCGCCAACCGGTCTGATCGTGACCGAAGATCGCATTTATATGGGTAATACAGGCAGTACGCGGCGGGCGATCGAATGGTATCCACGTGATATGGTGCTGGATGGAGCGTTCACGCGCGAGACGCCGACCGCTCAAACGCTGGTAAGCGGTATCCAGAACGTCACCGGGCTACAACTTGCACCGGATGGCAAACTGTATTTCGCTTATTCGCTGGGCACACGCGGCGTGGTGGGAAGGGTTGACCCGATTGCCTGTGAGGAAGCAGGCGGATGCAGCGCTTCAGAAATTGAAGTCATTCTGTACACGGAACTCTCCGCGCCGCTCGCGGGGCTGACGATCACGCCCGACTCGCGTCTGTTCGTCCATGAGATGTTCAGCCCCGATCTGTACTGGCTGGCGCTGGAGTAGCACTTTACCTGTTACGAGCGGACAGGCAGCGGCAATAACTTAACCGCTGCCTGCCTGATTTAATGAGACAAAATCTTGCTGAGGAACAGGCGTAGCCGATCGCTCTCCGGCTGATCGAACATGCGCTGCGGTGTGGTATCTTCGATCTTCTCCCCCTGATCCATGAAGATGACCCGGTCAGCAGCGGCACGCGCAAACCCCATCTCGTGCGTGACGACGACCATCGTCATACCTTCACGCGCCAGATCGAGCATCACGTCGAGAACCTCTTTGATCATTTCAGGGTCGAGGGCGGAGGTCGGTTCGTCGAACAGCATGATCTTCGGGTTCATGGCGAGCGCCCGCGCAATGGCAACGCGCTGCTGCTGTCCGCCGGAGAGTTTGGCGGGATGCACATCACGCTTTTCAGCGATGCCCACCTTCTGCAGGAGTGACAGCGCAACCTGTTCCGCTTCCGCCTTGTCGCGTTTGCGGACGATCTGCTGCGCCAGCATGATATTCTGAAGCGCAGTCAGGTTCGGGAACAGATTGAACTGCTGAAAGACCATGCCGACCTCCTCACGCACCCGGTTGATATTGGTGCGCGCATGATTGATGGGGATGCCATCCACCACGATCGTGCCTTCGTCGATCGTCTCCAGGCGGTTGATGCAGCGCAGCAGCGTACTTTTTCCAGAACCGCTCGGGCCGATGATGACGACCACTTCCCCCGCATAAATATCGAGGCTGACATTTTTCAGGGCGTGGACGTTGCGAAAATGTTTGTTCACCCGCTGGATAGAAATGATGGGTGCTGCTGATTGCTTCATGATACATTACTCCCGGCGATCGGCGTGCAGCCGCGACTCAAGCCAGTACACCCCCATCGACATGATGATTGTGAGATTGGCATACAGAAACGACAGGATGAGCAGCCCCTGCGGATAGCGAAAGCGATTACTGGAATACTGGCGCGTGAGGTGCGAGATTTCTGGCACAGCGACGACCGATGCCAGCGAAGTGTCTTTGAGCAGCAGCACGAAGTTATTCGCCATCGCCGGAAGCACGTTGCGAATCGCCTGAGGCAGGATGATGTAACGCATCGCCTGGGTATACGTCATCCCCAGCGAACGGGCGGCTTCCATCTGCCCGCGCCCGATGCTCTCGATGCCTGCACGGAACACCTCGGACATGAACGCGCCATAGGTGAGGGCGAAGGCGAAGATGATGCGCGTCGTCTCTTCAATATCGCGGGTGCGGAGCGTCGTCTCGGCAATCCGTTCCGGGGCGATGCCGATCAAGCCCTGCACGAAATCGTCCAAAGCTGGAATACCCGCGACAAACGTGATCAGCGCAGGCGTGATCACGAATGAAAAGATCAGGATGATGACGAGCAGGGGCAGCCCGCGAAATAACTCCACATAAAAAGTCGCCAGATTGTAAATAATCGGGTTTCTGGAGATGCGCGCCAGCGCCGTGAACAGCCCGATGAGCGTGGCGAAAATAAACGAGAACAGGGTGATTCGCACCGTGACCAGAATGCCAGGAATGATGTAGTTCCAGGTTTCTGTCAGAATCGGGTCAGCGAAGATGGCGACCACCACCAGAATATCGATGATGATGAAGGCGATGAACCAGCTCTGTCGCCGAAGCAGATTTCGCGCGATGGGGCTGACATTGAACCAGTCACGCGGGCTTCGGTAATCTGGTGTGGGGGGAGGAATGACTTGTGCAGACATCGTGGCATCCTGTCGTGTAATTAAAAAAACGCAACGGGCGAGAAAACTGATCGCCCGTTGCATGACCTCATGCCTGTGTGGGTTTAGCTCCCGAACCAGCGCATGTAAATATCATCCCATGTTCCCGTCGCCATCATCGCCTGCATCGCTGCATTGATCGGCTCAATCAGGTCACTGCCTGGCGGGAAGGCGAACGCCAGCCCCTGAATGCCGGAGAGCGATTCTTCGATCGTCTTCAGCCCGCCGCGCTGCGAGATGTAGCCCTCAGCAGACGGACGATCGACCACCACCGCATCGGCATCACCATTGATCAGCGCTTCAATCGCTGCACCGAACACATCATAGGAGCGCGTGTTCTCCACGCCGAACACGTTATGTGCGGTGATCTCGTTGGTCGTGCCCACCTGCGTGGCAACCAGAAAGTCGCCCAGCGCCAGCAGCCCCGCCACATCGGAGAATCGCTCCTCGTCAGCGCGGATGAGCAGCGTCTCGTCATATGCCTGGTAGAGCATCGAGAAATCGACTGACTCATCGCGTTCCGGCGTATAGGTGATGCCATCCGCCGCCACGTCGAATTCGCCTGCAGCGATGGCGATCAGCATCCCGTCCCAGCCCGTCTCAACGAAGACGGGGACGCAGTTGAGCAGGCGGCAAATCTCACGGAAGGTATCGTAGTCCCAGCCAACGGCTGCGCCCGTCTCATCGATGAAGTTGTAGGGCGGATAGGCGTTTTCGACGGCGATAGTGATCTCGCGCCCCATCAGATCGGGCAGTTCAATGCGCTCGAACCAGCGACGGTAAATCTGATCCCAGCGCCCGGACGCCTGAAGGTGCATCATGGCGATATTGATCGGCTCAACGAGGTCGCTGCCAGGTGGGAAGGCGAACGCCAGCCCCTGAATGCCGGAGAGCGATTCTTCGATCGTCTTCAGCCCGCCGCGCTGCGAGATGTAGCCCTCAGCAGACGGACGATCGACCACCACCGCATCGGCATCACCATTGATCAGCGCTTCAATCGCTGCACCGAACACATCATAGGAGCGCGTGTTCTCCACGCCGAACACGTTATGTGCGGTGATCTCGTTGGTCGTGCCAACCTGCGTAGCGACCACAAAGTCGCCCAGCGCCAGCAGCCCCGCTACATCCGAGAAGCGCTCTTCGTCGGCGCGGATGAGCAGCGTCTCGTCATATGCCTGATAGAGCATCGAGAAATCGACCGACTCATCGCGTTCCGGCGTGTAGGTGATGCCGTCCGCCGCTACGTCAAATTCACCCGCAGCGATGGCGATCAGCATCCCGTCCCAGCCCGTCTCGACAAACACCGGGACGCAGTTGAGCAGACGACAGATGTCACGGAAGGTATCGTAGTCCCAGCCGACGGCTGCGCCTGTCTCGTCGATGTAGTTGTAGGGTGGATAGGCATTTTCAACGGCGATGGTGATTTCCCGTCCCATCAGGTCAGGCAGGGGAGGCAAATCATCCTGAGCATAGGCGGTTGCAGAAAGGGCAATCAGGCTCAGCAACAGAAGCAGGATGGAAAAGCGTCTGAACATATTCTTGAACTCCTTAACAATAATGCATTGGATACGCTGAACAACGTATCCGGTGCATTATACAAAACTTGTCGAAAATGCCCACAATTTCAGGTTCACTGAACTATCCGCACCTCATCTGTGCAGATTGACCCTGTACAACGTCCGTTCAGCGCCCAATCGGTTCAATGAGCAGGATGCCGATCAGCGCGGTCAGCAGACCGATGTGATGAGTGAGTGTCCACAGCAGACCCAGCAGAGGCGCATCAACTGCAAAATCGATCAGATGGATCAGGAAGCTGATGGCGATCAGCACCACACCGATGACCACAGGCAAGCCGCGCTGCCGCGCCAGCCCGCCTGACACATTCTGGAGCAGCCGGGCGATGAACGGGGAACGGTCAAACGCTTTGAACATAGCACAGTTTCTCCTTCATCGATGCGGGATGCGGTAAGGGCGGAAACGCTCGTAAAGTGCCGGGGACATACGCGCTTTGATGTCGATACCGTGTTCGGTGTGAGTCTGCGATTCCACCGTCGCCTGTTCATGCAGCACAGAGACTAGATCGCCGCGATCATATGGCAGGCGCAGGGTCAGGACATACATCGATGCGGCGATCGCCTTTTCAATGGCGTTGAGCAGGGCAGGGATGCCTTCGCCAGTCACCGCAGAGACAGAAACGATCGCTGCGTAACGCTCAGGCTGCTCGATCTCCGGCAGCTCCCCCTTCAGACGGTCGATTTTATTCCAGACCAGAATACGCGGCACAGACGGCACTTCGATTTCCGCAAGTGTATCTTCAACGGTTTCAACGTGCTGAAGCACATTCGGGTGGGTGCAATCTGCCACTTCCAGCAGCACATCTGCCTCCGAGATTTCCTCCAGCGTGGCTTTGAAGGCAGCGATCAGCGTCGTAGGCAGTTTCTGAATGAAACCTACCGTATCCGAGATGAGCGACAGCCTGCCCGAAGGCATCTGCAAACGCCGTGTCGTCGGGTCAAGGGTGGCAAAAAGCTGGTCAGCGACATATACATCTGCCCCGGTGAGCGCGCGCAGCAGCGTGGACTTACCGGCATTGGTGTAACCGACCAGAGCAATGAGCGGCACACCTGTACGCTCTCTCTGCGCGCGATGACGGCTGCGGTGCGAGCGGACATGTTCAAGTTCATCACGCAGGCGGTCAATCTTGCGACGAATTTCTCGGCGGTCTACCTCAAGCTGCGTCTCACCAGGTCCGCGCAGCCCGACACCGCCGCCGCCACTGCGACCGGAGCCGCCGCCTGACTGCCGCGCCAGATGCGACCACTGTCGGGTCAGGCGCGGCAAGCGATACTCATACTGCGCCAGCTCAACCTGAAGCGCCCCTTCGCGCGTGCTGGCGTGCTGGGCAAAAATGTCGAGGATGAGCGCAGACCGATCCAGCACTTTCACGTTTTCGCCAAAGCGCTTTTCCAGTTCGCGCTGATGACGCGGGGAAAGCTCATCATCGAAAATGACGACGCGCGCATCCGTCGCCAGAAGCGCGGTTTTGATCTCCTCAACCTTGCCCGAACCGACCATCGTAGCGGCATCGGCAACGGCGAGATTCTGATACGTCTGACCGACGATCTCCATCCCGGCTGTGTCCGCCAGCAGTGCCAGTTCGTCCAGCGACTCGGTCACCGAGAGAAGGGGGCGACTGCCGCGAACCCCAATGCCCACAAGAAATGCTTTTTCCGGCGGGCGAATAACCTCACGCTTGTCTTCAAGCGAAGGGATGACGGGATCGATGGAGATCGATCGATCCCGCTGGCTGTTATCTTCGTTGTGCATACCAATCCTTCAGGCGCTGGAGCGCTTCCTGCAATCTGGCATCCGGGACGGCAACGCTCATCCGCACATACTGTGAACCGCCTGGACCGTAAATCCCGCCTGGCGCAAGCGAGACATTTGCCTGCATCAGAGCATGTTCAGCATACCACATCCCGTCTCCATCCAGAACACGCGCCCAGATGTAGAGCGAACCAAGCGGCTTTTCAGCGCGCAGTCCGATTTCGGAAAGCGCCGCCAGAATGAGATCGCGCCGCCGCTGATAAATGGCATTGCGCTCATCCAGCCATGTCTGGGGTGTGCTGTCGATCGCCACGATACCCGCATCGTAGATCGGCTGAAAATGCCCGCTGTCCATGTTGCTTTTGACCGTCAGGAGATTGCGGATCGCTTCAGCACTGCCAACCGCCGCTCCCAGCCTCCAGCCCGCCATGTTATACGTCTTCGAGAACGAAATGAACTCGACGGCAGTCTCGATTGCGCCAGGCACTTCAAGGATGCTGTGAGCGCGATAGCCCTCGAATGTGACATCCACATAGGGGTTATCGGACGCCAGCAGCAGCCCGTTTTCCTTGCAGAAATCGACGATCTGCGTCAGATACTCCAGATCAACCACACCACCCGTCGGGTTATTTGGAAAATTGATCCAGACGAGTTTGCAGGCAGGGGTGAGCGCGGCACGCAGTGCGTCGATCGACATGGCAAAGCCATTTGCTGCATCGACGGGCACATAAATGGTCGTGCCCCCTGCCAGGATCGTGCCCAGATTGTAGGCAGGATAGCTGATCTCAGGAATGAGCGCGCTGTCGCCCTGATCGAGGTAGGCAAGCGTCAGATTGACGATTCCCTCCTTGCTGCCCAGCAGCGGCATGACCTGTGTTTCGGGATCAGGGGTGATGCCAAAGCGTCTGGCATAATACCGCGAGACAGCCGCTCGAAAAGAGGGTGTGCCTTTGTATCCGGAATACCCATGCACTCCCGGCTTGCCCGCAGATTCGGTCAGGGCGCTGATCACGGCTTCTGGTGGCGGCATATCCGGGTTGCCGACATCGATATTGATGACATCGTGACCTGCCGCATTCAGCTCGCGCACACGTTGGTTGAGCGCTGCGAACGGGTAGGGCGGCAGGTTGTTCAGGCGGGCAGCCGGTGAGGGCATGGCGTAAAATCCTTTCAAAGAACGGAAACCGTTTCAGGACGAAGGGTTGCGGGTGATCGCACCACTCGCCTCAAGGAACCGCTCGACCACCCTGCCGACGCGCTCCAGACTTTCGGCGCTGATTTTGTCGAGGGTGTCCTCGCTGGTATCCCAGTACGCATAATCAAGGTCGATGATGTCCACTGCTGGAATGCCGCGCTGGATGAACGGCACGTGGTCGTCGATGATCGGAGAGCGCACGGTCGTGGGGAATTGTTCACCATAACCCAGTTCGGCAGCCACTGCCCAGATCGCGCGCGTCAGCTCCGGGGCATAGCGATCGGAGTAGCCTTCAATCGGAAACTGCTGATCGTATTCCCCAACCAGGTCGAGCAGCAGCATATACTCGATCTGTTCGTTGTCCAGATTGAGCGAATTGGCGTAGAGCGTTGAGCCGATGAGATAGCCGCGTGTTGAAGGCAGCAGGGCAGGGAAGGGATCAATGCCGCCATTATCTTCCGCATCGAAGAAGACGAAGCGAATTTCGCGGTTTGGGGTGTAGTGCGCGCTCAGCACCCGTGCCAGCTCCAGCAATACGCCGACCCCGCTGCCACCGTCATTTGCACCCAGCATAGGCAGCAGACGGCGGCTTTCATCCACGTCTTTATCGGAAAAAATGCGCGAGTCATAATGCGCGCCGATGATGATCGTGCCGCCTTCACCATAGCTGCCGATGAGGTTGCGCACGGGGAAGTAGATGCGGTCGATCTCGACAGACAGTTCGGTGTCGGCAAGGCGTGAAGTGACAAGTGCATCGAGAGAAAGCGGGTTCCAGGCTTCGAGTGTGACCTGTCCGTTTGCGCTCAGCGTCGATCGATTGCCCAGCGGGATCATATGCCAGTCTTCGGCTGTCCGCCAGCCTTCCTGCGCGCGCAGATGGTCGAGGATGAGGTTGCCCGCCGCAATGCTGCCCAGTGTCCCTACCGGGCGCGGACCGACTGAAAGATGATTGGCGACGTGTTCCAGGGCATTCTCACCGCTGAAGTAAAGCGTGGGCGGCTGTGGCTCCTGTGCGCCAGCGACCAGCACAGAGAAGGACAGGGCAATCCCGATCAGAAACAGTGCCTGCCAGATGCGCTTCAAGATGTTTTCGTCTCCAGATGGGCTGTTTTCGAGATAAGCGGATCATTCGCGGCGGTGATCACGGCACGCAGATCGCCCAGGGCGCGATCGACATAGCCCTGATAACGCAGCCGCTTGTCGCGTACAGGGGTTTCCAGGGGAGGCAGAATGCCGAAATTCGCCTTCATCGGTTGAAAGTATTTCGGTTCGGCATGGGTGACATAATGACACAGCGCGCCGAGCATCGTAGTGGGTGGCAGCACCATGCCATCCTGCCCGTTCAGGTGACGTGCCATATTGATCCCGGCAACTAGCCCCGTCGCCACATTACCCATATATCCTTCAACCCCGGTGATCTGCCCGGCAAAGAACAGATCAGCACGTTCGCGCAGCGCCATCGTCGGGTGCAGCAGGGTAGGGGAGTTGATGAACGTATTGCGGTGCATCTGTCCCATACGGACGAATTCGGCGTTTGCAAGCCCAGGGATCAGGCGCAGAACGGCTTCCTGCTGCCCCCAACGCATGTTCGTCTGAAAGCCGACCATGTTATACAGGCTGCCTGCGAGGTTATCCTGACGAAGCTGGACGACCGCATAAGGGCGTTTGCCAGTGCGC
Organism: uncultured Pleurocapsa sp.; assembly: GCA_964614405.1. Classification (GTDB taxonomy): domain Bacteria; phylum Chloroflexota; class Anaerolineae; order Aggregatilineales; family Phototrophicaceae; genus Flexifilum. The sequence goes on from CAZTLS010000001.1 coordinate 165,704, forward strand.
GGATCGATCAGCCCGACCGGGCGCATCGGACCGAACGCCAGCGAGTCACGTCCGCGAGCAGCGATCTGTTCGATCGGCAGGCATCCCTCGAAGAAATGCTCGTCTTCCGTCTCAAAAGTCCGCAGTTCAGCGCGTTCAGCATTCAGCACCGCATCGACAAAGCGTTCATACTCTTCCCGGTTGAGCGGGCAATTGATGTAATCGCCTTCGTCTTCATCACCACGCCCATATCGGCTGGCGCGAAAAGCGATGCTCATATCGATGCTTTCTGCCAGGACGATCGGCGCAAGCGCGTCATAAAAATACAGATGATCCTGCCCGGTCAGCTGGGCGATCTCCTGTGCCAGCGCATCCGAAGTGAGCGGACCGGACGCGATGATCGTGGGCTGTGCAGGGATGTGGGGCATTTCTTCGCGCACGACCGTGATCAGGGGATGGCTGGCGATGGCGTCGGTCACCCACTGGGAGAACAATTCCCGATCAACCGCCAGTGCCCCGCCAGCGGGCACAGCCGCGCGTTCTGCACATTCCAGCAGCAAGCTGCCCAGCATGTCCAGCTCTGTCTTCAGCAAGCCGGACGCACGATCAGGCAGTTTGGAGCCAAATGAGTTGCTGCACACCAGCTCCGCAAGGCGATCGCTGACATGTGCGCCTGTTGTGCGCGTCGGGCGCATCTCAAACAGCAGGACAGGCAAGCCTCGCTGCGCGATCTGCCAGGCAGCCTCGCTTCCGGCAAGCCCACCGCCAATGACGATTACAGGTTCAGCCATCCCTGTTTAACCTTTTTACTTCACATTTAAAAGGGATTATCCCATGCCCAGGCGGGATGAACAAGTGACTACGACTTCTGGGCGAGTTCAGAGGCGATCTGATAATACTGCTCAATGATCGCGCGATCAGGATCACCTGGCGGGGTATGATCGAGTGCGCGCCTGTACGCGGCAGCAGCTTCACGGTATTGGGTAAGGGCGAAATGACAGCCGCCCCGCAGCATATCCGTGTGATGATCGACCTGCATTTCACCATCTGCCTCGATGATCTTCGTCATCCGGTCGAGCGCCTGAAGTGCGCGCCTGAATTCACCCGCCTGATATGCACTGCGCGCGAGACGATAATGCAGTGATCCTTCCCAGGGGGAATACGGATTGTAGGTGATGGCTGCTGAGAAGGCGGCAATGGCATTGACGAAATGTCCGGAGCGATACCACGCATCGCCCAGCATTTCATGCACCCGTGCCCATGTAACATCAATCCCCAGCGGGCGCTTGCTGATCTGAAGAAACTGCTGAAGTGCGGCGATTGTCTCCCGTTCGCGCCCAGGTTCCGAAGACAGCATCTCCGAAATGGTCAGCAGTGCGTCCGCCAGAATGTGTTTCATATCGATACTGGCAGCGATATTGACTGCGAGGCGCGCAGCATCAACCGCGTCTTCAGTGCGACTCAGTTCGCGCAGCACACGGCTGCGAAGGATATGGACGTGAATGAGCCAGTGAACGGGTTCTGTTTTAGGGTAGGTGTCCACCGCTTTACTGAAGAACTGAAGTGCGTTTTCTAACTGCCTCATTTCATAAAAATTGATGAATCCCAGCCGCTCATAGCAGTAGGCAGTCAGGGCGGGGCGTGTGCTGGCTTCGAGTAGGGCAGATTGAAAACAGGCGACCGCACCGTCGATTCGGTATTCGATCAGCAGGACTCGCCCCAGCTGGTAACGTGCCCATCCCAGGTTGTCGAACGACGGATAGGTTTCGATGATCTGCTGGCAGTACTGATGCGCTTTTTCGACATCCGCTTTATCCGCGAAACCGATAGTTGCAAGTTCATATCGCGCCAGATGCGTATCGGCGAACAGCAGCAGCAGGTCGGGATCGGCGATCTCACCCCCCTGAAGCGTCCTGATCTTCTCCAGATCGAGCAACGCATCATCTACGCGGTTGTTCTGCATCCTGAGTCGGGCACGTGCGACCAGCCAGCGAATGCGTATTGGCGTGTCGGAAACCACGCGAAGCTGTTTCGCCACGAGGACTTCAGCGCGTCGATAATCGCGCTTGTGCAGAAGCATGTCAAAGGTGGAGAACGGGTCATGCGTTTGTTCGCCCACGCGAGTCCTCTTGTTTATGCGATCGCTCACACAGATTGTACGAGAAAGGCGCTGCTGATTGCAATCGGCAGCGCCTTTTACGGGGGACTATCCTGTCAGAGAGCGATCAGATGCTGCCCAGCACGATCGAGGCATTCTGTCCGCCCAGCCCAAATGAGTTGGACAGGATGCGGCGCAGCCCTCGAAAATCACGTGCAGTATTGGGAACATAATCCAGATCGCAATCCGGATCGGGGGTGGTGTAATTGATGGTGGGATGCAGCACACCCTCGACAAGGCTCATCACACAGGCGACGATTTCAATCGCTCCGGCTGCGCCCAGTGCGTGTCCCATCATACTTTTTGTTGAGCTGACAGCGATGTTATAGGCATGTTCACCGAACAGGCGCTTGATCGCCAAAGTCTCCATCGCATCGTTGGACGGGGTGGATGTGCCATGCGCGTTGATATACTGAATGTCTTCCCGCTCAACGCGTGCATCTTCCAGCGCCCATTTCATCGAACGCAGCGCGCCGTTTGCCGTCGGGTCGAGCGCGGCGATATGATAGGCATCCGACGAGGAGGCATGTCCCAGAATTTCAGCATAGATGCGTGCCCCACGCTGGAGGGCATGCTGGAGGCTTTCGATGACAAAAACAGCGCATCCCTCACTGAAGACAAAACCAGAACGATCTTTATCGAATGGTCGGCTTGCCAGTTCCGGGCGATCTTCATACCCTACAGCGAGGGTATCCATCGCCTCAAAACCGGCGATGGCGTAATCCTGAAGCACTGCTTCCACACCGCCCGTGATGACCACATCGGCGCGTCCGTTACGGATCAGCTCACTCGCTTCGCCGACCGATTGTGTGCCGGAAGCACAGGCGGTAGACGGCGCAAAGAGCGGACCGAAAGCACGGAAGAAGCGACTAACGTAATGCCCAGGCATGTTCGGCAGCGAGTTGATCAGCATCAATGGGTTGGGTTTGCGGAAACCGGATGACTTGTACTTGTAGGTACTCTGTTCCGCCATTTCATGCGATCCCAGCGTCGTCCCGATCACCACACCGACTCGCTCGCCTTCGCGCTCAATATCGTCTTTGGTGAAATTAGCATCTTCTGTCGCCATCGCCGCAGCCGCCACCGCAAACTGCGAAGCACGCCCCATACGCCGGGCTTCCTTCGGCTCGATGTACTGCGTGGGATCAAAGCCACGTACCTCACCGCCGATTCGGACAGGCAGATGATCGGTGACGATCGTTTCAAGCAGACGAATGCCTGATTTGCCGGCTTTCAAGCCATCCCACAGCGATCGCACATTGCCCAGCGCAGTGACTGCGCCCATGCCGGTGATCACCACACGATGACGCCCATGTCGTAGTAAATCCATGATCTTGCTTTGACGGCAGAAGTACTGTGCCGTCTCCTCCTCTCAGAACAGGTAGAGTTGCCGCGCTTAACGTATCTCAGACGCGATCGCTTCAGTCACCTTACCCAGCACCGCTTTTCGCGCCTGATTTACTGCATTTTTGATCGCCAGAGCATTAGAACTTCCGTGACCTATAATCACAACCCCATTTATTCCCAAAAGAGGCGCTCCACCCACTTCTGCCGGATCAACCATCCTGGCGACTTTCCTGAAAGCGGGGCGTGCCATCAAACCGCCCAGCGTGGTGAGAGGCTGACGACGGATTTCCTCGCGCAAAGTTTTTCCCATCATCCGCGTCGCAGACTCCATCGATTTGAGCATGATATTGCCCACAAAGCCATCTGTCACAACCACATCCGCTCCACCGCTCAACACGTGTTTCGGCTCCACATTGCCGACAAAGTTCAGTGGCAGGCTGCGGATCATCGCTCCCGCAGACTTCACCAGCTCATCCCCTTTACCGTCTTCTTCTCCATTCGAGAGGATACCCACGCGGGGCTGGGTGACGCCAAGCGACAAACGGGTATACAGGCTGCCCATCTGCGCGAACTGTGCCAGCCATTCCGGTTTGGAGTCGGTATTTGCACCGACATCCAGCACAACGACAGCGTGCGCCCCCAGGCGGATGATCCCGCACAGGGCAGGGCGCTTGATGCCGGAGATACGGCGGAGAGTGAATAATGTGGCGATGCTCAGCGCTGCTCCGGTATTTCCGGCGGTCACGAAGGCATCTGCCTGCCCATCGCGCATCAGTCCCATCCCAACGTGCATCGACGAGCGTGGTTTGTCCTTGCCGACGGTTGCCGGCTTATCGTGCATGGTGATCGCTTCTGGTGCGTGAACAATCTCGATCGCCAATCCCTGTGTATTATGCTTCGCCAGTTCCTCTGTCAGACGGGCATGATCGCCCACCAGCAGGATACGTTCGCCATACTCACGCGCCGCCAGCACTGCACCAGCCACATCGGGCACGGGACAATCATCGCTACCCATCGCATCAACCGCGATCCTGAGAACCATCTGCATTCCTCCATCACGACAGCATTGACATCAACCATACCAGCGGTATAATACCAGCGAATTGCCTCGGTGGCGGAACTGGCAGACGCGCACGCTTGAGGGGTGTGTGCCGCAAGGCGTGAAGGTTCGAATCCTTTCCGAGGCATAAGAATGAGGAGCATCTCTCACAAGAGACTGCTCCTCATCTTTTGAGGCATCCCGCGTTTGCAAGCCGAGTCCCGTTGATGTACACTCTTGGCATATTCACCTGAACGTACACAAAGGGCAGCGGTGCATGAGTGACGAGATTCAGCCGAAGCTCAACACAGCATTTGAGCATGTTGAAGCCGGGCGTCTGGAAGAGGCGATCGCCCTGCTGAACCCGATCCTGGAAACCGCCCCGGACAATGCCGATGCGTGGTGGATTTACGCCCATGCCGTCAGCGATCCGCAGGAAGCGCGCCGCGCACTGGCAAATGTGCTGCGTATTATGCCGGATTACCCCGGCGCGCGCGATCTTCAGGATATTCTGGATCGGGATTTTCCCGCTCCGCCTGTTCGGGAAACACCTCGTCCAGTCATCAAATCGCTTGCCAGCGCGCCGCCACCGCCGCCACCGCCATCGATGCCTGAACCGCCGAAGAGTATCCCTGAAACTGCGCGCCAGAGCGTGAATGATGCGGATGACTTTGATGACATCTTTGATCAGCGTGATCAACCACTCGTGATGGAAGGTGAAGAGGGAACGCGGTCCCCATCGCGCACATCTGTCCTCACGATCGCTATCTTTGCGGTTGTCGTGGCTGCAATCGTGCTGGCGCTGATCCTGCTTAATCCGGGCGAAGAAACCGTCCCGCCCACCGCAACTACAGTGGCGGTCATTGCGCCGACATCCAGTCCAACTCCGATGGTCGAAGCAGTGATCACAGCCGAACCGACTGAGGAAATGATTGCACAGCTGACCGCAGAGGTCACACCTGAGGCGACATCTGCGGTCGTTGTTACGACGACACCTGTGCCGGAAGTGACGCCTGAAATTACCCCTGAGGCGGCAAGCACATCTGATCCGCTTGAAGGACTGAGCGAACTGCTGTCCACATTTACACGGCCTGATGAAGCAGAAGAACGGACAGAGATTGTGACGTTGAATGATGCAGAATTCACGATCGTTCGCATCTGCTCTAACCCAGGACCCGAAGCGCGTGCGCTGCTGCGGCGCGCCATGTCTGAACTGGCGGTCGAAGCCCAAACACTGGCGGGAGGTAGACAGGGCTATGGCGTGCGTCTGATCAACTGCGCTGATGGCACGACGCTGGTTGCAACGGCTGCGCTCACGGAAGATGCTGCACGGTTCACCAGTGGTGAACTGGCAGAAACCGCATTTGCAGCAACCTGGCAGCCTTTCCGCTGAAAGCTGCCTCCCTCTCCTTGTATTGGATCGACGGGTGCGTTTCACTATCTCGTGAAGCACACCCGTTTAATTTTTGTCATTCGCCCAAAGGCAGGCGAATGGTAAAAATCGTCCCTTCACCAACAGTGCTATCTACGCTGATCGTGCCCTGATGCCCCTGAATCACGCTGTAGCAGACAAATAACCCCAACCCGGTTCCATCTGGTTTGGTGGAGAAGAACGGATCGAAGATGCGGTCGAGATGTTCTTTCGGGATACCATCGCCTGTATCCTCAAAACGAATGACGGCTTCTTCTTCTTCTTCGCGGGCTGTGATGATGAGGCTGCCACGTTGGGGCAGGGCTGCGCGCGCATTCAGGATCAGATTGATAAAGACCGCTTCAAGCTGATCCCTGCTGCCATACACCATCAGTTTTTCGGGGATGCTCAGCGTCAGCGTTTTACCTTCCATCTCAAACCCGTGCCGGCTCAGCTTTGTGACTGCGTTAAGGCTGCGCGTCAGATCAAGCTGACGCAGTTCAACATCCTGCCTGGAAAAATCCAGCAGGCTTTTCACAATGCGCTGAATTCGCAGCAGGTTATCGCGCACGATGACCAAATCCTGAAGATCGATGGGAATGTTCATCGCCCGCAGGCTTTCATCAAGCTGATCGAGCAGCAGTGTCGCGGGCATCAGCGGATTGTTGATCTCATGGGCGATGCTGGCAGCGAGATGCCCGATCGCGGCGAGCTTCTCATTTCGCACGAGCATCCGATTGGCTGAAAGCAACTCATCTGTCTTTGTCTGAATAATGCGTTCAAGCTGCTGAGCGTGCGCGTTCTGCAACTGATAGAGATCGGCATTGCGAACCGCCAGCGCGATCTGGCGTGCGACCCCTTCCAGCAGTCGAATATGATCAAATGTGAACCCTGCGCCGTGCCTGAGTGCAATCAGCACGCCCAGATATTCATTGTTCACCTGAATGGGCACAGCGATACCGGACATATCGGGGAAAGGGGCGGTGAGATCATCATGCTCCCATAAAACCGCCTCTCGATGGGTCGTTAATGCACGCACCCTGATTTGAGCCAGTTCTGCATCCAGGCTGTCCTCCTCCGGTGATTTGTACCGAATGTGCAGACAGGAATGGTGTTCCTGATTTTTCTCCGGCATCAGCCCGGCCAGGATGACATCGACAGAAAATGCACTGATCAGCAGTTCCGACGCACGTTCGACGATCGTCTCACGCTCAAGAAGCTGGCTGAGCTGCTCGGATGTCGAAAGCAGCATCTCCAGCTCACGGGTGCGCTTTCGCAGGCTATCCTCAAGCTGACGGGCACGCATTTTACTCTGTACCCGTGCCATGAGTTCCTGTGGAGAAAACGGCTTGTACAGGTAATCATCTGCGCCCAGGCTCAACCCCTGCACGACATCAGCAGGCTCGCGCGCGTTTGCCGTGATCAGGATAGTGGGAATGTACATCGTGATCGGATCGGCTTTGAGCAGGCGCAGGATTTCAAACCCGCTGATGCGAGGCAGCATAATATCCAGAAGGATCAGATCGGGCATCAGTTCACGCGCCGCTTCAAGAACCTGTGTCCCTTCTGTCAGCCGCTCGACCCGAAACCCTTCACGCTCAAAAATGTACTGAAGCATCAGCGTGGTGGTCACTTCGTCATCAACAACCAGAACCAGCGGGAATGTCTCCTGTGCAGACTCCATGCAGTTTTCCCTGAATGAATGATAGAATGTCAGGACTTTCCGGCAATCGTAACAGCGAAAACGACTCTCATGCAACCTGAACAACGCGCATCAGCGAATATTCTGCGATCTGTCATCGTGGGTACAGGAATCGGGATCGGGCTGGCACTCATCTTCTTTGCCGGGTATTTCGTCCGCGATCGCCTGATGAGACCATCTGGTGCAGAGACGACCAGCTATGCGCTGCTGCACGAAGTGCAGGGGTTGCTCGATCGCTACTACCTGCGCGATCAGCCCGATGCGGTAGTTCGGGAACATGCTGCCATTCGTGGGATGCTGGCGACACTCGGTGACCGTTACACATTTTTCATCGATCCGCCTGTCGCCGCCAGCGAGTCCAACGTTCTGGCAGGGACTTACGGGGGGATCGGTGTACAGGTTTCACGTGCAGCCAACGGGGATTTTGTGCTTTTTCCTTTCGCCGATAGCCCGGCGCTGGCAGCAGGGATTGAAAATGGTGACCTCCTGATCGCTGTGAATGGCGCGACCATCGATCGGGCTTTGTCTCAGGATGCGGTCGATCAACTTCTGCGCGGCGAAGTGCGCGATAACAATGGTGTTGAGGTCACAATACAGAAACCTGCTGGGGAGCGCTTCACGGTTTTCATTCCATTCGGCGTGATCAATGTCCCATCGGTAATCTGGCGCGTCCTGTCTGAAGATGAGCGCATCGGCTACATACAGATCGTGCGGTTCACCGCTCGAACGCCTGGGGAATTGCAGGGCGCGATCGCTGAACTGAAGGCAGCGGGCATCCGCGCACTGGTGCTTGATCTGCGAAACAACACGGGCGGTTTACTTCAGGAGTCGATCGATGTCGCGGATGAGTTTCTGGATGAAGGTCTCATCGTGACACAGGTGGAGCCAAACCGCGAAACGAACTATACAGCCGACGCCGATGGGGGCTGGCTGGATGCACCGATGGTCGTCCTGGTCAACGAGTTGACAGCAAGCGGGGCGGAGCTGGTTGCAGGGGCGCTGCGCGATCGCGACCGCGCTGTGCTGATCGGGCGAAAAACGTTCGGCAAAGGGACGGTGCAGCAGATTTTTCAACTCGCTGATCGTTCGTCACTGCATGTGACCTCGGCTGAATGGTTCACCCCCGCGCGCCGTCCGCTCGATGCGGCAGGGCTTGAGCCAGACATCGCCGTTGCCAATGCATCAGACGGAAGCGATGCGGATTTGTCTGCCGCGATCCGTTATCTGGCAGAAAACAGCAGTCTTGGGAACACTACAGAATAGAGTAAGGATCATGAGCAGCACACCCGAAGCGGGGATAAAAATCATCACCCGCAACCGTCAGGCATCGCATCATTTCCATCTGGAACGCAGCTTTCAGGCAGGGATTGTGCTGACCGGGGCGGAGATCAAATCTGTACGCGCAAACCAGATCAACCTTCAGGATGGGTTCGTTCAGGAACGCGACGGTGAGCTTTGGCTGATGGGGGTTCATATTACCCCGTACAAACAGGCAGGGATTTACGGTTACGTCGATCCACTGCGCCCGCGCAAGCTGCTGCTGCACCGCAAAGAGATCGCCCAGATCACGGGTCGGATGCGCGAACGCGGCTATACTGTTGTCCCTACGATGGTCTTTCTCCAGCGAGGGCGCGCAAAAGTGGAGATCGCTCTCGCCAAAGGCAAGAAGGACTATGACAAGCGCGATGACATCGCTAAACGCGACAGCGATCGTCAGCTTCGCAGGGTCGTCAAGGAACAGCGCTATGAATGACGGGGTTTAAAAGCCAAAGGCGCATGGTGTAAAATTATGCCAGTCTGCGCCCATAGCTCAGTGGATAGAGCAGTGGTCTTCGGAACCACGTGTCGGGGGTTCGAGTCCCTCTGGGCGCACCATGCTGCAATCCAAAAAGACTCGCATGTCGCTGTACAGGACGATACTGACCAATCCCTCTGGGCATAAAATGCAGGTGTGCCCTTGCTATCCGCTGACCGAGATGGTATCATCGATCTCCAGTTGCCCCCATCGTCTAGAGGCCCAGGACGCAGCCCTCTCAAGGCTAAAACAGGGGTTCGAATCCCCTTGGGGGCACACCCAAAACCCGCCCGCGCGGGTTTTTTGTTTTACTTTGCACAGGTAACCACCATGAAACGCAAACCTCAACCTCAGCTACTCCCCTGCATGATTGAAGCACCACCCGGACTGGTTACGTTCGTGCAGGAAGAAATCGGCGATCTGCTGGCTGAGCGCAGGCTGGCAGGCGAGATCAGTGCGATACATGGAAACGACATCTACTGCCAGCTTGAGATCACCCCCGCGTTATTCAGGTTGCGTTCAGCAGTGGCGATTTACAGCACGCAGACTTATCTCATCCCCCGCCCGAAAGCCTTTATGGGCGATCAGATATTTCGCCAGCTAACAGCACAGATCGCTCAGGCATTGTCAGCCCAGCCAGCAGGCACATTTCACAGCCTGATCATCGCTGCTGCGGGCGCAGAGTCTTCTGTCATGCAGCGTCTGAAAACTGAACTCGCAGCGGCTGTTTCTCTTGTGCCTGCATCTGAGAACGGCGATTTGCTGGTGCGTATCCGCAAATCACCTGTGCAGCCACTCGAATGGGAGGTGCTGGTGCGATTGAGTCCGCGTCCGCTGACAACGCGCTACTGGCGCATCTGTGACGCGCCCGGTGCGCTGAATGCCGCGATTGCCCATGTGATGGCACGTCTCGCCACGCCGCATGATGGACTGTTATGCAATCTCACCAGTGGCACAGCGACCATCGCTATTGAACACGTCCTCAAACGCCCGGCTGCTCGCGCGCTGGCGATTGATCTGGATGCAGATATGCACGGCTGCGCTCTTCAGAATATCGACGCTGCTCATGTCGGCAGTCAGATCACGCTGATACAGGGCGATGCAGCCCGCCTGCCACTTGCCGACAATTCCATCGATGCCCTTTGTGCTGACCTACCGTTCGGTCATCATACAGGCAGCCACGACGAGAACGTCCGAATGTACCCCACCATACTCAACGAAGCGGGTCGCATCGCACGTCCTGGTGCGCGCTGTGTTCTCCTGACGCACGAGCTGCGCCTGATGGATCGCCTGCTGAAAGAAAATCGCACATGGTCGCTCCAGCACGACATTCCGATCACCCTGCGTGGGCTGCACCCGCATATTTACGTGCTGGAACGTCGCTAACCGTTACTCTTCAGCGATCCACACAATGCTCAGTGGTGACATAACTATGCTATCTTCTCCCATCGACCATCTGTCACCTGTCAGCAGGTCGTGCCATGTGCCGCCTTCACTCACAGGGAGCAGAGACAGCAGCACATCCCGACTGATCGGCTGGGCAAACTCGGAGAAATTACTCAATATCAGCAGATGATCGCCGCGCGAGAAGGCAAAGATATGCTTGTTCTGCACATCATGGAACTGCGCTGCATTTCCCGCCAGTGCTGGGGTGGCTCGACGAACGCTCATTAACCGCTGTATACCTGCATACACTTTCCCGTGTGGGGTAGCGGTGTCATGGCGGGTGGCGTAACGTTCGACAGAGAAGGCAGGGCGGTGTGCCCAGCGGTTATCCGCCGCTTTAAATGAGTCGCGCTGAAAATCCATATCGTTCAACGCAGCAAGCTCATCACCGAGATACAGCAGAGGAATGCCGCCGATCGCATAGACGATGCCATACAGCAGCAGGATGCGCGCGATCGCGGCAGCCTGCGCTCCTTCGTCGCCGCTGATGAGCGCCTTCTCAAGCCCGGCAAGCGATGCAGTTGTGCCGGAAATTCGCATATCCCCGGTGCGGGGGTTGAAATTGAAGGGCAGCCCGGTAGCAAAACTGCCGGGAAAACGCCCGGTGTAGAACGCATTCAGAAAATGACGATGATCGCGTCCGTTAATGCCGACAGCCGCCGCATCCTCGTCAGCAAATCCCCAACCGATGTCGTCATGCGAGCGCACGTAGTTGAGCCACGCGCATCCTGAGGGCAGTGCAAAACGCTGAGACATGGCATGGCGCATCATGAAGGTTTCGCGGGTCGCCAGTGCATCCCACAGATGGCTCATCAGAATGGGGTTGTATGAAAGCTGGCATTCTTCCGGTGCGATATAGCTCTGCACATCGCGAGGGTGAACGATCGCCTCGGATTTGAAAATCAGCGAGGGCGCAGCGATGCGGACAAAGGCATTGAACCCGCGAATGATCCAATGCACACCGGGCAGATTTTCACAGTTTGTACCGGGTTCCTTCCAGACGAATGGCACAGCATCCAGCCGCAGCACATCTGCGCCGGCGTTGGCGAGAAAAAGCATCTCCACCAGCATCGCTCGAAAAACTTCCGGATTGGCGTAATTCAGGTCCCATTGGAAGCGATTGAATGTCGTCCAGACCCATTTATTGATCTCTGGACGGAAGGTGAAGTTACCTGGAGCTTGATCGGGAAAGATTTCGCGCAGAAACCGCTCGTAGCTGTCGGGGATACTGCGATCATCAAACATGCGATAGTACGTCTGAAAGCGACTCTCGCCCGCCAGGGCGCGTCGTGCCCATTCATGCTCATCCGAGGTGTGGTTGAAGACAAAATCCAGCACCAGCCGCATCCCGCTGCTGTGCATAGCGCGCGCCAATGCCTGTAAATCCGCCAGCGTGCCCAGTTTCGGATTGACTTCACGAAAGCTGCTGACTGCATAGCCGCCGTCATTATGCGGTTCCGGGGCAGCGAAAAGGGGCATCAGGTGAAGATAGGTGATGCCCAGTTCCTGCAGGTAAGGCAGACGCTGCTGCAATCCGTTCAGATCACCCGCGAAGCGATCAACATAGCACACTCCGCCGAGCGCCTCATGAGAAACAAACCAGGTGTCCGAATCCGCTGTCTCTGCATCACGCTGGCGCATTTCATCAGGACGCACAGAGAACATCTCTGCAACCTGCATGAGCGTTTGCTCAAGGTGATAATGGCAGTCGTAGCGATCGCCGTATAACCGCAGGAACATCTCGAACGCATCGGCAAAATGTCGGTTCAGCCGCTCTGTGAAAATTTCCCGATCGGCTTCCTGAGCGAGCAACGGCAGCACACGGGGCAGGATGCGTTCCAGCGTTGTGGAGGCTTCGCGCTGTACCTCTGTTGAAGACATTGAGAAGGGCATGAGTGAAATCCGCTCTGGACATGAAGCAAAAACCGATCCCGGTCAGTTCAACGAGAACGGAAGAACTTCCTCCTGTGTGTTCCCGTCAACCATCATGTTCAGGATTGTAACTTCTTTTCTGTAAATGCGCCGCAGGCTGTCGAGCAGCGTGACCAGATCGTTCTGAGCCAGAAGCTGCTGTTTGTCCACATTGGGAATTTTAACGATGGTCGCAGCGAGATACGCCAGATCAACGGTATTTGCGGGCAGTTGAGAGCGGTCAAACTGCACCTGTTCCGCCTTTTCCAGCACTTGCAGATACCGTTCGAGCCAGAAACGCACCCGTGCCTCAGAACGGGCGAGGGCGTCTGAGTCGAGAGCAGGGCGCAGCGTCAGGTCTTGCACCACACCGACAAGGTATGGTTCATTCATCTCCAAACGGATGACCTCGAAGCGCTGCTCACCCAGAGCGACCAGGTTGTAACGTCCCAGAGGCAGGTTCTGCACCTGGCTGATGACTGCTGTGCAGCCTACCATAAAGGGGATCGCTTCCGATCCAAATCCCTGCACTTCTGATCCCGACTCGATCAGCACCACGCCAAAGGGCTGGTTCTGACTGATGCAGCGCTGGATCATCAGTTTGTACCGCTCCTCAAAGATGTGCAGGTTGAGCGGCATTTTAGGGAAGAGAACCGTATTCAACGGGAACAGCGGCAGCCGATACATGGAAGCACATCACTCGCTTTGTCTATTGATCGCATATGCACATTGTACGCATAACCGCTCATTCAGCCGTTGTCATTCACCGGGTTTCTCGTTAATTTCTCATCATCTCGCACAAACTCCATCGTGCGATGACGGGAAACGCGCTAAAATGAAAATAAATAACAGCACATGATAGCGGCATGTGCCATTTTACCTGCCTTGAACACAACGGAGAAGTGAACTTGAGCATCATTGCGAGGATGAACCGTCTTTTTGCGCCAGACGGGAAATGTTTTGATGTCGCTGTCGATCATGGCTTTTTTGGAGAGCGTTCGTTTCTCGACTCGATTGAGAATATGCCAGCCGTTGTTGCCACCCTTGTCGATGCAGCGCCAGATGCCATCCAGCTCAGCATCGGTCAGGCTCCACTGCTGCAATCTGTCCCCGGTAAAAACAAACCCGCGCTGGTGCTGCGTACCGATGTCGCCAATGTGTATGGGAAACAACTGCCGAATATCCTTTATTCGCATGTCATCCACGACGCAATGATCCATGCACTCCGTCTGGACGCCGCCTGTGTCGTGGTCAACCTGTTCAATCTGCCCGACCAGCCAGAGGTTTACCGCCAGTGTGTGGTGAACATTTCGGCGCTCAGGGCAGTCAGCGAACAGTATGGGATGCCGCTCATGGTTGAGCCGCTGGTGATGAAAGACAATCAGTCTGCCGGGGGTTACATGGTCGATGGGGATGTGAACAAGATCATGCCCCTTGTGCGTCAGGCGATCGAGCTTGGGGCAGACATCATCAAAGCCGACCCATGTGATGACGTATCTGAGTACCACCGTGTGATCGAGATGGCGGCGGGAAAGCCTGTTCTGGTGCGCGGCGGGGGCAAGGTTTCGTCACTGGAAATTCTCCAGCGCACCGCAGCATTGATGGAGCAGGGTGCAAAAGGCATCGTGTATGGGCGCAATGTCATTCAGCACGCGAACCCCGCCGGGATGACGCGCGCATTGATGGCAGTGGTGCATGATGGGGCAGCGCCTGAAGATGCGCTTGCTTTCGCAGAAGCCGAGGCATCATGAAAAAATCGAAAAAAGTCATTCGCTTCGGCATTATCGGGCTGGGGTTGATGGGCAGGGAATTTGCCAGTGCTGCTGCGCGCTGGTGTCATCTGCTCGATCTGGATTTTGTGCCGCGCATCACAGGGATCTGTGATACCAATCCAGCTCTGTTCGACTGGTTTGACCAGAACGATTTTGACATCAGCGTCCGCACGAACGATTATCACGACCTGCTGTCATCATCGGAGGTCGATGCGATCTACTGTGCCGTGCCTCACAATCTGCATGAGCAGATTTACAGCGACATTGTGCGTGCAGGGAAGCATCTGCTGGGGGAGAAACCATTCGGCATCGATCAGGCGGCAAACCGTGCCATCCTCGATGTCATTCACGCCCATCCTGATGTCGTCGTGGCGTGTTCTTCAGAGTTTCCTTTCTTTCCTGGGGCACAGCGCGTCATCCAGGCGATTCGGGAAGATCGCTTCGGGCAGATCATCGAAGTATCAGCGGGTCTGCTGCACAGCAGCGATCTCGACCCGAACAAGAAGATCAACTGGAAGCGCATGATCGCCATCAACGGCGAATACGGCTGCATGGGTGATCTGGGTCTGCACGCGCTGCATATCCCCCTGCGTTTTGGCTGGACGCCCGATCTCGTCTATGCTTCCCTGAGCAATATCATCACGCAGCGCTATAACACAGCGGGCGAACTCGTGCCGTGTGAGACATGGGATAATGCCACACTGCAATGCCAGGTGAACACACTGAACAGCCAGTTCCCGATGACGATCCAGACGTATCGCATCGCGCCTGGCGAGACGAACACGTGGTTCATCCGCGTGATCGGCACAGAATACAGCATCGAGTTTTCCACCAAACACCCGCGCACCATTCGCTGGATGGAATATCGCCCCGGTGGAGAGCAGGCGTGGCAGTCAGTTGATATTGGCTATCAGACCGTTTATCCGACTATCACGGGTGGCATTTTTGAGTTCGGCTTCACCGACTCAATTCTGCAAATGTGGGCTGCCTTCTGCGATGAACTCGTCAACGGCAGGGAAGGGATGCGCCAGCCATTCTACTGTGCGACGCCAAAAGAGACTTCGCTGCAACACCGCGTGCTGACGGCAGCGCTCGATTCCGTCAATGAGCGGCGCGCTATCCCGGTCAGCGTGTGATCATGAACGGCGAATATGATTACGATGTCGTCGTCGCGGGACATCTGTGCATCGATTTGCTACCGCGTATGGCGCATGTCCAGCCAGAGTCGCTGATGGAAGCTGGCAAGTTGTTCGAGATCGGTGCGCTGGATATGGCAACAGGCGGAGCGGTATCCAATACCGGGTTAGCGGTGCGTCAGCTGGGAGGTCGAGTGGCACTCATGGCTGGGGTGGGGGATGATCTGCTGGGGCAGGTCATCCGGCTACTGCTCGAACAGCACGCTTCCGGGCTGACTCAAACCATTCGTACCATTCCGGGTGAAAGCAGCTCATATTCGATTGTGCTGTCACCGCAGCGCATTGATCGTATCTTCCTGCACTGTACAGGACCGAACAGCACATTCGGTCTCGATAGTGTGGATATGTCGCTGGCAGGGCAGGGGCGCATTTTTCATCTGGGCTATCCGCCTCTGCTGCCGCGCATGTTCGCGGATGAGGGACGGGAACTGACTGCGATTTTTCACTCGATCCGCGAGTCGGACAGAGCAGCCGGATCGCTCGATATGACGCTGCCCGATCCGGGTGCGCCCAGCGGAAAAGCGAATTGGTGGACTATCCTCACACAGACAATGCCGTTTGTGGACATTTTCATTCCCAGCCTTCAGGAAGCGCGCTTCATGCTGGATCGTACTATGAGCCATGATACGCCGACGCTGGCTGAACTGAGACGGCTGACGGACACGCTGCTGAACATGGGCAGCCCGGCATTGGTCGGCATCAAACTGGGGGAATACGGCGTTTACCTCCGAAGTGGCAGCGCAGGCAGTCTCGCACGTCTGCAAGCCAAAGGGCTGGCACAGGCGATACAGCCGGACAGCGAGGTTTACCATCCGGCGTTTGCCGTCGAAGTTATTGGAACAACAGGGGCTGGCGACTCGGCTTACGCAGCGCTGCTGCTGGCATTGGGACGGGGGTTTGATCTGACCGCCTGTGCTGAAATGATGTGCGCAGTTGGGGCGTGCAACGTCGAAGCTCCCGATGCGACAAGTGGCGTGCAATCCTGGGATAGCACTCTGGCACGAGTTCAGGCTGGTTGGTCACAAAGCCACCTGCGCCTGCCGGGAATGTGAGGTTTTCAGAGGTTCGGGATTACTCATGATAATGACACTTATCAGTAACTAAACCTCGATCGACTTCAGGTTGGCAAAATTGCCGACCTGAAGTCGATGAACAGACAAACCTTACAATCTACAGGGTAAAGCGAAATGGGTTGAAGTCGGTGTGTGTATCATAGACATCCTCGTTTTCAGCGCGCTTCAGGTGATGAATGACGAACAGCGTGATCGGCGTCAGGATGACCTCGATGCCCACCTTGAGAATGTAGTTGGTGACGATCAGGGATAAGAGGATTTCGATTGGGAAAACGCCCAGTGCGGTGGCGATCAGAAAGAAAATGATCGTATCGATCCCCTGTCCGGCGAGCGTACTGCCGATGGTGCGCGTCCACAGCCAGCGTCCAGATGTCGCCACCTTCATCTTTGCCAGCACGAAGCTGTTGACGAACTCACCCAGGAAATATGCTGTCAGGCTGGCTACAACCAGCCCGCTGATTCCCCCCAGCACAGCGTCGAATGCCCCCTGCCCTACTGTTTCTGCCCAGAACGGTTCACCAGGTAGGACGCCAGCCAGCCAAACGAAAGCGCTCATCAGCGCAGAGGCTCCAAAGCCCAGCCAGATCACCCGGCGCGAACGGCGAAAACCATAAATCTCCGTCAGAATGTCGCCGAAGATATAGGAGATGGGAAACACCAGCGTCCCTGCATCAAATACCAGAGCGAGAGGACCGAGACTGACGCCAAGATCGACGATTTTGGCGCTGCTCAGCATGTTGCTCAGCAGCAGCACCGTGACGAAAGCCGCAGTGACAATATCCAGATACTTATACGCGCGCGGCGGGGTGTGCGTGCCCACTTTCCCTTTGCTCCAATTCTCAGTATGCTTTTCGGGTAAATGTGTGAAACTGTGCAGATTTGATAAGCGAAAGATGGTAAGCCAAACATGACCCAAAGACAATATCGTCTCGATTTTCGCAGGGAAGAATGCGCTTACATCTTCGATCGGGTCAAAACCAGTCGTTCCTGTTCGCTGGTCGGGATCGGCAGCATTGGCAAGACTAATCTGATCGCGCACCTGATGAACCCGGTCGTCAGCGCGCACTATCTTGTGGACGACCAGCTTGCTCAACATACGCGACTTGTCACCATCGATGCAAACATGCTGGCTGTACTGCACGATCACCAGAATGATGCAGCCTGGCGCGCCTGGTCAGGTTTGGAACTTATGATGCACCGCCTTTTCCTCAGCTTCTATCCTTTTTCCGGGTTTACCGAGGGCGATGCTCAGGCATTTTACGCAGCGTACCAGTCCTTACAGGACGGGCGAAACCCGCTTTTTGCGCCAATGGCGCTGCGTTACTTTGAGCTGGGGCTGTCGATCATCCTTCGCAACGGCTATCGCGTCGTGTTCATCTTCGATGAATTTGAGACTCTGCTCAAAGGGATGCCTGTTCAGTTCTTCCTGGCGCTGCGCGGGTTGCGTGACAGTTACAAATCCAGCCTGTCATTCATCACGTTCTCGCGCGCTCCCCTGCCCGCGTTGGTCAGTCGGTTTGCGATCGACCCGGTAGCGATCGAACCGTTCGTTGAATTATTCAACGATTATGTGCGCTTTGTCGGTCCATATAACCCGGCAGACGCACAGGAAATGCTGTTCAGCATCGCTCAGCGCGGTTCACGTCCCCTGTCCGACTCTCTCTCCAGACAGGTCATGGACGCCTCAGGGCGTTATGCCGGGCTGATGCGGGCGCTCTGGGCTGTGCTGGACTCGATGCCCCACTACACGCCCGAACATCTCGATGCACTGATCGATCTGGCGGTGCGCCGCAAAACAGTTCGTCTGGAATGCCAGACCATCTGGGACAGCCTGTCTCAAGCCGAACAGCACTATCTGCGCGCACTGGTGAAACAGACACAATACACACCAGATGCCGACAGTGAAGAAGCAGTCGGTTTTCTGCTGCAAAAGCGCCTGGTGCATCTCGATAAATCGCGCAATGCGCTCACCGTCGAGCCGCCCATTTTCAGACAGTATGTAGCCACGCTTCATGATGAATGATCGCTACCCCGTCCCAGCCGGAAATGCGCGGGCAGAGCTGACCATCCAGAAATCGCGCTTTATCGCCAGCGCCGGACGTGTTGAGAGTGCTGAAGCCGCGCGTGCATTTATTCAAGCCATCCGCGCTGAATTTCCTGATGCCAATCATCATGTGTACGCCTGGCGCGCTGGGTTTGGGTCAAGCGTCAGCGAGGGGATGAGTGATGATGGAGAGCCGTCTGGCACGAGTGGACCGCCCACTCTGGCGATTCTGCGCGGCAGCGGGCTGGGCGATGTGGTGATCGTCACGACACGCTATTTCGGCGGCATTCTGCTGGGCACAGGCGGGTTGACGCGCGCCTACAGCGACTCGGCACGCGCGGTGCTGGCGGTGCTGCCCATTGAGCAGAAGATACTGCGCTCTCGCTTTGGGATTGCCCTGCCCTACCCGCTTTATGAACGCGCACTGCTTTTGCTGGAAAGCTGCGATGCTGAAATTGAAGATCGCACCTTTGATGAAGAAGTGACCCTGTTCGTCCGTCTTCCGACAGACCGCACTCCTGAGATGATCACAGCACTGCGCGAACTTTCTGCCGGGCGCGTTGAACCGGTATTTATTGAAAGCGGTTACTGATCTGCTGCACGAATCAAAACGCCATGCACATGCATGGCGTTTTGACGAGTTCCGGAAATGCGAAGTCTACACCCGATAACCGTTCAGCAGCGTGATCATGTCGTTAACGGAAACTGGCTTCACCACATAGTCGTTGCAGCCCGCTTCCATATACTGATCGGCATAGCCCATCGCGTCAAACGCGGTGATAGCAATGATCGGCGTGTTGATCCCCTTCTGGCGCAGCAGCCGCGTGAGCTGCAACCCATCCATGCTGCGACCACCAAGATGCAGGTCCATCAGGATGAGATCGGCAGTATCCTGCCTGATGGAAGCCAGCGCAGTTTCGGCGTCTCCATAAGTGGTCAGTGTATCGTGCGTCATCTGGCAGATGCGCTCAACCAGGGCAACGTTGCCGAGGTTATCCTCGACGTAAGCGATGTGCATTTCGTGCGGCTATCCTTGTCTGCTGATTTCCTGCATGTATAGCCTGCATTCTAATACAGATTGCGTAAAATCGGCACGGTGCGAAAATCGCCGCGAAACAGCACGAAATCACTGGAGACCCAGCCAAAGCCAAATTCACCCCGCACCAGATACCATGCCAGGTCTGGCGTGATGCCCAGCGGCGTGAAGGTCGTGCCGCCCGGCACGGTCGCGATCGCCGTGAACTGCCCACCAGCGCCAGAGCGCACGTTGAGAAATGCGGTATTGATCACGATCACCGATGTCGCCAACTGCGGGACGGGAATGCCTGTCGAGGATGCTGCCGGGGCAGATGGCACAGCCGCTGCGCCCTGCACAGTGCGATATTCCAGCTTGTTCGACTCCACCCAGCCTGTGCCGAAATTCTGAACTGTGATCGCCGTCCACTCGACAAAGCGCGCATCGAACGCCCGCCCGACGACCGGGTAATCGCCGTTATTGCTGGCATACAGCACGGTCAGCACAGCTGCGCCATCGCCAGGCTGGGCACGCAGGTTAACGGACGTTACATTGACCCTGGCGCGCTCGCTCGTCGTTGGTGCGGCAGCCACCGCCGCCGACAGATTGCGTGCAGGCGGGTTGACCAGCCCGATCGACAGCGGGGGTGAGCCGGCAGGCTGGACAGACACTTCGGCACGAACGACAGGGACAAAGCGGAAATCGCCGCGCGGGAGCGTGAACGAAACATCCACCCAGCCGTTGCCCACCGGGGTCGAAACCAGATACCACGTCCCTGACGGATTGACCGCCAGCGCGGGGAGTTCTGTTCCGCCAACAACCGTAGCGACCACCGTATACTGCGGACCGTCCCCGCTGCGGACGTTGAGGAAGCTGGTGTTGACGACCAGCACCGGGATGGCAAGCTGAGCCTGCTCCATGCCAGAAGCAAAGACGACCCCGCCAGACAAGCCGCCCAGCAGAGCGATGAACAGCATCACGAACACCAGTTTGTGCTTTGTTGCCATAATTATGCGACTCCAGGAGGTTGAAGGCTTGCCTGTGCGCGCTCACGACGCCAGACCATCTGCCCCAGAATAAAGCCGACCTGAACACGAGTATAAGCGATCTTTGCAGATTGTGCTGCTGTATTGCGCTGACAACCCGTCGATCATCCGTAGGGACAAGAGCATGGAGTGATATGCCAACGATCCGGTATAACCAGAGTCATATGACTGCATAATCAGGAAATCATCTGATGAACCGTATGGTATTTCTCCTCACACTTGCCATCATCATGGCGTCTCCCCCCTTTTTCGCCAGGGCTGAGGAAAGCCTGCCTGTTTCTGGCGTTTCTGCCGAGGTGATTGCTGCCTACCCAACGCCCGCTGTCCGCCGACTCGCCCCTAATGAAGCGCTGCTCTACGATCGGCAGTACGAGCGCATCAGCCAGGCAGTGACGATCTTCGATGCGCCGAATGGCAATGTGCGGCGCACACTCGATCAGGGTTTCAACTTCGTCACCGTCATGAACAAGCAGGATGGCTGGACGCAGATCAATCCGGATCAATGGGTACAGGATGCGTATCTGACCCCGGCACAGCCCTCCCGCTTCGCTGGAGTGCTGCTTCCCGATGAAGGGCTGCCCTACGATGCGGCATGGATTCTGGTCAATGTCGTGCCCAGCCGTGCGCCTGGGCAGGAACCCACACGAGGCGACCTTGCCGTGCTGCGTTATACCCTGGTCAATCTCTACAGCGAGACTGAGATTGATGGATGGACGTGGTATCAGATCGGCGTCGATCAATGGGTCGATCAGCGTCAGATCGCCCGCATTCTGCCTGTCGAGCGCGCCCCGGAGATCGATACGGAAAAATGGGTCAGCGTCGATCTGTACGAACAGGTTGCAATCGCCTACGAGGGCGAACGCCCGGTCTTCGCCACACTGATTTCGTCTGGCTTATCCCAGTGGGCTACCAATGAGGGGCTGTTTCATGTCTACGTGCGTTATCCCCGCACAGTGATGAGCGGCGCAGCAGGCAGACCCGATTTCTACTACCTTGAAGAAGTCCCCTGGACGCTCTACTTCGACAACGACATCGGACTGCACGGCACATACTGGCATGACGGATTCGGCTATCGGCGCAGTCATGGCTGTGTGAACATGTCGATCACTGACTCGGCATGGCTGTATCAGTGGAGCAGCAGCGAATTTGACCTCACCATTCCAGGCGACACAGGACCTGCCGTCTACGTGTACAGCAGCGGGGTCTACCGCTAACGCAGCGTGTGCGCTACTATACTGGATTGTTACCCCATGTGAAACGTGCCGCCGCAGCCCTGCTCAGAAACCACTGCGGCGGTTTGTTCACCCACTCCAGTGAGGCGCGTCACCGTGACGTTGATCCAATCACAGACACGACTGCAAGCGCTGATCGAAACCTTGCAGCGACACAACGAACGCTTCGGATACCAGCGGCTTGAAACGGATATGCTGCAACCTGCCGATCTGTTCCTCACCAAAGCGGGAGACCAGCTCATTCATCGGCTGTTCACATTTGAACGATCCGGGCGGTTATGGGCGCTGCGCCCCGAATTCACCGCATCAGCGGCGAAAGCCTATGCACAGCAGGATGATCAATCTGCTGCACCTGCTCGATGGCAGTTCGCTGGGGCAGTGTTTGAAGATGCGACAGGTTCCAGCCAGGTTTATCAGCGCTACAGCGTCGGCACAGAACTGCTGGGCTGGAACAGCCCAATCGCCGATGCCGAAACGATCGCGCTGGTTTACACCGGGCTGCGTGCCGCAGGTCTGCCTCCTGTACAAATCGTGCTGGGCAGCGTCAGCCTGCTGCGTGCCCTGCTCAGTGCTTATGATCTCGATGCCCGGCTGCTGCGCTTCATGGTCGAAAACCTCGCCCACCTGAACGCTGAAGGCAAAAGCTACATTATCGAACGGTTCGACCGTCTGGTGGCTTTCAGCAATCCTTCACCTGAAGCATCCGGTGTGGATTTGCGCGTCCTGCTTGAAAAGAATGGGGTCCTTGCCGGGCGTACACGGGAAGACATCATCCGCCGTTTGCAGCGCAAAACGGAGCGTCTTGCCGCGCGGGATGCTGTTCTGAGCGCACTCGATCAGCTTGAACTGCTCAATCGTACTTTCCCTGGCACAACAGAAGGTCTGGCGCAGATCAGAGCGCTGCTCATGCCTGTGCAGACCGAAGCAGCGAGTGTCCTTGACGAATTGGAATCGCTCATCCACCTGCTGCATACAGCACGCATTCCATCACAGGACATTACCGTTTTCCCAACGTTGGCGCGCGACTGGAATTACTACACCGGGATGATCTTTGAGGCGCGTTCATACCACACTGGGCACATTCTCGCAGGCGGAGGACGTTATAACGAACTGGTTCGGCTGATGGGCGGAGAAGATACTCCGGCTGTCGGTTCTGCAAGCTATGCCGATGCCATCCTGAAAGAATTAAATGCCGACGCAAATCCCGCTCAGCCGCGTCATTGTGCCCTGATCACCGCGTCCCATGCTGCTGTCGTCAGCATGACATGGGCGGGCGCACTGCGCGATGCGGGCTTGTCTGTTGAGATCGTCCCCGAAACATACCCCACCTCATCGTCCACAGCAGCGCTGATCCCAGAGGGAGACGGGTCCATTCGTTTCGCAGCACAGCGCTACACACTCGACATGCTTCAGGAACTGGTCGAGGCACTCCGAATGAAAGGACAGCACGATGCCTGATCGCGTGACGTTTGCCCTTCCCAGCAAGGGCGCACTGGCAGACCCCACCCTGTCTTTTCTGGCAGACTGCGGACTGCGCGTCGATAAACCCAATCCTCGACAGTATACAGGCGTCATTAGCGCTGTTCCCGCTGTGGATGTGTTATTTCAGCGCGTCAACGATGTGTTGTACAAAGTCGCCGATGGCACGGCGCAGCTCGGTATCACGGGTCTGGATGTGGTGCATGAACACCCCTTCGATGAGGTCATCGTCATTCATCCTGACCTCCGTTTTGGGCAGTGTCGGCTGATCGTCGCTGTACCTGAAGCCTGGATCGATGTCAACAGCATGGTCGATCTGGCAGAAGTCGCTCTCGATTTCCGGGAGCTTGAGGGACGTACACTGCGCGTCGCCACCAAATTTACCCATCTGGCGCGCGCATTCCTCTATCAGCACGGCATTCATCAGTTCACGCTGGTCAACGCGGAAGGCGCGATCGAAGCCGCGCCCACCATCGGCTATGCGGATGTCATCATCGACCTGATGCAAACCGGAACAACCCTGCGCGAAAACAACCTCAAGCCGCTTGAAGATGGCGTCATTCTTTCGTCACAGGCATGTCTCATCGGTAATCGCGCCGCTTTGCAGGAGTCGCCGATCATGCGGGACTCCACACGGATGCTGCTGGAATATATCGACGCCGCCCTGCAAAGCAAGCGCTACATGCAGCTCACGATCAATATTCGCGGTGACAGCCCGGAAGCGCTTGCCGACATGATCGCCGCCAACCCGGTCACACACGGGCTGCTCGGTCCGACGATCGCGCCGATCTTTGGCGCGGGCGAAGGCTGGTACACCGTCACCCTGATCGTCACCACAGCCAATCTGCTGGCGGCGATCGACCATCTGCGCGCAGTTGGCGCAGCGCAAACGACTGCCGTCCCTGTGCGCTACGCCTTCATGGAGCAGTCGCCGACGTATCAGGCGCTCACCCAGACGCTTGCTCTGCCCTGAACAAAGCGGCGTCGATCGGGCTCATCACTCCATCGGCGCTGCCGCCCATCTCAACGGCGTAAGACAGCCCCAGCAGCGCGATCTTCTCCGGGAATCTCTCGCCGTCCGCCAGATTCATGGTCAGCAGCGGACAGCACATCAGCGCGCTTTTCAGATATGCCTTCCAGTCATCGCGCAGCCAGCTCCGATCGCGCAGCAGCCGGATGAGCGGCGTCAGCACATGAGACAGCTTGCTCTCCAGGAACATTTCCCGTATTGGGCTGAGCTGGTGATCATGCCGGACGATCCAGCGATCGCCTTCCTGGTCGAGCGTCACCGCCAGCCGCGCATCAAACCATGCCGAATGGTACATCCACATAGCAAATACATTGTGAAACAGCGGCTTGGTCAGGTCGAGCAGCGGATCGTGCAGCCCGGCGAATGCCGGATCGAAATACATCAGCTCATCGGCATCCGGGCAGTAAAAGACATTGCCATTGTGTGCATCGCCATGCCCGACGACCGACACGCCCGTCTGGTGCGGATCGAGCAGTCTGATCGCCCGCGTGACCAGATCATCGAGGCTGTCAGCATAGCGCCGCCCGTTGATCTCCCAGCGCGCCCGACGCACTTCCGCCATCGGGATCGCCTTACCCTGCCAGCGGATCGCTGTCCCTTCCCCATAGAAACGATCGAAGCGTCCGCCTGTCAGCCGATGATAAAACAACTGGTGGATCGGCGCGCGCGCTGCCTGCCCCGCTTCCTGTTGTGTCAGCGTTGCCTCGTACAGTGCGAACAACCGCTGATCGGTGTGCGCCTGTGCTGCGGCGAGATGGGCATCGTAAGGTGCATCTCCGGTATCGATCGACCAGGCGACGTCGAACACCGATGGGCACTCCATAATCGGGTAGATCAGAATTTGCCGCCCTGCCCCGCGCGATACATACAGCGGTTGCAGAGCATGATACCCCGCACGCGCCAGCAGATCGGCATTGTAAAACTCATCGATCACGCTGTCCGTCTCGATATGCGTCTTGAAGAAGAGCTTTGTGCCATCAGCGAGCTGAACATAGCCGTTGAACGAATTGAGCGAGACGGCGAGCGGACGCAGCGTTACATCGACCACATCCAGCGGAAATGTATCGCGCAGAAACGGGACGAGCAGCGTTTCCGCTGCCCGTCGATCGCTGAACTGCAAACGCTGGATTTCCAGCAGCAGATCGTCACTCATATCCCCAGAATCTCGTTCCGTTTGCGGATCGCCAGCGCATGTGCCGGAAATCCTTCGTAATCCGCCAGAGTCGCCGTGATGCCCTGCAACCGTTCATACCCCTCACGCGAGAGATAGCCTACCCCGGTGCGCTTGAGGAAATCCCACACGCTCACAGCGGAGAATGTCCGCGCAAAACCCCCAGTTGGCAGAATGGCATTCAAGCCGAGGCAGTAATTCGCGGTCGGGATGGGTGAATAATGCCCCAGCAGAATTTCCCCGGCGTTGCGGAGCTGCTGAAGCGTCACAAACGGCTCTGCCGTCAGGACTTCCAGATGCTCTGGCGCATACTGGTTGACGAAAGCAACCGACTCGGCAAGGCTGCCCGTCAGCATGATACCACCGTAATTGCTCAGCACATTCTCGACGAACCGCCGCCGCCAGTCTGGGAGCTGTTCGATATAACCAGGCAGCGCATCCAGCACACCCTGTGCAACCGCCTCGCTGTGCGTCACCAGCAGCGCCGCCGATTCTGCACCGTGTTCCGCCTCGACCAGCAGGTCGAGCGCTGCCAGGCGTGGATCGGCATGTTCATCTGCCAGGATAATCGACTCGCTCGGTCCGGCAGGCAGACCGACATCGACCACGCCGTACAGCAGGCGTTTGGCGGCGGAGACATAACTGCTGCCAGGACCGATCAGCTTGTCTACCTTCGGAATGGTCTGTGTGCCATAGGCAAGCGCAGCGATCGCCTGCATTCCGCCGACAACATATACCTCGTCGATGCCACAGACCTGTGCCGCCACCAGCGACGCCGCATCCGCTTTGCCATTCGGCGCGGGCGGGGTCACCACAATGATACGTTCGACGCCTGCTACCTTCGCCGGAGTCGCCAGCATGAGCATGACTGAGGGAAACGCCCCTTTGCCGCGCGGAACGTACAACCCCACGCTGGTGATCGGCGTCACCTTCTCGCCCGCCATGATCCCAGGCTGCACTTCGGTGAACCACATCGCTTCCGGCATCTGCTCGTGATGAAAGCGTGCAATGTTCTCGTGTGCCGCCTCGATCGCGGCGATTACCTCCGGTTCGAGGGCAGCACGCGCCGCCGAAAAATCTTCCGGGGCAGCGCGGAGCATCGATACGTCAAAATCAGGCGCGTCAAACTGCCGGGCAAAATCAACGACCGCCGCATCCCCTTCCTGGCGGATGCGGTCGATCACCGTTTGTGCGCGCGGCAGCAGGTCTCGAATATCTGTTTCGGCACGGCGCATCAGCCGTGCCAGTTCTGCTTCAGTGATCTCGTTCAGTCTGAGGTAGCGAATCATGGTTCCGGCTTAGGACTGTGCAGGCGTGGGAGCGGTCGTGATCACATCCGACCTGCGGCGCGTACCATCCCAGCGAATATCCGGGACGAGGATGTCGCGCCGGGTCATGATGCGTTCACGGTGCGGCATCAGATCGCGCAGCATGATCTTCATCTCTGCAACCACATCATGCGACGGCTGATAGCCCAGATCGATCAGGTTCTGGCGATCCGGGTTGTAGTAGTGCGTTTCCATTTCTTTGCGCGGGTTGTCGTAGTGCAGGATTTCGGTGGGCAGCCCAACCGCATCGGCTGCTTCACGCACCTTGTACGCCAGTTCCTCGATGGTATAGCATTCCTCGAACTGGTTGAACACGCGATACTCACCCGGCTGCGGCGGGTTTTCGACCGCGATCGTCAGGCACTGCATCGAGTCGCGCAGCGGCAGGAAGCCGCGCGTCTGCCCACCGCGTCCGTACAGCGTCAGAGGATGCCCAATCACTGCCTGGCACGCGAAGCGATTGACGGCTGTGCCGAAACACTGGTCGAAATCGAGACGGCTGCTCAGACGCGGGTCGTCGCCCATCTCATCGATGCGCGTGCCGAACACCACACCCTGCATGATGTCGGTCGAGCGCAGCCCCCAGATACGGCAGGCGAACATCGTGTTATGCGTATCATGCACCTTTGTCAGGTGATAGAAACTCCCTGGCTGACGCGGGAACGGCAGACGTTCCTTGCGCCCGCGATATTCCACCTCGAAAAATCCTTCGGGAATATCGACGTTCGGCGTGCCATACTCACCCATCGTCCCCAGCTTGACGAGGTGAGCATCCGGGCACACCTCACGCATCGCCCACAGCACATTCAGGCTGCCGTTGACATTGTTGGTATGCGTCCATACGGCGTGCTTCTGATCGATCATCGAATACGGCGCAGATGGCATCTCTGCCAGATGGACGATCGCATCAGGCTGGAAATCGCGCAGGAAGCTGACCAGGAAATCGTAATCGAGCAGATCACCCTCGCGGAAGATCAGGTCTGTACCATAGCGTTCGCGGAATGCCGCAAGTCTTTCTTCCATGCTGACGATCGGCAGCGCACTGAGGCTGCCCATCTCTTCTACCCACTGACGGCGCAGATACACATCATTGCCAGCCACCACATGACCCCGTGCAGTGAGATACTGCGCCAGCGACCAGCCGAGATACCCATCGATCCCGGCAATAAATACCTTCATAACCCTGCCTCCGAACTGCGAAACACTCAGATTGTGTGCATACGATAGATGAAACCCCACACCCGCAGCGGCGATTCGCCATTTGCCTTAACTGGCTGTGACCGTTTCCTGCGGTGTGAAAGACGGGATATATCCCTCAGAAACCAGCAGCTCTGCATTCAGGATGCTGCATCCAGCCGCGCCGCGAATGGTATTGTGCGACAATGCAACAAACTTGTAACCAAAAATCGGACACGGGCGCAGCCGCCCTGCTGTCGTCGCCATACCGTTCCCGTTCATGCGGTCTCGGCGTGTCTGCGGACGATCATTCTGGCGAGTGTAAATGACGGGCTGCGCCGGGGCACTGGGCAGCCGGCTGACGCGCTCTCCACCTGTGAATGTTTCCCAGGCGTGAATGACCGTTTCGAGATCGGGCTGATCGCGCAGTTCAACAGAAATGCTCACCAGATGTCCATCGATGACCGGAGCGCGCGTGCAGGTGGCGCTGATTGGCATCTCCAGCGGCGCGATCGACGCCGCTTCCAGCCTGCCCAGCATCTTCAGCGGCTCAGTCTCCATCTTGTCTTCTTCGCCGCCGATATAGGGGATCATGTTGTCGATGATGTCCAGCGATGCGACGCCCGGATAGCCTGCGCCGCTGATCGCCTGCGCGCTGACCACCATGCACCGCCCCAGACCGAACTGACGCAGCGGTGCAAGCGCCATGACCAGCGGCATCGCAGTGCAGTTGGAATTGGCTACGATCGCCCCCGTCTCCCAGCCGCGCCGGGCGCGCTGAGCATCGATCAGCCGAACATGATCGGCATTCGCTTCCGGCAGCAGAAGCGGTACATCCTCGACCATACGATTCAGCGAGGCATTGGTGCAGACAATATGCCCTGCCTGTGCCAGAACCATCTCACGCTCGGCTGCTTCTTTGGGCAGTGCCGAGAAGACGAGCGGCGAGTCCAGCGCCGAATCCAGCGCCTTGACGGTCAGCCCACGTACAGAATGCGGCACTTCACCATCCAGTACCCAATGCACCACTTCACCATACGCGCGCCCTGCACTGCGTTCAGAGCCGATTACCTCAGCGACCCGAAACCAGGGGTGATTTTCGAGCAGTTGAATGAACCGCTGCCCAACAGCCCCCGTCGCGCCCAGAATGGCAACATCCAGTTTGTTGATCATCAGATTCCCACCCAATTGGCTTTGACAGCCGGATATGACCCCAGCATCTTGACAAAAGAAGCACGCTGAAGCAACCGCGCCAGCGCTTCCTGACACGCCGCATCCTGCCAGTGCCCTTCAAAGTCGAGCAGGAAGATCGGTTCCCAGGGGCGGTTGCCGCGCGGACGCGACTCGATTTTGGTCAGGTTCAACCCGCGCGAGGCAAATTCTCCCAGGCATTCATACAGCGCTGCCGGACGGTTGCGCGTGGCGAACACCAGCGAAGTCTTGTTGTAGTCAGCAGGTGCGGGGTCATCCTCGCCGATCAGGAAAAAGCGCGTGTAGTTGAAGGTGACATTCTCGATGTTTTCCTCAAGAACCTCTAACCCTGACAGTTCAGCCGCCAGCGCACTGGCAATTGCCGCAACACCAGGGACGGGGTCTTTCGCCAGGTCATGCGCTGAACCAGACGTGTCGTAATACGGGATCGTCTCCCAGCGGTGACGTCGGATGAAATGCTCACACTGCGCCAGCGCCTGCGGATGGGAACGCACGAAACGAATATCTTCCAGCGTCGTCCCTGGAGGCGCGATCAGCATGTGATGCACATGCACGATCACCTCAGCCTGGATACGCAGGTCGGACTCCATCAGCAGCTCATATGCCTGACTGACCGCCCCGGCAAGCGCGTTCTCTACGGGCAGCATCCCATAGCGCACTTCGCGCTTCGCCAGCGCTTCAAACAGATGACTGAGTGTGGGGCATGGATAGCCCACTGCCTGATCGCCAAAATGCTGGCGGATTGCCTGCTCGGAATATGCACCGGGGATGCCCTGGAAGCCGACGTGGATGCTCACGAAGTTGTCCTTGTGCCGCAGTAAATTGTGCAGTCTGCATGTTGTGAATTATGGCGCAAGCGTAACATGCCCCCTCGCTCACGTCAATGTTGGCGCGCTCACCCGCCTGAAATTGACAGCGCTCATGACGCGGGCTACACTTCAGGTTGTCAACCATCCCGATCAGCCAGTTTACGGGTTTGCATCATGCAGCAAACACGCCGCCTGATTTTGGAGATCATCAAACGTCGCGGACAGGCGACCGTTGGAGATATTGTTGCCGACCTGCACCAGCAGCGTGGCGCGATCACGGCGGTTACTGTCCGACACCATCTGAAGCTCCTTCAGCAGGACGATCTCATCACCACCCCTGAACTCAGCCGACGCAGCGCGCCAGGTCGCCCGCGTCATATCTACACCCTGACGGAAAAGGCGCACACGCACTTCCCGAACAATTACGAGCGGCTGGCAGCGGGACTGCTGGCGGGTTTGCGTCATCATCTTCCGCCTGAAGGGGTCAATGTCATCCTTGAAGGCGTCGCATCGCACATCGCCGCCGACTTTGACGGCGGCGATGGCACATTTGAAGAGCGGCTTGACCGCGCGGTCGATCATCTTAATGCCAGTGGCTACCACGCCCGCTGGCAGCAGGCAGATGGCGGTTATCTGCTGCTGACCGAAAATTGCCCCTATCATCAGCTTTCAGTCGGCGATCCGGGGCTGTGCTATATGGACATGCGTCTGATCAGCGATCTGCTGGGCGTCGTCCCGCGTCGCGTGGAACGCATCGCCGAAGGGGATGAACACTGCTCTTATTTTATCCCCGCTGTAAACCCATCGTAATGAATTTTTCTGATCAGCGTCGTTTTTATTGACGCCAATCCGCCGTGCGTATACAATCTGTTTTATCACTTGGTGACTTGAGGATCATCCTGATGGCGATCAATATGCCCACCCACACCGGTACGATTGTGACTGAAGATGTCCAGATTCTGACGGTGACCCCGGCAGCGACGGCGGTCATCCGTAATCTGCTCGAACAGCGCCAGATTCCCGGCTATGCGCTTCGCGTCTTCGTCGCGGGGGGCGGCTGCTCTGGTTTGCAGTATGGTATGGCTTTCGAGCCAGAGCCGAAAGATTTCGATGCAGTGGTTGAGGCGGGTGACGGCGTGCGCCTCGTCATCGACCCAACCAGCCTGATGTATCTCGAAGGGGCATCGATCGATTATGTGGACAGCCTGATGGGGGGCGGTTTCCGTATCGAAAACCCCAATGCCGTCTCTTCCTGCGGCTGTGGACACTCCTTCAAGACTAAGGATCAGGCGGGCGCAACGGACAGCAGCGCTGGTTGTGGCAGTTGCAGCCACTAAGCTCAACCTGACTGTTGTCAGAAAAAGACGGCGCGGAAATAATCCGTGCCGTCTTTTTTCATCCACGCCTCAATGCGCTCAGTGCCAACCCTGCCAGCCCCGCCCCTCCCAGGATGAGGATAGGAACGATAGGCGGCGTATTGCCCCCCGCGCCATCTCCGCTGCTCACTGCTGTCAGCTCTTCCTGCAAACTGACGGGAGTGGGTGGGATGTTCGATAACCCAGGTGGATACGTGAACGTGGGCAGGCGCGCCGGATTGCCATCTGCGCCGATCAGGGGTGCTGTGACTGCCGTTGAAAGCTGCAATGTCGTCCCTGATTGACCAACCGAAGCCAACGCCGGATCGGTCGTGGGCGCGACGAACGGGTTGACCTCAGGCAGGCTGCTGAGATCGCCCGTGACGTTCACAAGCTCACCGAATACCCATCCTCTGCCAGTAGGTGAATTGGGGAACTGAAACTGAATCCATGCCACATAACGTGCGATGGCGGTGTAGGTCTCTCCTGCACGAATCTGACCCAACTGCGTCGCATCAGTACTCGGTTCCGCGCGCACATTGGCGAAATCACGCGCCTCGATCCGAACCAGGCTCACCTGTGTCGGAGGCGGTGTAGGCGAAGGCAGCCCAGCAGCCGGGGATGCGGGTGCGGGCATCAGCGGGGACAGATTGACGATCCCAGGAGTAGGTTCGCCACTTTGAGCGAAGGCACTGATCGGCAGCATCAGCACAGCACACATGACCGCGATCAGTACAGGCTGAACGCGGTACTTTTTCGTAAACGTCACCATGAAACCTCATTCTCGGCGACACCGCGCATCTGCTCTGCAACGCGGCGCACACCATCCCGGATCAGATAACCCTGATATTCCTGCATCGGCAGCCCTACAACCTGCCACCCTCCCATCACAAAGGGCGGACGCGCGAACGCCTGGAAGCAGTCATCGCACGACGCGGGAATCCATTCTCCATTATAACGCCTGGCGATATGCACATGCGTGCCATTTGAAAAACCACCTTCGCATGAAGGTCTGCCCAGCCGATCGCCCTGTCGTACACGTACACCCGCTGCAATCCGATCCCGTTCAGCGAGATGCAGAAACAGGATCGTCCAACCCGTTGTCTCGTCTCCATCACCATCCAGATCAAGGATGACCGAACCGCCGCCGCTCCGTGCAATCACCCCATCCGCCGGGGCAGTGACGAAGTAATTTGACACATAGCATCCGCTGGTATGCGTTTTCGGGTCGTCTGGCGGCGCAAAATCAACCGCTGCCCATGCACTGCCAGAACCCCATCCCCCATGCGGACCCCCTGTGTGAAGCCATGTCTCTCCCTCGGCAAAAGGCAGCGTCAGCACAGGCTGCACGATATTCGCAGGGACGACGGGTTCACGTGCGTCGATGAACGGATCGCCGAACAGACGCACGTAGACCGCATTCAGCCCGCCTTCAGACACCCCTGCACGCCAGCGTGCTCCGTCTGAGATGACTGCCAGGGTGTGCTGGATGCCGACCGTCGCGGGGTTGAGCGACTCCGGCAGGGTGAAGCGCTGCTGGTCGATCGTCTGCACCCACGCAAACGCCCCGCGCTGCCAGGCGTAATACCCGCGATTGAGCGCATCTGCTGCCCACGCCAGTTGCAGATACAACCCGCGCCGGGCGATGCCGCTGGCGAAGTTTGGCGCGCCGATCGGCTTTTCGATCGCCTCCTGGTCGGGGTCAGTTCGGCTCAGCCAGTTGCTCTGATGCTCCAGCAGTGCCAGCAGCAGGCGCGCATCGACGCTGTATTCCAGTGAGACGCGCTCGATGACCTGACTGGCGCTGAGCGTCACCCCGTCCACGCGATCGCTGGCGCTGCGGATGTAACCAGGCTGTGCTGCGACGAAGGCGCTGATATTGAACTGCCCTGCTCCCGGCGCGCGCACCAGCCGATCATCCGGCAGAATGCGAAAGGCAATACCCGGCTGCTGGGGGATGATCAGCACGCGCAGCACCTGTCCCACCTGCAATCGGTTGGGGTCGGTCAGCCCATTTTCCGCTGCAAGTTCGTTCACGCTCACCCCAAACTGCGCTGCGATCCGTGACAGGGTATCGCCAGGCTGCACCGTGTACGTACTGGCAGTGCGGGTCGCCGTCGGCGCGGCGGGTGATGTTGCAACCTCGGCAGTCACAGCAGGGGAGGTAGGCAAAGCTGTGGCAAAGGTGAACAGGGTTGGTGTCGCTGCTCCCGCCTCACCCGATGAGGGAAAGGTCGCGGTGATGACGATCACCGGGGTGTCCGTTGGCGTCCCCAGCGTACACCCCGCCAGCCACAAACACAGCATCGCCAGCGCGAAGCGCCGCATGGCATGTCTTATCGATAACTCCATATACTCAAACTGCCCTCTGCGATCGTAAACGGCACATCATCCGCGCTGCTGATGTCCAGCACGCGCACGACTTCCCGGTTTCCGCCCAGCACCTCGGCATAGGTGAGATAACGGCTGTCTGGTGACCATAACGAATGGCTCTGGGCGAACTGGTCGAAATAGTTCAGCAGGTACATCAGCCCCTGCGTAGGACGAAATGCCGCATAGCTGTCGATGCGCTCATCATCCAGATGCAGGATCGACCACGCGATGCCGATCTCCTGACGCTGAGCGGCGAACGTAATGCGCTCTGCACGTGCGTCAAACGACCCGATCAGCCGTCCATGTCGCAGGAAAGCGATGCGTTCGCTGTCTGGTGACCAGAAAAATGCCAGCACACCGCTTTCAGGGGTACGGGTGACCATTTCGCCCGTCAGCGCGTCGATCACGTACAGCTCACCCTGTTGATCAGTATATGCGACTCGCCTGCCATCCGGCGACCACAGGAAATACACAGGACCCGTCAACCCATCCGCCAGCCGCGTCTCCACGCCTCCCTGTGCGCGCACCAATGCCGACCTACCCTCTTCATCGCTGCCGACCACATACAGCAGCGCATCCTGATCGACGGGGGACCAGGCTGGCGCGCTGAAAAATCCAGGGACGGCATTGACGCGCGTTTCCTGCGACTGGACGAGATCGTAAATATCGATACGGCGATTATTGCGATGCCAGAGCATCTGTGACGCATCAGGACTCCAGCTGAAATAAAATGGGACGCCTCGCCCGATCAGGCGATGATTTTCGCCCTCTTCCGTTTCGATCCCATCACGCACCACCTCGACGACAAATCCATTTGCGCCCGCCCGCGAGAGCAGCAGCGCCAGATCACGGCATGAATCATCCGGCGCACAGTTACCCGGCGCCCACGAAGCATAGGTGAATGTATCCCGGTTGAAGCGGTGGCGCAGCACACCTTCGGCAATCCCATCTGCCGAAACCCACACGCCCAGGTCTGTCCTGCCTGTGCGCTGCACTTCCGATGAAAAGTATGCCAGACGTCCATCGCGCGACCAGGTGGGCATCTGATACAGCACCAGCGTCGTGCCATCGGCGCTGACCCCGGCATCTGTCGTCATCTGCACTAGTTCTCCCCCCAATGCCGCCGTGTAAATGTTGAAATCTGTGCCGATCCAGGCGATGCGCCCCGCTGTCGCATCCTGATCCTGCGCTATGAGCGTCATGCCAGGCGCAATGCAGCCTATGAGCATCAGCAAAGCAATAAACAATCGTTTCGTCATTTTGTGCATCCTCATACTCATCCAACGTTGTCTGTGAGAATGGCTGTCCACCATTGTATACTACGCTGCATGTCTCAGTCTCCGATCAGGATCGGATTAATCGGGAGTATGGCTATGGCAACACGTGAGCAAATACTGGAAATTTTCGCCGAGATCACCCGTCGCCCGGAAAAATCGACGGGCATCACCGCCGACATTCAGTTTGATCTGTCTGGTGATGGGGGTGGGGCTTACTGGCTGAAGATCGCCGACGGTTCGATCGAGACGGGCGAAGGGGCAGTCGAAAACCCGCGTATGACCGTCCGTGCCACAGCGGACGATTTCGCCAGTATGATTTCTGGGAATATCGCCCCGATGCAGGCGTTCATGCTGGGGAAGATCAAAATCCAGGGGGATACCAACCTGGCGATGAAGCTGATTCCGCTGCTCAGCTAAGGCAGGCACGCGGTCATTGGGCAGCAGACCTGAAAGTATGCTGCTGCCCAATGACACCTGGTTTAATCGTCGAGCCTGAACATCATCAGCGAACCGCCTCCCATTGAGGCGGCGGTGATCGCATCGTCGATCAGGTCGATCAGCACCTCATCTTCGTCTTCTTCAGCCTGCGCCAGCCGCCGCTCCAGCAGGCGCACCGCTCCATCTCCGCCGATCTCGCCCAGCGCGTAGATCGCAGCTTCTTCCACAGCACGATCCTCATCGTCGATCAGCGCCCCAAGTGACGACAGCGCATCCGGGACAGGCAGGTCGCCTGCTGCCCGCGCTGCTGCTGCGCGCATGTCCGCATCGGCATGGCGCAGATTTTCCATCACCTGCGGCTTCCAGACCTCATCACACGAATTGCCCATCGCCGTCACAGCGCTGATCCGCAGACGCACATCGTTCGACGCATAAGCATCCGCGATCAGCAGGTTCAGATTATCTGCGCTGGAATTCGCCAGTGACTCCAATGCAGCTCCGCGCATGACAGCGGGCTGCTCAGGGTCACGGTATGTTGCCTCTGCAAGCGCAAGCGCCGCGTCGATGGAATCATCTCCGCTCCCCGTCAGTTCAGCCGTCAGAATGAATTCACCGAGAGCCACCATCGCTGCACAGCGCACCGAAAGTGCCGGATCATCATGCACGATCGCCATCAGACGGCGCACATGCCCCTCAGAATAATCGGTCGAAAGCAAACCGATCGCTTCGGCACGAATCTCAGGCTGCGGCGCGCTGATCAGGAATTCCCCCAGCGCTGTGTAATCGACATCGTAGGCGAATTCGACGATCTCGCCCAGTTCTGCCAGAAGACGCTGGCGGAAACCGGTATCCAGCTTTTCCCAGGCTGGGCGCAGCACCTCGAAATCGACCGCACTCATCTCCGAGAGACCATAGCAGATCATTTCGTTCAGTTCACCATCCCCCGCCTCCGACTCGTACAGCGCGGTGATCAGCTCTTCCATGCTGACGGACTCCGGGCGTCCACCCTCATCCATCGCGTCACCATCATAAAGCGGCGTGTTCTTCGATGATTTGCTCATCTCATCTCACTCCTGTCCATATCAAGGGATCAGATTGGTGATCGGGTTGATGAAGTCGTTGATCATTACCACTACCATCAGTGACAGCAGCAGCGCCAGCCCGACCAGATGCACCATGCCTTCGCGTTCCGGCGCGATCGGCTTGCCGCGCACGATCTCGATCAGCACGAACAGCACACGCCCGCCATCCAGCGCCGGAATCGGCAGCAGATTCGTCAGACCGAGCGACAGGCTGATCAGCGCCATGAACTCGATCAGGTTGATCCCGCGAGTCTGCGTTCCACTGATGCTGTCGCGCAGCAGGTCTGCGCCTAACATGCTGATCCCAACCGGACCGACCGGGGTAAGCGCCGCAGCAGGCATCGTACCGCGAATCAGCTCCCCTGGCAGGGCAGCGATCGCTGCAAAAAAGCTGCCTGTGCGATTGAACCCATACGCGATCGCTTCGCCCAATGGCAGGGGTGCGCGCACACGCTGAATGTTCTGCTCGAAGATGACCCCATATCCTGAACTGAGTGCCACCCCGGTGATCGTCACGCCCATCGCACCCTGCCCGGGCGGCGGATCGCTCCTCGGTGTGACGCGCAGCGTGACTTCCTCGCCTGCACGCAGCACCGTCAGAGTGACTTCGCGGTCAAGGTTTGCCTGCGTCGCTTCCTGAAGCGCCACAACGCCATCAATCGACAGGTCGTTGAAGCCGATCACCAGATCGCCTGCCAACACCCCGCCCTGCGCTGCTGGTGAGCCTGGCGTGACCTGCACGATGATCGGATGCGGGCTGATGTTCGCTTCGTTCGCTCCGGCGAGCGGGATGGCGATCTCGCGCTGCCCGCTTGCGCTGTCTGGACGCACCACATCCAGCACAGCCGAATTTCCCGCATCAGCGATAGCGGCGAACAGCGCCGATGGGCTGTCGAAATCCGTCCTGCCATTCACGCCGATGACCACATCGCCCTGCTGCAAGCCCGCCGCAGCCAACGCACTTTCCGGCGTGAACTGAACGATCCGCAGCGCAGTCCCGCCCGGCTGGATCACTCCGCTTAATCCATCGATGCTGAACAGCACCACCGCGAACAGGAAATTGACCAGCGCCCCTGCGACGAAAAACCAGATTCGTGCCAGCGGTGGAGCTTCGTTGACGGACATCGTTCTGCGGATGCCTCTCGCTTCCGCCTCCGCGCGGTCAGCAGAGGTCGCCTCCTCACCGACCTGGCGCACCATATCTTCGCCCAGCGGACGGACAAACCCACCCAGTGGCAGCGCATTCAGCGTGTAATCCGTCCCGCCCAGCGTGAACAGCTTGACCAGGCGCGGCGGAAAACCGATACCAAATTCGAGAATCGTGATCCCAACAGACTTTGCCGCGAAGAAATGCCCCAGTTCATGCACCAGCA
This sequence comes from uncultured Pleurocapsa sp., assembly GCA_964614405.1. Taxonomy (GTDB): domain Bacteria; phylum Chloroflexota; class Anaerolineae; order Aggregatilineales; family Phototrophicaceae; genus Flexifilum. The sequence continues at coordinate 203,973 of CAZTLS010000001.1, forward strand.
CTGCCGGGATGAGAACCAGGACAAACGCGACCACCGCTGACAGGAAGTCGTTGCCCAGCAGAAAATCAAACATGTCGTGCCTTTTCCAGTTTCAGAGGGAAATATCCGTGTCAGGCGCATTTCCCACGGATGGCGATTATGCACAGTATAGCGGATCACCGTGATCGTTTAACGTGAGACAGGGGTGAGGGGTTCAATCTGGACGCCACCGCCGACCGCAGCCGTGCGAATATCCACCACACCAGACACCCCGCTCAGCCGTTTTCTTACTTCATCCGCATCGTCGCCAACGCAGATGCAGTGGACATTCGGTCCAGCGTCCAGCGTGGTACACACGCGCAGCCCTTCTGCCCGCCACTGGCGTACCAGCTCGATGATCAGCAGCGTTACCGGCTGCCAGTAAAACAGAGGCGGATTACTGGTCATCATCACGGCGTGCATCATGGTGCTGTCCAGTTCAACAACCTCTGCCAGCATCGCAAAGTCGCGCTCCAGATATGCCTGTTTGCAGCGTTCCAGTCGCTCTGCTGCGCTGTCCACCCGCGCCGCCTGATAGGGACTGGTGCGCGCAGAGGGATGCCCCGCGCTTGAGCCGACCTGTTTGTGTGCTGTACTGACGATCGCCACCACATCGACCAGATTCCAGTAGTCGGGCAGAGCGACGCTCTCTGCATACGAGTCTTCATGGCGATCTGCCGCATACCATTCGACCAGCCCAGAGGGAATCGAACGCGCCGCTGACCCCGACCCCAGCCGCGCCAATGTGGAAAGTGTCCGTTCGTCCACATCTGCGCCCGCAGCGGCACATGTCGCTGCCGCCAGTGCCGCAAAGCCTGATGCGGACGAAGCAATCCCCGTCCCTGTTGGGAAATTGTTCTCGCTCTGCACCACTGCCCTGCCCTGCACCCCGGTGCGCGTCCGGATCGCATCCAGATGCCGGATGCAGCGCGCCAGCGCCTCATCGCCCGCAGCCCTGCCGTTCAGGGTCAGCGAGTCAGTCACGCCATCCGGCGCATACCATGTCACCTCAGTGACGGTATGCAGTCCATCCAGGTTGATGCTGATCGACGAATTGGCTGGAAGTCGCAGCGAGTCATCGCGGTTCCCCCAGTATTTGATCAAAGCGAGGTTTGGGTGCGCTGTCGCACGCGCGCGACCGATTATCGTCATGGGCTGCTCATTTCATCCGATGTTTCGTAAGATTGTCCAATAGATTGTAGCGTGACACCCTGCATTTAGAATGCCGATCATGGCTATAATCCATGTCAGTCCCGTTCACGAGCATCGCTCAGAAATGTCGATTTCGTCATGGTATCCGCCAGCGCTCCCGGTAAGATCATCCTGTTTGGTGAACATGCTGTTGTACACGGCATTCCAGCGATTGCCGCGCCTGTCTCGACGGTTCGCGCTGCCTGCATGATCGATCCGCTGCCATCCGGGAGTGGTATCGTGCTGAGCGCGCCCGCCCTACCCGCCAGCCTGCATCTGATCGATCCGGCTCAACCCGGTGATGCCTTCAGCCAGACGCTTCGGCTGGCATTTCGCGCGCTTCAGACCTCGTTCACTGACGCCCGCATCGCGCTCACCTCAGACATCCCGATCGCCAGCGGCATGGGCAGTGGCGCAGCCATTGCCGCCGCAATGGTGCGCGCAGTGTGCGCCTATGTCGGACGCACACTCCCGCTCAATCGGCTGAACGCATTGATTTACGAGATCGAAAAGCTGCATCACGGTACGCCCAGCGGGATCGACAACACGACCATCGTATATGAACGGCTGATCTGGTTTCAGCGCGATTATCCGGTCGTGCATCTCACCGCCGGACGTCCGCTTACTCTGCTGATCGGGGATACCGGGCATGGCGCATCAACGCGTGAAGCCGTGGCCGGCGTCCACGCGCTGCGCGCCAGCCAGCCTCAGCAGGTCGCTGCCTGTTTCGATGAAATACGGGATATTGTTATGCAGGCGCGCGTATTGATTACTCACCCGGATGCCAGCCCTAAGGCACTCGGTGAGCTGATGAACCGCAATCATGCACTGCTGAGGACGCTCACTGTGTCATCCCCTGAACTTGACGCGCTGACTCAGGCTGCGAGCGATGCCGGAGCGTTCGGCGCAAAATTATCGGGTGGCGGGCGCGGTGGAATCATGATCGCACTCGCTGACGAAGCGCGGCATCAACAGGTGTTGCAGGCGCTGATTGATGCAGGTGCGGCGAAGGTCTTCACCACCACCATCGCATAGAGAAAAGGCATGTCATGACTCAACTGATCTTCATCAAGCTGGGCGGATCGCTCATCACCAACAAGCAGCGGGCAAATTCATACCATGCTGAAGCAGTGACCCACGTCGGCACAATCCTGAATGCAGCGCGCAGCGCGCGCCCCAATCTTCGCCTGCTCATCGGGCATGGCAGCGGTTCATTCGGGCATGTCGCTGCCCAGCGCTACAGCACGATCAACGGCGTTCACACACCAGAGGATTGGATCGGCTTCGCCCATGTTGCCAGCGCTGCTGCCGAACTCAATCATCACGTCACCGAAACACTGCGCGCCGCCGGGTTACCCATATGGCGCTTGCAACCTTCGGCATCCGCGCTCAGCCGCGACGGGGAACTGCTGTCGATGGCGATCGACCCTGTGCGCGCCGCGATCGATCACGGGCTGATCCCGCTGGTATATGGGGATGTGTCACTTGATGAAGTGCGCGGCGGCACGATCATCTCCACCGAGACCGTCTTCTTCTATCTGGCGCTGCATCTGCCTGTGACACAAATTCTGCTGCTCGGTGATGTTGAGGGGGTATGGGATCAGCAGCGCCAGATCATCCCACTGATCACCCCGGCGCGTCTGACGGAAGTGCTGCCTGCGCTGGGCGGTTCTGCCGGTACAGATGTCACAGGCGGCATGGCGGACAAAGTGCAGAAGATGCTGCGGCTGGTTGAGGCGCGCCCTGGTCTTTCCATCCGCATCATGAGCGGTGACCAGGATCAGATACGCGCCGTACTCCTTGATGATGCCCAGGCGGGCACGCTCATCCGTGCGGACGACTAACGCCCATACCGCGTGAAACTGTTCGCCATCGACAACGTAATCGCCGTCAGCAGCGTGATGCCCAACCCAGGGGCGAGCGCCACCCAGGGTGCAGCGCGGAGTACCTGACGTCCCTCGAAAAGCATTCGCCCCCACTCCGGCTCGCTCCAGTCGCCACCGAAGCCCAGAAAACCCAGGCTGGCGCTCAGCAGTATAGCGTGCGCGCAGGTGACGCCGAAGAAAGTCGCTAATTGCGGCATGATCGTCCGCAGCACGTGCACCTGCCAGATGTGCCAGCGTGACGCTCCCAGTGCGCGGCTCGCTTCGACATACCCCTGCACCAGCGCGATCCGCTCAGCAGAAAGCATCACCCGGAGAAAGGGCGCGCCAAGCACCAGTCCGACCGCGATCACCCGCCCGATGTCCCCTTCTCCGGCGCGGCGCGTCAGGCTGCTCAGGACCAGTGCCAGCACCACAGGCGGGATCGCCATCAGCGCCCGCGAAAGCACATGCAGCCACCCTTCACCCAGCCAACCCGTCACAGCTAATCCGATAACACGCAGGATGATCGCCCATCCCGCTGCCACACTCGCTGCGCTCAATGCCAGGATGAACGTCGCTCTGCCACCATATGCCAGCCGTGCCAGCACATCCCGCCCCAGCAGGTCTGTACCGAACAGAAAGTCTGAGGAAGGTGGACGGAGCTGCTCATAGGGGCGAATCTCCAGTGGATCGCGCACGACGTATGGCATCCCGATCAGGATAGCGCACAGCACGCACAGGATGATCACCTGAGTTCTCATCTGCTGTCCCGCACGCGCGGATCGGCGAGCGCAACGCCGATCTCCCCAGCAAATGCCATGATCACTGCCACCAATGTCATCCACAGCGCCGCGCTCTGTACGACGGGGTAATCGCCACGCAGTGCGGCATCCACCAGCAGCCGCCCTACGCCAGGGCGCGCGAAGATGACCTCTGTCACCGCCGTTCCCCCCAGCAGAAAACTCCCCTGTACGGCGATCGCAGTAATCACTGATGGGGCAGCAGCGCGGATGATGTGCCACAGCACGCGCCGCTGCCTCAGACCGCGACCACGTGCCGCCTGCACGAAGAGCTGCCTTTCTGTCTCGATGATCGCCTGTGCCAGCATCTCAGCGATGGTCACCCCGGCGGCAAAACCCAGCACCAACGCGGGTAGGATCAGGCGATCCAGCCCACCGGAACCCCCTGCGGGCAGCCATCCCAACCCGACACTGATCACGGCGATTGCGATTGTCCCGGTGAAGGCAGTCGGCGCGCTGAGTCCGAGCATGATCAGCGCCCGCGATCCCGCCCGAATCCACCCAACCCCGCGAGTTGTGGTCACCCCCAGCACACACCCAGTGACGATCGCCATCATCAAAGCAGATATACCCAGGCTGAGCGTATGAGGGACAGCCTGCTCCAACAGCAGGCTGACTGGCAGTCCATCCGTCAGTGAAACGCCCAGATCGCCGCGCAGCAGCCCGCCCAGATAGACGATGAACTGAGCGGCGATCGGTTGATCCAGCCCCAATGCCGCGCGGCGCGCCGCGATCACCTCGCTGCCCGCCCCACTTTCGATGAGCAGCGTCATCATGCCGTCACCTGGCAGAAAGCGCAGCAGAAAGAAGACCAGCGTGACAGCCATCAGCAGCGGCGCAGCCATCGCCAGCATTGACGCCGCTGCCCACCTCATGCTGATCACCCCACAAACGCCAGATTGTGCAGCAGCGGGAACCAGCCATACGCATCGAACATCACCGGAGTGAGTGTCCGGCGCGCGCCATTGAGATTGACGGTATCGCGGATGGGCAGGATGAGCGCCTGCTCCATGATGATGCGCTGCGCTTCACTGTACAACGCGCGCCGGGCGCTTTCCTCATGCTGTCGTCCGCCTTCGATGAGCAGCACGTCGAGTTCCGCGCTGGCATACCCCGTCCAGTTCAGGTCACCCATGCTGGTGAAATAGCGGCTGAGGAATGCCGGGTCATTGCCATATTCAAACCAGGCGGCGAGATTGTAGTCCCCGGTCGCCACTTCCTGAAAGAGCGCAGCACGGCTGGGGACCTGCTGAACGATCAGCCGCACCCCGATGGTACGCCACTGCGCCTGAATGACCTGGACGATCTCCGGGATGCTGCTCCACACAGGGGCAATCATCCGCACTTCCAGCGGCATCCCGTTCCGTTCGAGAATACCATCGTTATCGCTGTCTCGCGCGCCCAGCGCGATCAGGGCATCGCGCGCCGCCGTCGGGTTATAGCCGTAAGCGCCGTTCAACGCCCCATTGTAAAACGGTGTATTCGCCGCCAGGGGCGCCCATGCTACTGGGGAAAAGCGCTGAAATATCGCATCGCTGATCGCCTCGCGGTCTGTCCCTACGATGAGCGCCTGACGCACAACCAGCTCATCCGTCGGAAAACGGCGTGTGTTGAACATAAACTGGAGCGGCTGTCCTGGGATGCGTTCCGGCGTCAGGCTGATACGATCCCCTGCTGTCAGCGTGCGCGCATCGAGCGGCAGCAGTTCGCCCATCACATCCGCTTCGCCGCTCTCCAGCGCCAGAGCGCGCGTCACCGGGTCGGTGAAGAAGCGAAATTCGATTTCCTGCACAGACTGGTCGGTCACGGGCTGGTAGAATGACGGTCCCCAGGTGTAATTCGGATTGCGACGCAGCACCAGACGATTGCCCGGTACATACTCCACAAAGATGAACGGACCTGTGCCCACCTGATAAAACTGATACCGTTCCGCGCTGTATGCCGCAAGCGCAGCAGGACTGGCGATCCCCAGATAGACCTGGCTGAGGCTGTCCAGCAGTGGGCTGTACGGCTCGTTCAGCGCGATGCGGATCGTTCGGTCGTCGAGAATGGCATATCCGGCATACGATCCCAGCATGAAGATCGCCTTTTGCGAGGCGATCGCCGGGTTGGTGATGCGTTCGAGATTGGCAGCAACAGCCGCCGCGTTGAATGGCGTGCCATCATGAAACTGCACATTCTCTTTCAGCGTGAACGTGTATTCCCGCCCATCTTCCGAGATCGTCCAGCTTTCCGCCAAGCCTGGCACGAATGCCTTGCTCACCGGATCACGGTAGACGAGGGTGTCATACACGCTGCGAAGCGGAATGCCCAGCTCAGACGAGGCATGAATGTGCGGGTCAAACCCGCTCGGCTGGAAGGTGAGTCCATAAACGATACGCCGCTCCGAACTTTGCGCCCCACCGGGCGCAGCGATCAGCAGCAGGCACAGCAGCAGCAGTGTCAGACGTGAGGTGCGAAGCCACACAGACAAGGAATTCATCCTGGCGCTCTCGAAATGGGAAGTTGTTTGCAATCGTCTATAATAGCCCCGTTCGACTCAACAGGTAAGGATGTGATTTTGTCCGCACCCAGTCAGCGCCTGCTCGATCCTTTGCGCCGGGAAGATGAAAGCATCTTTCCGTATCGCCCGGCATGGCGCAGCGTCATTCTGGAAGTCGGCGTACTGCTCGCCACAGCCGCTGTTATCTATGCTTTAATCAGGATAGTGGGTCTTCGTCCTCCGGCGGGATTCACCCCGTTTGTCGGGCTGCTGATCATCCTGCTGCCTGCTGGAGTATGGCTGATCGCTTCAGTCTCGTCTGAACGGTTCGCCTTGCAGCCACGTCCCCGCCTGATGACCGTTTTCATCATCACCGTGCTGGTTGCCAGCGGTATCGCTCAGCCGTTTATCGACTCGGTGCTGCAACCCGCATCATGGCTGCCTCAGGAAACAGCGATCAATCGCATCATCGGCTATATGTTCTCTGCTGGGGTCACACAGGCTTTTGCACAGTACCTTGTGCTGCGTTACACCGTCTGGGCGCAGTTCATCCGCTCGCGTTCGGACGCCATTGCTTATGCCGCCACTGCTGCACTGGGTTATGCCACCGTCCTGAACATTCAGTTTCTCGTCAGCAATCCCGGCGCAACGCTCGATGTGATCGCCTTCCGCACTGCTGAAAATCTGGCGATCAATTATGCCGGTGCGCTGTTCATCGCTCTGGGCTTGGCTGAGACACGCCTCACATCCGCCAATGCATTCTTCATGCCTTTCACCGTTGCGCTGGCGGCGCTATTCACCGGGGTTGGGCAGCCGATCCTGTCCGGGCTGGTCAACGCCCCGTTTTCTGTACGCGGGGTTTTCGATCGCCCCCTGCTGGGGTTTGCCTTCACGATCGCACTGTTTTTCGGCGCGGTGATGGTGGTCTACTTTCTATACGCTGCCGCAGAGCGGCGTGAACGCGAACTCAGCCGCTCCAAAGAGGTGCGCTGATGGCTGTTATCGAAACAACCGTCGGACAAACTGGCATCACTCAACGTCAGCGTTGGGGACATTATTTCGTCATCCTGTATGCCATCGCCGCCATCCTGATCGGAATCAACCTCCGCGACGCATCGCGGAATGCGGTTGTCCTGTACAGCGATACCGCCGCCGGGATTCGTGCCCTCTATCCGCAGGGCTGGCTGATCGATACCGAGGGAAATTACGTCTTTCGCGTGCGCGACATGAGCGCCCCAGGTTACAAAACGACCATCCAGGTCGCCATTGAACCTGTTGCCGCCACCACCAGCGCCCGCAACCTCGTGGACTCGCTCTCGCTGGTGCGCGCACAGCGTGTCTCAGCGTATACCATCCTCGATCGCGCTGAAACGACGCTGCGCGGCGATCGTCCAGCTCTCGCTCTGGAATACGCCTATGTCGCACCGGGAGAAAATGTCTTTCTGGCAGCCGTCCCCCAGGTCGTCATCGGGCGTGACATCATCATCATTCAGCGCGGGCAGGCGATCATCATCTCATTCGTCTCCAGCGCCGATACGTTCGATGCCAATCTGCCCGTTTTTCAGAGGTTTCTCGATGCACTGGTTTTTTAGACTCCTCTCTCTGTTTCTGGGCATCGCCACGCTCATCACAGGGGTGGAAAGCTCATTTGCCTTGCAGGAATTCCGCTTCGACGATGCGCGCGTCCGCCGCGCCACCGTATTCGTCATGCAGGTGGACTCAACAGGCGCAATCCCCGTCATCACCTGTGTTTCTTCCGGCACGCTGCTCACGCGATCCGGGCTGATCCTGACCAACGCCCACTCCACTGTGACCAGCCGTAACTGCCCTGGTACAGACCTGATCATCAGCATCAGCAGCGACCTCGATGTACCGCCCGTCCCCACTTTTCGTGCGCGTATCGAACAATCCAACGCCGGTTTGGACATCGCTCTGCTGCAAATCGACCGTCAGATCGATGGACGGCTGATCGACACCAATCTGCTCTCGCTGCCTTTCGTCGAACTGGCAGACTCCGATGGCGTGCGCCTTGACGATACCGTCATCGTGGTCGGCTTTCCTGATCTGGGCGATGCACCCGTTTCGCTGGTGCGCGGCACGGTGATCGGCTTTGGCGCAGAGCCGATCGGCGGAGACCGCGCCTGGCTGAAGACGAGCATCACCCTGCCCGGTGCAATGAGCGGTGCGGGGGCATACGACTCACAGGGTAGGCTGATCGGCATTCCGACGACCGCGCCGATCATCGGCATCAGCCCGGATGCACGCTGCCTGTCGCTTCAGGATACCAACCGCGATGGTGTCATCACTGGCAGCGATCGCTGCGTACCGATCGGCGGATCGATCAGCGTTCTGCGCCCGTCTAATTTCGCGCGTCCGCTGTTTCGCGCAGCGACCCTGCGTCTCGACCTGCGCTCGCAAACCGCCCCACTGGGCTTCGCACCTGCATCTGGCACGCCCACTTTCTCACGCCTCTTCTTCTCTCCCACTGTCAACGATGCCGGGATGCCAACTTCAGTGGTGCGCGCGCTGCCCGCCGGGACAGAGCGCGTCTATCTCTTTTTCAATTATGCCAACATGACCCCTGAGACAGTGTACGAACTGCGTGTCAGCAGCGGCGGCACGCTCAATACGGTGTTCAGCCTCTCCCCCGTTCGCTGGAGCGGCGGCACAAGCGGTTTGTGGTACATCGGCAGCAGTGGGCAGCCCTGGTCAAACGGGACATATGATTTCACCCTGCTCATCAATGGGGTCATTGCCGACAGTGCGCGCCTGCTGATCGGCAGTTCCGCCGAAACCCTGCCAACATTCGGCGACATCGCCTTCGGCATCGAAACAGCAGCCGGCGGCGTCATGGGCACGGGATTTGTGCTGCCCACCGGGTCGATCGCCAGCGCCCGTTTCATCTATCGCAACATGACCCCTGGGCTGCGCTGGGCGTCGATCTGGTACTATCAGGAAGTCGAGGTGCTGCGCGAAACGCTCGAATGGGTCGATGGCGCATCCGGCACGAAAACGATCCGCATTCAGGACCCGGCAGGTCTGCTGCCAGGCGCATACCGCCTTGAACTCTATCTCGACATCGGGCAGGGCTTTCGCCTTGCCGCCACATCAGACTTTACACTGGCGGGCAACCCGGTGGGCGATTTTGCCCGCATTTTTGAGAATGCCCATTTCACCACCGCCAGCACACCCGAAGCGGCTGTCTCTGCCCCGGAGGTATCCCGCTTTCCATCTGGCACAGAAGCGATCTACGCGCTGTTCAACTGGAACCGCATCCGCCCAGGTACGCTGTGGACGATGCGCTGGCTGGTCGATGGCGAACCCTTCTATGACCAAACCCTCCCCTGGACAGCGTCGGAAAACGGTCAGAATTATCTGCTCAGCCTGATCGTGCCAGGCGGCGTGCCAGACGGAACCTACACGATGCAGTTGCTCATCAACCGTATCGTTTTTGCCCAGACGGAGGCGCGCGTCGGCATCGGTCAGCTACCCATCGACAGTCTGGCGCAGGCGTCCGGCGTGCAGATGCGCGGGCAACTCTTCGACGCCCAGACGGGCGCGGGCATCCCCAACGCCACTGTCATCCTGATCAGCGAGCTGTACAGCGTCGAACAGTTCACCGAACAGTGGTCACAGGAACAGGTTTATGCAACTGCCACAACCGATCGTTATGGGCGCTTCATCATCGAACGCCTGCTTCAGCCCCGCGCACCCTACAGCCTGTATGTGACCGCGCCAGGCTATCTGGTCATCAGCGTAGATGGCATCGAGGTCAATCAGGACACGCCACCGCTGGATATTCCCTTCTATCTCACACGAGGCTGATCGGCTATGCACAGGCAGGAAAAACGGCGTCTGGATCAACTCGTGCTGGAACGGGGGCTCGCTCCCAGCCGTGAGAAGGCACGTGCGTTCATCATGGCGGGTGAGGTGCTGGTCAATCAGTCGATCGTCGATAAGCCAGGCGCTCTCACCCCTGCTGATGCCGAGATCACGCTGCGCGCGCGAGCGCGCTTCGTCAGCCGGGGCGGAGAAAAACTGGCTGCCGCTCTGGAAGCCTTCCCTGTGCCTGTATCGGGCGCGGTCTGTGCTGATGTCGGCGCGAGTACCGGTGGGTTCACCGATTGTCTGCTGCAATCCGCTGCAGCGCGCGTCTACGCCATCGATGTCGGCTATGGGCAGATCGCCTTTTCCCTGCGGCAGGATGAACGGGTCATCCTCATGGAGCGTACCAACGCCCGTCATCTCGACGCTCTGCCCGAAAAAGTCGATCTGGTCGTCATCGATGCCTCGTTCATCTCGCTGCGCCTGCTTTTGCCGACTGTGCTGGGCTGGCTGAAGCCATCCGCCCATATCATCCCACTCATCAAACCGCAGTTTGAGGCGGGGCGCGACGATGTGGGCAAAGGCGGTGTGGTTCGCGATCATGCCGTACACGCCCGCGTGCTGCGTGAGGTTCTGGAGAGCGCCCAGCAACTGGGCTTGGACGTGCGCGGCGTCATTCGTTCCCCGCTGAAGGGACCAGCCGGCAATATCGAATTTCTCGCCTGGTTCGCCTGTCCAGCCGAGTCTCCCTCGATTGACCTGGACGCGCTGATCCACGCTGCGCTCGAACACTAAGTACAGCAGTTCCCCACGCCACACTATTCTGATATACTGCCTGCAAACGAATCGACAGGGAGTCATACAGCGCACTTAATCGATCGCCTGCGCGATCGCCCGTGCCCAACCGCCATGAACCAGGAACATATCCGCAACTTTTGCATCATTGCCCATATCGATCACGGGAAAAGCACGCTGGCAGACCGCCTGCTTCAGTTCACGCGCACAGTTGCCGACCGCGACATGCAGGAGCAGCTTCTCGACAGCATGGACCTCGAACGCGAGCGCGGCGTCACCATCAAAGCCTCCGCCGTGCGAATGCACTACGAGGCATCCGACGGGGTCACCTACGAGATTCATCTGATCGACACACCAGGACATGTCGATTTCAGCTACGAGGTCAGCCGCGCGCTTCAGGCGTGTGAAGGTGCAATCCTGGTGGTAGACGCCAGTCAGGGCATCGAGGCGCAAACCCTTGCCAACCTGTATCTGGCGATCGAACAGGATTTGGAGATCATCCCGGTCATCAACAAGATCGATCTGCCCGCCGCACGCCCCGATGAGGTGGCACAGGAGATCGAAAATCTGCTCGGCACGCCCGCTGAAGACATTCTGCGTATCTCCGCCAAACAGGGCATCGGCATCCGAGATGTGCTGGAAGCGGTCGTGCAGCGCATTCCTCCCCCTCAGGGTGATCCCGACGCTCCTGTCCGTGCGCTTGTGTTCGACTCGCACTACGATGCGTACAAAGGCGTGGTCGCGTATGTCCGTGTCGTCGATGGGCAGATCGACGCGCGTGCCATGCTGCGTCTGATGGCGACCGACGCGCGCTTTGAACCCGTCGAGATCGGCATTTTCAGCCCTGGTATGCGCCCGGTCGCCAGTCTGGGTGTGGGTGAAGTCGGCTATGTCGCTACCGGGTTTAAATCCGTCCGCGAATGCCGCGTCGGGGATACCATCACGCTGGCGGTCAATGGCGCAGAAGGCAGCCTGCCCGGTTACGCACAGGCAAAGCCGATGGTCTTTGCAGGATTCTACCCCACCGACAACGATGACTATGGCGATCTGCGTGATGCGCTGGAAAAGCTGCAACTGAACGACGCCGCGCTCATCTTCGAGCCGGAAACTTCACAGGCGCTTAATTTCGGCTTCCGCGTCGGCTTCCTCGGTCTGTTCCACATGGAGATCGTCCAGGAGCGGCTGGAACGCGAATACGATCTCGACATCCTGGCGACTGCCCCCAGCGTCGAATATCAAGTGGTGATGCGCGATGGGACAGTCGAGACGATCGACAGCCCCGCACACCTGCCAGACCCCAGTGTCATCGAGGAAATCCGCGAACCCTGGATGAAAATCCAGATTTACACCCCCGAAGAGTTCATCGGCGGCTTGATGGACATGATCATCAAGAAGCGCGGCGAATATCTCAACATGGAATACCTCGACAAGACGCGCGTCGTCCTTACCTACAACCTGCCGCTCTCCGAGCTGATCATCGACTTTTACGATCGCCTCAAAAGCATCACGCGCGGCTATGCCAGCCTGGATTACAACTTCGCCTTCTACCGCGCGGGCGATCTCGTCAAGCTGGACATCCTGGTCAATGGCGAGCCGATCGATGCCCTGGCGATCATCGTCCACAAGGATGATGCATATCACAAAGGGCAGAAGCTCATCACCAAACTCAAGGACCTCATCCCGCGTCAGATGTTCGCCGTGCCCCTTCAGGCAGCCGTCGGCAAGAAGGTCATCTCGCGCGCCGACGTCAAGGCGATGCGCAAAGACGTGCTTGCCAAATGCTACGGCGGTGACATCACGCGCAAGAAGAAGCTGCTCGAAAAGCAGAAGAAGGGCAAGCGCCGCATGAAGATGATCGGTTCCGTCGAAGTGCCACAGGAAGCGTTCATGGCGCTGCTCAGCCTCGGCGAAGACGATTAACCTCTCATACACTGCGAGAACCGGTCAGGCGGATGATCGGTTCTCGCCTTATCTGCCGATCCGCTCTACTTCAGCGCGTATCACATCCAGATAATCTTCGCGCCGTGCTGAACGAATAACCGTCTCTGCCACCAGCTTCACATCCAGATGCGGCAGCCCGGCGTGACGAAGCAGCGCTGATTCGGCATCATAGGTCGCTTCGTTTCCGCGATCGGCATCCCCGAACACATATGTCGCCACATTGAGAGCGGCATACGCGGCGCTTAAACGCTCATCCATCACCGTCACCGCATCCACTGCAAACGCGGCATCGCTCATAGCCGGGGCAAATGCCTCTGTCGCACACGGCATATGCAGTACCGCGCTGGTTGCTCCATCGCTGCGCGCAAACGCGATCGCGCGCTCCAGCGCCACTGCGCCAGCCGCGCCGATCGCCAGAAACGCCGCCATGTCGAACACCACGACGCATATCCGATCGCGCACTGCTTCGATGACTGCCTTGCTGTAAGGCAGGAACGGATCGTCGTATCGGGCGATCTCCAGAGGCATCTCGCTCACGCGCGGCGCAAGCACGATCCCGGCGTGGGTGCTGCGCTCCCGGATCGTATTTTCAAGACGATCGAGATAAGCACGAACGATCATCTAACGCCGATCCCCTTCGGTCAGCATCCGCCACAACATTGCCATCGTCCAGGTCACCGTCCAGACGTGCGCTGCTTCGCTTTCCGCGCCGAATCCGTAACCGCGCGAAACGGTCTGCCCGCCAAATATGGAGACCGCCACTGCCGTATGCTCGGAGTCGTCCGCACTGTCTGCTGCGCCTGAAGGCTCGCTGAGGATGACGATCGCCGCACCCTGATGCCGCGTACACAGTGCTGCCGCAGCAGCTTCCGCCTGGGCGCGCAGGCTGCCTCCGGCAGTCAGATTGAGATCAGCACTCAAATCGTGCGCGCGGTTGTACTGTCCGCTGAATTCAATCCGGCTGTTTCCCGCCATCTTCAGGCGCGTGGTGATCTCCGTCTGCACCCCCACCTCTGCCAGGCAGACAGTCATCCCACGCTGAACCAGCGCGCTGATCAGGGCATCTTCCAGCCGGGCATCATCCATTCCATACACATAGCGTCCGATGCGTGCGCGCAATGCCTCCACCATCGGGGCGATCAGCGCATCGGCTGCATCCGCGTGTTCAGCCTTCGCCGTCACCCGGACATCGATCTGTCCGCTGTGTGCGTTCAACCCCACAGTCGGATTGGAGGCATTCAGCAGTTCTGTTCCGATCAGCTCGTCGAGAGCGCTTTCACCAATCCCTGCCACCTTCAGCACGCGCGCCTTGATGATCTCGCTTTTCATGCCATACCGTTCGCGCAGATAAGGGATGACCTTTTCGATCATCAGATATTTCATCTCGCGCGGCACACCCGGCAGACAAATGATCACCTGGTCGTCGATCTCGACGGCGAAAGCGGGTGCAGTACCGACCGGGTTATCGATGATCACCGCCCCATCAGGGACATATGCCTGACGACGGTTATTCTCCGTCATCTGCACGCGAAAACTGGAAAAACGCTCAGCGATCCGTTCCAGCAGGCTTTCGTGAAAAACCAGCCCGCGATCCGCTGCTGCTGCTACTGCACTTCGGGTCATATCATCAACTGTTGGACCGAGACCACCGCATGTCAGCACGATCCGCGCGCGCCCCAGCGCGATCCGCACCGCCGACTCGATGCGTTTTTCATTATCGCCAACGCTGGTCATGAAATACACGTCGATGCCCATATCGCGCAGCGTCCGTGCCAGGTAAACCGAATTGGTGTCCGTCAGCTCGCCCAGCAAAATCTCCGTACCGATGGCAATGATCTCCGCATTGACGGGATGTGCAGTGTTCAAGATGTCCGCCTTTTGTCGCCTATGAAATTGCGCGCTGCAAATTGGGTGCGATGAAATGTTGCAAATTGAACAACCCGCATTATAATCACTATGAACAAAGTGAGTTCGCCAGACGGCAAGATACTTGTGCTTTTTACACAATAAACATCTTGCGCGATTACGGCATTTCGCTGAGCCAATTGTCTTATGGAGGAAATCTCGTGGCAAGTGTAACTTTCCGGCACGTCTGGAAGCGTTATTCCAATAACAGTGTCGCAGTCAAAGACTTGAATATTGATATTGCCGATAAAGAGTTTCTTGTTTTCGTGGGACCCTCCGGCTGCGGGAAGTCCACCAGCCTGCGTATGCTCGCCGGGCTTGAGGAAATCAGTGATGGCGAAGTGCTGATCGGTGATCGCGTCGTCAACAACGTTGCGCCGAAAGACCGTGACGTGGCGATGGTGTTCCAGAGCTACGCCCTCTACCCGCACATGACCGTGTACGACAATATGGCATTTGGTCTTCGCCTCCGCAAGACGCCCAAGCACATCATCGACCAGCGCGTGAGAGAAGCCGCCAAGAGTTTGGGCATCGAGAACATGCTGGAGCGCCGTCCGCGTCAGCTTTCCGGTGGTCAGCGCCAGCGCGTCGCTGTCGGTCGCGCAATCGTGCGTGAACCCGCCGTCTTCCTGATGGACGAGCCGCTCTCCAACCTCGACGCCAAGCTGCGTGTGGAAGCCCGTTCCTTCATCAGCAAGCTGCACCAGCGCCTCGGCACGACCTTCATCTACGTCACTCACGACCAGACGGAAGCGATGACGATGGGGTCGCGCATCTGCGTTCTCAGCGCGGGCGAACTCCAGCAGATCGATACTCCCTACAACCTCTACCACAACCCGCGTAATCAGTTCGTGGCAGGCTTCATCGGCAGCCCGTCGATGAACTTCTTCGACGCCTCTCTGAAAGGCGGCGACGGCGGCAATGTGGTGGTTGAAACATCCGGCTTCTCGTTCACCATTCCATCCGCCAAGAGCGAACCGTATCGCTCGCATGTGGGCAAGCGTGTGGTCTTCGGCATCCGCCCTGAAGACATCCACGATGCTGAGTTCCGCCCGACGGGTATCATCCCTGCCGATGTCGAGTCTACCGTCGATGTGGTCGAGCAGATGGGCAACGAGATGATCCTCTACATGCAGGACGACAAGGGCAAGACCTACATCGCCCGTACCGACCCGCGTACTCGTGCCCGCGTTGGGCATCGCATGTCGATGACCTTCAACCTCGATAACATCCACATCTTCGATGCAGACAATGGTCTGTCACTCGCTTACGAACACAAGCTGCGCGCTGCTGAGGGTGCGCCCGCGTAAGTTGTGCCCCATTTGCATCATCTGTTTTTCCATCTCGGAAGCCGCCCGAAACCGGACGGCTTCTGTTTTTCGTATCGGTATTTCAGAGAGAATGTGACGTGCAAACGACTGTATATCATGATGCAGGGGCTTTTTCGGCGCTGCGCGAAGAATGGAATGCCCTGATGGAACGCAGCATCACCCCGCTGCTCTTTCTCTCGTGGGAATGGCAGTCATCCTGGTGGGAAGCCTATGCGCCGGGCGATCTGTTCATCATCGCCTGCCGCGACGATGCCGGGCAACTGGCAGGCATCGCACCCTGGTTCATCGAGACGCGCAGCCCGGACGAGCGCGTTGTGCGAACTGTGGGCTGCGTCGATGTCACCGATTATCTCGACATCCTTGCCCTGCCCGAACAGGTCGATCAGGTGGCTGATGCGCTGGTCAGCACCCTGCTTGAACACCAGGCTCGCTGGGATCGCCTCAGCCTGTGCAACATCCCCGCTCATTCTCCCACGCTCACTCGATTCGTTGATCGGCTGACCCAAAGCGGCTTGACCGTGCAGATTACGCAGCAGGAAGTATGTCCCCGCATTGCGCTGCCCGGCACATTTGAGGCATACCTCGACTCGCTGGACAAAAAACAGCGTCATGAGCTGCGCCGTAAGCTGCGCCGCATCGAGGGCGAGCAGTTCACCCATGTACGCGTGACCAGCGCCGAAGGTTTGCAAACCCACCTTGAACAGTTCATCGCGCTGATGCGCGCCAGTCACCCCGACAAAGCAGCCTTCCTCGATGACCCGGCGCACGATCGTTTCTTCCGTGCAGTTCTGCCACGCATGGCAGCGTGTGGCTGGCTGCATCTGACACTGCTTTACATCGAAGACACAGCCTGCGCCGCATATTGTCATTTCGACTATCGCGGCGACATCCTCGTCTACAATTCCGGGCTTGACCCGAACAGAAACGCCCA
Source organism: uncultured Pleurocapsa sp. (assembly GCA_964614405.1). Taxonomy (GTDB): domain Bacteria; phylum Chloroflexota; class Anaerolineae; order Aggregatilineales; family Phototrophicaceae; genus Flexifilum. The sequence continues at coordinate 221,057 of CAZTLS010000001.1, forward strand.
CCTCAGCCCCGGCATTGTACTGCTGTGCCAGGACATTCAGTGGGCGATTGAGAACGGTCGCCAGGGGTTTGATTTTCTGCGCGGCAATGAAGACTACAAATACCGCATGGGTGGCGTCGATCACCCGGTGATGCGGCTTCAGGCAGCGCCAGCAGCAGAATGAGGGAAGGGGAAACCTTCCCTTTTTATCTTCACCCCCCGTAGGCGTTGGGGATGTCTGTCACCAGGACGCGCAGGTAGGGTTCGCCCGCTTCGATCTCCAGCGCCTGTTCTTCACTGAGCAGCGTCTGCCCCTTGTGATACAGCACGTTGTTGAAGCCATCGTAGCGGTAACGGCGGCTCACCCAGCCGTATTCCGGGTGCTGAAAGACCGCGTTGAATTGCACCGCATGGTCTTCCTCGATGATCTTCTGATCGACGATCCATACCGGTGCATACTGCTGAAGATGCGGTTTTGCTTTGGCATCGCGCCGCTGCAACAGAGCCTCGTGCATGATCGTTTCCACTTTCTCTCATGTCATCGCCAGAATGGTTCGCTCATTGTAACTCTCTCCGCCGCATCACGGCAAGATCGTCCTGTATCTGTGGCGCTTCGCCCTGTCCTTTGATCGGCAGGATGATCCGTGCCGAACGATCGAATGTGAAGTAGTTCCACATCCAGTTCAGCAGGACATTCAGGCGGTTACGCACCCCCACCAGCGCGATCAGATGCAGCCCAAGCCAAGCCATCCATGCCAGCATCCCCGTGAGCTGGATGCGATAGAACAGCCAGGCAACTGCCCGGCTGCGACCGATGGTCGCCATGATCCCACGATCGACATAGCGGAATGTCGCCTCTTCTTTGCCGTCTCGCCGCTTCAGGATGTTGTGCGCCGCCAGCATCCCCTGCTGTTTTGCCACCGGGATGAGCATGGGATACGGCTTGCCCTGCTCATTGGGCAGCCAGGTCATATCTCCGGCAGCATACACCCGGTCGATTCCCTTCACCGCCATCGTCGGCTCGACGATGATGCGTCCGCCGCGCCCGCGCTCCAGCCCATCGATCAGCGCATTTTCCGGCGCGCCCACGCCAGCCATCCACAGCAGTGTATGTGTCGGGATCGTGCGTCCGCTTTTCAGACGCACAAAATCTGCGCCAACCTCAACCACGCCGTCGTTCAGCACCACTTCGACACCCAGCGACTCAAGCTGGTGGCGCGCCGCATCCTGAAGGCGATCCGGATATGCCATCAGCAGGCGATCCGTCGCTTCGACCAGGATGACGCGCGGGGACAGGCTGCTGAATTCCTTGTCCAGCACATATTTGTACAATTCCTGCATCGCTCCGGCAGTCTCCAGCCCGGTCGGTCCGCCGCCCACAACCACGATCGTCGTGTAAGCGAAGCGTTCAGCGTCGCTCGATGCCCAGGCGGCCCGCTCGAACATCGACAGGATGTGACTGCGAACGCGCAGCGCATCTTCCAGCGTCTTCAGTTGCAGCGCGTGCAGCGCAGCACTGGCGTTGCCGAAAAAATGCGTCACACTGCCTACTGCCAGGATCAGGTAGTCATACGGCTCTGTTCGCACTGCCCCATCGACTCGCACCTGCACCTGCCTGGCGGATGCGTCTGCACCAATGACCTCACCCAGCAGAAAGCGGACATTCGAGCGGCGGCGGAATACCCCCCGGATCGGATAGGCGATCTCTTCAGCTTCAAGACCGCACGTCGCCACCTGATACAGCAGCGGCGTGAAAGTATGATAGTTATTGCGGTCGATCAGCAGAACCTCCACCCCTGCCTGCCCTTCCAGTGTTCTGGCGGCATACAGCCCGGCAAATCCTGCCCCAATGATCACCACACGTACCCGGTTGGATGACATGATCCCCTACCCTTTCGTGTTTTTGTCACAGCCGAAAAATGGCTGCACACCTTTCGCAATAAGGGCGTCACTGTTTGTCTATTGCATATTCTCTGTGCTGTACGTCATCATTATACCATGTTTTCACGATTTTGTGAATTTATTCACGATACCCTGAGGATGTCACAATGCCCCGTGCCCTGATCAGCGTGTATGACAAAACAGGCATCATCCCGTTTGCCCAATCCCTGCACCATCACGGATACGACCTGATCGCCAGCGGTGGCACAGAGCGCGCCCTACGCGAAGCGGGCATTCCTGTACAGTCCGTTGAAAGCATCACAGGTGCGCCGCACATGCTCGACGGGCGCGTCAAAACGCTGCATCCCGCCATTCATGCCGGTATTCTCTCCCGGAATACAGAAGCCGATCTTGCAGAGCTGCGCCAGCATGGTTTTGCCCCGATTGCGATGGTGGTGTGCAACCTTTACCCCTTTCAGCAGACGGTCGCCGATCCGCATGTCTCATTACAGGAAGCGATCGAGCAGATCGACATCGGCGGTGTGACCCTGCTGCGCGCTGCGGCGAAAAATTTCATGTCGGTGCTGGTCGTCAGCGATCCAGCCGATTACCCCGGCATCATCGACAGCCTCGAAGCCGCAGAGGAGATCGACCTGGCACGACGGCGGATGTTTGCGGTCAAGGCATTCGCGCATACCCGTGACTATGATGCTGCCATCCATGCCTATCTGTCTGATTCGCTGACCGTTTCTGTCGCACAGCCTGACCTTCCTGAACATCTCTCGTTTGGCGCATCGCGTACACAATTGCTGCGTTATGGCGAAAATCCACATCAGACAGCCGCCCATTACAGCCTGCATAGTGAATCCGGTCCACTGGGCGGGACGATCCTCGGTGGCAAGCAGCTTTCCTACAACAATATCCTCGACCTCGACGCCGCCTGGAGCGCCGTCAGCGCGTTCGACCAGCCGACGGTCGTCATCGTCAAGCACCTCAATCCATGCGGCGTTGCCAGTGCCTCCACGCTCGAAGAGGCATTTCCTGCCGCACTCGCGTGCGACCCGGTGTCAGCGTTCGGCGGGGTGATCGCCGTCAACCGATCAGTCGATGTCGCCTTTGAGGAAGCACTCGGTTCACTGTTCGTCGAAGCCATTGCTGCGCCAGCCTTCACCCCGGAAGCTGCCGCACTTTTCGCTGAGAAGCGCAAAAACTGTCGTCTGCTGCAAGTGCCCGGTCGGGCGAATGGCGCGAATCTCGAAATTCGCTCTGTCCATCGCGGCTTGCTGGTGCAGCAGGTCGATCTGGGCGATCCGGAAGCGACTGCCTACCGGGTCGTCAGCCAGCGGCAGCCCACGCCAGACGAACTGGAAACCCTGCGCTATGCCTGGAAGGTCGTGCAGTATGTCAAATCCAACGCCATCGTGCTGGCAACCGGTATGGCTGCGGTCGGAATTGGCGGCGGGCTGCCCAGCCGCGTGGACTCGGTACGTCTGGCGATCGAAAAAGCGGGCGATCGCGCACGCGGCGCGGTGCTTGCCTCTGATGCGTTCTTCCCATTCCCGGATGGAGTGGAGACTGCCATTGCAGCCGGTGTGACGGCGATCATTCAACCCGGTGGTTCGATCCGCGATGCCCAGATCATCGAAGCGGCGGACAAGGCAAATGTGGCGATGATCTTCACGGGGGTGCGTCACTTCCGCCACTGAAATCCGCCTGATTTCACCCTTTTCACGCCGACGAAGCCGGGGTATACTCTCCGTCAATTCTTGCCATCGTAGCTCAATGGCAGAGCATTCGCTTCGTAAGCGAGAGGTTAAGGGTTCAACTCCCTTCGATGGCTCACCCGCCCGCTCAGTTCTTCCTGCTGATGCGGGCGTTTCTTTATCAATCGCCGCTTGATGCCGTGAGGGTGACATGACGCAGCTCCCCCGCCCTGTGACGATCGCCGTTGCCGGCGGTACTGGTTCAGGCAAAACGACCATCTCCACCTCCATCCTTGAGCGCGTCGGCAGCCAGAATATCGCCTACCTGCCGCATGATGCCTACTACCGCGATCTGCCCGATATTCCCATCCTCGACCGGGACATCATCAATTTCGATCATCCTGATGCGCTGGAGACCTCCCTCATGCGCCAGCACATCATCGATTTGCAGGCGTGGCGTTCTGTCGAAATCCCGGTCTACGACTTCATCCGCTACGCCCGCACCCAGCACACACAGCTCGTTCAGCCTCATCCGATCATCCTCGTGGAGGGCATTCTCGTCCTCTCCGAACCCAGCCTGCGTTCGCTTTTCGATGTGCGTATCTTCGTCGATACCGACGCCGACCTGCGCTTCATCCGCCGCCTCAAGCGCGATCTGGTTGAGCGGGGGCGCACCGCCGAGTCGGTCATCGATCAGTATCTGAACACCGTCCGTCCGATGCACCTGGAATTTGTCGAGCCGAGCAAGCGCTATGCGGATGTCATCATCCCGGAAGGCGGCTTCAACACAGTGGCGATCGATATGGTGTCCGACCGTATCCGCAGTATGCTGCGCGCGCACGCCAGACAAACCAGTGCCAACCCCGGCGCATGAACCGACAAAGGTCTCCTTCTCATGCCTGCACGCAATAACACCAACCCTTTCTACGATCAGATCGCCCGCTACTATCCCCTGCTCTTTCGGGATTGGGCAGTCCAGATGGAACGTGAAGGTCTGGGGCTGCGATCCATCTTTCGCAATCAGGGGGTGACCCGCGTGTTGGATGCGTCCTGCCGTGCCGGGGCACAGGCGATTCCGCTGGCGCAGATGGGTTTTGAGGTCGTCGCCGCCGAAGCCAGCAATGGGATGCTGGCCAAAGCGCAGGAAACCGCTGCTCAGTTCAATGTCGCCGATCGCATCCGCTTCGTCCAGTCAGACCTGATCGAGCTGCCCAGGCGCGTTTCGCCCCCGTTTGATGCGCTGGTCAGCAAGGGAAACGCCCTGCCCCACCTCACTGAGGATACCGAGATCGAAACGGCGCTGCACGGCTTTTTCACCCTGCTGCGCCCAGGTGGAATGCTCGTGATCGGGATGCGCGATTTCTCACAGTTCATGGAAGACCGTCCACGTTTCATCCCAGGTCAGGCGCGCCGTCTGGAAGATGGCAGAGAGTTCATCACCTTTGAGATTTGGGAGTGGCGGGATGGTCCGCCTGTCCTTGCCAGGCAGAACCTGTTCATCGTGCAGGGAAAAGGCAGGCACTACGAGACGACACGTCGGCGCGTCGTCTTTCGCCCGCTCTCTACGGACGAAGTGAAGGTGGTGCTGCTGGAAGTCGGCTTTACTGCCATCGAAGATCAGTTCGATCGCGGCGAGCGGATGCTCATCGCCCGCCGCCCCGGTTGACCACCCTGCCCTGTTTCGCATACACTACGAATCCGTTTTTACACGCACAGGAGTCTTTCATGCGTCAGGCGCTCCCGAAAAATTTCGACTTCAAAGAAGCGGAACCGCGTCTGTATGAGCGCTGGGAAAAAGAGGGGTACTTCAAGCCGGAGGTCGCCCCGCCCGATGCCGAGCCGTTCGTCATCGCCATTCCGCCACCCAATGTGACCGGGTCGCTGCACATCGGTCATGCCATCTTCGTTGCTTTACAGGACATCATGATCCGCCACGCACGAATGCGAGGCAAAGCTGCGCTGTGGATTCCCGGCATGGATCATGCCAGCATCGCCACACAGCTTCAGGTCGAGAAACTGCTCACCAGCGAAGGCGTCACTCGTGAACAGATCGGGCGCGAGAAATTTCTGGAACGCGCCTGGGCATGGAAGAACGAATATGGCGGGAAAATCGTCTACCAGCTTCGCAGCATGGGCGCAAGCTGTGACTGGGAACGCGAACGCTTCACGATGGATGAAGGCTTCTCCGATGCGGTCATCGAAGCATTCATCCGCCTTTACGATCAGGGACTCATCTATCGCGGTCCGCGTCTGGTCAACTGGAGTCCTGGGCTGAAGACGGCGGTCTCCGATCTGGAGGTGGAGCGCACCGAAGAGATCGGCAAGCTCTACTTCTTCCGCTACCCCGTCGAAGGAGGTGGATTCATCCCGGTTGCGACAACCCGCCCGGAAACCATCCTAGGCGATACCGCTGTCGCCGTCCACCCGGATGACCCGCGCTATCAGCAGTACATCGGGCGCAACGCCCTCGTGCCGATGCTCAACCGTCCCATCCCCATCATCGCTGACACCTACGTGGACAGCAGTTTCGGCACGGGCGCGCTCAAGGTGACGCCTGGGCATGATTTCAACGACTATCAGATCGCCCAGCGTCATAACCTGCCGATCCTGAGCATCATGAACCGCGATGCGACCATCAACGAACACGGCGGCAAATACGCCGGGCTGGATCGGTTCATGTGCCGTGAACAATTGTGGGCGGATATGACCGCAGCCGGGCTGACGATCGAGGTGCGCGATCACCCAATGGTCGTCCCGCGTGCTGAGCGCGGCGGTGAAGTCATCGAGCCGATGATCAGCGAGCAGTGGTTTGTCCGCATCGCCCCGCTTGCCGAAAAAGCAGCACAGGCAGTGCGCGATGGGCGCATCCGCATCGTGCCGGAACGCTTCGAGAAAGTGTATTTCCACTGGCTGGACAATATCGAGGACTGGTGCATCAGTCGTCAGTTGTGGTGGGGACATCGCATCCCGGTCTGGTACGGTTCAGATGGATCGCGCGTGGTCTCCAAAACACCACCGCCCTCCAGAGACGGCATCACCTACACTCAGGACGAGGATGTTCTGGATACGTGGTTCAGCAGCGGATTGTGGCCCTTCGCCACGCTCGGCTGGTATCATGATACGCCCGATCTCCGTCGTTACTACCCCACCGATATTCTGGAGACGGGATACGACATCCTGTTCTTCTGGGTGGTGCGAATGGTCATGTTCGGGTTGTGGTTCACCGATGATATTCCGTTCCACACCGTCTATCTGCACGGGCTGATCCGCGATAAGCTGGGGCGCAAAATCAGTAAGACGCTGGGCAACGTCATCGACCCGCTGGAATACATGGACAAATACGGTGCAGACCCGCTGCGCTTCACCCTTGTCACCAGCGGGACGCCCGGCAACGACATCAATCTCGATACCGAAAAGATCGAGCGCAACTGGCGTTTCGTCAACAAAATCTGGCAGATGTCCAGCTTCACCCTGTCGAACCTGGGCGAGACGGTGCAGCATGGCGCGCCTGACCCCGCTGAACTCGACCTGCCTGCCCGTTGGATCATGAGCCGCCTGCACCATGTCATCGAGTCGGTGGAGCGGCTGTTCGAGTCTCACCTCTACGGTGAGGCAGGGCGACAGATCGATGATTTCCTGTGGACAGAGTTTGCCGACTGGTTCATCGAAATCAGCAAGCACCCGCTTTATCAGGGTACAGACGCAGAGAAAGCCGCAGCGCAGCGCGTCCTGCTGACCGTGCTGGACACCTCGCTTCGTCTGCTGCATCCGTTCATGCCGTTCGTCACAGAGGAACTCTGGAGCTATCTGCCCCATCCTGAAGGCGAGGATCGTCCGCTCATTCTGGCAGCATTTCCTGAACACGACCCGCGCTATTTCGATGCTGCTGCTGAAGAGGAAATGAGCCGACTGATCGAACTGGTGCGTGGTATTCGCAATGTGCGCGGACAGTACAATGTCGAACCAGGACGCCGCATCACTGCCCTGATTCAACCTGGCGACCATACTGCCGTGCTGGAGTCGTGTGGGTATATCTTCAGCCGACTGTGCAATGTGGGTGAATATCAACTGCTCAATGCCTCTGACCCCGCACTGGACAAAGCGGCGGTTGTGGTCAGCGGTGACATCACGGTCTACCTCCCACTGGCAGATTTCATCGATGCAGCGGCAGAATGCGCCCGTCTCGATCAGGAATTGCAGAAGATCGGCGAACAAATCGCCCGAACTGAAGCGATGCTCTCCAATGAGCAGTTCGTCAGCCGTGCCCGCCCGGATGTGGTGGAACGTGAGCGCGCTCGCCTGAGCGATCTGCAAGCCAGTGCAGCACAAATCCGCGAACGGATTCATCTGCTCTGCCAGAATTGATACTGCCCAGAGGCGGGCAGCGCACTCCACTTTCAGCGGTGCGCTGCCTGTCTGCTCGGCTCTATGCTTCCTGCTGTTTGCGGTGATTTTGGATGAAGATCGTCCGCCCGGCACTGCGCGCGGCTTCGCGCACTTCCTGTTCCGGGTCATTGCGGAAGACCTCTTCAAGCGCTGAAAGCGCTTCAATATCACCCAGTTCCGTCAATTCGTGAATCGAACGCAGGCGGACGTCAGGGTTTTTGTCGGACAGTCGCCCGATGTGGTATGCCAACAACTTCTTCTCTGTGTTCACGATGCGATCCCTCACACGGCGGCTGAATTGCCTGGCAGAAAACGCACAGCTTTATCTGCCTGTCATCGATTATAAAGCAAAATATGAACTGTCTGATTCTCTGACGTACCCTCGAACGCCTTCGACCAACCCGTTATAATGCGCGGCATGGCTGGATTCAGGATTTGCCCAATCTGTGGTACACGCGCACACAGCAGCGCCGCCATCTGCCTCAACTGCGGCGCTTCGCTGAGCGATGTCCCCGTTTCCGGTGTGCGACCTCCACCCGCTCCGGCAGATGCGACGTTTCCCCCTGACGGAGATGACCTGCTCGAACAGCCGATTGCGCGCGCCCGGCAGCCTGTCTATACAGGTATTCTGTTCGGTGGGCTGCTGCTGGTGATGGTCTGTATTGCCCTGTTTTGGATCGCTTCTGGCGGAATGCCGCGCCCCGATGCGGCTGTGCCCCTGGAAATTGTGGACACCGCCACCTCAACCTTTGCCGTTGTCATGGCGACCAACACACTCGCTTCCTCTCCGCGCATGGCGACCATCACGCCGCCACCGCCCACACCGACTGACGAACCAACCCCGTCACCATGTATGCGCGTCGTTCAGCCCGGTGACAATCTGATCAGCATCATCTTCAACTGCGGCTACCGCTCACTCGATGTCATGCCGGAGGTGCTGCGTCTGAACAATCTGCGCGCCCCTGAACTGATCCAGCAGGGACAGACGATCATCGTTCCCCTGCCTACCCCCACGCGCGACCCCAATGCCGTCGCCCAGGTCGTCGGTCTGATCACGCCGTTGAGCGCAGACAGCGCTGCATCACAACCGCCCGCTCAGGCAGAGGCTGCCTCCTTTGCGACCCAGACGCCGATCGTCATCCCCACCGAAACGCTGCTGCCTGGCGTGGGTTATCATGTCGTCAGTGCCAACGAGTCGATGGTCTCCATCGCCTATATGTATCGCACCAATGCCGAAACGCTTTCGCAGTTGAACCCGGAGATTCCCTTTTCCCAATGCGACTACAGCCTCGACAGCGGCGGACCGCGCTGCACTGTGCTGATCCGCGTCGGGCAGCGCCTGCGCGTTCCTGTGCCTACCGCCACACCCACCCACACCCCAACCCTGACAGGGAGCGAAACCCCAACGCCGCTTCCCACAGCAACATTTAACGCGCCGAACCTCATTTCGCCCAACAACCGCGTCTTTTTCCTCCGCGATGAGCTGATCACCCTGCGCTGGGTCGGCACGGGGTCGCTCGCTGACGACGAGCGCTATCTGGTCATGGTTGAAAATCTCACCAGCGGTGAGTCGTTCCGCGCCCAGACGCGCGATCTCGCCTTCATCATCCCTGAAGCCTGGCAGATGCAGACCGACACTCCTGCTGACTATCAATGGTCGATCGGCGTCGTCTCCGTCACTCAGCCTGATACCCCACGTTATCTCACATCGCCCCGTCTGTTCACCTGGCAGGGGCGTCCTGGAACGAGTACCCGCCCATGACACGCACCTGCATTGCGCTGCTTGCATTCGCACTTATTTTTTCTCTGGCTGCCTGTGAGCTTGCGCCGCTGCCTCAGCCAAGCCCAACGCTCATCGTCAATGTGCCGTCAGACACCCCAGCCCCGCTTACCCTCACCCTGACGCCAACAGATACGCTGACGCCCACGCCGCAGATCGCTACCCTGACGCCGACCGAGACGCTCATCCCGACAGACACTCCGACCCCGACGCCTACTTTCAACCCTTACGCCACCTGGGTCATCCGCCAGAACGACACACTGCTCTACATCATCCAGCAGCCGCCGTTCAACTATCGCACTGACCTCGTGGTCGCAGAAATTCTGCGGATCAATCCCAATCTGTTCAGCGCCAATCAGCTTCCGCCGCCTGGTTCGAGCATCCTCATCCCTCTGCCTACCTTCACTGCCACGCCCCCAGGTTTCGAGCTGACCGCCGCCGTACAGCCGAACGCCGCACAAAGTGTTGCGGGGATCGGTCAGGTGATGCAGGTCAACGTGCGTGAGGGGATCACCATTCTCGGCATCGCCGGGCAGTTCAACACCAATCTGCCCATCCTCGCCACCCTCAACCCGCAGTTGTTCTTCATCGGCTGTGATTTCAACAATCCGTCAGGCGGTCCGAACTGCAACGTACCCCTGCGCGTCGGCGATCCAGTTAACGTCCCTGCGCCCACGGCGACGCTCACCCTATCCCCCACTTTCACCGGGTTGGAAACCGCTACTCCCACGCCTACATTTGCGCCGCCTGTGCTGATCTTCCCACCGCGCGATGCGACCGCTCCCGGTCGCACTTTCCCCATTCAGTGGGTGAGCGCGGGGGTGCTGCGCGATCAGGAAGTTTATCTGATCGAGATCATCGACGAGACAGCCGGGACACAGCATTTCGACATCACGCGCGGCACGACCTATACACCGCCAGAGTCACTCGTCCCTGCAGATGGCGTGACGCACACCATCCGCTGGCGTGTGTCCGTCGCCGCGCCCAACGATCAGGGCGCATACCGCTTTGTCGGCGCGCCTGGAACCTATCAGACATTCTACTGGCAGAGCCGCTGACCGCTCACTGGGTGCGCCCAAACTGACGCTCAAGCTGGCTGGTACTCATGTGGATCATAGTCGGGCGACCGTGCGGGCAGGTCAGGGGTGATTTACAGCGTTCCAACTGCTGGATCAACCCCTGCATCTGTTCCAGTGAGAGGGTCTGCCCTGCCTTGACTGCTGCCGATTTGCACACCCGCAGCACGATCTTCTGCTCGATCGACGCCGCACCCGGCACATACCCCTGTGCCAGGTCTTCGACTACCCCGGCGATCACCGTGACCGGGTCACCCTGTGCCAGCATCGCAGGGACACTGCGGATGATGAACGTATTCGGACCGAATGGCTCCAGGTCGAAGCCCAGTTCACGCAGTGCCGACAGGTTTTCTTCGATCAGATGCGCCTCATCCGGCGAAAGATGGATCGACTGGGCGTTCAGCGCGTACTGGGTGATCGTCCCCAGCCTGGCATATTCATCCATGAACTGTTCGTACAGGATGCGCTCATGTGCGGCGTGCTGGTCGATCAGGTACATCCCTGCTGGTGCTTCCGCCACGATGTAACTGGCGCTGATCTGCCCTACCACGCGCAGCAGTGGCAGGGTGCGCGGACGGGACGGCGCATCCTGCCCATATGGGATAGCGGTCGGGTCTTCTTCAGTGGTGTAGCGCATGGCGATCGAGCCGTGTCGTGCCATCTGTCCTGGGGTGTCCAGCGTGAAGTCGAGCGGCTGCTGTGCAGGGATGATGATTTCGCCGTCTTCATCGTCGGCAGCAGACTCAAATCGTCGTCCGCGCAGCCCCGGCACAGCCCCCTGCTGAATGACTGCCCGCCGTACTGCCCGCTGCACCAGCGAAAATACCGCATCGGCATCGCGGAAACGCACTTCCGCTTTGGTAGGATGCACATTGACATCGACATCTGCCGGAGGAACCTGGATCATCAGCACCGCGATCGGAAAGCGCCCGGTCATCAGCAGCGTGTGATATGCCTGCACTACCGCATAGGTCAGCCCGCTGTCCTGCACCCATCGCCCGTTGACGAACAGAGTGATCCGCGACCGATCCGATCGGTTCAGACGTGGCGCGGAGGTAAAGCCGAAGACGTGCATCCCCGCGCCGCTGTCTGCCACCTCCAGCATATCGCGGGTCTGGTCGATGCCCAGCGCCGCCGCGACCACATCGATCAGGCTGCCATTTCCCGTGCTGCGAAAAACCTCATATCCGTCCTGCTCCAGAGTAAAGCGGATATGCGGATACGCCATCGCATAGCGGGTGATGATCCCCGCGATATAGCGCTTTTCCGTCTGCTCTTTTTTCATGAACTTGAGACGGGCAGGCGTATTGAAAAACAGATTTTCCACCGCGATCACAGTTCCACGCGGCACGCCAACGGTGCGCCGGCTCTCCAGCACGCCGCCCACGACGCGCAGGCTCGTTCCCGCAGCATCCGCCTCGCTGCGCGTCGTCAGCGTCATCTGGCTGACGGCGGCGATGCTGGCGAGCGCTTCTCCGCGAAAGCCGAGGGTCTGTATCTGATACAGATCGTCGGCAGTTTGCAGCTTGCTGGTCGCGTGGCGCGCCAGCGCCAGCTCAACTTCATTGCTGGAGATGCCGATCCCATCATCGCTGATCTGAACCCGCAGCCGTCCATCGCCACGCAGCGCCACATGCACAGTGCGCGCCCCGGCGTCGATCGCGTTTTCTGTCAGTTCCTTGATCACCGAAGCGGGGCGTTCGATCACTTCCCCGGCTGCGATTTTGGCGACGACCTCGTCGCTGAGCAGGTGTATGGGCATCTACTTTCCGCTGTCTTCACTACCGAATAACATGTTCGCGCCGGACAGAGGCAGGTAGAAACCAAAGGTACTTCCTTCCCCGGTCGTGCTTTCCACCCACACATCCCCCCCATGCCGCTGTGCCACGCTGCGGACGATGAACAATCCCAGCCCCGATCCTTTTACACGACGATGTTCTTCCCGGTTGATGCGGGAATGGCGCTGGAACAGGCGTTTCTGATCTTCTGCGCTGATCCCCAGCCCGGTATCCTGCACGCTCAGTTCCAGCCGATCTTCTCTGCGCTGAACGCGCACCCTCACACAGCCGCCATTTGGCGTGTATTTGATGGCGTTGTCTACCAGATTCGTCAGGGCGCGCTCAATCATGTTCACATCAGCCGAGATGATCGGCACATCCGGCGCGATCTCGACCGAGACCGCGAGTTCCTGCTTCTCAGCCGGGATAACGTAACCGCTCACCACGCGCGAGACGATTTCTGTCACATCACACTGGCTGCGCTGCATGATGTAGAAACCCGTTTCAACATCGAACCGTCCGGCATCCTGAATGTTGTCTACCAGGTTGGCGAGCTGCTGAATGGCGGACATGAGCTTCTCTGTGTAATCGCGCTGTTTGTCCGTCAGCCCGCGATCCATGCCCAGCATCCCGGTATATCCTTTAATCGTGGTCAGCGGTGAACGCAGATCATGCGAGACAATATGCACGAACTCATTCTGGTTCATGTTCAGTCGTCGCACGGTAGAGACATCCCGCAGGATGAGGATATGCGTTTCAGGTTGTCCCTGTTCATCATGCACAGACTGCATGTGCGGGATGAAATAGTTATCTTCGGCTGTATGCCATTCCTGAGGCAGTGTTCCTGCCAGCACAGAACGGCTGAATGCCGCATCGGTCAATACCGCCTCGATATGCTGCCCGCGCGGATCACCCGAATTGACCATTACACGCCGTGCCGCCTCATTTGCCCTGGCAAGACACCAGTTGGCATCGAAGATCAGTACAGGGTCGCTGAGGGCAGCAAACAATGACTCAAACAGCCGCGTTATTTTCCCCATGTCGGTCTCGCCCTGCATGAGCCTCTGTCCTTGAAGTGTGGCTTCGCTATCACATGCAGGTATTATAGCCGTCGTCAGGCGGTCAAGGCAATCATCCGGCATTGCTTGCGTCGCTTTTGCCTTCATGTTATGCTAGAAACAATATTTTCCCCCTAACCTCAGACGAACTGCACCCAACCATGCCTGAACGCATTCTCGTAGTTGATGATGATATAGACAGCCTCAAGCTCATCAGCCTGATGCTGCAACGCAATGGCTATGAGGTTTTCGCCGCTAATTCCGGCTTGCAGGCGCTCACGCGGGCAGCCGCCGATACACCCGATCTCATCATCCTCGACGTGATGATGCCGGATATGGATGGGTATGAGGTATGCCGCCGTCTGCGTGCCGATACCCGCACGCGCGCCATCCCGATCATCATGTTCACCGCCAAAACGCTCATCGATGACAAAGTGGCAGGTTTTGAGGCAGGAGCAGATGATTATCTGACCAAACCGACCCATCCCGCCGAACTTGCCACCCGCGTCCGCGCCATTCTCTCCCGCAATGCGGCACAGCGTCCGGCAGCATCGGTACGCGGCAAAGTCATCGGCGTCATCGGCGCGAAAGGCGGCGTCGGCGCGACCACGCTCACCGTCAACCTGGCAGCCGCCCGCATGATGCACGGTGAAACGCCCATCGTTGCCGATTTTCGTCTCGGCATGGGCACGATGGCGCTCAGCCTGGGCATCACCCGCACTCAGGGTATGGCAAACGTACTTGCCAAACCCATCGACCAGATCACGCCACGTCTGATCGAGTCCGAGCTGGTTGCCCATAATAGCGGGCTGCGAGGACTGTTCTCCTCCGTTCGCATCGCTGAGTCGGCTGTGGAATGGTCACGCGAGGCGGGCGTTGCCGTCATACGCGGTCTGCGCTCGCTCAGCCGCCTGACCTATCTCGATCTCGGCGCAGGTCTGAACCCCACCAATTACGCGCTCCAGCGGGAATGCGATCAGGTCATCCTCGTCATTGATGCCGTTTACGTCACTATCATGGCTGCGCGCGAGATCGTGCAGGAAATTGGGGGAGGTATTGGCGAGCAGCAGCGCCTTCATGCGGTCGTCATCAATCGTTCTGCCAGCGCCCCTCCTGCCTGGAAAGATGTCGAGCAGACTCTCGGCGTTGAGATTCGCTCGGTCGTCTCACTCGCTTCCGATCTCTTCAGTCAGGCATTGCATTCCAACGTCCCGGCGGTCATGCTCCAGCCCAGCGCTATCGCTCCCAGCCAGATCGCCAAGCTTTCAGACGATCTCACCATCCGCCTGCGAAGCACAGGCTCGCTGAGCTGAATGCCCATTCATGGGGAGTCAGAGTGTGCTTTCGACCAATCAGGATGTGCTGCTGGCGCGGTATGAGCGCATTTTTGAGATCACCCGCCAGTTGAATTCCACCCTCGACCAGCACAGTCTGCTGCGTCAGATCGTCAGCGCTGCCTCGGAACTGACCTACTCAGAAGACGCTTCGCTGCTGCTGGTTGAGCCGGCGACGGGCGAACTCTATTTCGAGATGGCGCTCAACATCCCGGATCAGGCGATGGAGCGCATCAGCGTCCCCCTGGAGGGCAGCATCGCCGGGTGGGTGGTGCGCCGGGGTGAAGCGCGCGTCATTCAGGATGTGCAGCGTGACCCCAATTTCTTCAAGTCAGTGGATGATCAGTTGCAGTTTCGCACGCGCAACCTGATTGCAGTTCCACTCAAAGTGCAGGGCGCAACCATCGGCGCGCTGGAGGCGCTCAACAAGCGTGATAACCAGCGTTTTGATGATATAGACATCAAGTTCATGACCATCCTGGCTGGACATGCTGCCATCGCCATTGAAAACACCCGCCTTTTTCAGCAGAGCGACTTCATGGCGGAGATGGTGCATGAGCTGCGAACTCCCCTGGCGGCGCTGCGCACCACCACCATCCTGCTTCGCAACCCGCTCACCCCGGTAAACCGCCGTGATGAGCTGATCACCACCATGCAGCAGGAAACTGAACGCCTGATCACCCTCACCAATGACTTTCTCGATCTGGCACGACTGGAGAGCGGACGAGTCCGACTTGAAGCCACCCGTTTCGCCGTCAATGCGCTGATTGACGAATGTATCGCCGTCGTCAGCCCGCAGGCGCACGAACGAGGCATTACCATCACCACTGCGCTGCCTCATGCAGAGGTCGATGCGGACAGAGGCAAAGTCAAACAGGTCCTGCTCAACCTGCTGACCAACGGAATCAAGTACAATCGACCGAATGGCAGCATCCATGTATCCGCATACGATAGCACCCGGCACGATGAACCCTTCATCGAGATCGCGGTCAGTGACACGGGGGCGGGTATTTCCCGCGCTGATCAGAAGCTGCTCTTTCAGAAGTTCTATCGCGTGCCCGACTCTGCCTCGTCGGTACAGGGTACGGGTTTGGGGCTGACGATCGCCAAACGGATTGTCGAGGCGCACGGAGGCATGATCTGGCTGGAGAGCGAGATTGGGATCGGCTCAACCTTCTATTTCACTCTGCCCGCTTCCCCGCCCCTCCAGTCTTAGTTCACATCGATCAGCACTTTCAGCATTCCCGGCTGCGCTGCGTGGGCGAACGCCGCTTCCGCCTGTTCCAGCGGATAGCGTACCGCCGTCATCGAATTCACATCGACGGCTCCGGCGCTCAGCATCTCCAGCGCTTTGGGGAATGATCCGCATCGGCTGCCCACCACGCGCACCTCGTCGATCACCACCTGGGTCAGGTTAGCGACAGGCATCGCTGTGTAGGTGCTTTTCAGCACGATCGCCCCGCGCGGGCGGACCAGCTTCAGGGCGCTGGCAAACCCCTCACTGTTGCCCGTGCAGTCGATCACCATATGAGCGCGTCGTTCAGGCAGTTCCCCCGGTGCTGCCGTACTGATCTGCCACTCGTGCAGCAGACGCATCGGGGCTTCACGCCTGACCACCACAGTCGGTTTCAAACCGCGTGCTTTTGCCGCCTGCGCGGTCAGCAGACCGAGCTTGCCCGCTCCGATGATCACCAGTCGATCATCGTGCGCGATCGGCACGGCATCGTCCACCGCCGCTATCGCTGCTGCCAGTGGTTCCACATACACCGCTTCGTCATCGCTCACGCCGTCAGGCACACGATGCAGGTTGCGCGTCGTCAGCGCCAGATATTCGGCAAAACCGCCATCATGCCGATCGATGCCGACCGTTGTTCGTCCACGACACTGGCTGGGAATCCCTTCCAGGCACAGATCGCATGTCCCGTCGGCGACATTGATCTCACCGACCACACGCGCGTCCGTCCAGCCATCATCTCCCGCTTCTACCGTGCCGACGAATTCATGTCCGGGTATGCCTCGAAAACCCATGTAGCCCGCAAAAATCTCCAGGTCGGTGTTGCACACCCCTGCTCTGTGGATGCGGATGAGCGCCTGCCCCTTATCAGGGACAGGCGTATCCACTGTTTGAACGGACGGTCTGTGACCGTCGAAGACGACTGCACGCATCGGAGGACTATCCTGCTTCTGCAACGGGCTGGCTGACGGAACGCGGCTTCAGGAAGGGAATTTCCCCCTTCTCCCACGCCACCAGCAGCGGCACGGCGATGCAGATCGACGAGTACGTCCCGGAGACCAGCCCGATGAACAGGATGCCGATGAACTGCTTGACCGACTCGCCGCCGAACAGCAGGATCGCTGCCATGATGAAGAACGCATTCAACTGCGTGGCAAGGGATCGGTGGATCGTCTCCAGAATACTCCGATTGACGATCACCTCATAGGGTTCTCCCAGGTAACGCGGGATGTTTTCACGGATGCGGTCGAACACGACGATCGTGTCCTGGATCGAGAAGCCGACGATGGTTAGCACCGCAGTCAGGAACAGCGAATCCACTTCCCAACCCGCCAGCAACCCCATCAGCGAGATTACGCCGCACACGATCAGCACGTCATGCACCATCGCCGTGATCGCACAGATGCCATAGCGGAAAGCATCGGGGACCTGGCGGAATGCCAGCACAATGAAGCCTGTCACCACTGCTGCCGCCACGATCACCGCCACGATCGCCGCACGGGTGACTTCTCCGCCGACTGTCGGTGATACTTCCTCCACGAACAGCCGATCGCGGTCAAGCGGAACCTGTTCATCGAGACGGTTCAGCAGCGCACTGGTCGTCTCCGGGTCCTGAAAGTCTGCCCGCACCGACCAGCGCTGCTCATCCGGGCTGCCGACCTGCTGCACAGTGATGTTGTCATTGCCGAATTCTGAGAAGACAGCGCGCAGGGTCGCCTCGCTCATGCGCTCTGCACCATCTTCCGCCATGAAGCGCATCTCGTAAATCCCACCGCCCAGAAAGTCATTGCCCAGCCGGAAGATCGCCCCGGTGGTGACAAGCGAATACAGCATGATCAGCAAACCTGGCACGATGATCGCTGCCGAGAACAGGAAGAAATAGCGCCGCTTCTGTACAAACGTGAACATCGCTTCTCACACTCCCAGCAGCCAGGTACGACGTTGCAAAGGTTCAGCCATGACGCTGACGATCGTCACCAGGAAGGCGCGAGTCACCAGAACCGCAGTGAACAGATTGATCGTCAGACCGAGGATGAGCGTGACGGCAAAGCCTGCCACGATGCTCGCGCCGGGCGTCTGACCGAAGAAGAACAGGATCGCGCAGATGATAATCGTCGAGAAGTTCGAGTCGCGGATCGACTGCCATGCACGGTCAAAGCCAGCTTCGATGGCGTCATTCAACCCCTTCCCGGCGCGGAGTTCTTCCTTGATGCGCTCGAAGATCAGGATGTTGCCGTCCACCGCTGTGCCGATCGAGATCAGGAAGCCTACAATCGCGGGTAATGTCAGCGTGACAGGAATCAGCTTGAAGACCGCATAGTTGAGCAGGATGAAGGTGACCAGCGCCAGTGCTGCCGCGATGCCTGGCACACGGTAATACACCGTCATGAAGATCAGGATGACGATCACGCCCAGAATGCCCGCGCGAATGCTCAGATTGATCGATTCCTGCCCCAGCGTTGCGCCAACGCTCTCCACACTCTCCAGACGGAGTGGGATCGGCAGCGCACCGGAACGCAGTTGCAGCGCGAGGGTCTGCGCTTCTTCGGCAGTGAAATTGCCCGTGATGATTCCACCTGTGTCCAGCCGTGCCTGAATGATCGGCGCAGACAGCACCACACCATCCAGCACGATCGCCATCGCCTGCCCGATACGGCTTGCCGTGAACGGACCGAAGGCGGCTGCACCATCCGGCGTCAGCTCGAAAGCGATAACGTACCCTGCACCGCTCTGGTCGATCTGCGCGGCTGCCGATTGCAGCCCCGCCCCGGTCATCACTGTCGTGAACGGCTGCCCGGTCAGCGGATTGACCTGTGTATCTCCAGAAGGCGCGACGCCGCGCTGCCGCTGGATACGATCCTGCACATCGGTCAGCACACGCCCGCCGACGAACTGCTGTCCCTGCCCTGGCAGATTGCCAAAATCGACGAACTCCAGCAGCGCCGTCTGTTGGATGGCGCGCACGGCACTGTCTCGGTCGCGCAGCCCAGGCAGTTCGACCAGGATGCGATTGCTCCCCTGTACCTGCACGGTCGGCTCAGTGACGCCCAGCGCGTTGACACGCCTCGCCACGTTGTTGGCGGTCTGGCGCAGGTCTTCGATGGAGAAGCTGCCCGGCGGCAGTTCTGCCTGAAGCAGGACGCGCAGCCCACCCACGATGTCCAGACCCAGACTCTGCTGAACGCGCAGTCCGAAGTCTGGAATACCATTGTTGTCAGTATCGATCTCGAAACCGGTCGTATCAGGCAGGCTGACCCACAGCGAAAATGCCGCCAGCGCCACGATCACCACCAGCCAAACCCTCATGTTCTGCATTCGTATCTTCCCGTGTGCATCCCACCCGCTCAATGTGGATATTGCATGTCCCGGTCAGGCAGTCTCTTTCTCGTCTGCCGCATCCGGCGCAAATTCCGCAGGATCATACTCCCGTGCGATCGACTGTGCCATGATGCGGATAACCGTCCCAGGCGCGATCTCCAGCAGCACCACGCCTTTGTCTAGGTCGAAGGCGCTGATTCTGCCGACGATCCCCCCGAAAGTGATCACCTCATCCCCTTCTTTCAGCGCGCGCACATACTGTTCCCGCTTCTGAAAGTCACGCTGTCTGGGGAAGATCACCATCGACCAGTATGCGCCCAACCCCAGGATCATCACCAGACCGAGTACTGCCCATTCCGCCATTGCTCTCTCATTCCACCATCTGTATGTGACATTTCGCACGATTATAGAACGGCAGCATCAGGAAAACATGTGGTGAGTTTGCAGCGCGTGCCGTACAATAGCCTGAAATGGTTTCGATGCGGTCATAACCCGCTTCTGGAAGGATAGAGATGCTGATGAGACGAACAGCCTTCATGCTCTGCCTGCTTGCCCTGCTGGTGATCGCAGGGAGCGCAGCTCTGGCGGGCGATCGCACCCTGTCGCAGAACAGTGGGACGGGCAACGCGCCCTTCTTCATCTCTGGCGAGCAAACGCTGGTCATGAATGGGTTCGACCTCAATGCCCTCGGCATCGCCCGCCCTGTCACCGTCGATCGCGTCACCATCGCTATCCAGACGCCGATCGCCAGCACCCCGGCAACTGTGGTGGTCTATCAGGATGTCAATGGCGGCTCCCCTGCCGATGCCCAGTTGGTCACCAGCGCTCAGGTCACTATCAACAGCTCAGGCGTATTCGCAGCGACGCTGCCCACCCCCGCTGTCATCACCGCCCCGGTCATCTGGGTCGGCTTCTATCTGCCTGTCGGGACGGTCTTTCTCGCCGACACATCCGGCACAAGCGTCCTCACCTGGTGGGCGTGGACGCCCAATACCACATTCAACCTGAGCAGTCTCGCTTCTGCCGCCGTCCTCGGACCTGGCGACGGCACAGCACCAGTCAACATCAATATGCGGGGCAAAGCGCGCATCAACGTTGAGATCATCTCCAGCGGTGCAGCCGTCGCCACACCACCTGTGGTCGGCACGACGCCCGCCAACCCGGAAGTGATGGCGGTGTATCCCCTGTGTGCTGCACTGCTCTATGACACTGCTGATGAGCAGATCAGCTATCAGGATCAGGTCAATCTGCACTGCCGTGAGGTTCCGATCTGGCAGGCTCCCCCTGCCCCATCCGGTTTCACACTGCGCGGCGTGACCTATGATGTGGTGGCATACAAGGCTGGCGGTGTGACGCCCAACCGCTGGAGCGTCGAGATCACCCACTGCATCCGCCCGGCTGCCGAAGACATCGACCGTGCGGTCATCGGCAGCGCCTATGGCACACCGCGCGCCTGGCGCATCCTGCCCACTGTCCGTGCAGGCGATCTGGTGTGCGCTGAAGTTCGCCATCCTGGATCGCTCGCTTATTTCGTGCGCTGAGCCATCATGCACCTCATCGGAAAGACACTCGTATGCGCGTAGAAACTCATGACCGGCTGGTGAAACGCAATCGCCAGATCGCCCAGTATCTCTTTTTCGGCACATTCGCCATTCTCATCGGCGGTCTGTTCGTCATCAACTCTCAGGCGACTGACCAGCAGAGTAACCTGGCGCTCATCGCTCTCCTGCAGGCGCTCCTGCTGCCGATCGCGTTCATCTCGACCATCATCTCAGTACGGATGACCAACCTGTGGGTGCGCGTCCCCCGCCCGGAAAATGTCATCCGCGAGGCGCTCAAGGGGTTGAGCAATCGCAGCGTGTTGTACAACTATTTCCACATCCCTGCACGGCACGTCCTCATCTGTCCGCAGGGTGTGTTTGCAATGGTCACGCGCTATCAGGATGGCAGTTACGTCGTTGAGGATGATCGCTGGCGCACACAGCGCAGCCTCCCTGGTCGTCTGCTCTCCCTGCTGCGCTTCGACTCGATCGGCAACCCGACCGATGATGCGCTCCGGGCTGCCGAACATCTGCAAAAGCTGCTCCAGCCGATCGCGCCGAATATCACTGTCCAGCCGCTCATCGTCTTCACTGACCCACGTGCCTCGGTTGAGGTGATCAGCTCATCCGTACCGGTCGTGCAGATGGAACCGAAAGCGAATAAGAAAGTCCTCCAGTTGAAGGACATCATCAAGTCAGTAGGGGGTAAACCACAGACAGACCCGCTCACCCCGGATCAGATCGCCCAGTTTGAAGCCGCCACGCTCAAGCGCTGATGCCCCGCACCTCCCGTTTCATCTTTCTCCTGACTGCCGCGCTGATCGTTCTCATCGGCGCGGCAGTCCGTCTGTATCGGCTGAACGTCGTTCCGCTGCGGGGTGACGAAGCATTTACCGTGCTCAACTGGATGCGCGAACCGCTCAGCCAGACGATCGCCGAGATCACCACTGTAGACCCTCAGCCGCCGTTCAATTACGCGCTCTACCGCGCGTATGCGCTGCTGATCAGTGCTGATGCCGATCATGTCCGGTTTCTGCCTGCCCTGTTCAGCATGACGGGCGTGGCGCTGATGATCGCCATCGGAATGCGCCTGGGTGGAAAACGGGTCGGGCTGCTTGCGGGGCTTTTATGGGCAGTCAGCCCGGTCGCATTGTGGCACGCACAGGATGCGCGCAGCTATGCCATCTGGATGACGGTGCATCCCGCGTCATTGTGGCTGGCACTGCGCGCGCTGGAGCGGGGGCGGCGCATTGACTGGGTGCTGATGATCGCCGGGGGTGTGCTTGCCCTGTACACCTACTATCTGGAGTTGTTCGCCGTCGCTGCGGTCAATCTGTATGTGCTGACAGCGTACAGGCAGCGGCGCGATGTGCTGGTGCGGTGGTTCATCGCTCAGGCGATCATCGGGCTGTGCGCCGCGCCCTGGTATCTTCAGGAAAGATTGCTTTCAGGAGGAGGCTATGGCGGCACGACGCTCCGCTTTGACAGTGGTTTCCTGATTGACGGATTCATCCCTGCACTGGTATTCGGTGAGGTCGTCCCGGAGAGTTGGCTGCGTGCCCTGGCACTGATCGTTTTTCTGCTGCCGCTGGTGGGTCTGCTCGTGTTCAGGTCACGCCGCTGGCTTTTGTTGTTCTTGTTGGTGGGTATCCCTGTAATAGGGATCAGCATCGTCTCGATGCGATTGAATGTGTTTGCACCACGTTATGTGTTGTCGGTGAGTGCAGCAGTAGTCATGGCAGTGGCTCTGCTGATCGGTCAGATGCGAAGCCGTGTTCTCCGACGGTCAGCATCGGTTTTGTTTCTGAGCATCCATCTTCTCCTCATTCGTCATTATTACTTTGACTATGCGAAAAGCCCGGACTGGCGTGCCCTGGTCGCTTACCTCTCTGAACATGCCGCACCTTCTGACGCTGTTATCCAGTCTGCTGCTGACGAAGCCTTCACCCTCTACTGCCTCGACGCACGCCTCACCGCCGACTGTGACCAGAAGCTTCCTGCCAATCCTTCCCAGTCTCCCGATGAAATTCACTCCCATCTTTTCATGACTACGCGAAACCAGACTGCTGTCTGGCTGGTCGCCCGACCGCCAGCCGACTGGGAAAATCGCCTTGTCCCACTCGACTGGCTTCACGCGCACATGCAGCCTATCCGCGATACTGAGATCGGCGGCTTACCCGTGCGCCATTTCATGCCCTGGCAGGTTCAGCCCGGCGAACTTGCAGCTCAGCCACTCGCCTATTTCACTGACACGGCACGCCTGATCGGGGCTGATGCTGTTCTCGAACCCGATCCTGTTCTGCTCGTCACCCTCATCTGGCAGCCGATCGACCGTACCGATGTATCGCTCAAGATTTTCGTCCACCTGCTCGACGCGGAAGGGCGACTCGTCTCGCAGGACGACCAGCCGCCTCAGGATGGGACACTCTCTACCCAGACCTGGCTGCCTGATGTGCCGCTGCGCGATGTCTATCTGCTTCCGCTTAGCCCCGAACTCCAGCGCCGACTCAACGAAACGCCGGATGATTTCACGATCGCAGCAGGGCTGTACGATCCCGAAACCAACCGGCGTATTCAAATTGAGTCTGACACAGATGAAGCGCTTATCCCACTCGCGTCGCTGCTGGCGCGTTAACCGCCCAGTTCCTCCAGCCGCTTCTGCCATTTCTCGACCAGACGATTGTAGATCGTCTCACTGATCTCCCCGGCGATGAAGCGTGCATCCAGCGAGTCCAGCAGGGCTTTGACTTCTTCCACTGTCTGCGGGTTAGCATTTGCTGCGGGTGCAGACGGCGCGGGAGGTGCAGGCGGCTGCGCGCCCTGCCCCATCTGATTTGCCATCATATTCATCATCATCTGGTTCATCATCATCTGCTGTTCCTGCATCCGGCGCTGCATCTCCGCCTGCTCAGGATTCATAGTCGCGCCGAGTGACTGCCCTACACCAAGCCCCAGTCCCGCGCCGACGAGCGCCCCACCTGCCCCGGTATTGCCTGCGGCACGGTCGGCAATCCCGAAACGGCGCTCCGCCGCGTAACGCTCATACGCCTCAGCCGTGACGTAATTCCGCAGTTCATCCAGCGTGACATCTTCTTTAGCGCGGAATGGATTGGACTCAAACGCCTTGATCCGCATCCCGATCGCCTGGAATTTCTCGTTCAGCCGCGCCAGCGCCGCCCCTTCCAGATCGCTGAGCAGGCGATTGGCATCCTGCACACTCTGCGCGCCTGCGTTCGAGATCAGCTGCGCGATCTCGCCCACCAGCATCGCCTGAATGCGATCGCGAATGTCACTCAGCCGCGTGACCGGTCTGCCGATCGCGTACTGTTTGACGAAGCGCATTGGGTCATCAACGCCAATATCGACCACGCCGTGCCCCTGCAGCAGTACCACGCCCATACCACGCCCTGGCGTCTCCATCACGATCGGCGGGTTCGTCCCCCAGCCGACCTGGGGCAAATCCTTCAGGTTGACGAAATACAGGTCAGCCGTAAACGGCGTGCGTCCACTCGTCGCCATGCCGATCAGCCCGGACAGAATAGGCAGGTTGGCAACCGACAGCGTATGCCGCCCCGGACCGAGCGCATCGAGCGCCTGCCCGCCGCGTACAAACACCGCCGCCTGGCTTTCCCCCACGATCACCTGCGACCCCATCCGCCAGTCGCCGCTGCCCGCCTGCGGCTCCCGATACGCCAGTTCATCCGGCGCGACATTTACATGATCGATGACATCAATAATCCGTGCCACGAGCGCAGCTCCTTCTCTCAGTTCGGCTGTATATCAGATTAAAAACGACAGAATACGGCTCAGTCCCCGTTCAGACTGCGGCTGATGTTCGTCAGCACATCATCGCGCAAACCGAATGCCTCATTCGCCTCGATCGTGATCCGGTCCAGTTCGGCGATCGCGCCTTGCACATCTGCCTGTTCGCTCACCGCACGCTGAAGCGCAGTCAGCGCCGCTTCGAGCTGCTCGGCATAGCGAACCATCGCCTCATCAAAGGCGTACAGCGCTTCGAGCTGCTCTTCTTCCACCTTCACCGCTTCCATGAAGCCGGAATAACCTGGCGCAGCCGCCTTCACACGGTCATGAAAAGTTTGCAGCTTCGTCTTGGCGCTCTGCGTGCGACTCATGTACCCCAGCCCACCTGCATCCAGCAGCGCGCGTTCAATCTGCGCCAGCCGGTTCACACTGTCCTTCAGCCGCGCCGCGATGAAATCGCGCAGCATCCGATCCGCCGTGCGGCGCGACGCCTTCTCGATATACCCACGAAAACCTGGGATGCGTACCAGCAGGTTCTCAACTGACCCCCGCTGGCGCACGATCTGGTTATACAGGTCGGACATGATCACTCCTTTTCACATGCTTAGGACAGAAAATATTCCGTACCACAGAATCGACAGGCGATCACGCCCCGCCCCGCCAGCGTGATCTCACCGCCGCAGTTCTTGCAGGTATCCAGTTCGCGCAGGCTGGCAGCTTCACTCGAATACAGCACCCCTTCCTGCCAGTTGATGTATCCGCTGAACACCTGAAGTCCGACGAGCTGATGCACCATCTCTTTGACTGTATCCGCCGTCACCTGCATCTCGATCGCCAGTTCGCCCACGCTCACCCGCCCCCGGCTCTTCACAATGTCCAGCAGGCGGCGCTGCTTCTGCATCATCGACTCATCCTGGGCTTCAATCCCCCCCCGGTTGAAGAAATACACCCCGAAGCCGAGCAGCAGAGCGACCGGGATGAAGGCGAATGCCGCGCCCAGGATCGCCCCACCGCTGGTCAGCGCGCCCGCTGAAACCTGGCTCGCCAGCCACAACCCCGCGATCAGCGCCACGCCCAGCCCCACCATGCCCAGAATGACTCCCAGCAACCGCGTCTGATTCATCGCTCACTCTTTCCCTGACGTTTCCCAGTGTACTCATTTTCAGCGCAGTGCATCCCCCCATATCCTGGCAGAATGCCTGTACATTGCCCCAATTGTAACGCCTAGCCGAATCCGCGCGAACCACCGCCGCTGCCACCGCCGCCCCGAAAACCGCCACCGCTGAACGATCCACCGCCGCCGCGCCAGCTCCCGCTCGTGCCGCTGCTCGCCTGCGGACGACTGGTCATCACCTGTGATGCGCTGTCCAGCAACTCCGTCAGACCGGATGAGATCGCATCCAGCCCGCCCGATAACCCGCCAGACAGATCATTCAGCATCCCGCCACCGCCCGCGCGCGTCACTTCACCGGGCAGTCCACCGCCCATCCCAGCGGACGACAGCGGCGTCCCAGGCACGTAAATCCCCCTGCCCCACCCTGCCCCGCGATACACCGGATAATACCAGCGCGGGATCGGCATGTCATCCAGACTGGCAAATGCCCGCACCCACTGCTTGTCCAAACCGAACGCGACGGCATAGGGCAGGTAATCCTCAAACCGCCCGCGCGCCTGTTCAACTGATGTGTACTTTTCCAGATTGCTCAGATAGCGGTAGAACGCCTTCCATTTTGCCGCTTCTTCCGCTCCCTTGCGGGTTTTAGCTGGCATGAACCGGGCGATCATCGTCAGCCCCATCGCCGGGACGAAGAATGACCCAGGCACGATCACGGCGATCAATCCCACCTGATCGACGAATCCGCCCAGCAGAAACACCCCGACGAGCGCCAGCATGAACAATCCGCCGCCCAACACCGCATATGTCGTGCGGGTGGTGTCCGGGTTCTCGCTGAAAAACCCCTCGCTCACCAGCAGTTTGTACAGTGCCGTCTGCGCCGTCATGATGTCTTTGTAGAATGTCTCGCGCATCGACGCCAGATCGCGCTCCATCAGCCCGCCTCGGAACATCGCATTCATCAGCGACCGCTCGTATGGCTGAAGATCATCCAGCGATTTGTCAGTGCGTTTGAAGGTGAAGCTGTTCTGACCGATACCGAACAGACCCGTCTTGCGATCCTGTTCGATGACCAGATACCCCCGATGAGCCAGGTCGATGAAGGTGGCGATGACATCGCGCGGGTCGGCGCGTTCGTCGATCAGCGAACCCACAACCGCCGGACGAAGGTCTGACGGCGGCTCACTCAGATATTCTGGCACAACGCCGATCTTTGGGTCACGTCCGCGCGTGTTGTACAGCGCCAGAAGCCCCAGAATACTCCCCAGCGCCACGACGATCGACAGCAGCAGCCCTCCCAGCGTGATCAGCGGCAGCGCCGTCTCTTCAAAGCTGCGCTGCTGATCGAATGCCGCCTGCCACGATGGTGCGCGTCCATTCGGGTCATGCGGATACTGTACGCGCAGGCTCAATCCCTCATTGCCGCCCAGCGCGCGTGTCGCCTGCGCCCGGATGCGCGTCCCGCTCACTGTCACCTCGGTCGGCGCGCCATAGGTCACCACCGGATCGACCGCCTCACGGGGTGCAAATCCGGGCGGCATCTCTACCGTCACCACAGCCTGACGGATCGGATAGCCGAAATGCTCTTCCGGGATGGCATCCCACCACAACTGATCTCCATCCGGGTAGCTGCGTAATGCGCCGCGCACCCGGTATTGCAGGACGATCGTCACCGTCTCGTTCAGCGCCGGGCGGATGAAATAGTAGGTGATTTCGTAATCCATACCAGCGCGCCGCGCGCAGAATGTGCCCGGATTGCCCGAACACGACGCTGCCAGCGGACGTCCATTGTCCGTCACCGATACGCTGTCGATTCCCTCCAGCCGCGCCATCGGGATCGACGCCGTGCCAAACGTATACTGCCCGCTGAAGGCGATCGCATAGGTCTCGGTAACGCGAAAGGCATTCGCCTGTGTATCGACCTGATCGATTGCCACATCCCAGCGCAGCCATTCCAGAGAGCGCGTCTGCGCTGCAACAGAAGGTATGCCTGTCAGCAGCATGAGCAGCAACAGCAGAACTGCTTTTCTCATCATTTCACTCCGTTCCGCATATCACACCCGCACAGCCCCCGTCAGATGCCCATTCATTATCCCATATCCCTGTTCCTTTATGGCGCGTTCGCCCATCCCGCGCTACAGTTATGCCAAACGGTTCGCTCACACACGCCACAGGGAAGATGAGCATGAGCAGATTGACCGGTTGGCATTGGCTGGCAGTATGGATCACCGGGTGTATTCTTCTTATCGCGTCTGACGCTCATGCCCAGTCGTCCACGCCTCATCCCACGCCAGAGGGAGAATACACTGTTTATACCGTGCGTGCAGGCGATACCCTCAGCAGCATCGCCCAGCGTTCCGGCGTCAGCATCCGTGCGATCATCGCCGTGAATCGAATCGTCAACCCGGATCAGTTGAGCATCGGACAGCGCCTCTACATCCCTTCCCCAGCGGCAGCGCGCGCAGCGCTCGCCACTGCTGTGCCTGCTCTCTCCACACCTACCACCGCACCCGCCCTGCCCACCCCATCAGAGGGCGGAGGGGTGATCATCGTGCAGCCCACACCGCCAGAAGCTGAGCCAACAACAGTGGAAGCTGCTGCCGCCTCTGCCCAGCCTATGCAGTTCGGATACGTCCTCTACACACAGCCCGCTGCCGCCAATGCGGACAGCGCTTTGCTCATCGCCCTTAACGCCCAGTGGGCAGGTGTTCATGCCTACTGGAATGCCATCCAGCCCACACCAGACACCTTCGACTATGCCCCGCTGGACGCCATCGTCAATGCACTCACCGGGCGTGGGCTGCGCGTCCTGCTCACGGTCAGCCGTGCCCCTGCCTGGGCGCGCTCGTCACAGCAGGAATACGGCGCACCCGATGACTTTGAGACATTCGCCGTATTCATGAGCAATCTGGCTGCCCGCTATGCCGGGCGCATTGCCGCCTACGAAATCTGGCATGAGCCGAACCTGCGCCGCGAATGGAACAGCGCAGTACATCCGCTCGGCGCACAATCTTACGCTGCGCTGCTTCAGACCGCAGCGCGCGCCATCCGCCAGACAGACCCCGCCGCACAGGTCATCTCTGCCGGGCTTGCCCCAACCGGGATCGATGATGGTTTCAACGCCGTCAATGACCGTCGATTCCTGTACGAACTGCTCGCCGCAGGCGTTGCGGGTCAGATTGACGGCATAGGCATTCATCCCTTCGGTTTCGCCGCCCCACCCGATTTTCCGTGCTGTGACGCCCCTGAGGGCGTCCTCTCCCATTACGGCGATCCGGCGTTTTATTTCTCGTCACAGCTCGCCGCCTACCGTGCCATCATCGCGCCGCATGGCAGTATCCCGCTCTGGGTGACCGCGTTCGGATGGGGTGTGGCAACCGATGAAAGCAGCGCCCCACGCAATGCCGCCTATCTCGCCTATAATACGCGCGAAGAACAGGCAGCCTACACGATACGTGCGATCGAAATACTGCGTGCCGGGGGTGATGTAAGGGTTGCCCTGCTTCACAACGTCAATGGATGCAGCGATTTTGTCGCCAACCCGGAAGTCTGTTTTCTCTCGGTCAACCAGGTTCAGGGGGCACAGCCGCCCGTCTTCGATGCGCTGCGGCAGATCGCCCTGGGATCATGACCGCTTCCTGACCCGCATAGGATGGTGTGACTCATATGGCTGACACCACCCCGATCCGCCTGGATCGCTACGAACTGCGTGAACGCATCGGCGCGGGCGGCACAGCCCGCGTCTACAAAGCCTACGACACCACCCTTGAGCGTGAAGTCGCTATCAAGGTGCTGTACGAGCATCTCGCTGAAGATGCCGCCTTTCAGGAACGGTTCGAGCGCGAAGCCAAGCTCGTCGCCGCATTCAATCACCCCAATATCGTGCAGGTCTACGACTTCAGTGCGCAGAAACAGTTCGACCGTGCCATCTACTACATGGTCATGTCCTACATCCCTGGTCACACCCTGCGACAGGAACTCGAACGCGCTGCAGAACGCGGTGAGCGGCTGCCCTTCCCGCGTATCCTCTCCATCATGCGGCATATCGCGTCTGCTCTCGGCTACGCCCATGCGCACGGCATGGTACACCGTGATGTCAAACCGGGGAACATCCTCATCCGCCCGGATGGAACAGCCGTCCTGACCGATTTCGGGATCGCCCGCATGATCCGCTCAGACCGCCTCACCCAGCAGGGTGTCACCAGCGGCACGCCGACCTACATGTCCCCTGAACAGGCATCCGGCGAAGCGGGCGACTCGCGCAGCGATCTCTATGCGCTGGGCATCATCCTCTACGAAATGCTCAGCGGCAGCCCCCCTTTCGATGACGACAGCAATCTGTCCGTCATGCTCAAACATATGCAAACGCCGGTTCCAACCCTCCCCCCTGTCGATGGACTGAATACTGAGCAGATCACCCGCTTCATAGGGCGCGCCCTCGCCAAAGACCCGGCACAACGCTTTCAATCGGCTGACCAGTTCATCACAGCGCTGGAGCGGGCTTTCGACGTCGAACCCGCCGAAGACGATAAGGATCGCACAAGCCTGCTCATGCGCCTGCCCACAGCCGTTTCTGATCCATCTGCACAGCTCAAAAAGACGACTCTCGGTCTGCCCGCCCTGCCTGTCCCGCAACCCGTCGGTGCGATCGCTGCGCTGATCGGGATCACCGGGCTGCTGCTCATCCTGCTGATCTTCGTCATTGCACGCCCTGACACACTCCCGCAGGCTGCCGTCTCACCCACCGCAGCGATGACTCCATTAGCAGCGGGTCTCGTCCCAGCCATGACAGGCAGCAGCCCATTCTTTAACACGCGCTTCACCCCCGAAGACTTCTATAACACCTACTGGCAGCAGAGTGAAGATGAATTCATCACCCGTCGAATTCTGCCCCAGGGCGGCTATCGACTTGAAAATCGCCTCGCAAACACAGGCATGACCAGCATCGTCGAAACTGGAATGCCCTATGATGAAGACATCTCCATCTCGATGGATGCATTGCTGGACAACGCCAGCTCGCGCGCCAGCGCCTATGGGATCGTCTTTCGCTATCAGGACGAGAATAATTACAACGTTTTCACCGTCGATGGGGTGGGGCGTTACAGCATATGGACTCGTGAGAACGGTGTGTGGCGCGAACTGCGCAGCGCCGGCGAGTCGTGGACCACAGACTCTGCCGTCAGACCGATCGGAGAGCAGAATCGCCTGTCGGTGACCATTCTGAACAACGAGATTGTCGGCTATGTCAACAGCCGCCGCCTGGTGCGCGTCATCGACACCACGTTCGCCAGCGGCGGAGTCGGCATCTATCTGGCGGCAGACGCCGGATCAGCCGCAGTAAACATCGATCGCTACCGTGTCTTCTCCAGCGTGCCGTCGATGACCAGCCCGTCCGGTTAAGTCAGCCGCCAAAACGCGCCTGAAATACCAGAATGTAAAGCGGGATCAGACACATCACCGCCATGAACGCCACCAGTGCCAGAAAGATCGTCAGCGCATCGAACAGCGGGCGCGCGGGCTGTGCAGACATACGCTGGCTGGTGTTCGGGTTGAACGTCCCTGCACCCGCTGCTGAATAGGCAGGGGGTTGTGCGGGCGGAAAGCCAGCGGGCATCGCAGGGGCACGCCCAGGCATCTGCGGGGGAGGCGGTGCATTGGGCGCAAGATCGACCCGCTGCGTCGGCGCGATCGGCTCCACCCCGCGCGGGAGAGGCGTCGATCCGGGCGGGGGCGGCGGAGGCGTGCGCCCCCCCTGATACTCGACGTTGGTGCTGTAGGGCGGCAGCGGAATGTTCGGCGGTGTCCCGGTCGCCTGAGATGCGGGCGGACGGGCTGGCGTACCCCCAGAAGGAATGGTCGGCGCACTGCTCCCCTGTGGCGGGGGCGGCGCAGATAGTGCCTGATCCAAACCGCCCCGTTCGACGAATCCCTCCAGAATGCCCTTGAGCTGATCCGCCATGCGGTAGCGCTGTTCCGGTTCCTTGCTCATCGTCTTGGCGACGATCCGTACCAGGCTGTCTGGCACGCTGGGGTTAAAAGTTGCCACCGATGGGATCGGATCGCGGATGTGCGCCAACGCCAGCTCCTGCTGATTCTGTCCGGAATACGGCAGGCGACCCGTCAGCAGTTCAAACAGTACGATGCCGATCGAATAGACGTCCGAGGCGGGCGTCGGGCGTTCACCCCGCGCCTGTTCCGGCGCAAAATAGTGCGGGCTGCCCCACACTACGCTTTGCCGTTCTCCCTGCGGTGCAGTGTTCAACGCCTGAGCGATGCCAAAGTCGGTCACTTTGACCACATCTTCCCCGGTGACGAGGATATTCTGCGGTTTGACGTCGGCATGAACCAGCCCCGCCCGATGAGCAAAGCCGATCCCCGCGCACAACTGGATCGCCAGCCGCAGCGCACGTCCCAGCGGCAAAGCACCCTCAGCGCGAATGATCTTTTTCAGGTCGCTGCCATCGACGAATTCCATGATCATGAAATGCGTCGGACCGTCCTGTCCCACATCGTACACCGTGACGATGTTCGGGTGCGTCAGATTGGCGACGCTGCGCGCCTCATTGCGAAACCGCGCCAGAAACGACGGATCGCTCGTCAGCGTCGGTCGCAGTATCTTCACCGCCACTGTGCGACCGAGCATCTGATCGATCGCCCGGTAGATGACCGCCATCCCACCGCTGCCCTGCTGTGCCACCAGACGATACCGTCCGTTCAGGATTGTCTCGCTCGACATGCTTTCCTATCCTCGCTCATGCCTGCCGCCATCAGGGACGTGTCATCGGATCGAACAGGCGTTGATATTCTAACAAGGCGCTGCGATCTGTCATACTCGCAATGTAATCCCCCACCAGTCGCTCAATCGAACGTCGTCCTGCCTGTGCCCGCACGTCCGGCGGAAGCTGACGTGGATCATCGATCAGCGTCTCGTACATCGCCTCGATGAAGCGCCTGGCACGCAGCTTCATTCGCACGACACGATGACTGTAGTACAGATTGTCGTACAGAAACGCCTTCAGCGCACTCGCCATCTCGCGCATCGCTTCACTGTAGCCCACCACATCTGCCTGATGCGCCTGAATCACTTCCGGCGATGCCGGATTGAGCGCATCCAGCCTCGCTGCCGTCGTCGCGATCAGATCGTTCACCAGCAGCCCGACCATCTCGCGGATCAACGCATGGCGGCTCACTTCCGGCAGCGTCGCGCCGGGCTTGACCACCCCATCGATCGCCCGCTCCCACAGCGCCACCCCACGCAGCATCCCAGGCAGCAGCAGCCCGGCATTCAACCCGTCATCGAGGTCGTGCGCACTGTACGCCAGTTCATCAGCAGCATTGGCGATCTGCGCTTCAAGGCTGCCCCGCAGACGTGCATCATAACCGGCACGTTCGCTCAGCGCGTAATCCGTCTCGTGTTTGGCGATGCCGAACAGCGTCTCATGCGTCAGGTTCAGCCCCGGAAATTCAGCATAACGCTGCTCCAGCTCAGTCACCACCCGGTAGCTCTGATGGTTATGGTTATACCCGCCATGCGCACTCAGCAGTTCGTCGAGAATTTCCTCACCCGCATGACCGAACGGTGGATGTCCCAGATCATGTGCCAGGCAGATCGCCTCGACCAAATCTTCATTTGCTCCCAGCGCCCGCGCTACCGTGCGCGCGATCTGCGCCACCTCCAGCGTATGCGTCAGCCGGGTACGGAAATAATCTCCCTCGTCATTGACGAACACCTGTGTCTTGTATTCCAGACGACGAAACGCAGCCGAATGCAGGATACGGTCGCGATCACGCTGGAACGCCGTCCGATGGCTAGACTCAGCCTGCGGATAGCGCCTTCCGCGACTGTTACGGCTTCTGAGCGCGTAAACCGCCAGGCTTGCATCCTCGATGCGCTCGTAATCCTCGCGTCTGCGCTGTGCGCCCATCGCCACCTGCCTCTCCACGTATTCGGTCAGTCATCATCCCCGGAATCATCACCGCCGCGCCCACGCCCCCGACCGCGCCCCTGACCACTATCATCGCCTACTTCCGGTGTGCTGACAACCTCTGGCGTACTCACTCCACGGGGCGGGCGTGGTGTATTGACCACTTCCGGCGTCATCACCACTTCCGGCGTGGCTACAGTGCGTGGCACAGCCAGCACGCCAATCAGCACATCACGCAGCCCCCGCCCCACAACCACCAGCAGCATCCCCACCACAGAATCTCGGCTGCTGCTCGCCTCAGGCGTGGCGACGACGCGCGGTGCAGACATCGGCATCACCTCAGGGGTGACGGCAGGCAGAGGTACAGGCGTCGCTGTCGCCTCAATTTCCGGTGTGGCGACCACTTCCTCAGTTCGCACCAGCGTCATGATCCGCGCGGGCAGGGCGGTGGGATCAGCAGGGCGCACCTCCGCCGTCACCTGCACATCAGGCATTTCTGTTTCCGGTGTGGAAGCCACTTCCGGCGTGATCACCAGTGCTTCCGGTTCAACCTCAGGGGTAGACACTGCTTCCGGCGTCACAACCGGCTGCACATTCCCAGGCGCATCGCCGCCAGGCGCAAGCGGTGTCTGGATCACATTGTAGCGGATCACGTAACTGGCGATGCCCAGTGCCGATGTCGCCAGCCACAGCGCCAGCGTGATCTGCATCATCGGTTTGGCGATCTTCCAGAAATACGGTCGCATCTGCGTTTCACCGCGCCGCTTCGCCGCCGCGATCGCCCGATCCTCAATCAGCATTCGCACAATTATGATCGTGGCGAAAAGCTGTGCCGGCAAACCGAGAATGCCATGCACCGTCGGCAGCAGGTAGCGCAGGTTGCCGGGCTGCCGCGTGATGTTGTCCACCACATCAAATCGATATGCCGCCACCATCAGAAATGCGATCAGCAGCCAGTTGGCGATCGTCACCCCCGTCATCACCCAGCGATGCTGCGGGCGATGCCTGCCACGCCGGGCGTAGCTGTACCCGATCAGCATCGCCGGGATCAGGATGAGCAGGTAGGCGATCAGCGTCAGGTCAGCCAGCAGACTTGCCCCGGTTCCGAAAATACCCGGTGGTTCAAGGTACGGATTCATCGATCATCCTCGGTGGGATTGCAGGTTCAGAAAATCATGTGAGCATATTTCACCAATGCTATATATCATATTCCGGTTTTCTGCCGTCTTTGGATGAGTCAGCAGCCGTCTGTAACCGGTCGCATTATCACACTTTATTCCGCTTTTTAACGTTTTGGATTATTTTTATTCCGTTTTTTAGGTTACATGCCGAATATCGCTTGACAGAGAGGGAAAATCATGAAATATTCATATCAGGAACTTGATGACATGGATCGCGCTATCCTGTCTGAACTTCAGGCGGACAGCAGCATCAGCAATGTGGAACTGGCGCGGCGCATCTCGCTTTCGCCGCCTGCTGTCCACGCGCGCATCAAACGACTGGTCGATCTGGGCTTCATTCAGCGTTATGTCGCCCTGCTCGACCGTGAAAAGATGGGCTACGACCTGCTGTGTCTGGTCAATGTCACCCTCCAGGTGCATCAGATGCAGCACATCGAGGGCTTTCGTACCGCCGTCGCCAACATGCCGGAAGTGCTGGAATGTTATTTTGTTACGGGAGAATTTGACTATCTGCTCAAAGTGGCTGTGCGAACGCGCAGGGAACTGGAGATTTTCCTGATGGAGAAGCTCACCCCCATCCCAGGTATCGCGCGCATCTCGACCAGCATCGTACTGACGGAGGTCAAGTTCACCACCCAACTCTCGACCGATTGAACGGATGAACGCCATGATGCACACGCCCCCCACACTCTCCCCACTATCGTCCTGGCGGCTGAGCGGGGAGGCAGTGCATCTCAGGCGCTCCGTCATGCGCGATCTGCTGGCGCTTGCCACGTCGTCCGACGTGCTGTCGCTCGCGGGTGGCTTGCCCGCCACCGATGCGCTGCCGACCGACGCGCTCCGCACCTGCATGGCAGACGTTCTCACTCGCGATGGCGGACGCGCACTCCAGTACAACCCACCCTACATGCCGCTGCGCGCGTGGATCGCCGATCACATGCGCACGCGGGGTGTGTCCTGTTCCGCCGAAGACATCTTCCTGACCAATGGCAATCAGCACGGGCTGACCATCCTCTCGCGGCTGCTGGTTGACCCCGGCTGCCCGGTCGTCATCGAAGATGCTACTTTCACAGGCATCCAGCAGATCACCACCGGGCGTGGGGCAGCCGTCACCCCCATCCCCGCTGACCCGCAGCGCGGCGCTGATCTGGAGGCACTCGAAGCCGCATTCACCACATCCCCGCGCATGGCAGTCCTCATCCCGGATTTTCACAACCCGCTCGGCGTCACCCTTGCCGCATCACACCGTCAGCAGATCGCGGCGCTGGCAGCACGACACGGCGTCCCGGTCATCGAAGACGATCCCTACTCCGCCCTGCGCTTCACGGGTGACCCGCTGCCGCCGCTCAAAGCCTTTGACGAAGCCGACACCGTGTTTTATCTGGGGTCGTTCTCCAAAATGCTCGCCCCATCATTACGCCTCGGCTGGATGGTCGCCCCGCGCGCGCTCATGCCGCGCATCACCGCTATCCGCGAGTCGATCGACCTGGAGTCGTCTGCCCTCATCCAGCGTGCGGTCTTCCATTTTCTGGAAAACGGGCTGCTGCCCGATCACCTGAAACGGCTGAACGCTCTCAACCGCGCCCGCTGTGATGCGCTTCTGAACGCACTGCGCCGTCATCTGCCCTTCGCGCGCTGGTCACAACCTGAGGGCGGGCTGTTCGTCTGGGTGACGTTTCCAGAACAGGTCGATACCTGGGCGCTGTTCGAGCGGGCTGCGGCTGCGGGTGTCATCTACATCCCAGGTGGTGCATTCTCGGTCAATGGCGGGCACTCCGCATCCATGCGCCTCAATTTCAGCGGGTTGCCCGCCGAGGCGATCGAAGAGGCAGTCAGCCGGCTGGGAAGCGTGGTACGCGCCGCCCACCCGGAACTTGCATGAAGGCGTACAGAACAGGAAAAATGAAAAATGGTTGATCTCATTCAACAAACCCGTCCGATGCACGAAGAAGCCGATTTTCTCCAGATCAGGGCGATCGATCACCTGCATCTGTATGTCGGCAATGCAAAGCAGGCGATGTATTACTGGTGGAAGGCATTCGGCTTCAAGCCTGTCGCCTATTCCGGGCTGGAGACGGGCAATCGCAAGTTCGCCTCTTATGTGCTGGAATCCGGCACGATCCGTCTGGTGGTCAGCGCTGCCTACAGCCCGACCAGCGAGATCGCTGCACACCACATGCTGCACGGTGACGGCGTGAAAGTGATCGCCTTTGCTGTCGATGATGTGGCACAGGCATACGCCGCCACCACCGCGCGCGGCGCGATCGGCGAATGGACGCCGCGCGAGGAAAGCGACTCGTTCGGCATCTATCGCACCGCCGCCATCCGCACCTACGGCGACACGCTGCATGTCTTTGTCGATCGCTCGGATTATCAGGGCGCATTCGCCCCAGGTTACAAACCGATCGACTACACCGCCGAGTCCGCCGGGCTGGTGGCGCTCGACCATGTGGTCGGCAATGTCGAACTGGGCAAGATGAACTACTGGGTCAACTTCTACCATCAGGTGATGGGCTTTCGTCAGCTCGCCCACTTCGATGACAAGGACATCAGCACTGAATACAGCGCGCTCATGTCCAAAGTGATGCAGAACGGCAACGGGCGCGTCAAACTGCCGATCAACGAACCCGCCGACGGCAAACGCAAGAGCCAGATCGAGGAATATCTCGACTATTACCTCACGCCAGGGGTGCAGCATCTCGCGCTGGCGACGGGTGACATCATGCAGACCGTGCGCCTGCTGCGCGCACGGGGCATCGAATTCCTGCGCGTGCCGGACGAGTATTACGAATTGCTGCCCGAACGCGCTGGTGACATCGCCGAAGTGCGGGACTCGCTTGACGCCATCCGCGAACTGGGCATCCTGGTCGATCGGGATGACGAGGGCTACCTGCTGCAAATCTTCTCCCGTCCGCTTCAGGATCGCCCGACGATGTTCATCGAAGTGATCGAACGGCACGGCAGCCGGGGCTTCGGCAAAGGAAACTTCAAAGCGCTCTTCGAGGCGATCGAACTCGAACAGCAGCGGCGGGGCAACCTCTAGATCATGCCCGT
Source organism: uncultured Pleurocapsa sp. (assembly GCA_964614405.1). Classification (GTDB taxonomy): domain Bacteria; phylum Chloroflexota; class Anaerolineae; order Aggregatilineales; family Phototrophicaceae; genus Flexifilum. The sequence continues at coordinate 259,161 of CAZTLS010000001.1, forward strand.
GACCTTCGCCGCACCGATCCGCTCGCTGCGTGATTTTTATGCGTTCGAGGCGCACGTCCGCATCGCCAACGCCGCGCGCGGGCGGGATGTACCGCCCGCGTGGTATGCGTTTCCGGTGTTCTACTTCGGCAACCCGACCACTGTCACCTTCGGCAACGGGACGCTCGTTCGCCCGGCGTACACCCAGGCGCTCGATTACGAACTGGAGATCGCCGCGCTGATCGGGCGTGCCGGGCGCGACATCGCCCCCGAAGACGCCGAGTCCTTTCTCGTCGGCTACACCGTGATGAACGACTGGTCGGCGCGCGATGTACAGCGGCAGGAGATGTCGGTCGGTCTCGGACCCGCCAAAGGCAAGGATTTTGCCACCGCGCTGGGCACGTTCTGGACGACGCCTGACGAACTGGCAGACCGCCGCACCGACCGCCCCGGCGTGTATGATCTGACCATGACGGCGCACGTCAACGGCGTGGAACGGTCACGCGGCAACTGGCGCGACATTCACTGGTCGTTCGGCGAGATGATCGCCCGTGCGTCGCAGGGGGTGACGCTCCACCCCGGCGAGGTGATCGGCTCCGGCACAGTCGGCACGGGCTGCCTGCTCGAACTCACCGGGGGACAGGGCGGCTGGCTGTGCCCCGGCGATACCGTCACGCTGACCATCGAGCGACTCGGTTCGCTCACCCACACCATCTGTGATGACGAGGTGCATCCATGACGTTCTATCACATCCTGGGTGAAGTGCCGCACAAGCGGCACACCCAGTTCCGCAAACCGGACGGCAAGCTGTATCGTGAAGAGGTGATGGGGTTGGAGGGCTTCTCCGGCATCCAATCGCTGCTCTACCATCATTTTCTGCCACCGCGCGTCGTACACAGCGAAGATTGCGGCAGCGCCAGCCCGCAGTTCATCGACTTCGGCGCGCTGCGCCACCGCGCTTTCAGGACGGATACCATCCCGGCAGGAGGTGATGCGATCAGCGCGCGCCGCGTGCTGCTGGGCAACCGCGATGTCACGCTGGGCATCGCCCGCCCCGATCAGAGCATGACCGACTTCTATCGCAACGCGCAGGCATACGAAGTCTGGTATGTGCATGAGGGGCGCGGGGTACTGGCATCACAGTTCGGGCTGCTGCCGTATGAGCCTGGCGATTACATCGTCATCCCGTTCGGCACAACCTGGCAGATGCGGATGGACGGCGGCGCAGGACGGTTTTTCGTCATCGAGTCGCCCTCGCAGATCGAACCACCCAAACGCTATCGCAACAAGTTCGGACAGCTCCTCGAACATGCCCCTTACTGCGAACGGGACATCCGCGTCCCACGCGAACTGGAGACGCACACCGAACGCGGTGAATTTGCCGTGCGCGTCAAGGCGCGCGATCGGCTGACCCGGCACATCCTTGATCACCACCCCTTCGATGTGGTCGGCTGGGACGGCTATCTTTACCCCTGGATTTTCAACATCCGCGATTTTGAGCCGATCACCGGGCGCATCCATCAGCCGCCGCCCGTGCATCAGACGTTCGAGGGCTGGAATTTCGTCATCTGCTCATTCGTCCCACGCCTGTTCGATTACCATCCTCAGGCGATTCCCGCCCCATACAATCACAGCAACGTCAACAGCGACGAGGTGATCTACTATGCCGAGGGCAACTTCATGTCGCGCAAGGGCATCGACCGCGCCGACATCACGCTGCACCCTTCCGGGCTGCCGCACGGTCCTCAACCCGGCGCAACCGAAGCCAGCATCGGCGCGGTGAAAACCGAAGAACTTGCCGTCATGGTGGACACATTCAACCCGCTGCATCTCACCCCTGACGCGCTAGAATGGGAGAAACCCGAATACATGGCGTCGTGGCTGGAAGGGGACGGCGAGTAAAACGCCGCTGCCAGACACAGCACACGCCACCGAGCGCATCATAAAGGGAACTGAATGGACATCACACCCGGCGGCATCCCCTGGCAGAGCTTCTACAAACTGATGACGGGCACGATCGTGCCGCGCCCGATCGGCTGGGTCTCGACTATCGATGAAATGGGGCACTTCAACCTCGCCCCATTCTCCTTCTTCACCGCCGTCTGCTCTAACCCACCGACCCTGCTCTTCTGTCCCGCCATCCGCGCCAGTACCGGACAGCCGAAAGATACCCTCCACAACGTGAAAGCGACCGGGCAGTTCGTCGTCAATATCGTCACCGAAGCGACCGCCGAAGCGATGAACCTGACCGCCGCTGAACTGCCCTCCGATGTGGATGAATTCGTCTACGCCGGGTTGACCCCCACTCCATCCCTGACCGTCAAACCGCCGCGCGTGCTGGAGTCGCCTGTGCATTACGAATGCGAAGTCGTCCAGATCGTCGAAATTGGCGACCAGCCAGGCGCGGGCAGCATCGTCATCGGGCGGGTGCTGCACCTGCACATCACCGACTCCCTTCTCATCGGCTCGGACAAGATCGACACAGCGAAGCTGCAACCCGTCGGTCGGCTTGCCGGGAACAACTACGCGCGCGTCACCGAGACGTTCTCACTCGTGCGCCCCGCACTCCCCGAAAAACCCCCACAGGAAAAATAGAACATGCGCCCTTTCCACGTTTTTTCTGAAGAAGAATCCGCCATCTGGCGCGAACTCTACACCCGCCAGTGGACACATGCTCAGCACCATGCCACCCGCTGGTGGCTGGAAGGCGTCGATGCACTCGCGCTGACCCCGGATCGCATTCCCGATTTCGCCGCCCTCAGCCAGCGCATCCACGACCTGACGGGCTGGCGGCTCGTCAGCACTGACGTGCAGTACTCATCCGGGCAGGACTGGTTCGAGGCGCTGGCGCGGCGCGAATTCCTCATCACCGAATACATCCGCGATCGCACGACGCTCGACTACACCCCCCTGCCAGACATCTTCCATGACGCCTTTGGGCATCTGCCCTACCTCGCCCATCAGCGCTATGCTGATTATCTGGAACGCTTCGCTCACCTCGCCATCCAGTACACGCCCGAACAACGCAGGTCGCTGGGCAGCCTGTGGTGGTATACCATCGAGTTCGGCTTGCTCCGTGAAGGGGATGAACTCAAGGCGCTGGGCGCTGGGCTGCTCAGCAGTGTTGCAGAGCTTCAGCGAGCGTATTCCGATGCGGTGACGCGCGCGCCCTACACCCTGGAAGCATTTGAGGCGCTTGCCCCCAGCCCACACCACTTCCACAACACGCTCTTCATCCTCGACTCCTGGGAGCAGGTGGAACGTTCGATCGCGGAGTGGGCAGCCGTCCACCCCGTCCCCATGACCATGATGACGTAAACGGGCGTATACTGAACTCAGCGCGTCACCCAAATCCGGGAGCGAGTCCCTATGCGTCATTTTCTGCTGCTCACGCTGTGCGCCCTGTATATTCCGCTGGCGGGGGCGGTTTCGGCACAGTCCATCCGCACCGCCAGCCCGACGGTCACCCCTGTCCAGCTTTCCGGCTTCGAGCCTGCCCCGCCAGGCGTCCCTCTCGACATCTTCTACGGTGGGTTGGGCGGCGGCGGTGAGATCGGAGCCTACATCCCGCCCGTCCCAACATGGTACTTCACTCCAGGTGTCCTCACCTTCCCAGGTGGGACAAACTATTTTTCCGCGTGCGGCTACCGTTCGTCAGCACCTGCACAGGGTACACTCACTCTGCCCAGCGGCAGCACACGCCCGATCGTGCTGAACGAATTTGAGGACGGTTCGCTGCGCTGTTTCGACTACAGACTGCCTTTCAGCTATGGCACAGAACTCGGTCTGTATACCCTCACCCTCACCCATCCCGACGGCAATCTCTCGCACACCTTCGGTTTGGAATATCCCCAGTGCTGGATGGGAACGCGCACCGACAACATCGCATGGGTGATGGGTCTGGAGCCAAACCAGCAGCTCACCCTGTATTTCTACTCGTACATCGACCGCCCAGGCGGGGGCAATTTCGTCGCCCAGCGCACCGCCCGTGCCGACGCCGACGGCGTGCTGGCGCTGGACATTCAGGTCGCGCGCACCGCCCCATTCACCCGCGATGATGTCTACTTCGTGCCGACTGGCGTGGGCAGAACGATCATCGACTATGAACCGGAGCTGACCGCTTTCCAGTTTGAGGAACTCGGCTTCGTCGTCAGCACGTTCACCCCGCCGGAGACTTACCCGCACAACAGCGTCTTTCCCGCCGTTTACATAGACGCCGATGTGCGTGGTCGTTCGTGCGACGGAGAATTCGATCAGTTCGCCCAGGTCTACTCCCCGCAGGGGCGGACCGTCAGCCTGAGCAGCCAGCCGAACGGGTCAGACACCATTGCGACGCTGCGCGAAGGCGATGTGGTCGAAATACTCGAATACCGTCCACTCATCACCGATGGGCGCGTTTTCGCCTGGAAGCAGGTGCGCGCTGAAAATGGGCTGACAGGCTGGACGCGCTCATCCGATTTCGTGCGCGTCTTTGCCGACGACGCGCCTGGCGTGCGCGCCCGCCTCTTGCCTTCTTATCGCCTTCTGAACGGGGCGCACTACCCCACCACGCAAACGCTCTATACCAGCGAGGGCAGCGTGCTGGGACAGTTCAACGCCGGAACCGAAGTCACCCTCATCCAGCGATTCGAGGACATGTGGCAGGTGCGGCTGGATGACGGCACGACCGGGCGCATCGCCATCATCGACCCGGAAACGTTCTTCCCCGCCTTCACCACGCTGCCCTGGGCGGCAACTGCCATCAGCGGCGCGGCACAGCCGACCCGGTCCAGCGTGGTCTGCGCCGGATCGCCCCCGCCGCGCCTTGCGCCGGGCATCCGCGCCCGCGTCCTGCCCGGCGACCCGAACAACATTCGTGTCCAGCCGGAAAGCGGCAGAGTGATCGGGCAAATTCCGGCAGGCGCAGAGTTTCGCGTGCTTGCCGGTCCGTCGTGCGGGGCAAACACCCGCCTGACCTGGTGGGAGGTCGAATACAACGGCGTCGTCGGCTGGACGGCGGAAGGACGCGGCAGCGAATACTGGCTGGAACCGATCGGCTGATCACGGTGCAGGCGTGGCGTTGTCGTCATCATCGTCATCGTCATCGCCTGTCTGCTGACCGATCAGCGGGGCAAGATGCGCCTGCCCAATCGGATCAAGCATGAGCGCCCGCTCGAACATCGCTATGGCGTCGAGTGGGCGTCCGGCAAAATCGTAGGCATTGCCCAGATCGACCAGCACTGCCGCACCAAGTGCAGGAAAATTCGTCGCATCGATGCCAGCAGCAGCTTCAAGCTGTGCCAGCGCATCAGCAGCGCGCCCCGCCTCGCTCAGCATTCGGGCATAGGTGTACAAGGCGTAAACTCGCTCATCCGGCAGCATGTCCAGCACCAGCAGCGCATTGTATGCCTCGATCGCTGCATCGATATTGCCTGCCCCGCGCTCGATCGCGATCGTCGCCTCCAGCAGGCGACGGCGATACAGCGCCTCGCGTTCATCCAGTTCAGTACGCTGAAGCGCGATCTCGTATTGGGCGCGCGCTGTCTCGTAATCGCCGATCGTGTACGCCAGCAGCCCCAGCCGCGCATGAGCTTCCGCCGCCAGTTCTGTGATGCGCGGGTTTGCCCCGTCAGCATATGCCGCGATGACCGCCTCAAACTGCGTGCGCGCCCTCTCTGCCGCGCCCATATCGCCCCCCAGCACGCGCAGCAGCGCCACCTGCCCCAAACCAAATTCCGTGCGCGCCGTGATGTCCGCACTCGGCGGGTTATCGGTGGCAGTCAGAGCCCGGCTGAGCGTCATCTCAATCGCGTCCAGCGTTTCGCGTGGCACGTTCAGAGAACGGGTGCGGCGCGCATCCTCCAGCGCTTCCAGATAGCCCACCATGCCGAGACCGGAATAACCGCGCGCGTAATCAGGGTTCTGGGCGATCGCTGCCCGGAAATCTTCTGCCGCCAGCCGGATCAGTGCAGGCAGGCGCGTTGCCTGACGCGCATCCCCCTCGCCCACAATACGGTTATAGTTGCCGATCGCGCTGTTCCCGCGCAGCACGTACAGCATGTCCCGCCCGACCACATTCTGATTGACCGCCAGCGCCGCATCGAACGCGCGCCGCGCCTCATCGTACTGACGGAAGATCATCTGCACCAATCCCTGCGTCACCGATGCCAGCACCTGCGATCGGTTGGAGAGATCGCCGCTCAGCGCCCGCGACTGGTCGATGTTGCGCGCATACACCGCCGATGCCAGCCCAAAGCGCCCGAACAACTCGTTCAGTTCGGGCCACGTCTGTGTGACGTAGAATTCCGGCGTCACCGCGATCCGTTCTCCACGCCGCTCGACGATCCCATACACCACGATGTCGGCACGCGCGTTGTACTGGCTGAGCAGACGTTCCACCAGACGCTGAGCGTTCGCTTCGCGCTCTTCCGCTGTCGCCCCGGTGACTGTGCCCACCTGCTCAGGCGACCACACGCCCACCACCAGCGGCAGGTCGGCGCGCACCTCTTCAAGCCGCTGTGTGAAGTTGATGTACAACGCCTGCGACAGCACATCCACATCCTGCTGAGCGATGTCCGAGCCAGGCTGCACAGCAAAACCCGCAATCGCCACATTGAACGGGGCATTTTCGAGGGTTACGCCCTGCCCGCGCACCAGCAGGAAGACCGCCAGCAGCGCGATCAGCACGAGTGCGGCGATCGCGCCGACTGAACGCAGCCGCCCTTGTGTCGCTGCCCGATCCCATTTGGCGACCTGTGCGTCGATGTCATTGGTCAGCGCGTCCCGAAGCTGTACCTCATCGCTGAAGGTGCGGTACAGTCCGCGCAGCGGTGCGTTCGCCCCTTCAAAGCGCTGAAAAAAACTGCTGACCGCGTTGATCTGCTGCGGATCGGCGTCAGGCGGCGTCGGGGCAACACAGCGGTAGAGCAGCAGCACCGGGGTACGCCGCCGCTGATTGGCGCGATAGGCATCGTAAAATTCCCATTCCGTCCCGCTCTGATACGGCTGCCCCGTATCCGGGTTAACTTCGGGAAGCGGCGTACCCATGCGCGCCCACAACATGCAGATCACCAGATCGGCATCATGCGGCTCCAGCATCGCCTCGTTGACCACCTGCTGCGGCGCGGTCCCCGCCAGCGCCGGCGCATGTTCCTCGTACAGATAGGGAGAAAACTTGTACCGATCGCGGATGGAAGGGCGTTCATTCAGCCCGCGTATCATTCCGACGATCAGCGCGCGTTCCTTACGCAGGTCGCCAGGTGATGACACAAACACCTTGATGTTCTTCATGGACGCCCACCATCCTTCAGGTCAGCACAACTGCTCAGGCGTGATCGTAAAACAGGTCGTGGGCATAGCAGTATGCCCACTGCTCACCCGGCTCAACAGACTGGATCATCGCGTGCCCGGTCTCGTGGAAATGGCGTGTGGCGTGCTTGTTCTTCGATGAGTTACAGCAGCCAACATGTCCACATTCCAGGCACACGCGCAGATGTACCCATCGGTCTCCGGTCTTCAGGCATTCCTCACACCCCTTGCTGCGCGGGGCGGCATGTTTGTGCGTGGTGTAGTGTTCACAGGTCTGCATGAGCTTGTCCTTTTTAGGTTGACGGCAATTTTATTCGGTCCCCTGACGGATCGGCAGGCGAACGATCGCCCGCGTATGTCCGGGTTGTGACCACAATTCTATCGTACCTCTGTGCCGTCTGACGATTCGGTTTACGACCGCCAGCCCCAGCCCCACTCCATCACCGACTGCTTTGGTCGTGAAGAACGGCTCGAACACCAGCGGCTCCACCTCCGGCGGAATGCCATGCCCGTCATCCGCAATCTCGACCATCACATCGCTGTTCTCCAGCCGGGTGATCAGCCAGATCGTCCCTTCAGGCTGGGTCGCGGCGATCGCGTTATCCAGCAGGTTCGTCCACACCTGATTGATCTCCGTGCCCCGCCCGGCGATGCGCGGCAGGCGCGTATCAAACTGACGCACGACGCGGCGATCGCCCAGCGCGCCATGCAGCATGATCACCGTGTTCTCCAACCCCTGATGAATGTCCACTTCCTGCATTTCCCCCTGATCCATGAAGGTGTATGACTTCACCGCATCGATCAGGCTGGAGATACGCTGTGTGCTGCCATCGATCTCTTCCAGCAGCGCATTTGCCGAAAGCGCTGCGTTCAGCCAGTGGACGATCGTGCCCGCTGTACGCCTATCCAGCCGATGCAGCACCCCATGCAGATCATCCACCGTGATCCCGCGCCCGACGAACGTCGAGGCGAGTTCATAGCCATCAGCGATGCCATGTTCCACCAGCCATGTCGCAAGCGCATCTTCCCGATCGCTGCGCTCCATCGCGTTCAGCGGTTGTACCTCACGCGCCAGAATCCGGTTCTGAAAATCGAGCAGCAGCGCGATCTGCTCTGCATCCAGGTTGTAGAGTTTGAGCGCCAGTGTGTAATGCTGCAACGCCGGCAGCACCTCACGCAGAGTACGCACCGAACGCCGCGCCGCCGCCGCCGGGTTGTTCAGCTCATGCGCCAGCCCGGCTGAAAGCCTGCCCAAAGCACTGTTCTTCTCACGCTGCACCACCATCTGCGAGATGCTGATCATGCGCTGCGAGGCAATGTGCATGATGCGCGCGCCGATGGTCGGCGCGTCGGTGAAAATCCGCCGAAAAGTGTCGGCATCCAATGCCAGCACCTGCGAGTCCATGATGGTCGTCGCCGTTGAAAGCTGCTGTTCGCCCGTCAGCAGCGCGATCTCACCCCCGATCACCCCAGGCGGCGTCGTGCCGAACACTTCCCGGACTCCATTGATCACGCGCGAAACCTGCAATTCGCCCACCAGCGTCACATAGAACAGGTCGGCTATCTGATTTTCGCGCATGAACATCACACCCGCCGGAAGATTGACGATCTCCCCGTTCGCCAGCATCCAGTCGATCTCTTCATGCGGCATCCCCTGAAACAGCTCAAGCTGTGCCACGTCATCGCGCGTCATGTGATCTCCATCTTGTGCCATCTATCATCTTATCCGTGTGGCTGCCCCTAAGTGTACGCCCTTTTACGCACATTTGGCGCATTTCTGTGAAAGGGATGAACATTTTCGTGCCAGACAGGGGTGATGCGGTATAAACGCCGCATAGCGACGGAACATCATTTTTTACCCGCGACGAGAAAGGAACCCGACCTATGCACCGACTGCTCCGCCCAATTCTGCTGATGGCGCTGGTGCTGCTTTTCGCCGCCTGTGCCCCACCTCCGCCCCCAACTGCCACACCAACCAACACACCCCTGCCCCCCACTGCCACACCGACAGCTTTGCCACCAACCGCCACACCACAGGCAGCATCACCTGCCGAGACGCCCACCACAGAATCAGCATCCGATGCCGCGCCAGTTGCACGGGTCGATCAGGACAACACCGTACTGCGTGCCGGTCCCGGCACGAGCTTCGAGCGCGCCGGGACTGCACGTTCCGGGGAAACCTTTCCCGTAACCGGAAGATCGGGTGAAGGGCGTACTCTGTGGTATCAGATCACCCTGCCTGACGGATCGACTGCCTGGCTCTGGTCGCGCGTGTCTACCCTTCAGCCCGCCGATGCCGACATTCCAGTGGTCGATCCGCCTGCCTCATGACGCCGTGACAGTTCAGCGTCCACATCCGCCAGGCTGATCCCCCGGTCATGCATCAGCACCAGCAGGTGAAAGAGCAGATCGCTGATCTCCCCGATCTGCTCCTGCCTGCCTTGGCTCAGCGCAGCGACCGCCACCTCCACCCCTTCTTCACCCACCTTCTGCGCCATGCGGCTTGTGCCCGCTGCCAGCAGCGTATTGGTATAGCTGCCCGGTTTCGGATGATCGCGCCGTTCGGCGATCAGTTTTTCCAGTCGTGCCAGCATCTCCATCATCGTCCCTCATCGTTCTTGTGCGCCATCGTCGGCGGCAGCACCGCATCGATTGAACGGAAAAAGCATGTCCGCTCTCCAGTATGGCACGCTGCCCCCGCCGGATCGACCAGCAGCAGCAGCGTATCCCCATCACAATCTACACGCACTTCGCGCACCCGCTGCACATTCCCGCTCGTCGCACCTTTATGCCACAGTTCCCCCCGGCTGCGACTCCAGAAGACAGCCTCGCCCCCTTCCAGCGTGCGCGCCAGCGCTTCAGCATTCATGTACGCCAGCATCAGCACCTCATGCGTGCTGGCATCCTGAACCACTGCCGGGATCAACCCGTTCGCATCCCACCTGATCGTGTTTGCCACACCGCTCATCCCAGTCCTCCCCGGCTGGCAAAACTATCCAGCGCCTCCCAGCCGCTCAACCGTACCGGTATGCCCCGTGCTGCCAGGTCGCGTTTGACCTCGCCGATGCTCAGTTCATTGTAGTGAAACAGGCTTGCAGCCAGCGCCGCATCCGCCCCACCGATCGTCAGCGCTTCGGCAAAATGCGCCAGCGCGCCAGCCCCCCCGCTGGCGATGACCGGGATGCTCACCGCATCAGCGATTGTGCGCGTCAGGTCGAGGTGATACCCTGCCTTCGTCCCATCCCGGTCCATGCTTGTCAGCAGGATTTCACCTGCGCCCCGCGCCTGCGCTTCCTGCGCCCATGCAACTGCATCGATGCCCGTCGGTGTGCGTCCCCCGTTGATATACACCTCATAGCGTCCACCATCCGGTGTTTCCACCCATTTCGGGTCGATCGCCACGACCACACACTGCGCGCCAAACGCCCACGCTGCATCATTGATCAGACTCGGATTTTTGATCGCCGCACTGTTGATCGACACCTTGTCTGCACCCGCCAGCAGCGTCGCGCGGATGTCTTCGATCGTCCGAATGCCGCCCCCCACACAGAAGGGGATGAACAGACTGTCCGCCACGCGGCGCACCATCTCCAGCAGCGTAGCGCGCCCCTCATGCGAGGCGTTGATGTCCAGGAAGACCAGCTCATCTGCGCCCTGCTGATCGTAGACCATCGCCTGCTCGACCGGGTCACCGGCATCGCGCAGATCGACAAAATTGACCCCTTTGACCACCCGCCCATCCCTGACATCCAGGCATGGGATGATCCGTTTCGCCAGCATCTTTCGCTCCTCAGGACTCCTGTGCCGCAGCGAGCGCCGCGCCCAGTGTCATCTGCCCACTGTACAATGCCATGCCGATCACCACTCCCTCCACCATCCCGCCCGATGCCAGGCGCGCGATCTCTTCCACCCGCGACACCCCGCCAGACGCGATCACCGCCAACCCTGTCTCGCGCGCCAGCGCCTCGGTCGCTTCGACGTTCACCCCATCCAGCATCCCATCGCGGCTGACATCGGTGAACAGAGCGTAGCGCACCCCGGCAGCCGACAGTTCACGCCCCAGCCCTGCCGGGGTGAGCGCGCTTGCCGTCTGCCACCCATGCGTCACGACTACCCCATCACGCGCGTCCAGCGCCGCGCAGATCGCCGCCCCACCGTGTCGCTCTGCCGCCGCACGTACCACCTCTGGCTGAGTGACCGCGATCGTGCCCAGCACGACCCGTGCCGCACCCGCATCCAAAGCGCGATCGATCGCCCCACCATCGCGCAGTCCACCGCCGAACTGCACCGGCACGCCCAGCCCGGCGATGCGCTCAAGCAGACGCACAGTCTGATTTTCCGCGCCGAACGCCCCATCAAGATTGACCACATGCAGCCACGTCGCCCCCTCGTCGATCCAGCGCTGCGCCACCTGAACCGGATCGTCACCGAACACCGTCTGCTGGTCAGGGTCACCCTCACGCAGCCGCACGACCCTGCCGCCGCGAATGTCGATCGCCGGATAGATGATCACGACAACACCTCCACAGGAGATGGGATCGCCAGGAAGTTGGCGAGCAGGCGCAGCCCTGTGCGCTGACTTTTTTCCGGGTGGAACTGTACTCCGTAGATGTTGTCATGCGCCACGCCCGCACAAAACGGCGCACCATATTCGGTGGTGATCGCTGTCACGGCAGGGTCAGCAGGTTCGCAGTAGTAGCTGTGAACGAAATACGCCATCGCATCACCTGGAAGCCCGTCGAGCAGCGGTGTTGGTTTGGCTGCCCGCAGCGTATTCCAGCCCATGTGCGGTACTTTGAGTCCAGGTCGATCGGGAAAGCGAGTCACACGCCCTGCCAGCAGACCCAGCCCGGCGTGATCGCCCATCTCGTCGCTGCGCTCGAACAGAAACTGCATCCCCAGGCAGATGCCCAGGTAGGGCACGCCCGCACGCACCGCCTCGCGTATCGGCGCGACCAGATGCTGGGCATGAAGCTGTTCCATGCCCGCACCGAATGCGCCAACGCCGGGCAGGATGAGGTGCGTTGCTCCGCGCAGTTCATGCGGCGTCCGCGCGATCCGCATATTCTCCACCCCCAGATGGCTGAGCGCGTGGATGACGCTCCTCAGGTTGCCCGCTCCATAATCGATCACCACCAGCATCCCAAAAACCCCTTTCCTCACCTGCTCTCGCCCATACCAAACAAAAAACCCCGCGCGGCGGGGTTCGTTCGTCATCCTTGCAGATGTGCGGCATCTCACATCAGCACGACGCTCCTGACCAGCGCGCACAGGGGAAGCGACCGGAAATGATGATGCGCGTGGGTGAGCATGTACCGTTTCATATCGGTGAGTATAGTCCATGCCCTGCCGGGTGTCAAACATCCCCGCTGATTGCGCTATAATCATACCCTGCACACGAGAGGATGATCGGTTCATGGCGAATCAGCAGTTCATTATCGACGGCGGGCATCCCCTGCGCGGGATCATAACCGCCAGCGGCAACAAGAACGCCGCCCTCAAGATGATCCCCGCCTGCCTGCTCACCGATCAGCCCGTCACCCTGCACAACGTCCCCGATATCGGTGATGTCCGCAGCCTGATTGAGATCATGCGCGCGATCGGAGTCCAGGTCGAATGGACAGCGCCCGGCACGCTGCGCCTGCACGCCCACACGATCACCACCACCGAAATCGATGCGGCACTGAGCGGCAAAATCCGCGCCAGCATCGTGCTGGCAGGTCCCATGCTGGCGCGCTGTGGCGAAGTTGCGCTCGGTCTGCCCGGCGGCGATACCATCGGCGAACGACGCATCGACATGCACCTTTACGCCCTGCGTCAGTTGGGCGCACAGGTCGAGTTCGACCGTGCGCTGCGCCTGCGCGCAGACCAGCTCGTCGGCGCGCACATCGCCTTCGTCGAAGCCAGCGTCACGGCGACCGAAAACGCGATCATGGCGGCTGTGCTGGCGCGCGGCACGACGATCATCGAAAACGCCGCTGGTGAACCTCATGTGCAGGACCTGTGCATGATGCTGGTTGGGCTGGGCGCACACATCGACGGCATCGGCTCCAATCGCCTGACCATCGAAGGCGTGCCGAAACTGAACGGTGGCGAGGCGCGCGTCGGCGCAGATTTCATGGAGGTGGGCAGCTACATCGGCGCGGCAGTCGTGACGGGCGGCGAGATCACCATCCGCCAGGCAGACCCACATTACCTGACCACCATCGCACTCGTGTTCGAGCGTCTCGGCGTCCATTGGGAAGTGCGCGATCAGGACATCTTCGTCCCCGCACACCAGCGCCTGACCATCTCTCCAGACCTGGGCAACCGCATCCCAATCATCAAGGCGCAGCCCTGGCCCGCCTTCCCCTCTGACCTGATGAGCGTCGCCCTCACCGTCGCCACGCAAAGCGCGGGCACGGTACTGTTCCACGACTGGATGTACGAAAGCCGCTTCTTCTTCACCGATCGGCTGATCCGCATGGGGGCGCGCATCACACTCTGCGACCCGCATCGCGTTCTTGTACAGGGACCCGCTGCGCTCACCGGGCAGCCGAACATCACCAGCCCGGACATCCGCGCGGGGATGGCGATGCTGCTGGCGGCGCTGGGGGCAAAAGGCGAGTCCCGCATCGCCAATATCCAGCAAATCGATCGCGGTTATGAAGCGATCGAAAGCAAGCTTTCCGCGCTGGGCGCGATCATCCGCCGCGTTGAGTCATCCGCCTGAACTGCCGTTCATCTTCGGCAGATGCAGCACGGAGACATTCGTGCCGTCGTCATGCTGCATGATCAGCGCCTGATACTGCTCACGATACAGTCTGGCGCGATCGCGCTCCAATGCCCACAGGCGGTTGATCGACTCCTGAAGCGGCGGAAGAAAGCGCTCCAGCTCGGAAAACCGCTGGACAAAGCGCTCGAACTCCTTATCGTGCTGCCGCCATACCTCATCGCTTGAAGCGGTCAGGTTCTTCCAGCGCTTCTGATCATCACCGCGCCAGTCGTTCCATTCCTGGCGGAAACGTTCTTCACTCAACCGCTGCGTCTCGGCAACCTCGTTGATACGCCGCTCCAGTCGATCGCTGATGCGGTCAAAATCATCAAGGATCTTCTTCATCTCCCGATAGGCTTCCGCCCACGTCTCAAAACGCTGGGCATTCTGCTGCATCTGCTGTTCACTGCTGGCAAAACGTGCCTGAAGCGCCGCCATCTGCGTTTCACGCTGCTGTTCGAGCAGCGTCTGCTGATCGATGAACTGCTGAATCTGCTCACGGCGGCTGTGATCGCCATTGATCACCTCCGTGATACGTCGTTCATTGCGGAGTGCCAGGTCTTCCAGCAGCGTCAGTTTCGGCTTGACTGTTTCCAGCGTCTTTCGCAGTTCAGGCAGTTCTGCCTCGGCATCCGCAAGGCGGCGCGCATCCTGCCGGCGCTGCTCTTCAAGAAATGTCAGCCGCCGATCGGGTTCTTCCAGCCGCTTGATCAGGTCGTCCACCCGCTGCTGAAGTGCAGCGACCGCTGCTGCCAGCCGATCCCGCTCGACATTGATCGCGGGCAGTTCGGTCGTCTGACGTTCCAGCTTACCCAGTTTGTCCATCATCTCCCGGATCGGGCGTGTGGCGTTGTCCACTGCCAGCGACACGCGCCGATCCGCTTCGCGTTCTGCTGTCAGACGTTTCGCCTCGATCTGCTCGATCTGCGTCGTCATCTCGCGCCGCATCTGTTCGATCAGGTCAAGATCGCGGGCAGATGTGGCGACCTGCCCCTGCAATCTGGCATTGTCCGCCTCAACCGCATTCAGGCGACGCAGCAGGGTTTCCGTCTGTTCCTGCTGGTGTGCCAGGCGTTCCTGCAAGGTGGCGATGACCGCCTTATCACGGCGGCGCTCCTCATCCAGCCACTCGATCATCTTTGCAGCCTGGTTGATGTCCATCCTGTTCACATCCTGTACCGTGTTCTCGTCATGCACTCAGTGTACGCGCTTGTGCCGCCACTTCCAATTGCGACCTTTTTTCACACACCGTCTGCGCTGGCTGCCGCCGCGCGCACCGCTGCCCCTGCATCCACCACCCCATACCCCTGCCGAAAGACAGGGACGCCAGGGATGCGCTGTGCCGTATCGATGAGGATGTCGTAGATCGCACGCGGCGTCAGCGCCGGGTTCGCTTCGATCATCGCAGCAATCACACTGGCGACGATCGGCGCGGCGAAACTCGTGCCATCGACATGCTGGTAGTACGGCGTGACCAGTTTGCGCTCTGCAATCGCCTGTGCGCGCGGACTGTCCCGATATACCCGCTTGCTGAACAGCTCTACCGCTTCGCGTTCCGTCTCTGTGCCCGGCAGCACAGGCGCAACCACCCAGATCGACGGCGCGACCAGTTCCGGCTTGATCACCCCGCCCACCCCCACCCCGTAGTTGCTGTGCCACAGCGACAAACCGCGCCGATCGAACACATTCCCGTCATCCACCCCGCCGACGGTCAGTGCCATCGGTGCGGTAGCAGGGGGATTGAGCCGTCGTTCACCACTGTTGCCCGCCGCCACCGTGACGGCGATCCCCATCTCCACCAGCCTGGCGATCGCCGCATCGATCGGGTTATCCGCCAGCCGCTCCACCGGGTCACCCCCCAGTGACAGGTTGACCACACGCACATTGAGCGCTGCGGCATTTTCCTCCAGCCACAGCAGCGCACGCAGGATATTCTCGTTTGGGATCGCACCATCCGCGTCGATGGTCTGAATCAGCACCAGCTCCGCATCGCTGGCGATCCCGCGATACAGCCCATGCCCGCGATAGCCATTGCCCGCCGCTGTCGTGCTGGTCATCGTGCCGTGCCACTGCGATGGCATGTGATCGTCCCAGCCGCGCCACGTCACCTGTTCATCGGGCGAGAAAAACACCTGCTCGACCTGCGCGCTGCCTGCATCCACCCAGGCGCGAATGCGGTTGACCGGGCGCACAAGGTCGTGATGTGGGTAAAAACCGCTGTCCACAAAAGCGATCGTCACCCCTTTCCCGGTGTAAGTCGGATGGGCGCGCATTCGCAGCGGGGTGGGCAGCGCACCAAACGCCGCCTCCGCATCCAGGGGCCACACTGCCTGAATGGTGCGATGCGCCGCCGCTTCACCCCGCTCCATCAGAATGGTCAGCAGCGCCTTCTGCACACATGCCGGGCACGCTCCATCGTCCAGCGTCCAGCCCGGATTGTCTGACAGCATCCGATCCAGAACCTGATCGGTCAGCCAGTCGGTTTCCTGAAGCACCGGGCGGGTATGAATTCGCCCGCAGATGACGCACGCTGCCGTTTCAATATTCATCAGAACCCCTTTTACTGGTCTTCAGATAAAAGCACCCACACGCGCAGTACCTCCGCCACCGTCCAAGCCTGAGCGAACGCCCCGCGCGGTGCATGAGGCGCATCGCCATCAAACACCTCCGCCATCGAGCCGATCAGCCCGCCGCGCGTCCCCGATCGCCATACACATTGTAATATGCCTCTGCAAATACCCCGATCAGCCAGCCCCATACCGTGCCCTGATGATAACGTGCGTCGCGCGTCTCCCGATCGCCCACATATACCCCCTGATAGTCCGGGTGCTGCGGATGCAGACTGCGTAACCCATGCGAGGTGAGCAGTGACGCGGCACATTCATCGACCACCATGCGCGCCTGTTCCTCGGTCAGCAGGTCAGCACAGTGATGCAGACCGACGGCAAACACGGCGTTCGGGCGGATGCTGGCGTCATGCGTTCCATCGGGCGTATCGATCACATCGTACAGGTAACCCGCTTCACTGTTCCAGAAGCGCTGAAATGAAGCACGCGCACGCTCCGCCATCCGCAGATAACCGGCACTGTCGTTGACCACGCCAGCGATCACAGCAAAATCCGCCATGCAGTGCAGCGCATTGATCCACAGCGCGTTGATCTCGACGGGCTTGCCTGTGCGCGGTGTGACGACCCATTCGTCAATTTTGACA
Source organism: uncultured Pleurocapsa sp. (assembly GCA_964614405.1). GTDB lineage: Bacteria > Chloroflexota > Anaerolineae > Aggregatilineales > Phototrophicaceae > Flexifilum. The sequence continues at coordinate 276,392 of CAZTLS010000001.1, forward strand.
TCCATCCAGGTGAGCTGCACGCCAGCTTCACCCGCGCGCAGCAGCCCATCCGCAGGATCGACACCGATCCCGAAACGTGTCCCGCGCACATGCCAGTCGATGATGCTCTTCAGCGTCGGGTATAGCTCACACAGCAGAACGGTATCGCCTATCGCTTCGTGATAAGCGCGGATCGCCTCGAAATACCACAGCGCCGCATCAACCGTGTTGTACATCGGCGTTTCGCCGTCATCCGGGAACGTGTTGGGCAGCATCCCCTGATCGACAAAACGCGCGAACGTCCTCAGGATGATTGCCGCGTCCGCATGACGTCCGGTCGGCAGCGTCAGCCCAGGCAGGGCGATCATGGTGTCGCGCCCCCAGTCGGTGAACCAGGGATACCCGGCGATGACCGTTTTTCCATCTGGCACATCCGCCAGCGGGCGCGCCACGATGAACTGATCTGCCGCCCGTGCCAGATCATGCACAATCGCGGATGCTCCATCTGGCAGACGTTCGAGGATGCTCTGCTGATGCGCCAGCGCACGTGCATACGCTTCATCCCCGGCGATCCGATCGGTATATTGGGTCGTGGCGACGAACGTGACTGTTTCTCCTTCAGAAAGCGCAATCGCCAGATCGCCGGCATAGACATGATCATCCCGATCAGGCAGCCCGCGCTCCGTCTCGATCGCCAGCGCAAAATCCCGATACCAGTCGAACATCGGTGAGGCATCGGCACGATCGCTGAGCAGATAATATGGTTCCCCACCCGGTGGCACAATGCGCAGCCCCCGCCGTACCGATTCGACTGCGTACTCTCCCACTCCAACCGTGTTATCGTGCGAGTCGCGGCTGTTGACCAGTGCCCGCGCGAACAGCACGACAGGCAGTGCCGCACGCACAACCCGATAGCGGATATAGGTGGTGTTAGCTCCCTGTTCCATCCACAGGGTTTTCTCCAGCAGCGCATCGCTGAAGGCATATCGCCATGTCGGAAATGCCCCTTCATGCAGGCTGAAGGACTCGATCGCGAGCCAGCCCGCCGGGTTGACAGCGCCCGATCCCCAGACATTGGTGTGCAGTGGATGATCCACCCCGCGATAACGCACTCGTTCATCCAGTTTTGCCACCAGCAGCGTCCGCGCCACAGGTGGCTTCAGCGCAGCGATCAGCAGTCCATGATAACGCCGCGTCAGCACGCCGCTGATCGTGCCGCTGGCATATCCGCCAATCCCGTTTGTGACCAGCCATTCCCGCTCCGATGCCGCCGTAAGGTCGCCACACACATCCCGTCCGAAACGGATCGTCATTTTCGCCCCTTAACGTCTGTTCTGCGCTCAGGCACACTATATCACATGCCCGTCAGGGCACAGCGTCGCCCCGTTCGTCATTTCATACAACAGGGAGAGAGATGAATGCCCGCCCCGGCAGATCGCTTCGTTGCGGAAAACACCTTTTATGTGCGCTATGCAGAAACTGACGCGATGGGCGTGGTGCATCATGCCAGCTATATCGTGTACTTCGAGGAAGGACGCAGCCATTACGCCCGTGTGCGCGGCAGCAGCTATGCCGATTTTGAGCGCAGTGGTCGCCTGCTGGTCGTCACCGACGTGACGGCGCGCTACCTCCGCCCTACTGTATACGGGCAGCAGATCACCATCCGCTGCTGGATCGCCGAAATGCGCAGTCGCGGTCTGACGTTCAGCTATGAACTCGTTCACACCGACACGGGCGAGATCACCGTCACCGGGCAAACGCGCCATGTATGCGTCAATCGTGAGGGACAGGTGATCGCCATCCCGGAGGCATGGCGGGCATGGGGGGTATAGCCCCCTTTCAGGTTGCACAATCCTGGATCGAAAAAATTGACGTTGAAACAGACGAACCGTATAATCGAATCCAGGTTTAATAAATACAAACTACACTTGTGGAGTGAAAATGGTTACCTATAAAGATCGCCCCTGGTTGCAGCGGCTTGATGCCACCGTCCCCAAAACGCTTGCGCCCTACCCGGATAAGCCCCTGTTCGATCTGCTGCGTGAGTGTGCCCAGCGCACGCCCGACGCCATCGCCCTGTCCACGACCGCCCGCCTGCCCATCGTCGGACGGCTGTGTGCCGATGTGACCTATGGTCAGCTCGACCGCGCCTCCGATGCGCTGGCGGTGGCGCTGGGCGAACTGGGAGTGGGCAAAGGCGATCGTGTGGGGATCATCATGCCGAACACCGCTGCCTTCGTCATCACTTACTTTGCCGTGCTGAAGGCAGGCGGGGTGGTCGTCGCCGTCAACCCGACTTACCCGCCGGAGAAGATGCGCCACCAGCTTGAAGACAGCGGTGCGAAAGTGGTGGTGTGCATGACGCTGTTCTACAAGGCGTTCAAGGGCGTCCAGTCAGGCACACATGTCAGGACCGTCATCGCCACCAACGTCAAGGAATATCTGCATCCGGCGGCGCGCCGCCTGTTCCAGATCGCCAAAGAGAAAAAAGGCGGGCACTACCTCGAAGCGCTCGAACCCGGCGATCACTGGCTGCAAGACCTGCTGACGCGCTATGACGGCAAAAAGCCGAATGTCACTGTCACGGGGGAAGACCTCGCCATTTTCCAGTATACAGGCGGCACGACAGGCACGCCCAAAGGGGCGATGTCGCAGCACAAGGCACTCGTCGCCAACACGCTCCAGTGCATCGCCATGCTCACCGGTGGAGACACCTCGAATGGCAGCCGCGAGATTTTCCTCGGCGCGATCCCGTTCTTTCACGTGTACGGGCTGATCACAGTCGTGTGCTTCGCCATGTCGTTCGGCGCGCGCATCGTGCTTGTGCCGAATGCCCGCGACATCGACGATGTGCTGGATGTGATCGATGTCTACAAGCCGACCATCTTCATGGGCGTGCCCGCCCTGTATAACGCTATCAACAATCACGCGAAGGTCAAAGCAGGCAAAGTCAACCTGACCAGCATCCGCGTGTGCATGAGCGGTTCAGCCCCGCTGCCCCCCGCCGTCAAGCGCGAATTCGAGCGGCTGACCGGAGGTAAGCTGCTGGAAGGCTATGGCATGAGCGAAGCGCCCACCGCCAGCCATGCCAATCCGCTGTACGGTGAAAACCGCACCGGGTCGATCGGGCTGCCCTTCCCGGATATGGACGCACGCATCGTTGACCTGGAGACCGGGACCGAAGAACTCCCCGTCGGCGAGATCGGCGAGCTGATCATGCACGGACCTCAGCTGATGATGGGTTATCACAACATGCCACAGGAAACCGCACATACCCTGCGGATGCACGACGGCAAACTCTTCCTCTACACGGGCGACATCGCCCGTATGGACGAAGACGGCTACTTCTACATCGTCGATCGCAAGAAGGACATGGCGATCATCGGCGGATTCAACGTCTTCCCCGTCAACGTGGACAAGGTGCTGATGGAACACCCCGCCGTGCTGGAAGCTGCCTGTGCAGCCATCCCGCACCCGGAAAAGCCTGGGCAGGAAGCGCTCAAGGCATGGATCGTCCTCAAACCTGAAGCAAGCGTGACGGAAAAGGAACTGTTCGATTTCGCCTGCGAACGCCTCGCGCGCTACGAAGTCCCTTCACGCTTCGCCTTCATCGACGCCCTGCCGAAAAGCGCCGTCGGCAAAACGCTGCGCCGCGAACTCGTCCAGCGCGAGATGACGCCCGCCTGATCGTTCACGGCTTTACATCCTCCGGCGCGGGCAGATAATAGCCCCGGTAGAACGCCCGCGCCGGGGCACGGTTGAGATACCACACCACATACAGCGCCACCAGCAGGCTGAACGCTGTGCGCGCCATCAGCAGCCCGCGTTCAAGGTCGCGTCCGCTGTCCAGCCCGGCGCTAATCTCCACCGGGCGCAGCACATTGACCAGTGCCGCTCCGCCCGTCCAGGCAGCCAAACCGACCACCGCCCCGATGAACAGCCAGCGCGCGGCGCGCGGTCTGCCCCGCCAGGCGAGGATTGCCAGGACGAACAGCATCACCCCGAACACCACCTGAAGCAGCAAGCCAGCATCATCCAGCCCGACGAAGTTCGCGCCCGCCGCGAATGCCCCATCTCCGCTTGTCCCAGGTACGGGTGCGGCGGCAAAACGACTGCGAATGCCCAGCACGAGCAGCACCTGTAACAGGGGCAGGACAGTGTACAAAATGATGCTCAGGGCGATCGCCAGCGTCACCCCGAACGGACGCGGCGGTTTGTCCATCTGCTGTGCTGACCTGCTCATCTCCTTCACCCTTTCACTGGATTCTGCTCAAGCGCGCTTCGGGCATCGTTGACTAGCAATGTGTACAGACGATATGATACACTGTCGAAACAGTTTTACACCTGTCTATGATTGACCTTCTTGCAGGAGCAGCCGCCATGACACTTCCAGGTATGCTGGATGACATTTACGGGGTATTTCGCCAGCGTTCAGAGCAGGCGCGGCTGATCCTGCTGCACCCGGAAAGTCGTTATCGCACCCCCTTCATCGCCCGGCTGACGCGCGCTGCCGATTATCAGGTCTTCTACTACGCGCTGGGCGCGGACGATGTTGACCTCCCCTCACTGCTGACGGGCATGACGCACGATCTGTCCGCCCAGAACCCGTTGTTCGGGCGTTACCTGCACATGCTCTATGCTGACGACTGGCAAAACCCGGAGAAACTGGTCGAAGCCGCCTGCCGCGACATCGCCGCCCTCAGCAGCCAGCCCTTCCTGCTCGTCCTCGACGAATACGATCGCAGCCAGACCGCCGATGACATCCAGTGGTTCATCGAAAACCTGGTGCAGCGGCTGCCCGATCACTGCCGCATCGTCATCAACAGCCGCACCTTTCCTCGCCTGCCCTGGGTATCGATGATCGCCCAGCGCCACGCGGTCATGTTCAATGACAGCGAGATCGTCCGCGACAATTTCTACGATTTCAGCGGTGGGGAACACCTGCTGGAAGTTTACGCGCTCGGACCCGGCTTCGTGCTGTTCAACGAGAAAGTGGTAGACATCTGGGAGGGGCATCTGCCCCGCCTGCTCTTCTTCTTCGCCCTCGACCGCCCGGTCATCACCCGATCGGAAATCTGCCACGCCTTCTGGCCCGATCTCGACCTGGAGCAGGCAGTCAACGTCTTTCACGTCACCAAACGCCGCCTGCACAAAGCGCTCGGTGAGGATGTGCTGGTACATCATGATGGCTACTATCGCATCAACCCGTCGCTGCACGTCGAGTATGATGTGATGCGCTTCGTGACCAGGCTGATCGACGGACGGAACAGCACAGGCGCAGCTCAGGCACAGGCATGGCAGGACGCCATCGACCTCTATCGCGGTCCGTTCCTGCAAGGGCATACCGACCCCTGGATTCTCACCCGCCGCGCCGATTTCCGCGTCGGCTATCTGGAAGCACTCGACGCCATCGCCCGGCAGCGCATTGCCGAGGAACTGCCAGAACAGGCTCTGCTGCTCTATCGCCGCGCCATCGACGCTGACCCACTGCGCGAAGACATGCACCGCCACGCCATGCGCCTCTACCAGCAGCTCGGTCGGCGTTCTGAAGCCATCGCTCAGTTCAGGGCGTTCGAGCGCATCGCAGCCGCCAACGGGCTGACCATCAGCACAGAAACGACCGCCCTGTATAACGCCATCCTGAATATCTGAAAGCTTCCTGATCCTGCGCGCTGCTGTCTGAGCAGATGTTGTTTCAGTGCCCCTGACAGGTCTCGAACCTGTGACCTTTCGCTTAGAAGGCGACTGCTCTATCCGCTGAGCTACAGGGGCATGTCAGGGTCATTGTACGGGGACGCACGCACCCTGTCAAGCAAGCTGATCGTCGCTCAGAAACCGCACAGGCGTGCGGTTTTCAGTTGTTTTTATCGCCCCGCTGTGTTAAAATAGACCAGAATTCTGAGGAGCGACCATGACGGACAATGTGATTTCCCCTGCGGGTTATGACGAGGGCAGCATTAAAGTCCTCGAAGGCATCGATCATATCCGGCTGCGCCCCGGCATGTACGTCGGTGGAACCGACCTCGGCGCACTGCATCACCTTGTCTATGAGATCGTCGATAACGCGGTGGACGAAGCCCTCGCCGGGCGCTGCGACCGCATCGAGATCGTGCTTCAGGACGACAATATCGTCACCGTCGCCGACAACGGCGTCGGCATCCCCGTCGGCATCAATCGTGAGACGGGTCTGTCTACGCTCGAAGTCGTGTTCACCAAGACGGGCGCGGGCGGCAAGTTCGATAACAGCGCCTACAAGGTGAGCGGTGGCTTGCATGGCGTTGGCGCGGCGGCGGTCAACGCTTTGTCCGAACGGCTGGTTGCCGAAGTCTACCGCGATGGTAAGCTGTGGCGGCAGGAGTTCAGTCGCGGTCGTCCGCTCACCCCGGTGACCGCCGTTCGAGACATGCTGCCAGGTGAAGCGACGGGCACGGTCGTTACCTTCCAGCCCGATTTCACCATCATGCAGCCCAACGATTTCAGCTATGAGACGCTGCTGCGCCGCTTCCGCGAGATCGCCTTCGTCAACCGTGCGCTGACGATCACCCTGCGCGATGAGCGCGTGCATCCCTTCCCGCAGGAGATGACCTTCTACTTTGACGGCGGGCTGGGATCGTATGTGCGCTACCTCAACCGCAATCGTGAAGCCCTGCACCCAGTCATCCATGTGCAGCGCGAGGTCGATGTGGCGGCAGAAGGCGAAGCGCCGCGCATGATCGACATCGAGGTCGCCTTCCAGTACACCGACGCGGGCAGCGTCACAGAGATCGCCTTCGCCAACACGATCATCACGCCGGACGGCGGCACACACCTGACCGGGCTGCGCTCTGCCATCACCGGGGCGATCAACCGCTACGCCCGTAAGACCGGGATGCTCAAGGAAAAAGACGCCAATTTCAGCGGACGCGATACGCTGGAAGGTATCACCGCCGTCGTGAGCGTCAAGCTGCCCAATCCCTCATTCGGCGGGCAGACCAAAGAGAAGCTGATCAACCCGGAAGTGCAGGGCGTCGTCTCTGGGGTCGTCACTGAGGCATTCAACGAATTTCTCGATGTCAACGCGCGTGAGGCGAAGCGTATCGTCGAGAAGTGCATGTTGAGTATGCGCGCCTACGAAGCTGCCCGCAAAGCGCGCGATCTCGTCCGCAGCGGACCGAGCCTGCTGGAGAGTTCATCGCTGCCAGGCAAGCTGGCGGACTGCTCTCAGCACGGCGCGGGCGCGGAGATTTTCCTCGTCGAAGGTGACAGCGCAGGGGGAAGTGCCAAGCAGGCGCGTGACCGCCATTTCCAGGCGATCCTGCCCCTGCGCGGGAAAATCCTGAACACCGAACGCGCCCGCCTCGACAAGATGCTGGACAATAACGAGATCAAGGCGCTCATCGCCGCGCTCGGCACGGGCATCAGCGAAGACATGGATGTGAGCAAGCTGCGCTATCACCGCGTCGTGCTGATGACCGACGCCGACGTGGACGGCGCGCACATCCGCACCCTGCTGCTGACGTTCTTCTTCCGCCATATGCACCCGATCATCGCCAACGGACATCTGTACATCGCCCAGCCGCCGATCTTCCGCCTTCAGCACGGCAAGGACGCGCGCTACTTCTACCCGGAAGCGGGCAAGTCGGAAAACGAAATCCTTCAGGCGGCGCTGGCAGGCTTCAAAGACCCGGACAAGGTGAAGGTCAGCCGCTACAAAGGTCTGGGTGAGATGAACCCGGAGCAGCTCTGGGAGACGACGATGGACCCGACCCGCCGCGCCATGCTTCAGGTGACCATCGACGACGCCGCCGAAGCCGATCACGTCTTCGACATGCTGATGGGCAGCGAAGTACCGCCGCGCCGCAAATTCATTCAGGCGCACGCCCGCAGCGTCCGCAACCTCGACGTGTGACCTGTACACTGAGCCGGGGTGGTGACCCCTCACTGCCCCGGTCAGAACTGGAAGTAGATGAACTGCTGCACCGACGCCAGCGCGTTCAGCGCCACAAACACCGCCCCGGTCATGCTGTAGTAGATCGCCCAGCGCACGCCCCCAGGCAGCCGATCGAGCATCGGCATCAGCCCGCCGCGCGCATCGATGACATCCGCGCCGAACAGCAGCAGCACCAGCCCCCCCACCACCGCCAGCCGACCGACCGACCATCCGCCCGCCGCCGCGATCGCCGTCAGCGACCAGCCGTCCGCCGCGAACGCCAGGCTGTGCGTGACGATATACCACGCCTGCTCGATCGTCCCCGCCCGGAAGAACACCCATGCGAAGTTGACCAGCGCGAACGTCACCAGCCAGCCGGCGACCCCGCCCAGCGGCGCACCACCCTCTCCCCGCAGGCGGCGCATGATCGCCTCGCCGACCACGAACAGCCCGTGCAGCGCCCCCCACACCACGAACGTCCAGCTCGCCCCATGCCACAACCCGCTCACCAGAAACACGATGAACAGGTTGAGCAGCGCGCGCGGAAAGGCGACCCGGCTGCCTCCCAGTGGGATGTACAGGTAATCGCGGAACCAGGTCGAGAGCGAGATGTGCCAGCGGCTCCAGAACTCGCGCACTGACCGCGACAGATATGGCTGTCGGAAATTGACCGCCAGCTCCATGCCCAGGATGCGCGCCACCCCGATGGCGATGTCTGAATAGGCGGAAAAATCGCAGTAGATCTGCACACCGAACAGCAGCGTGGCGACGATCAGGGGCAGCCCGGTATGATCATGCGGCGCATTGTAGACGGCGTTCACATACCCCGCCACGTTGTCGCCGATCACCACTTTCTTGAAAAACCCCCACAGGATCAGGCGCAGCCCCTCGACCGTGCGGTCCGGGTCGAAGCGCACCCCCGTCCGAAGCTGAGGCAGCAGCAGCCCGGCGCGCGAGATCGGACCCGCCACCAACTGGGGGAAGAAGCTGACGAACACCCCGAACACCAGCGGGCTGCGCTCCGGCGCGATCGCCCGGCGGTAGACGTCGATCGTGTAGGCGACCGACTGGAAGGTGTAGAACGAGATGCCGATCGGCAGCGGCAGCGTCATCGGGGGCAGGCGAAGTGGCAGACCCAGCGCGGCGAACAGCGCGTTGAGCGACTCCACCACAAAACCGGCATATTTGAAGGTGAACAACACGCCGAAATTCGCCGCCAGGCTCAGGCAGAGCAGCGCGACGCGCCGCCCAGGTCGCCCGGTGCGCGCCAGCGCCCGCCCCACGCTGTAATCGACGCCCATCGAAAAGAGCAGCACCAGCAGATAGCCCCCCGCACCAGCGGCGTAGAAGAACAGGCTCGCCAGCAGCAGCAGCACGGTGCGCCAGCGCCAGGGCAGTGCCAGCGCCAGCGGCACGACGATGCAGAAGAAGAGGATGAATTCCAGCGAGACGAACGTCACTGCGCCGCGCTGTCGCCCATCACAGCCCCCAACTGCGTCACCCCCCATTCGGTGATCGGGTGCGGATAATCGGGATCGACACGCAGCTCGACCAGCACATCCGCGCCCGCCTCCGACGCCAGCATGACGATCACGTGTTCCTTCGCCGCGCCGATCACCTGACGCACGCGCAGCTTGCCCACCATGCTGCGCAGCGCCAGCAGCGACAGCGCACGATCGGCGGCGCTGGACTGCGACTGCAACTCAGCGTGCAGGCTCTCGCTGAAATACTGCTGCAAACGCGCCGCGTCTCCCCCGTTGTAGATGGTCAGCAGCGCGATCAGGCGCATCCCCGCCGCCGACCCCGCCAGCGCGCGTTTGTCATCCACCATGTGCTACCCCTGTACTTTCCGGGTGCATCGAGGTCATCGCCGCGCCGACGATGCCGGCGTCGTTGAACATCTTCGCCACCACGATCGGCGCGCGCGTCGTCAGGTGCGGGGCAAATTTGACGAAACTCTTGCTCACCCCGCCGCCGATGATGATCAGGTCGGGCCAGAACAGGTTCTCCATATGCATCAGGTACTCGTTCAGCCTGCGCGACCACTTCTTCCACGAAAGCTGGCGATCGACGCGCACCTTGTTCGAGGCGCGGTGTTCGGCGTCCTTGCCGCGTATCTTGAGATGACCGAATTCCAGGTTCGGCACGAGCTGCCCATCGACGAACAGCGCTGTGCCGATGCCCGTGCCGATCGTCAGCACCAGCACCACCCCGCGATGCCCCGCCCCCGCGCCGAAGTGCATCTCGGCAAGCCCGGCGGCGTCGGCATCATTGACGAAGTAGAACGGCAGCCCGGTCAGGTTGCCGAAGAACTGCGCCGCGTCCAGCCCCACCCACGTCGAGTCCAGGTTGGCGGCGGTGAAGACCGTCCCGCGCCGGATGACGCCCGGATAGCCGCAGCCGACCTCGCCCTGCCACTGAAAATGATCCACGATCTCCTGAATCAGCGGGGCGAACGCCACCACCGACGACGGCTGCGGCGTCTCCACCCGATACCGCTCCGCCAGCAGCGCGCCGCTTTCCGTATCCACAGGGGCAGCTTTGATCCCCGTCCCGCCAATGTCAATGCCCAGCACAGCCATCGCAACATTCTCCCGAAAAAGGCAGACCGAGTGCAGCGTCATCCTCATCTTTTAATATTCAGTGTACCGCACGCGCGGCATTCTGCCCAATTGCGCTATACTACAGCGGGTTTGTGCATCGGCATCCAAAACCCCGCCTTGAACCCATCCCACTCCACGACGATAATCATGCGCGGTTTTCATCAATCATGGACTCGCTCAATGCGCGCATCCCGCATCCTGCTGCTCATGCTGGTCATCGTTTGCGCCCTGCCCGCGTGCGGCGCGCCGCCCGCTTCCCCTACCCCGATCCCCATTCCCACCGCCACTTATCCGCCCGCGCCCAGCAGCAACCGCACCTGGGTTCCGCAGTTCGCCTTCTTCGATGGCGTCATGATGGCGCTCGTGCCGCAGGGATGCTTCACGATGGGGACAGAAGACGGGCGGCGCGATGAACGCCCACCGCATCAGGTCTGTTTCGACCGCCCCTTCTGGATCGACCGCACCGAGGTGACCAACGCCGCCTTTGGCAGCGTCGGGCGTTTCGAGGGCGATGACCGCCCGCGCGAAAATCTGCTCTGGAGCGAGGCGCGCGATCACTGTGCCCGGCGCGGCGCGCGCCTGCCCACCGAGGCGGAGTGGGAGTACGCGGCGCGGGGCATCGACGGCTGGCGCTATCCCTGGGGCGATACGCTCATCCCCGACAACCTGGTGTTCGACCAGAACTCGAACAACGAGACTGCCCCGGTCGGCAGCAAGCCTGGCGGCGAGTCGTGGGTCGGCGCGCTCGACATGAGCGGCAACGTCTTCGAGTTCGTCTCCAGCGCCTACGCCCGCTACCCGTATGACCCCGCCGACGGGCGCGAAAATCTGACCGATGAGGTCGCGCGGGTGTATCGCGGCGGCATCAACAGCTACATCGATCACGGTTCCAGCGCCACCATCCGTTTCCGCCTGGAGCCGGACGAACGCAACTGGTACATCGGCTTCCGCTGTGCGCGCGATTACTGACATCATGCCCAACCGTGTCCTGTCCATCCTGTGGGTGGCGGCTGCGCTGCTCACGCTCTTTTTCGGCATACGCGCCGAAGGTGAACCCGAAGTCATCCACATCCAGCGCATCCCGCTCATGATGCTGGTCGCCTCGGTCACACTGGCTGCGTTCACGCCCGCGCGCGGGATCGTCGCTGCGCCGCTGCGCGCCCTGCGCCGCCAGCCGATCCTGCACTGGCTGGTCGTGCTGGGGGTGATCTGCATCGGCATCGGCACATGGCTGGTCGGCTATCAGCCGACCTACGGGCGCTTTCTGAATGCGATCGAGTATGCCTGGCTGTGTTTCCTGCTCTGGCTGGGGCTGACGATCATCGGCTTCGGTCTGGATGCGGCACAAAGCCGCGCGATGGCGGCATCGCTGGGCAAAAGCCGCCTGACCGGGTGGATGATCGCCGCGACGACACTGGCGATCCTGTTCTTCGGCGCGGAGGGCTGGCTGCGCCTGTTCTACATCACCACCGACGGCTACGGCTTCACCGCCATGAACTATCACTGGTACGTCAATTTCTACTGGGGCGAGTACAATTCGCTCGGCTTCCGTGATGACGAACCCAAGCCCGACCCCGACCATCGCCTGACGCGCGTCGGCATCCTCGGCGACTCGTTCGCCGTCGGGCACGGGCTGACCGATCGGAATCAGTCGTTCCCCCAACTGCTCGAACGCCAGTTGGGTGACGACTACGATGTGCTGGTCATCGCCCATTCGGGCTGGGACAGTGACGTTCACGCCGCCCAGCTCGATGCCTACCCGCTCCAGCCGGACATCGTGGTGCTGTCCTACTACCTGAACGACATCGATTACCTGCTCGAAGGCGACGCCAACCCCGACGCCAACTTCGACTTCATCCAGAACGAAACGCTGCACTGGTTCGTCCTGAATTTCTTCACCCCCAACTTCATCTATTACAACCTGCTCCAGTTCACCTCGACGACGCGCCAGGGCAACTTCATCGACGCGCTCATCCGCCCATATGTCGATGACGACCTCTGGCTGCGCCATACCCCGAACCTGCAATCCGTCATCGACTGGACGACGCAGCACGATGCGCGGCTGATCGTGCTGCTCTGGCATCACCTGCTTGCGCCAGACGGGTCGCAGCCCGCTGTGGAGCGCGTGCGCGAATACTTCGAGTCGCGTGGGGTGACGGTCGTCAGCATGTCCGAGGTGCTGGCAGGGCGTAATCCGTACAGCCTGATCGTCAACCGTTTCGACGCCCACCCCGGCGTGGAGGCGCAGCGCGCCGCCGCCGATGCGCTCTACGCAGCCATCACTCGCCCGGAAAGCCAGCCATGAGCCGCCGCATCCTGATCACGGGCGGGGCGGGCTTCATCGGCGGGCACATCGCAGAGCGGCTGGCAGCGCGCGGCGATCGCGTCATCGCTTTGGACGATCTCAGCACCGGGTCGCGCGCCAATCTGCATCCCGATGTGGAATTCGTGCAGGGCGATGTGCGCGATGCCGATGTGCTGGCGGGCATCTGTGGGAGCGGCGTGGATGCGGTGCTGCACATCGCGGGGCAGGCGTCGATCCGCCTGTCGTATGCCTCGCCGGACAACGATCTGAGCGTGAACACCATCGGCACGCTGAGCGTGCTGGACGCCTGCGTGCGTTTCGGCATCCCCAGGCTGCTCTTCGCCAGTTCGATGACCCTCTACGGGCACGCCGAGACCGTACCCACGCCAGAGACCGCCCCGCCCGACCCGGTGTCGTTCTACGCGATCACCAAATATGCTGCCGAGCGCTACGTGCATCTCACCGCTGCCCGCCCAGACCTGAGCGCGCCGCTGCACGTCACCTCATTTCGCATGTTCAATGTTTACGGGGAACGCCAAAGCCTGACCAACGCCTATCAGGGCGTGCTTGCCATCTTCATCGGGCGCGTGCTGCGCGGCGAGCCGATCCTCATTCACGGCGACGGCGAGCAGTCGCGCGATTTCGTCCACATCGACGACATCGCCCGCGCCTGGATCGACGCCATCGACCAGCCATCCACCAACGGTCAGGTCATCAACCTGGGCACAGGCATCCCCACCACCGTCAACCAGTTGTGCGATCTGGTGCTGGAGTCGTTCGGGCACACCCGCGCCACCTACCCGGTCGAGTATCATCCCGCTCAGCCGGGCGACATGCGCCGTTCCGCCGCCGACATCCGCCGCGCGCACGACCTGTTGGGGTGGTCGCCGCGCGTCGATCGGGCGGAGGGGATGCGGCGCACCATCGCCTGGGCGAAAAACGTCATGCGCGGCGGATAGAAAAGCCCCTCTCGCACTGGAGAAGGGCTTTTGGGTGAGGTCAGCCTGGCGGCTGCACCTGGAAGTTCGTCTCGCGCACGTTTTGTGCCGGGCAGCCGGTGAAGTTGATCACGTACACCTTGCCGTCGGCATCCGGTCCGACGTTCACCTGAAATTCACCGCCCGCCAGACGGTAGAGCGCGATCACCGTGCGCTGGCGGATCAGGATGTTCTCGGTCGGGTTTTCCGGGAAGCGCGCCAGATCGCGCGTCGTCACGCGGATGTGCCGCCGACCCTGTCCACCTTCCAGCAGCCACAGGTCGATGGCGCACAGATTGCCGCTCGTCGGCGTATACAGGTGGTACGGTCCGAAGCAGTTGTGGCTGCGAATGTCGGTGCAGTCGCACGGCAGGCAGGCGTGCGCGCTGGACATGGGGACGGCGCTCGCCGCCAGAATGATGATCGTGGCGATGATCGGCACGCTCAGGATCGCCCGGAAGATGTGAAACGCTTTCATCACGACCTCGCTGTGACATGAAACCAGATTGTATCGACTTTAATCAAAACCCGGTTTTTGCGCCATACCGAACCCGCCGCGCCTGCCTGACGATCTCCCTCTGGTGTGGCTTCAGCGACGGCGATACACTACCTGTATGATTACCCTGCGCCGACATACCCGCCTCACCCTTGCCGCCTGCCTGTTCTATGTCCTGACGGCGTTCCTGCTGCTGCATCCCATCCTCTTCACCACCGGGACGCATGGCGCGGGCTTCGATTATTTCAACTATCACTGGAATTTCTGGTGGATTCGCCATGCCGCCCACACCCCAGGGCTGAGCATCTACGCCACCGATTTCGCCATGTCCCCCTTCACCACCAATCTGGGCTATCACGCCCTGACCGCTGCCTGGTATCCCGTCTGGGCAGTGCTGGAGCCGTTCATCGGCACGCTGGCGGCGATGAACGCCATCATCTGGATCGCGGCGATGCTCAACGGGTCGCTCATGTTCATCTTCCTGCGGCGCGAGGGCGCGAGTGCGGCAGCAGCGCTCATCGGCGGGCTGGCGCTGCAAGCCGCGCCCAATCTGCGCTACTTCTACTACAACACGCACATCAACCTGATGGACTGGTTCTGGCTGCCCGCACTGCTGCTCATCTGGAGCGGCATCGTCCTGCTCATCGAGAGACGACGCTGGCGGCTGGCGCTGCTGGCGGCGTTCGGCTTCGGAGCGGCACTGTGGGGTGTCACGCTGACCGACCTCCAGTTCCCCATCTTCAGCGCCTTCCTGCTCGCTCCCTGGGGCATGTATACGCTCATCCGGGCGCGCGCGCGTCTTGCCATCGTCGTCATCGGCGCGATCAGCGTGATTACAGCGGCGGCGCTGCTCTGGTTCGCCGGTCCCCTGCCGCACGCACTGCGCTTCACAGGCACGCTCGCACCGGGCACGGTCGAAGACCGCCCCGGCATCCCCATCCCGGACGGCTTCCTCCGCATGAGCGATGCCTGGTGGGAATGGTCACAGCCTTCGATAGGCGCGTGGATCACACTCGTGATCGTCATCGCGCTGATCCTCGCCCTGCGTCAGCGTGTGCGCGACCGCCGCTGGCTGTGGTTCCTGCTCATGCTGCCTCCGCTCATCTTCGCCCTCGGTCCGACCCTGCATATCGGCGAAACAGCCATCCCCCTGCCCTTCCACCTGCTGCACGCCCAGACCGACGGCATGTTTCGGATGCCCTGGCGTCTCGCACCGATCGCCATCATCGCCGGGATGACCTTCGCCGCTCTCGTCTTCAGCGCCCCGCTGCGGCGGCTGGGGTCGGCGCGCGGACTGCTGGTCAGCGCGGCGCTGCTGCTCTTCATGGTCGATGTGCGCTTCTACCAGTCCTCACCGCTGGAGGTCATCCCCCCGGACTACGACTTCTACCACGCGATCGCAGCAGAGCGCGGCGACTGGCTCGACCGCCAGCTTCTCGTCGAAATCCCCACCGGAGCGGCTTCCGGCGAGGTCATCTTTGGCGATCCACGCGCCACACAGCTTCAGTGGTATACCCTCACGCATCACAAGCGCCTGATCAACGGCTTCATCAGCCGCGCCCCGCTGGAGCATTTCTACTATCTCGATACCGACGACCCGATGCTGAGCTGGCTTGGTCAGCGCCGCTACCTCGAACCTGACCGCGTGACCGCTCAACTGCGCGCGCGCATCCCGGAATGGCGGATCGGCTACTTCATCCTGCACCGAGACCTGATCGGGCGTGATCGTCCGGCAGTGAACGAAATCGTCGGCTTCTTCAAT
Source organism: uncultured Pleurocapsa sp. (assembly GCA_964614405.1). Lineage (GTDB taxonomy): Bacteria > Chloroflexota > Anaerolineae > Aggregatilineales > Phototrophicaceae > Flexifilum. Next base: position 292,423 of record CAZTLS010000001.1, read on the forward strand.
CAGCATGATGACCTGCTCTGTCCACCATTCACCGAAGGCGAAGCGGTCGTCTACCGGGCGCGCCAGCATCCGCACGGCTGTCCGACGCGCATCCCATCGCGCGACGCCGACGGTGCATACCGCATCGACATCGGTACGGACGCCGATCTGCCCCACCTCGGCTGGGGCTGGCATTACGCCGAGTCGATCTTCGACATCACCCTGCGCTGGGCGGGCGATCAGCCCCAGGCGCATCTCTACGCCGACCTGCCACCAGATGCGTACACTATCGAGATCGTCGCCCAGGCATATCACACAGACCGTCAGCTCACCCTGCTGCTGAATGGTCAGCCGATCGATCAGTCGCGCACTGTCCCGGCAGGCACGCTCACCCCGCTGACGTTCACACTGAGCGCCGAAGAGGTGCGCGATGGACGTCACCTCGATTTCGCGCTGGCATATGATGGCTGGGACACCCCCGCCGCGCTCGGCAGTGGAGCCGATCAGCGCCGCCTGGCAATCGCCGTCGATCATGTGCGCTTCATCCGACAGGATAGCCCATGACTGCCCAGCGCATCCGCCGCATCGCACCGCTGTTCTTCTACCTGCTGATCGCCGTGATCGCCCTCTTCCCGCTCATCGTGAACAGTCCAACGCACACGGGCGGTGAATGGACGACCGACTACTATCACTTTCACTGGAATTTCTGGTGGATGCGCCATGCCCTGACGCACGGATTGAGCATCTACACCACCGACTACGTCCTGTTCCCGTTCACCACCAACCTGGCGTTCCATACCCTGACGCCCTTCTGGTTTCCGGCGTGGGCGCTGCTCGAACCCCTGCTGGGCGGCGGACGCGATGGCACGATGCGCGCCATGCTCGTGATCATGATCGCGGCATCAGCGCTGACGGGCTGGCTGTTCTACCTGTGGCTGCGCCGACAGCAGGTAAGCATATCGCTGGCGCTGCCCTTCGGAGCGATCCTTCAGGTCTGTTCCGGCATGATGCTGGCAGCCATGCTCACCACCATCAACTACCTGAGCACGTTCTGGCTGCCGCTCGCCCTGCTGACGTGGGATGTGACCGCCGAAGCACGCGGACGGGCGCGCTTTGCATGGGGCGCGCTGGTCGGTGTGACCTTTTACGCCATCATGCTCACCGATTACCAGCACATGCTCTTTCTGGCGTTCCTGCTCGTGCCGTTCGGCGTCGTCACGCTCATCCGCAAGCCCTCGTGGAGTGAACGCATCCGTCTGGCGCTGACAGGCGTGCTGGCGCTGGTCGTGATGACTGCCCTGCTCTGGTTCATCGGTCCACTGCCACACATCATCAGCTATGACTTCGCCAGCCTCTCCCCGCAGCCGATCGAGAGCGCCGGAGGCATCCCGTTTCCGGCAGGCTACTTCTCCACGCTCAACACATGGGATCGCGTCATCAGCCTGGGGGCACTCGCCCTGCCTCTGACCGCCATCGGCATATGCGCTGCGCTGTGGATGCGCACCCCACGCCGTGCCTGGCTGTGGCTCTGCCTGGCGATCGTGCCGCTGCTGCTTTCCGCCGGGGCGGTCGGTGGCGGCGTCACCGCATATACCCTGCTGCACAGCGCGTTCGGTGGGTTGTTCCGCAGTCCTGCCCGTTTCGACTATGTGATCCTGATCGCCCTGCTCACCTTTGCGGGGATTGCCCTGACACCGCTCGTGCAGCGCATCCCGCGCCATCATTTTGTCGTGCCCACGCTGCTGCTGATCGGCGTGCTGATCGATACGCGCCTCTTCACTCCCATGCCCGTCCAGCCGATCACCCGTGACTATGCGATGTACCATGCGATTGGCGAGGAGACGGGGGACGCACTTGACCAGCAGGTGATCGTCGAAATCCCCGTCGCCGGGGGCAGTGGTGAGGCTTGGGTGGGTGAATTTCGCCCGATGGAGGCACACTTCTACGGCATCACACATGGCAAGCGCATGTTAAACGGGGCGATCGCCCGCGCGCCCCTTTCACACTTCTGGTACTGGCTGTACGATGACCCGATGCTCGCATGGCTGGGCGGACGGCGCTTTCTTGAACCGGAGACCGTCGCCACACAGATGCGCGCCCGGCTGGTAGACTGGCAGATCGGCTACTTCGTCGTGCATGGCGACTGGATCGGCGTGGAAAAGCCAGCGTTTCTGGAAATCATCAATTTTTTCAACAGCCATCCCGACATCGCCTGTCCGGTCTCGATCGAAGCGAACACCGTTTTTTATCGTTCGGCACGCCACCCATATGGCTGCACGTCGCGCACACCCCACAGCGTCGATGGCGGATACCTGATCGACATCGGCGCGCCGGACGACCTGGCACATATCGGCACAGGCTGGCACTATGCCGAGTCCATCGCGGGGCTGACTGTGCGCTGGGCGGGCGATCAACCGGAAGCGTGGCTGTATGCCACTCTCCCCCCTGGCGCTTACGATGTGGACGTGATCATGCAGGCATATCAGCAGCCGCGCACAGTTCACCTGCGTGTCGGCGAGGCGACTCTGGACGAAACAGCGATCGTTTCGCTAGACTCGCTGCGATCGTACCGCTTCACCCTGCCTGCCGATGTGGTGGGTGACGGGCAGCATCTCCCGATCGCGCTGACCTACGACAGCTGGGCATCGCCCGCCGACGATGGAGGAAATGGCGATATGCGCCGCCTGGCTGTGCTGGTCGATACCATCCGCTTCACGCCGCGCTGAGCGCGCATCATCCGAACGCCGTGTCGATTTGGCACGATACGTGCCATAGAGAGAAACGCTCATGAAACTGATCGTCTGGCTGCTTCTCTTTCTGATTTACCTCTCCATGCCCCTCGTCCGTGTTTCCGCGCAGGTTCCCGCCGTACCCGTCGGGTCGAACTACACCTGGGTCGAGGTCGTCTCCGGTTTCGACAATCCCCTGCTCGTCACGCACGCGGGCGACGGGTCAGGGCGGCTGTTCGTCGGTGAACAGACCGGCTTCATCCTGATCGTGCAGGATGGAGACTACCTGTTCGATCCGTTTCTCGACATCAGTGGGCTGCTGAGCAACGATGTGTTTCAGGGCGGCTATTCCGAACGTGGACTGCTCGGTCTGGCGTTTCACCCTGACTACGCGAACAACGGCTATTTTTTCGTCAGCCACACAGATGAGCGCGGCGATAACCGTATCGCCCGTTACCAGGTCAGCGCCGATGACCCCAACCGCGCTGATCCTGCTACCCGCACCGAGTTCCTGCACATCCCGCAGCCGCATTACGACCACAACGGCGGCAACATCGCTTTCGGCACAGACGGCTACCTGTACATCGGCATCGGCGATGGCGGCTCGCTGGGCGATGACCCCGGCGTGTACGCCCAGAATACCAGCTCTATGCTGGGCAAGCTGCTGCGTCTCGGTGTGCATCCCCCCGATGGCGATCGCCTGTACAGTATCCCGACGGACAATCCTTTCGTCAGCACAGACGGCGCACTGCCGGAAATCTGGGCGATCGGACTGCGAAATCCCTGGCGCTTCAGCTTCGATCGGGTGACGGGCGATCTGTACATCGGCGACGTCGGTCAGGAACTGTTCGAGGAGATCAACGTCCAGTCCGCAGGCGCGCCGGGCGGGGCGAACTACGGCTGGTACTGGTATGAGGCGAACCAGCCGCACCGCACCCTGCCACCCAACCCGCCTGAGATCACCCTACCGGTCGCCGAATATCCGCATATTGTCGGCTGTTCGGTGACCGGAGGTTACGTCTATCGCGGAGCAGCCCTGCCCGAACTGAACGGCGTCTACCTGTTCGGCGATTACTGCACCGGGCGCACATGGTCGCTGCTCAGAGATGAGTCAGGCTCATGGCGGGTGCAGCCCTTCATCCATACCGGGCACATCATCAGCGCTTTCGGCGAAGATGAGGCGGGTGAACTGTATCTGGTCGATTACAAAGGCGCTCTGCTGCGCCTGGAACGCGCATCGTGACTCCCATCCTGCTCACCGCTCTGGCGATCGGCGTCCTGCTGATCGCCGGGGCACTCCAGCGGCGCAGCCAGGCGATCCGCGCGCTCTCCGGCGGGCTGTTCATCACCTGGATCACGCTCGTCCTGCTGTTCGGCGGAGCGGAGATTTTCTTCCGCTGCTGCTTCGCCCAATCCGAAAATACCGTCACCAAAGCCACGCTCAACTGGCTCGACCGCTACTGGCGCGTCAACGATCTCGGCTATCGGGATCGGACCTGGACGCCCACCGATCTGCAGGGGCGCACGGTCATCGCGGTCACAGGCGACTCGTTCACCGCAGGCTGGGGCATCGATGACCCTGCCGACCGCTACACCGACGTGCTGGCAGCGATGCTAGGGGACACCTACGCCGTCATCAATCTGGGCGTGTACGGTACGTCCACGCCAGAGCAGCTCGATCGGCTGCGCGCCTACCCGCACGCCGTCCCTGATGTGGTCATCATGCAGTACTTCCTGAACGACATCAATTACACCATGCTGGCTCAGGGGGTACTGCCTCAGGCGCGTCCCGCCCCGGCATGGGCAGAAGAGTCATGGTTCCTCAATTTTCTGTATAACCGTCTGCTGGCGCGGTGGATCGACCCGGAATACAACCGCGACTGGTGGGCGGAGAACTACGCCGCCTACGACAGCCCCCCGCTGTGGGAGGCACACCGCGCCGAGATCGAGGCATACATCGACTATATCGAGTCGATCGGTGCACGGCTGATCGTCGTCATCTTTCCGAATATGCTCGACCCCGTTCGCAGCGTCGCCTATGTCGATCGGGTGGCGCAGGTATTTGAGGCGCGTGGGCACACCGACGTGCTGAAGCTGTTCGATGCAGCAGCGGCGTGGTCGCCTCAGGATCGGATGGTCTCCCCGCGCGACACGCACCCCAGCGTCGCATTTCAGCGCTATGTCGCCGAAACGCTGGCAAACCTGTATTTCCAGGCTGGACCCACCTCCTGAATACCCCTGTCTTGAGAATTATCTTTCGATCCCCTAGAATCAAGGCAATTCTGTATCTGGAGTGACCGCTTTGAACGACATCAACCGCCTGGCATGGGCGCGCTTCGGCATCATCACCGGCATCCTGGCGGATTTGCAGGGACGCCTGATCGTGACGCTCTTCTACTTCACCATCCTCGTCCCGTTCGGGATCGGCTCACGTCTGTTCAGCGATCCGCTCCGCATCCGCCGTGAAGAAAATCGCCGTCCGGTCTGGCTCGAACGCCATGCAGTTGGCAGCACGCTTGAAGAAGCACAGGAACAGGGGTAAACACATCATGGCAATCCTGGGCATTTCCTGTTTCTACCACGATGCTGCCGCTGCCCTGATCGGCGATCAGGGTGAGCTGATCGCCGCCGCGATGGAAGAGCGCTTCTCGCGCAAAAAGCACGATAACAGCTTCCCCCACAAAGCGATCGCGTTCTGTCTGCATCAGGCGGGCATCCGGGGAGAAGACCTCGATTACGTGGTCTTTTACGAAAAGCCTCTCGTCAAGTTCGAGCGCATCCTGCTCACCACGCTGAACACCTTCCCCCAGTCGATGGATGTCTGGCGCGACGCCATGACGAGCTGGCTCAAGGACAAATTGTGGGTCAAAAGCGTCATTCAGGCAGAACTGAAGATCGCCGGCAGCAAAATCCTGTTCTGCGACCATCACATGAGCCACGCCGCCAGCGCGTTCTTCGCCAGCCCCTTCCGTGATGCCGCCGTGCTGACGGTGGACGGCGTAGGTGAATGGACGACGACCACACTTGGCACAGCGGAGTCCGTCTGGGTGGGTGACGCACAGGGCGGGCACAACCGCATCACCCTGCACCGCGAACAGCGCTTCCCGCACAGCATCGGCTTGCTCTACTCTGCCTTCACCGCCTACCTCGGTTTTCGCGTCAACA
>CAZTLS010000001.1:298306-332679 GCA_964614405.1 uncultured Pleurocapsa sp.
CGGCGAATACAAGGTCATGGGCATGGCTCCGTATGGCGAACCGCGTTATGTGGACAAGGTGCAGCGCCTGTTCACACTCGACCCGTCAAACGGCAGCTTCGTGCTGAACATGGATTATTTCAGCTTCCATCACTCCACCCATGCCACCTTCAATCAGCGCTTCATCGACCTGTTCGGCGCGCCCCGCCCTCCCGAAGGCGATTTCTTCACAATGGCGACCAACCCCGAACGCGCCGCTGAGCGGGATGCGATGGCGGAAAATCAGCGCTTTGCCGACATCGCCGCCAGCATCCAGCGCGTCACCGAAGATGCGCTGATCGCCATCGCCAACCAACTGCACCGTGAAACCGGGAAGGCGAAGCTGGTCATGGCAGGCGGAGTCGCCCTGAACACCAAAGCCAACTACCGCATCCTCAACGAGACGCCGTTTGACGAAATCTACATCCAGCCCGCCGCAGGGGATGACGGTGGCGCACTGGGCGCGGCGCTGTGGGCGTATCACATCGTCCTGGGCAAACCACGCGGCTGGGTCATGCCCGACGCTTACTGGGGGGAGAGCTATTCCGATGCAGCGATCCGCGCCTTCCTCGATGAGCGCGGCGCGCGCTACACCGACTATGCCGACCGCGAAGATGCCATGCTCGACGAACTGGCACATGCCCTCACCCGCAAGAAGGTGATCGGCTTCTTCCAGGGACGCTTCGAGTGGGGTCCGCGCGCGCTGGGCAACCGCAGCATCCTTGCCGACCCGCGCTCTGAAGCGATGAAGGAAGTCGTCAATACCAAAATCAAGTTCCGCGAACCATTCCGTCCGTTCGCCCCGGTGATCCTGCGTGACCGCGCAGCGGAGTATTTCGACTACCCCGCCGTCGCCCAGCACGAAGCGCCGCGCTACATGCTCATGGTCAGCCCGATCAAAGCTGACAGGCAGGATGAACTGCAAGCGGTCTGCCATCAGGGAACCGGGCGCTTGCAGACCATCGAACGGCAGACCAATCCACGCTATTACGGGCTGATCGAACGATTCGGGCAGATCACAGGCGTGCCGGTGCTGCTCAATACGTCATTCAATCTGCGTGGCGAACCCATCGTCACCTCCCCGCGCGATGCGTGGAACACTTTCCAGAACAGCGACATCGACACGCTGGTACTTGGCACGCACGTCGTCGAAAAATCCTGATGCCCGTTTCTGGTTCACCTGTGAGGAGATGTTGCAATGCGTGATTTGTTCAGTCGTATGGGGGTGCTGGGGGAACTATTCTCGTTCCTGTGGAAGCGCAAACTCTACTGGCTCATCCCGATGATGCTGGTGCTGGCGCTGTTCATCGTGCTGATCATCCTCAGCAGCAACCCCGCCACTGCACCGTTCATCTATCCGTTGTTCTAGGGCGAAAGCGAACAACGCAATCATGGAAATCTGGCAGCAGTCCCTCTCTATCGGGCTGGCGTTGGGCGTGGCGCTGGCGTTCATCGTCATCCCCCGCTCACTGCGGCAGGAGCCGATCTACGGCGGCGCGCCCGCCCTCATCCTGCACGCCATCGGCGTGGTGTGCTTCGCCGCTGTCATCCCCACCACGATCGCCACACTGCTGCTGCATGGCGGCTTTGGCATCGCGTTCCCCCTTGCCATCGGGCTGATCGCCGCTGCCTACCTGCTGCTGCTGCTGTTCGCGGCAGTCGAGCAGCCAGCGCGTGAGGCGAAAGCGCCCAAAGAGGACGTGTGGACGGCGGAAAAGGCGCGCACATCCGGGCTGTAGCAGATGCAGGCTGACTCTCTTGGACGCAGAAAGCCCCCTTCATTTTGTGAAGAGGGCTTTTTGTTTTTCTGAGTCACTCGCCCAGCGCACTCAGCAAATCACTCGTTCTGCGCCGCGCGCTGCTCTTCTCACCGTCCTGCTGCGGCAGATAGCGCGCCGCCACCATCGTGATGTCGTCGAACTGAACCGCATCGCTGATGTAGTTGTACAGCGCACTGTCCACCCGGTTGAGCAGATCAACCGCGCTGTCCAGCGGCGGCGCGATCAGACGGATCAGCCCATCCTCTTTGAACAGCTTGCCCGCCGGGTTACGTGCATCCGTCACCCCATCGGTGAATGCATAGAAGATGTCGCCTGGCTGAATCTGCGCCTCGGCAAGTTCAAATTCCGCGCCTGGGAACATGCCCACTGCCGGTCCCGTCGGCTGCAGGCGCGCCTTGATCGTGCCATCCGGCGCGATGATCATGGGCGGCGGATGCCCACCGTTGATGTAGACCAGCGACCCCGTCACCGGGTCGAGCATCCCAAAGAACATCGTGGCGAACATATTCAGGTCAAGGTGATGGGTAGTGATATATTCGTTGGTATTCACCACCGCCGTTTTGAGCGCATTGGCGCGGATCGCCAGCCTGCCACCGACCGTTCGCAGGGTGGCACGCGGGTCTTCCATCTCGAACAGCGACTCTGCCCAGTTGACATTGTGCGCCTGCATCGCAAACGCGCGCAGCAGACTGCGCGTCAGCGACATGAACAGTGCCGCGCCCACGCCTTTATCGCACACATCAGCGATGATGATCCCCAGCTTGCGATCGCCCATCATCATGAAGAAGTCGTAGAAATCGCCTGCCACATCGCGCGCTGGCTGAAAACGCCCGCCCAGTTCCCAGCCAGGCAGCCGAGGCAGCGTTTCCGGGTTGGGCAGGAAGTTCAACTGGATGCGCCGCGCGATCTGAATGTCGTTCTCGATCTTCACCATCTTCTGGCGATGCTGCACCAGCAGGTGATTGTTCAGCACCACCGCTGCCTGAGACGACATCGACTCCACCACCAGACGGTAGAACTCGTCGAACGGCACAATTTCGCCATTCTCGTCTTTGGCGTTCAGCAGTTGCAGCACACCGATGACATTGCCGCTGTTGTCCTTCAGCGGCACGGTCAGGCTGGAGACGGAACGATAGCTGTTCTGGCGGTCGAACACCTTCGTGGCGGAAAAGTCAAACCCTTCCGCGCTGTAGATGTCCGGGATGTTGATCGAACGCCCGGCATGGGTGACATAGGTCGCCACATTGTGCTGGTTCGGCTGCCCGGTGGCGCGGTCGAACAGCGGCAGCGGCGCGAAATTGACCACCTGCCCGGATGAACCGCCCAGATGAATGCCCAGAGACTCGGTGATGACGATGGCGAAACGCAGCGTATTGTCGTTGGTGCGGATGTAGACTGTACCCGCATCGGCGCGGCACATCGACCGTGCCTCGTTCAGGATGCGCTCCAGCAGACGATCGAAGTCCGTTTCGCTGGAAAGCGCCACCCCCATCGGCAGGATGACCTTTTCCATGATCTCCGCCATCTGCTCCACACGCTGCAAATGCGCCCGCTCCAGCTGCCGAAGCTGCTTCTTCTGCATCACGATGCGGATGCGCAGATCGAGGGCGTCCGGTTTGACGGGTTCCAGCACATAATCGTCTGCCCCGATGTCGATCAGGCGGTTGATCGTCTCCAGGTTGTGCTGAGACGACACGATCAGCACTGGCACATCTGCCAGGCGTGCATCCGCCTTCATCGCCGTCAGCACCTGCTCGCCAGACATGCCAGGCAGGTTCACCCCCATCAGCACCAGATCATATTCCGCCTGGTTCAGCCGTTCCCAGGCTTGCAGACCGTCGCCAGCAGTATCGACACGGTAGCCCAGCTCTGCAAAATGGCGCACATACGCATCCCGATTGGCGTCGTTGTCATCGACAACCAGCAGGCGATCGACCCGCTCAGTCATGATCTGTCCTTCTCAATGCTCGTAACCCTCATCATTTAATCTGCCTGAACCGCTTTCGCGCGCTTCATGATGAAGTGATTGTAATTCTTTCCGTCGATATATTCATACTTGAAGTCATCGACATTACGGATGACGAGAAAAATACCTAACCCGCCGATAGCACGCTCCTCCAGCGGATCATCCAGCTCATCCTCAGTGGGCATAGCGTGATCATCCAGCGGGTTGAACGCCAGCGCCTGATCGATCAGGCTGACACGAAGGTCGGAGTCCGTCAGCACGGACTCGATGATCACATCCCCCTGCAAGCCAGAGTCGCGGTATCCATAAAGAATGATATTGGTGGCAACTTCATCCACAGCCAGACGCAGCCTGCTGGCTGCCTGCTTTTCAAGCCCCGCGCGCGCTGAAGCATCCATGACGAAATCGCGGATCGCCTGCAATGATGCACCCAGTTGGTCAGCATTTCCTGTAACGGTGAGTCTGTGTACGACTGGCTCAGTCATGTGATTACCCTGATCCTATACAAGCGCGATATGTGAACTCACCCCTCTTTGCCCGGTGAGCCATGTGCAAAGAGGGGTGAAAAGTGCTGAAGCAGCGTTACACAGTTCCGGCACTTAGCATCACACCGCGCCCGACGAACCCTGCCCGCCCGTACCGCCGCCCGATGGCTCATCATCAGGAGTATACGTGTCCATCATCAGCACGCTGTAGTGGAAGCCCGTCTGACGGATCGGCTCTGCCACTGCTTCCGTCGCGCCGACCACGTAAATCTGCACGCCCTGCCCCATCTTCTGCTTGGCGAACACCAGCGTCCGCAGACCCGCTGAGGACATATATTCCAGACGATCCATCATCAGCACCAGCTTGCCCACGCGCTGCGCTGCTGCCTCTTCGATCTTATTGCGGAAGTCCCCCGCGACGCTGGCGTCCAGCTCGCCCGACAGGGTGATCGTCGCCGTACTGCCGCTCACGACCAGTGTGGCTTCAAATGCCATGTTTGACTGCTCCTTCGTGATTGTTTCCGTGCAGAAGTCCGTGTTTGCCGCTCTATTGTAGCGTAACTATACCACTCACCGCCCGATCAGGATGACAATCGAACGCCCGCCGACCAGCAGCCAGGAGTCGTTCAGCGCAGGTTCCTGCCCCGGCTCCCAGATATCCTCCGGCGAAGGCATGGCAGTGTTGACCGCCACACGCCAGCGCATCCCGTCCGGGAGTGGAGGCGGCGTGAAGCCCACCGCATCCCAGTACATGTTCATGGCGACGTAGATGTAATCATCACGCAGGCTGCCCCCGCGCGCATAATCGCCGTTCAGCATGAACGCCAGCGTGCGCGCGCTGCCATCCGTCCAGTTCGGCTGCCAGGGCTGCGTCCCGTGAAAGCTGATGTCCGGCATCCCGACGCCGAGATAATCGCGGTGCGACAGGAAAAAGCGGTTTCTCAGGATCGGATGGGCATTGCGGAAAGCGATGATACGCTGGAAGAAGCGCAGCAGGTCGCCATTCTGCTCCACCTGCCGCCAGTCGAACCAGTTCAGCAGGTTGTCATGGCAGTAGGTATTGTTATTGCCATACTGCGTGCGCCCGACCTCGTCGCCCATCAGGATCATCGGGATGCCCTGGCTGACCATCATCAGCGCGGCAAAGTTCCTGATCTGCTGGCGGCGCAGCCGATTGATCCCCGGATCATCCGTCGGACCTTCCCAGCCGCAGTTCCAACTGTTGTTATCGTTCGCGCCGTCGTTGTTATGCTCCCCGTTGGCTTCGTTGTGCTTGTCGTTATAGCTCACCAAATCCATCATGGTGAACCCGTCATGCGCCGTGACGAAATTGATCGAAGCCGTCGGTCCGCGCGAGGCGTACAGGTCGGGCGACCCCTGAATACGTTGGGCGATCTCGCCCACCATGCCCATCTCGCCCTTCACGAACTTCCGCACTGCGTCGCGGTATTTGCCATTCCATTCCGCCCACCGGTTGTACGCCGGGAACGAACCAACCTGATACAACCCGCCCGCATCCCACGCTTCGGCGATCAGCTTGCAGTGCGCCAGAATCGGGTCGTAGGCAAGCTGCTCCAGCAGCGGCGGATTGCTCAGCGGTGCCCCGTTGGGCGCACGCCCCAGAATCGAGGCGAGGTCAAAGCGGAAACCATCGATGTGAAACTCCGCCGCCCAGTAGCGCAGACAGTCCAGCACCATCTGCCGCACGACCGGATTGTTGCAGTTGAGCGTATTGCCCGTGCCGCTGAAATTGAAGTAATAGCCTTCCGGCGTGAGCATATAGTAAATGCGGTTGTCCAGCCCGCGAAACGAGATGTACGGTCCGCGTTCGTTGCCTTCCGCCGTATGGTTGAACACCACGTCGAGCATGACCTCGATCCCGGCAGCGTGCAGATGCTTGACGAGGTTCTTGAACTCATCCACCTGCATGTTGAACCTGCCGGTCGCGGCATAGCCCGCCTTCGGCGCAAAGAAACCGACCGTGCTGTAGCCCCAGTAGTTGTAGAGCATCTCGCCCGTTTCCGGGTTCACGCGGCTGTTCTCGAACTCGTCGAACTCGTAGACGGGCATCAGTTCGACACAGTTCACGCCCAGCGCTTTGAGATACGGGATTTTCTCGATGATCCCGGCAAATGTGCCCCGTGCCCGCGTCCCCACGCCCGATGACTCGTGGGCGGTGAAGCTTCGCACGTGCATTTCGTAGATCACCAGGTCTTCGATCGGCGTTTCCAGCGGCTTGTCATGTTCCCAGTCGAAATCGTCCAGCACCAGCCGCGCCCGATGCTGATACGGATCATCCCAATCCGGGACGACGCCCCATACCTCACGCCCACCGATCACGCGGGCATACGGGTCCATCAGGATTTTCGTTTTGTCGAAACGATGCCCCTGCTCTGGCGACCAGGGTCCGTCCATGCGATAGCCATATTCGATCTCCTCCCAGTTAAGACCGAACACCGTCATGGCGTACACATCGCCGATGCGGAATTCATCGAAGAACGGAATCTCGATGAACGGCTCCTTCTCCCGCTTGTTGAACAGGACGAGTGTGCAGGATGTCGCCGCGCTGGAATAGATCGAGAAATTGATCCCGCCGGGCACGATGCTGGCTCCGAACGGCAGAGGCTTGCCGGGGCGCAGGGCATAGCCCTCATACTCGTGCGTTGGATAGCCGTCAATACGTTGGTCGATCGCCATACCAGCGATTATCCTTTCCTGGTCGTCTCAGCAGCGCTCATCACGCATCCAGTGCCGCCACGCCGCCTGCCACATCATCCGCCAGCATGAAGAATTTCAGAAAGCCTGTCGCCGACATGGTGTCCTTCAGATCGTCTGACAAGCCGATGAGGATCACCCTGCCTTTGCCACTGGAAACCTGGCGATGCAGCAGCAGCATCACCCGAAGCCCCGCGCTGGACATATACGTCACCTGCGTCATGTCCAGCAGCAGGCGGCAGCCGGGTTCGGCTGCCGCCAGCACCGCCTCCTGAAGCGTCGGGGCAGTGGCTCCATCAACGTCGCCGCTGGCTTCGATCAGGGTATATCCATCGCGTGTCTGTACGTTGACGTTCATGTGCCCTTGCCTCACCTGTTCTGCATATTCCTGCGCAATGACTGGCTCAGCGTACCGCTTCGATACGCACCCTGATCTTGACGCGCGTTTCTGTTTTCGGCAAATTCACGACCAGCCCCTCAGCGTCATAGTCGCTGTACGGCTGCCCATCAATCTCCACCGACGCAATGCGAACCGACCCGGCAGGCAGGATGTCCGGCGAAACGCGCAGCTTGCCATCCGGGAAGCCGTCCACATGCGGCTTGAACCAGAAGTCCATCGCGCCCCGGTTGATGAGCAGGTTCTGGTAGATCGCACCCAGATAGCACAGCTCGGTCGAGTGATAGCCGCTCATCGAGTGGCTGCCCTTCAGACGCTCATTGCCCAGCAGGTACGGCAGACCGTTCGCCAGCGTGTTGAAATAGACACCGCCATCATCGTGATCCGGGAAGAAGGCGTTGTAGTACGCCGCTGCCTCACGCCCGTGACGCTTGTATTCCTCATCACGATACACGCCGTACATGATCAGGTACGCCAGGATCGCCTGTTCCTGCTGCCACCAAGCCTTGCGATCATGCCAGACGAAGCGGTGGTGCGTCTCACCGGGGGCAAGTTCGCGCTCCATCACGTCATACCAGCCGCCGCGCTGCCGGTCGCTGCCCACCGGGGGCATCACTTCTGCGATGCGCTTGCTGAAATCGACATATTCCGGCTTGTGCTTCAGCGACACCATGCGCGTCAGATTCCACGCGATCTTGAGGTTGTGCCCCACCACGCCGCGATTCTGCTGCCAGCCCCACGTCTTGTCATGCGACCAGTCTTCGTGGAACTTTTCCTGCACGAACGGGCTGTGTTCGTAATCCGGGAAGTAGCGCGTGATCATGTCGAAGCAGTACTCAAGCATATCGGCATAGCGCTGCTCGCCCGTCGCCAGATACAGATTGATCAGGTACGCGGGTGCATGATCGCCGACCGAGTTCCAGTTTTTGCGCGCACGGTTCGGTCCCAGCATGTCCGCGCGCGGGTCAAGCCCGATCGGGTCGAGGTGCGAGAAGTAGCCGCCGCGCTCACGGTCGATATAGTAGCGCTCGAACAGCTCCACCGTCTTTTCCGCATCGCGGTAGATGCGCTGATCGCCCGTAATGCGGTACGTCTGCACCGGACCCGCCAGCGCGTAAATCTGCTCATACGCTGGGATGGAGTCATAGTCGTCACCAAACTCCGAAGTGAGCAGCTTCTGTTCCTGATCCCCACTGACCTGAATCCCGTGATACCAGTAGATCAGGTCTTCATCCATATCGTAAAAGCGCATGTGTTCGCGCAGATATTCCGTGCCCAGTTCGGCAGCTTCCAGGTACTGATCCTTGCCCGTCATCAGGAATGCCGAGGCAAAGCCGTACACCAGACGCGAGATGGTGTCCGTCTCCTGAAGGAAGTCACCGCGCTTCGTGCCACCCAGGTGCAGGAACGTCCGGTAATTACGGTAGTTGATCGGCTCATTGGGCCAGTTGAACTGCCAGTGCAGGTAGGAATTGGCGATGCTGTCCACCTGCTTCACCCACCAGTCGGCTTCTTCATGGCGATACACGCCTGCGCCCGCGCCAGGGAAGACCAGCCATTTGATCTCGAAGCGCACTTCGGCTTCAGGATAGAAGATGCCATAGCAGTACACCAGCTGCCCCGGCGAGAGCAGTTCGGCAAGCCGCCCGGTCGCATCCATGTACCCTTCGCCCAGGTTCTGGGTGATGCGGGCATACGCCGTCGGCGTGATGACCCCCTTGAACTGGCGACCGTCCGAGGTCGTAAGCTGCACCGTCCGCTCATTGCGGTTGAAGTGCGATACATACCCCGCGATCAGATCGGAAAATGTAAAGTTGATGTCGTTCACGTTGTCCCTTTTCCCTTCAACCATGCCGGATACAAACGCCCCCGCTCAGGTCAGCGGCGGTGGGTTTTCCTGATCAGTATACCCCTGGCTGATCTCGACGATATTCCCTTCCGGGTCAGCAATCCAGACCGTCTTCCAGCCCGGAATGAACGCGCTGAAATCGAGCGGTCCCAGCGTGATCTGCGCCGCATCACCCAGCGCCGCCACCACCGCATCGACATCTTCGACCTTGAACGCGATGTGACGCGGACCGACGAAGCCGTATCCGTCTTTCTCCGGCGAAGGGATCGGGCGCTCATCCCCCGTCTTGAACAGCTCCAGATAGAAATCCCCTGCCCCGCGCAGGAAGACGAGCTGATTGTCTTCGCCCAGCGGGATGACGCGGGCACGCTGGAAGCCGAAATACTGGGTGTAGAACCGTTCAATGGCGATCGGGTCTTTGCAGTTCAGCCCGATATGATTGAAGACCATCAGCCTGCTCCCTTCGCGTTCTCTTTCTCATGCAGCATATCGATAATTTTACGCGCAAACAGGTGACAGTGCCCACCCGTTCGCCCCGTCACAAGGTCGCCGTCTACCACCACATCCTGATCGACGTAGTTCGCGCCCATATTGCGGATGTCGCCCAGCAGGTTAATGTGCCCCACCACATTGCGCCCGCGCACCAGATGCGGAACAGGCGAAATCAGCCACATCCCATGACAGATGATCCCCTTGATGATGTCTGGTTCGGCAAACGCCCGCTCGATCAACTGCACTGCCGGCGACAGCTTGTTGATATCTTCGGTATAGCGCAGCCGATCGCTGACAATCGCCGATGGGACGATGATCGCGCTGTATGAGCGCAGTTCCTCATCCGAAATCCCCTCCAGCGACCGATGGCACTCGAACGGAGCCTGATACTCATGCCCCTTGAAGGTCAGGTAAGGCTGCCCCCACAGGCGACTGATGAAATGCAGCTCGATCCCTTCTTCCGGGAAGCGGTGTTCGTAATAGAAAATTTCTTTTTCGTAGTAGTCGCTCTCGATCAGGATGGCGACTTTCTTCCCTTGCAGCGACATGAGCATCCTTTCCTCAATCCGCGCACACCATCGACAAACACACAGCGTGCCAGGTCAGCCACCCGGCACGCTGCGCTCAAACCATTACAGCGAATGCTGCTTCTTAATCATGTCGGAGACTTTCTCCCCGATCATCAGGATGGCAGCATGGCAGTTGCCCGAAGGCACAAATGGGAAGATGCTGGCATCCGCCACGCGCACGTTGTCCGTGCCATACACACGACACTCCGGATCGACCACCGCCATCGCATCCAGCCCCATCTTGCACGACCCGGACTGGTGGTGATACGAGTCAGCACGGCTGCGGATGAACTCACGGATTTCGCTGTCCGTCTTCACGTGCGGACCGGGCAGCAGTTCCACACCCGTCAGATGGTGCATGAACGTCCTGCTGTTGAAGATTTCACGCGCCAGATTGAACGCCCACACCATGCGGTCTTCGTCCGATTTGACGCCCAGATAGTTGGCATCGACCGACGGTGCGCGCAGCGGATCGACGCTTTGCAGGCGAATCTTCCCGCGCGACATCGGACGCACGACACCTGGCAGAATGCTCACCGCGTTCGGGTTCTGCTGCCCGATGATGATGTCAAACGGCGCGCTGATGAACGCCATCTGAATGTCCGGTCCCACCCAGCCTGGGTGCGATTTGGCGAACAGCGCGCTCTCCGACATTTGCAGGTTGGGCGGCGCAACCGGTTCGCGCGTCTCGTAGATGACCCCCGTCAGCACGTGGTTGTGGAAGTTTTCGCCCACGCCAGGCAGATCGACCACCACCGGCTTATCCCACGCGCGCAGATGGCGTGCCGGTCCGATGCCGGAGTTCATCAGGATGTGCGGCGACTCGATCGCACCCGCCGCCAGGATGACTTCCTGTTTGACATGCGCAACGTGCAGCTGCCCATCCTGCACATATTCCACACCAACGCACTCACTGCCGTCGAACAGCAAACGGGTCACATGAGCGTTCGTCCGCAGCGTCCAGTTGGGGCGGTTGGGCTGGAACGGTTCGATATACGCCTCGTTCGCCCCATGCCGCTTGCCATCCTTGATATTCAGGTGATGCCACCCCGCGCCGATCATGTTCGGACCGTTGAAGTCATCGGTATGGGCGTGCCCCAGCTCGATGCACGAGTCGATGAACACCTCGGAAAGCGGATTCGGCTTGTGATTTTTGGCATTGATCACGCTGATCATGCCGCCATGCCCCGCCATCGGGCTGGTGTAGTCTTCCTGATCTTCCGATTTCTGGAAGTAGGGCAGCACGTCGTCATACGCCCAGCCCGGCGCGCCGTTGTACGCCCAGTTGTCGAAGTCGCTCTGATGCCCGCGAATGTGCATCATGATGTAGAAGTTGGATGACCCGCCCACTACCTTGCCGCGCGGCTCGTTGATCACGCGCCCGCCCAGTGCCTTCTGCGGTGTGCTTCTGTACGCCCAGTCGATGGGTCCCTGCCACAACGTGGGCCAAGCCTGCGTGATGCGAACCGCATCGGGAATCTGCCCCGTGCCTGCCTCAAGCTGAAGCACGGTGGTGTGTCCGTTTTCGGTGAGGCGATTGGCGACCACTGCCCCGCCCGCGCCCGCGCCGATGACGATGAAATCGAAGTGACTGCGTTCGGACATGGTTGAACTACCCCTCGGAGAGCTGTCGAAGAAAGGGAGCGAACGGTTTGGAGTCGTGAAAGTTCGCCATGTAGATGATCTTGCCGTCCTTGAAAATAAAGAAATTCATCGCCTCAGCTTCAATCGGCTCATCCGGGTATTTCATCGCCCGTGCCGAAATGTGCGAGACGACCGCGCCCCGATCGCCATCCACCATGATGTACTTCGGGCTGTTCCTGAACACCTTGTACGCCTGCGGAAAACCGCTCATGATGGCGCGCAGGTTGTCCATCCCGGTGATGCGCCCGGCGAGCTGTTCATCCATGACGTAATCGTCATGGAACAGGTCACACCAGTGCCCCCATTCTCCGGCAGTCGCGTACTCATAGTACTTCTGAATGATCTCGTGTGGTGTTTTCACAGGGTTCTGCTCCCTTTTTGTGAGATCGCTGCGAATTGTTTTTGGCACAGCGCGGAAGAGAACCCGTCTCCCCCACGCTGATGACACCCACGCTTACTTGACGGGCCAATAGCCCAACTGCTCAAGGATATACAGGCTGTCCGAATTGAAGAAGCGATCGGTGATCTTGCCGTCGCGGATGCGGAACATCGACAGCCCGTTCCACGTCAGCATCTTGCCTGTCGCCTCGCGCCCCAGCCAGGGCGCATCATGCTTGAGGTGCATCACCCCGCGCACGCCCACCATGTCGCCTTCCGCGATGATGTCCTGAAGGGTCACGCCCGCATTGGGGAACATGCCCCGGAACCCGGCAATGCCACCCTCCAGCATCGCCCGACCGTGCGGGCTGCCGAACAATGCCTCACCGTGATCGACAAAATCCTCGTCCATGACTTCCTTGAGGGCTTCAGTATGCACCTCATTGAAGACATATTCGTAGAAGCGGCGCACAATCGCCTTGTTCGCCTCAAGCTGCGGGTCGCTCACCTGTGCGCCCACTGGCGACTCGACTGCCATCGTGGTCTGCGGGGCAGCCGCAGCCTGCTGATCGCCGCTCGCCGGGGCAGCCGCGCCGCCGGAGGGCATCAGCCCCATGC
Organism: uncultured Pleurocapsa sp.; assembly: GCA_964614405.1. Taxonomy (GTDB): domain Bacteria; phylum Chloroflexota; class Anaerolineae; order Aggregatilineales; family Phototrophicaceae; genus Flexifilum. The sequence goes on from CAZTLS010000001.1 coordinate 311,219, forward strand.
CGCGCATCATGCCCATCTCATCGCTGTTGAACCAGCGCTCGACGATCCTGCCGTTCTCGAAGCGATTGATCGCCATGCCCGTCCATTCCACCACCTGATGGTTCGGCGGCACACCGTACACTTCCTGCGACATCGTGCCGCGCCACGTCAGACGGGCAGCGACCTTGTCACCCTCAGCGACCACATCGTCCACGCTGACATACAGGTCAGGGAAAACCCACTTCGCCCACTGGATGCCGCGCACGACCGCCGCCAGGTGATCCGTGTCGTTCGGGTCAAGCCCCATCGTCTCGCCATGCGCGACGAAATGCGGGTCCATGATCTCGCGGATCACATCAAAGTTGTTGCGGTTCAGCTCATCGTACAGACGGATAACTTTTGCCTTGAGTTCTTCCGGGTTCACTTGTGGCGCTCCTGAGGCGAACATACTCATGTCGAAACGTGGCGGATTACGAATGAATTCAGCGAAGTCGCTGAAAAACTGATCGGCGCTGATCGGTCTGCGCCCTGTCAATTTATAGAAGTCGAAGGTCACCTCACCATAATTTCCGGTGCTGTACGCCTCGTCCATCCCAACGACAAAATCGACAAACCAGGGCTGCATCCCCATCTGCATCATCCCGGCTTTGGTCTGTTCGGGCGGCATATAGCTGTAGCTCACCCGCTTGCCCAGAATTTTGCCGATCTTCTGAGCGACCTCGACATTGGTCAGCGCTTCCGGTCCCGTCAGGCGATAGATTTTGCCTTCATGCCCCGGCTCCGTCAGGCACGCCACGATGACACTGGCGATGTCGCGGATGTCGATGGCGGGCAATGCCACATCCGCAGCCAGCGAAGCGTAAAACCCGCCGACCATGCTGATCGGGTAGATGAGCTGCAGCCAGTACTGATAATAGACGTGCGGGCGGATGTGCGTCCACGACATGCCCGACTGTTCCAGTTCACGCTCATTCTGCGCGTGCCAGCGCATGAGCTGTGCCGGGGCATCGTGCGCCGCGCCGACCACCGACAGCTTGACGACGTGCTTCACGCCCGCCGCCTTCGCTGCCCGGATGACATTGCGCTGATGCTCGACCTGGCGAAAATCACTGGGCGTGAGCAGGAACAGCCGCTCCACCCCGTCAAACGCCCGCGCCAGTGTGCTGGTCTGCGAGACATCGCCCTCGATGATCTGAATTCCCGGAACCTGCCCCATCAGCATCTGCGTCTTCGTTTTGTTGCGCGCCAGCACGCTGAATGGCGTCCCCGTCTGCGCGAGCTGTGTCACCAGCTCACGCCCGATATTTCCCGTCGCACCCGTGAGGAGTATCATCGGTTCTCGTCCTTTCCAGCACGCTTAGCCGCCAAAACGCGGGATGATCCCGACCTGCATCAGCAGGGTAAAACGATCGGTGTTCATCCAGCCTTCCACGATCTTACCGTCAGCGATGCGGTAGGACAGCGCGCCACTCCACACATACTGCTGTCCTGTGCCCTTCACCCCCATGTACATCCCCGCATGTGTACCGCTGTAGCGCACGCGCACCGACACCTTGTCTTCCTGCGCCGCCAGCGTCTCGATCTCCAGATGCAGATCATGGAAGGCGCGGCGCAGCGCACCCAGTTCGGCCTCCAGCATCGTGATGCCGCGCACGCTGTGTTCAGCGCTATCGATCCATGTCACGACATCAGGAGCCATAAATTTGGCGTAGGCGTCCGGGTCACCCTCGTTGATGGCAGCGATCAGCCCGCGCACCACGCGCTTGTTCCCAGCGATGTCATACGACGCGGGCGATGAAGGGATAATCCCCATCTGCTGGAGGATGCCCACCTGATCGAGTTCGCTCGTCCCCTCGGTAAACTGCCCATCGGCATAACGCAGCACGCGCGTCCCCGTCCATTTGATGTGTTTGCCCGTCGGCGGGATGCCGAAGAACGGTCCGGTGTGCGTCCCTTCACCCCGTACCATCAGGAATGCCGTATCACCTTCAATGACGGTATCGCGTACGGCAAAACGCACGTTCGGGAAGGACTCGTGCAGCATGACATGCGCCTGACGCACCGCCGCCCAGTCATTGCCGAATGCCGCGCCGCCTGGCGCGACCTGATGATCGATGAACGATGGCGCGAACACGCTCATCACGCGGTCGATGTCTCCCTCGTTCATTCCCTCGATATAGTCGGTGATCAGGCGGTGCATCTCCGCCTCGCGCTGCGCCTGCTGCTGGTCAGCACGATCGCCGAACAGCCCCAGACCGAGCTGCGAACTCAGCTGGTAAAAGTCCATGCCGCCCCAGTGTTCGAGGAAATGTTCGCCGGGGATGCGCTGAATTTCGATGCACTGCACCTTGAAACGCTTGCCCGAAGCGGGCGTGCCGAAGAACGGCGCGCCTGTATGTTCCCCCTCGATCTGGAAGATGACCGTGACCAGATCGCCATCGACAATGACATGCTCGATGTCGTAATTCGTCCAGGGGAAGGAGGCGTAGTTCATGTTCAGGAACATGCGCGCGCCCTCCACCCCGGCGGGCATCCCAGGTGCGGCGCTGTGATCCAGCACGTTTTCGCCCAGGAACTTCGGCATGGCGTCGATGTTGCGCGGGATGACCATCTCGTCAAAATACTGGCGGATGCGCGCCCGCTTCTGGTCTGGCGAGGTCGTACTCGGCTTCTCACCAGCGCGCGTCCCCATGATCGGTTCCGGTCCGCTGCCCGCCGTCTGGCGGACGATCGCCATGATGTCGATCCACTGATGCCGTTCGACCACTTTGCCACCTGAGACGCGGAACGCCTCCAGCGCATACGTCTTGAACGACCTGCCGCCAGACTGCACCGTCAGATAGGTATCGCCCGTATGCGTCCCTTCAAGGATGGCGTGCAGTACCACCCAGTCCCCTTCAGCGCTGACCGCCTCCAGGGTCATCTTCAGATCGGGAAATGCCCGCACCCACGACTCATACTGCGCGCGCATCCCTTTCACCCCCGTCACCGTGCCGAACGGCTGGGCATGGTCGATCAGCGCATCGTCGATCAGGCTGAATGCCGCATCCAAATCATGCTGGTTCACAGCCTGCTGAAACTGCGCGGCGAGCGCCTTCAGTTCTGAAGCGGTATTGGTCATATCCTGTTTCCTGTCTTCGCGCGCCGTTCAGGGGTGGCGCACACCCGATCCGTATTAAAAACCGCGCCAAGCCCGCTCAGGAAGGAATCATGCCGAACTGCTGAAGCAGGCTGAAAGCATCGGAATTGAACCACCGTTCCACGATCCTGCCATTCTCGAAACGATTGGTGGCGATCGCCGTCCACGACATCCGCTTGCCCGTCGCGGGCAGCCCCATGAAGCCCTTGCTGTGCGTGCCCGTCCAGCGCAGACGCACCACCACTTTATCGCCGTATGCCACCATATCCTCAACCGTCACCACCAGATCGGGGAATGCCTCGCGCGTGGCGATGACCGAAGCCTTGAGCGGCTCCAGACCCTTCTGGTGCGGATTGAGCGCATCGCCATGAATGACAAAATCTGGCGACATCAGTTCATCCACAATATCGACGTTGCCTTTGTTCTCTTCTTCATACAGCCGACGGATGATCGCCTTGTTCGCCTCCGGGTTGGGCGGCGGCGCAAACGACGGGATGATGCCCATCTGCTGCAAAATGCCCACCTGATCGAACTCGTTCCACGACTCGACGATCTGCCCGTTGGCGACGCGCATGATGCGGTGTGCCGTCCACGAAATCGGCTTGCCGCTGGGGGGGAAGCCGTAAAATGCGCCCATATGCGTACCGTTGGCATGGACGCGGATCGCCACCTTGTCCCCCTCGATCATCATCTCATCGATCGTGAAGGTGATGTCCGGGAAGCTCTCGTGCAGCATCTCATGCGCCGCGATGACCCCTTCCACGCCCTGAGGCAGCCCCTGCACAGGCGTGTTGATGTGGTCGAAGAAATCAACCGCAAACGCCGCGCGCAGTTTGGAGATGTCATGCTCGTTCACCCCGGCGATGTACAGATTGACCACCTCGGCGATCTTTTCGGCGTTCGCCTTGTCATCTGCACTCTGGATCATCCCAAGCTGCATCATCAGCTCAACCGTATCCAGCCCACCCCAGCGTTCGGCATACATGCCATCGACCATGCGTACAGTCTCCAGCAGCAGCACGGAGAATTTTTTGCCCGTCGCGGGCAGACCCATCAGCGTGCCGTCATGCGTGCCGGAAATGGTGGAGATGATCGTCACCTTGTCACCATCAGCGATCATCTCGTGAATGGTGTTCCGCACATCCGATGACCCCTGAAAGAACATCGTGAAGAACATTTCCGTCCCGGCGGGTCCTGGCGGCATTCCCGGAGGGGCGCTGTGATCCACCCCGTCCTGCGGTACATATTCGCCAAACCGGTTCGTGATGTGGTTGTTGATGATGTTCTCGATGTAATCGCGGATACGCGCCTTGTTCTGTTCCTGCTGTGTCATGATGCCTTCTCTTTCCTCGTTTACGCGCTCAGACGATTACTGAATACCAAGCTGGGCGCGCAGCCCAAGCCGATCGACCCACTCCCAGCGTTCGATGATCTTCCCTTCGGCGTCGAAACGGAAGATGTGCATGGACGAGACGCTGAACCCCTTGCCCGAAGGCGCAGCGCCCATATACGTCCCGCCGTGTGTCCCGGTCAGGATCAGTCGCACATTGACCAGATCATTCTCCGCCGAAATATCATCGATCGCCGCCTGAAGATCGGGGAAAGCATCAAAATAACTCTGAAAATACTGGCGCACCTGTGCCAGCGTTTCCGTCCTGCCTGTTGCGTTCACCCCATTCAGCGGTTCGCGCATGAACTGCGACAGCGCATCCAGATTGCGCTCGACGAAAACTGCCTGGTGAAAGGCTTTAACCGCTTCTTTGTTCGTTTCAACCGACATCACTTTAAATCCTCTGTGCCTGTTTCACTCATTATGCATCCAACGCCCCAGGCAGCGAACCAACCTGAGGCGCATCACACCCATTCCCGATCAGAAGGGGATGATCCCCAACTGGCGCAGCAGCGCGAAGCCATCGGTATTCAGCCAACGCTCAGCGATCTGCCCGCTCACGAAACGATGCGTGGCGATGCCAGTCCAGCTCATCTGCTTATTGGTCGGTGGCATCCCAGCGAACGCCTGCATGTGCGTGCCCGTCCAGCGCAGCCGCGTGATCACCCGGTCTTCAGCCGCGATGACATCGGTCACTTTGACCACCAGGTCAGGGAATGCGGCGCGCAGTGCCTGCAATGCCGCTTTGACCGAATCACGCCCGTTGATCGTCTCCGCCAGCGAGTCGCCATGCGCCACCACGTTGTAGCTCATCACCTCATCAACGATGTTGAAATTCAGGCGGCTGACCTCTTCGTAGAAACGCAGGACGGCTGCCTTGTTCGCCGCAGGATCAGGAGCGGGAGTCAGCGGCGGGATGATGCCCATCTGCTGAAGGATGCTGACCTGATCGAACTCATTCCACGACTCGACAAACTGACCGTTTGCTACCCGCAGGATACGGTGCGCCGTCCAGGTGATCTGCTTATTGGTCGGCGGGAACATGTAGAACTGCCCGGTATGCGTGCCTTCCGCGTGGACGCGGATCGCCACTTTGTCGCCATCGATGGTCAGTTCATCGACATAGAACTTGATATCCGGGAAAGAGGCGTGGAGCTGCTCATGTGCCGCCACCACCGCCTCTGCGCCGCCTGGGGGCAGATCGCCCGCCACAGGCGTGTTCATGTGGTCGGTGAAGTCCGCCGCGAACGCCGCACGCAGTTTTGACGGGTCATGCTCGTTCACCCCGGCGATATACGTCTCGACCAGCGCGGCATACTGTTCGGCGCGCGCTTTGGCGTCATCCTGAGCGGGCGCGCCCGGCTGTACCCCCAACTGCCGGAAGAGCGCCGTCAGGTCCACCCATTCCCAGCGCTCAGTGATCCTGCCGTCGGTGATGCGGAAGACGTGCATCGACGAGACGGCGAACGATTTTCCGGTCGCCGGCGCGCCCATGAACGTCCCCTGATGCGTCCCCTTCAGGTCGAGGCGCAGCGCGATCAGGTCATTTTCGCCCATCAGCCCATCAATCGACGCTTCCAGATCGGGGAAAGCATCCAGGTAGGCGCGGAAGTATCCCTTCACCTGCTCCAGAGACTCAGGTACTGCCATCTGGTTGATGCCGCGCAGCGGGTCGGCAAAGTAATTTCCCAGCGCATCCAGATCGCGCCGGGTGAAGACCGTCTCGACGAGGCTGCGGATGAGCGCCTTGTTCGCCTCGACATGCTGGCGCGATCCAGCCGTATTATCGATCGGCGCAGCCGGATGCAGCGGCGGCATCCCGGCGACGACATCGACCTCCGGGGGCGCGGCAAGCTGCCCCATCATCGCGGCGATGTCCATCCCACCCCAGTGTTCAATATATTTTCCGTCGTGCAGGCGCACGGTTTCGATCAGCAGAATACGAAATTTTTTGTGGGTGGGGGGCTGCCCCATCAGCACACCCGTATGCGTACCAGAGACCACCGACACGAAAGCAACCGCATCATCCTCCGCCAGCATTTCGCAGATGTCGTTCGACATGTCCGAAGAAGCTTCGTAGAACATGCTGAAGAACAGGCGCGTCCCTTCCGGTCCGCCGGGAAAGCCGGCGGGCGCGCTGTGGTCGATCGACGCTTCGGAAATGTACTCCGGGAAGCGATCGCGGACATGTTTGTTGACGACATTGCCGATGTAATCGCGCACGCGCGCCTTGTTCGTTTCCTGCTGTGTGGTCATCGACTGCTCCCGGATGCGGTCTCGTCTGGTTCAGGATGCGGGCTGCACCACAGCGCGGTTTGCGCTGCGGCACAGCCACAGAAACGGCGGAGCTATTCGCCGCCCAGTTTCATCTCCGGGATCATGCCCAGCGCCATCAACTGGGGCATGACATCCTGATTCGCCCAGCGCTCGATGATCTTGCCTTCACGGTTGAAGCGATAGGTCGAGATACCCGCCCAGTGATGCACCTTGCCCGTCGGCTGGCTGCCCATGAACGGACCGAGATGCGTGCCGTGCCACGTCAGGCGCACCACGACAATATCGCCTTCCGCCACCATGTCCTCGATCACGGTGTGCCCATCGGGGTAGGCATTCTTGACGCCCGCCACACCCTGCTTGATCGCCTCGCTGCCGCCGATATACGGAAAGAGCGAGTCGCCGTGATGCACGAATTCCGCGCACATCAGGTCATCGATGACCGAGACATCGCCCTTGCCAATCACCTCATCGTAAAAGCGCTGTACGTTCTGCTTGTTCAGTTCGATCGACATGATTCCATCCCTCGTTTGGCTGAATGACTGCTGCCTGGTTTTTTAGCCGAACTGCTTCGGCAGAATGTCCAACTGCTGGAACATGCCGAGGAAATCCTCGATCACCCAGCGCTCAACCATGATGCCATTTTCATCGAAGCGGGCGAGCTGCGTCGCCGTCCACACGAGCTGGCGGAAGGTCGGCGCTTTGCCCATGAATTCGCTCACATGCGTCGCCGTCACCCGCTGGTGCGACATCACCTTGTCGCCCTCGGCAAACAGGTGGATGATCTCGATTTTGGCATCCGGGAACGCCGCCTTGAAGCCGCCGATGCCCTGTTTGTGCGCTTCCCGTCCAACCGCCTTCGGCAGAAGCGACTGCGGTCCGTAAGTCGTGAAATCTTCCGCCATGAACTTGTCCAGCTCGTGAAGCTGGTCGTTGTTCGCCGCCAGGAAGAAGCGGATCACGGTATTCTTATTATGCTCAGGCGTGGTCGCCATCTTGTTCGCTTTCCCTGTATCACCGTCACCAATCGACGCGGGGCGGGGTGATTCCCGCCCGAAAACCGTGCTGCCTACTTCTGCGCCGGCGCGGGCGGACCACCAAACGGCGGCAGGATGCCCAACTGCTGAAGCAGACCGAGCATGTCCCAGTAGCCGTGCGCCTGCACGATCTGCTGATTCAGCACGCGGAACATCATGTGCCCGGTCAGGTTGATCGACTTGCCCGTCGGCGGCAGACCGCGAAAATCACCGGTGTGCGTGCCCGTCACACGGTAGCGCAGCGCCACCTTCTCGCCTTCAGCATAGACTGCTTCAGCGTGATATTTGATGTCCGGGAATGCGGTGTGGGTGGTCGTCAGCCACTGTTTGATGCTGTCAGGACCGAGCTGCGCGCCGCCGCCCTCCTGAAAGAAGATGAAATTCTTCCCATAAAATTCCGTCACGCGGTCCTGCGCGTTGGCATTCCACACGTCCTCGACCACACGGCGGATGACATCCTTGTTCGAGGGCGGAGTCTCGGTCGTGTTCAGGCGCTGACCAGTGTGCGAGGCGACAGGCGACCAGAACAGGTCATATTCCGTCGTACCATCGCCGAAGATCGCGCCGCGCCCTTCGATGACCTTGCCATGCCGCCAGCGCAGCAGATGGATCACGTCAATGTCCAGCTTGGTGTACGGCACAGTGCCCGTGCCTTCGTTGCCCGCACGATAGCCAACATTGTGCGTCACATCCGCCGACCACTCTTCGTTGACCAGCACCGTGACCGCCGTCATGTTGAAGCTGCGGTTGGAGAGCGCCCCCACCTGCCCCATGAACCCCAGGAACCCATCCAGCCCATAGTGCCAGCCGGAAAGCGGGTTGTGCCCAGGAACCAACCATTTCATATCCGTCGCCCAGTACTTCTCGATCTCCGCGCGATCCCCGGACGCCAGCGCGTCATACGCCTTGCCCACGAGTTCAACGGTCACATGCTGCACCATTGCAATTCACCTTTTCCTCAAACCATCCCACAAAATCACCGCTCATGTTTCCGACAACCCGCCTTCTGACAGCCGACTCCCCGACAGCGCTGCCGGGGAGTCGCACTGTGATGACATTCAGCCCAGCGCTTATTCCGCCAGGCGCGCCGGAATGCCCTTCAGCTTGAACATCGTCCACATATAGCGATCGACAGTGTGCTGATCGCCCGTATGCACGCGCACTTCGTAAATCTTGCCGTCCTTGATGCCGTAGGTCGTGCAGGTCGGGAAGACGAATTCCTCATCGCCGATCTTGCCATGCCCGGTGTGCTTCTCCACCACCGTGCCGTCATCCAGCTCACCGAAGTGGATGTTGTCCACGCTGATGCCCGCCTGGAACAGCGCGCCGAAGAAAGCGATGACCGCATCCACACCTTCCATGCGCCCAGACAGCGGATGATGCCCCGGCATCGTCCACGACATCTCCGGGTGGAACACTTCCGCCTTGATCCCCGCCATATCCCCCTTCGAGAAGAGGTCATACATCTTCAGCACGAGGTCGGTATTCGCCATGATTCTGGTTCTCCTTGAGAAAAAATTGCACTTGCATCAATACAGGTCTGCCATGAACCGCACGAACAAAACTGCGCCTGCGCTTTAGAGCGGCACACCGCCCGGCAGCATCCGCAGTTCATCCACGATGTAGAGCGTGATCGCCGGAGCCAGCGACTTCGGGCAGCGGCGAATCTTCCACGTCTGATAGGCGTCGAACAGCAGCCGTTCGCTCTTCGCAGCCGGGGGCTTCCAGCGGCTCGCTTCCCAGCGGACCACCAGCTTGACATCCGCTTCAGAGTTGTCGTCGTTCAACTGAATGTCGAGCGACTGCATGACATGCACCTCATCGAAGAAGATGCGGATCACGCCCTGAAACCAGCCCTCGAATTCCGCCTGAGTCCGCAGCGTCGCCTCAGGGAAACGCATCTCCAGATCGGTGCTGTGAATGTACTTGATCAGATCGACCATCGGGCGGTGTACGTCCAACCCCTCATACCAGTCGTACACCATCGCGGTGATCTCGTCTTTGGTCAGCGGTGCAAGCTGAGTCATCGTCGTCCTTTCTTTCGTGAGTGTCAGTCTGGCGTGGGCAGCCCACGCCAGAAAAATAACGATTGCGGGTGAGTCTGCCTTACGGAAGCTGATTGCTGATCACCATGTCGATCAGGAACGGACCGTCGGTCGCCAGCATCTGTCTGACCGCATCCTCAACCTGCTCCGGGCGATCGACGCACAGCGCCGGCACACCCATCGACTCGGCAAGGCGGGCGAAGTTGACCACCGGGTCGCCCAGGTCGAAGCTGCGCGGGAACTCGTGAACCGGGTCGCCCACCTGTTCCTGCCAGTATTGCAGGATGTTCAGCTTCAGCAGCATGTAGCTCTGGTTATTGCAGATGATGAACTTGGCGCCGATGTTGTAGTGCGCCGCCGTCCACAGCGCCTGGATCGTGTACATGCTGCCGCCATCGCCCGTGAAGCCGATCACCGTCTTCTCAGGATGTGCCAGCTTGACCCCCAGCGCGCCTGGGATGCCCACGCCCAGCGATCCGCCGCGCGTCTGGAAGAAATGCCCAGGCAGGGTCGGCGGCAGATAGCGCGTCACATCCGGCGAGACGGTCAGCGCCTCGTCGAAGACCATCACATCGTGCGGCACATGCTTCGCCAGCTCTTCCATGAAGCGCGATGCGCGCAGCGGCACATCATCGCGGTGCGCCCGATCGCGCTCCAGCGCCGCCTCATGCGCCTGATGCTGCTCGACGCGCGCCTGCTCCAGCCGCGCCATCGCCGCCGTGCGCTCATGTTCGGTCATCGTGCTGCTCAGAATGTCCGCCAGCCCAGCCAGCGACATCTTCGGGTCGGCGACGACGCCCAGATCGACCGGGTAATTTTTGGCGATCTCGTAGGCGTTCAGGTCGATATGCACCACGCGCGCGCCGGGCGCAAACGTCGCTTCCAGCGTCGGGAACACATCCGGGAAGACATATGTGCCGACGATCAGCACCGCATCCGCCCTGCGCGCGATTCCCGCGCTGACACGCCCGAACATGTGCCCCGTCGTGCCCCTGTAGAGCGGGTGCAGGAAGCTCATGTTCACTTCCGATGCATCCACACCGTACACCCCTGCGCCCAGCAGCTCCGCCACATGCGTCAGCTCATCCTGCGCGCCGCTGAAGGTCACGCCGTCGCCCATCAGGATGATCGGGTGCTGTGCCCCGCGCAGCATGTCCGCCGCGCGCGTCAGCGTCTCGTGGCTGGGTGCGGTCGCTGTGTCAAGCAGCGAGGTGGGGATGACCTCCTCATCGGTCAGCGCATCAAGGATGTCAGCGGGCACGCACACGAACACCGGTCCCGACGGCGGGGTGATCGACATCTTGATCGCCCGGCGCAGCACACGGAGCAGCGAATGCGGATCGACCACGCGCGTCGCCCATTTCGTCACCGGGCGCGCCATCGCCACCAGGTCTGCCGCCATCTGCGCGTCCATCGCGTCATATTTGATGCCGGACTCGCCCGCGATGACCACCAGCGGGGCGTGCCCGCGCATCGCCTGATACATCATGCCGATGCCGTTGCCCAGCCCGACGCCGCTGTGAAGCTGCACGACCGTCGGCTTGCGCGTGGCGCGGGCATAGCCATCACCCATTGCGACCGCGATCGTCTCCTGCAAGCCCATGATGTATTTGAAATCGGGGTAGCGCTCCAGCGAGTCGAGGAACCCCTGTTCCACCGTGCCGGGGTTGCCAAACATGTAGGTGATACCATCCGCGAGAAACTGCTCGATCATCGCGTAACGCCCTGGTTTGCCGGGCATGTGCGTCCCTCCCTTGAGATTGTGGTGATCGGTTGTCGCTGCGTGCGCGATTGGTGCTGAAAAAACGCTTTTTCGTCGTATGCAGAATTCACCGGGCGGCGGCTTCCAACTTCAGAAACCGCCGCCCGCGCTGTCGCTCTGTTCTTACCAGCCGTAACGGGTGAGACCCTCTTCCAGCACCTTGATGATCAGCTCGCCCACCAGCGCCGAGTCCTGGGTGGAGCGCCCGGTCAGGAACGGATAGTCGAGGATGGTCGAGTAGGTGTGCCCCACGCCGCCATGATACTGACCACCGGGCTGCACCGCATCACGCAGAATGAACTCCAGCGGGTAGAACGCCCACTTGAAGTTGTGGTCGATGCCCAGCACGCCCGTGCCGTCGTGCCAGTCGTATTCGATGGCGTGCCCGGTGACGTGCTTGCCGGCGATGATGCTCTTACGCTCTGTCCAGTCACGGGCGAACGCCAGCGCCGTCACTGCGTAGCATTCCGCCACGATCAGCTTGTTCTGCGCCAGGAAGCCGAGGATGACATCGTGAAGGCGGATGTTGTTGCACATGTCCACCATCGGACCCGACCCGCCGACCATGACCAGCGCGTCGTACTGCTCCAGTTCCTTCCAGCATTCGCCCCGGCGGGTGTGATACGCCTCAAGCTGATGCCCGAATTCGCGGTCGTTGAAATACGGGCGCTCCGGGAACCACGCTTCCAGGTTGATCGGGTCGTCCAGGCGCGTGCCCTCGTCGATAGCGCGGGTCGCAGCGGCGTAATAGGCGTTCGTCACCACTTTCTTCAGCGGCGGGTCGAAAAAGCCTTCCTGCATACTCGGCGGCAGCGCGCGCGCGCGCTTGCCCGTAGGGGTCATGAAGTGGACTTCGTACCCCGCCTTGTCGCACGCTTCCAGCGGACCGACCAGCTCCTCACCCCAGTAGCCGTATTCCGAAAGGACGAACAAAATCTTCTTCGACATGGACTCAATCCCTGTGCAAGATAGACAAATGACCACTCACGCGAAAGCGACGCCGCATCATTCCGCTGCACTGGCGTTCGCCTATACCCTGTGATTATAGCGACATTCGGTCGTTGCAAAAATTACAGGGGAAACGCGCTTCCTTTATACAACCCGCCGCGCACGGCGCGTGACGTACTCTTCATACACGTTCACCCGGCGTTTGCCCCGCAGCCCGGCATTCTGCCCTACACTTATTGGGGGGGCGGTGCGTGGCACAGCCCCATGTTATTTCATTTTGCATTACGGCGTCAAGAGAGGGGAATGAAATGTTGCGGGCGCTGAACATCTTCATCGGGCTGTGCGCGCTGCTGACGGCTGCGGCATCGGCATTGGCGCAGGGCGAGACGATCTACGGGCTGGTCGATGTCGATCAGGCAGAAGTGCGCTCTGGACCGGATTTCGCCTTCCCCACCATCGACCGTCTGCCGCTGAACACCTCGGTCGTCATCACCGGGCGCGCGGGCGATTTCATCACCCGCTGGGACGGGCGGCAGTGGCTGGAGATCGAATACGGCGCCGGGCGCGCCTGGATTTACGCCCGCCTGCTGCGGACAAGCCGCAGTTTCAACAGCGTCCCCCCGACCGGGCGCATCCTCCCACGTGACAACAACGGGCGCGTACCGGAAGGGTTCGACCTCAGCGCCGACGTGTGCAGCCGCTGGCGGGGCGAATTCACCCGCACGGGCGATTTCATGAACGGCGATGCCGAACTGACCGTCACCTACCCCGGTTTGCAGGGCGCAAACGTCTACAGCGTCATCGTCATCGCCCCGGACGGCTTCAGGACGGCGTTCGACAGCGAGACGACCACCGCCACCCTCTCCCTCGACCGTCTGCCCCAGCAGGGCGGCACGTACACCTGGCGCGTCGCCCCGTACTGGACGAACACCCGCCAGCGCTTCGGCTGGCAGCAGGTGTGCCTGCTGCAAACGGGCGGCACGTTCGACAAACCGCCGACGGGCTATCGTGGCGCGCCCGTCCCCACCCGCCCGGTCATCGTGCTGCCTGGGGGGTGAGTGGAACATGCAGCCCCAGCGTCGCTCGATCCGCCTGACCGACTACGATTACACGTTAGCAGGTGCATATTTCGTGACCGTATGCGGCTACGCGCGTCAATCGATGTTCGGGGCGATCACAGACGGCGTGGTCTGCCTGAACGCCTGCGGACGGGTGATCCGGGAAGAATGGGAACGTACAGCCATCGTGCGCCCCAACATCGACCTCGATGCGTTCGTGATCATGCCGAACCACATACACGGGACCATCGTCATCACGCATTCGGTTGAAATCAATCCTGCGCGGGCGACCCGGTGGGTCGCCCCTACGCTGCCCGCAAACTCGCTCGGCGCAATCATCGGGCAATTCAAATCGCCGGTCACCAAACGCATCCAGCGCCTGCCTGATGCGCCAACTCATCCCATCTGGCAGCGGAATTATTACGAACACATCATTCGTAATGCCCAATCATTAGACCAGATACGCGCATACATCGAAAACAATCCATCAAATTGGACGAATGATGCCCTCTACAACGAACCGTAGGGGCGACCCGGTGGGTCAACCTTGCCCGCCAACCCGCCCCCTACTGCACCCCCATACGTGCGAGACCCACCTGGTCGCCCCTACCGCCCCTGCCCTTGCCCGCCACCCCCGCAAAAAAATCGCCTCCGCTGACGCGGAGGAGATGAAGGGCACGGCGCTGCGCGCCGCACTACAGAGCGTCAGAGATCAGAGGCATCAGAGATCAGAGACGCGACAGGAGCCGCAACGACATACCGCGCGCCGTACCTGTAGTACCTGAAGCCCGGAACGTTGCCGAGGCGCGCCGCCGCGCGCGCGTAGTCCTGATCGTAGTCGAACGAACCGCCCCGCAGCACCCGACGTGCTGTCCCGCCGATGTCCGTGCGCTCCGGGTGTTCATACTCGTTCAGACACCATTCCCAGACGTTCCCGCTCATCTCCAGCGCCTCGACGGGCGACGCTCCGTCCGGGAACATGCCGACAGCGCTGGTCATGCCGATGCGCGTCTCACGGGTGTTCCCCTTCGCCGGGTCGAACTCATCGCCATACGGGTAGATGCGCCCATCCGTCCCGCGCGCCGCCCGTTCCCACTCGACCTCGGTGGGCAGGCGGATCACCTCGTCCGCCCCGATCAGCCCCGCCGCCTGGTAACGCGCCGTCAGCCAGCGGGTAAACGCCACCGCCTGATACCAGTTGAGCCTGTCGCGTGGATGGTTGGCATACGGGAAGGACGCTTCATGGACGCGGCGATTACGTTCGTTCGCCGCCAGCCCATCCCACCAGCGCGGGTCGTCGTATTCGCCGGACTCGACGAACGCCTGAAACTGGCTGTGCGTCACCGGGTATCGGGCGATCCGGTATGGGCGGTCGATGCGGACGACACGACGCGGTTTCTCGTCATCGTGCCCGTCATCGCTCCCCATGATGAACTCCCCTGCTGGCACATCGCACCAGACCATGTCCGGCAGCCCATCGGGGCGCAGCCCGACACCCGGTCGGGGGTCGCCCAACTGCGCCAGGACGCGCCCCGCCGCCGCCCGCTCGCGCACGGGCAGCGCCCCGGCATCGAGCAGCGCCGCCAGCCCGGCACGCGTGTCCCTCAGCGCGACCATCCCGTCTTCATCACGCGCCAGATTGTCCAAACCGACGAGCAGGAGCATCTCCCCCGCCAGAGGATAGAGCCGCCACTGAGCGTCATCGGCGCGCGGCGCAGCACGATTCAGGATGCGGCTGACAGCATCGACCGGGGTGTCGATGTTGCGCTGGTTGAAGACGAGGTTGCCCGTCGCCAGCAGCAGCGTCTCGCGCCATGCGCTGCCGCGCAGGGCGTGTTCGGCGGCAGCGCGGGCGAAGCGGTTGACCGAGAGGTGACAGCCCGCCAGAAATTCCTGAAAGGTGCGATGGGGGAAGGTATAGATGCGCCCGCCATAGCGGTCGAAGCCGCGCCCGATCAGCAGCCCCGCCCGCCGTTCGACGTACTCGCAGAATGCCTGTGCCTTGCCCGCATCGTCTTTGACATACCTGCGGGCGATCATCTCGACAGCGTGCTGGGGGATGTCGGCTGTGTCCTCACGCCCCGCCTGCTGGTCGTGGGCGTCGTAGGCGATCTCCCACACCAGCCGCAGCAGGTCGTCTTCACGGATGCCCATCACATCGAGCAGCGTGCGCGCGTCGTTCGGCTTCCAGCGCAGCAGCAGCAGTTCGACGCACGCCTCGTACAGGCGCGCCATCTCGCGCGGCAGTGTCCCCAGGTGGTTGTGGACGAGCGCCATGACGGTGAGCAGCATCGGGTTGGACGCCAGTTCGTTCAACCCTTCCATGCGGATCGAGTCCGCCAGTTCGCGCGTCCGCTGCGCCGCTGTCTCGCGGTCGATCGTCCCCAGCGCCACCAGTGCGCTGTACCATGTGCCGATGAAAGCGATGATTTGTTCCTGTTCGAGCGGGGCGATCGTCTGTTCGGCGAAGCCGGGTATGCGGTACTGCGGGTCGGCATAGCTCAGGATGCGGCAGGTGACGATGACGCGCGTTTCCCGCGCGCACCCGCCGACGTACAGGTCGATGGCGTCGCGCACATAGGCGCGCCGTTCTCCAGGCACTTCGTCCAAGCCGTCGAGCAGCACAAGCGCGCGCCCCCCGATGACGTTCGCCCCGTCCGGCGCTTCCTTGTCCACCAGCCCGGCGATGTACTGGCGCAGCGTGTTGGCGGTCGGCGGCGCGGCGACATCGACGCTCTGGGCGAAATCGCGCAGCACGACCACGAGCGGGACGAGCGCACCGTGCGTCCAGCCGCCGTTTTGCAGCCGCGCCAGCCAGTCAGCTTCGGGGTCGATCAGCGCCCCGCTCAGACACAGCGTCAGATAGTTGACGAAGGTGCTTTTGCCGCTGCCGGGGTCACCGAGCAGGACGAGACGGGCGCTGCCGTTCGCCGCTTCCATCGCGGTGAGCGCGCTTAAGTCGCGGTCGGATGCGCTTTTCTTTGCGTGTAATTCTGGGAGGATACGCCCCTTCACATCGCGCCGGACGCGCTGGCGCGTGCTGAGCGGGGTGTACACCTGATCGATCGTCACGCCGCGCCCGCCATAGGTCGGGTCGCTGGTACGCGGGTCAAGGGCGCGCAGCAGCCCGCTCTGGCGGCTGGCGACGTGCAGTGCGCGCAGGTAGGGAGTGAGCAGTACGCCGTTCCCCTTCGGCGCGTAGCCCGCCAGTGCCGCGATCACCTGCGCCTTGAGGTCATGCGGCGTGGTGAAAAAGCCGACCACCTCCTGCTTCAAGCGCTTCTTGAAGGCGTTCAGCATCTCCTGAGCCACGCCCTGCTCTTTTTCGCTTTCGGGCCAGGGGTGGGCGTCCGCCATGATGAAGCGCAGGCGCGGGATACCGCGTTCGCCCGCCCAATCGTATTCCAGTTCGGTGATGCTCTTCCCGCTGAAGCCGTCCGGCGTCCAGCCGTAGCGGTAGGCGTAGATGCCCAGGTAGATTTCCGCTTCATCGATCTTGCGGCGGCAGAGCGCGATGGCACTTTCATCCCGCACCGCCCATGTCTCCATGCCGCTGGGGAACAGCCCCAGCGCGAGGATGGCTTCGGTGACGGCGCGGCGGTATTCGGGCAGGTCGAGGCTGGTGCTGCTGATGAAGACATCGATGCGCTGCCTGCTGGTCATCATGGTGTGTCGGCTCCCCATACGCGAATGATTGTGCATACTATAACATGATCGGAGAGGAGCAAAAAAATCGTCCGCCGCAGCTTCGCCTGCAAAAATCGCCGCCGCGTGTTACGATACAGCGCACATCCGCCCGCACATGGACACGTGTACGATGACCGCAACCCCACCCCTCACCCCGTTTCAGGCATGGTATCGCGCGGCGCGCCCGCGCACGCTGACAGCGACCTATGTGCCGCTCGGCGCGGCGGCGGCGCTGGCGGTGCAGAACGACGCCTTCGACCTGCTGCGCTTCGCGCTCTCGCTCATCGCCGCGCTGCTGCTGCAAATCGCCGCTAACCTGATCAACGAGTACGTCGATTTCCGGCGCGGCGCGGAAGACCTGAAGCAGTCCGGGCAGGGGATGATCCTCAAGACGGGCATCCTGACGCCGCGCCAGGTGTTCATCGGCGCGATCGTGACGCTCGTCGGCGGCTGCCTCATCGGGCTGTTCCTGCTCACGCAGACCGGGCTGCCCCTGCTCTGGATCGGTTTGGCGGGCGTGCTGGTGGTGATCACCTACACGGCGGGTCCGTTCCCGCTGGCGTACAACGGCTTGGGCGAGGTAGCGGTCTTCATCTTCATGGGACCGCTCATGGTGCTGGGCGCGTATTACGTCATGGCGCGCGAGGTGATCGCCCAGCCGCTCATCGTCGGCATCCCGATCGGGCTGATGGTGGCAGCCATCCTGCACGCCAACAACGTGCGCGACATCGAAAGCGACCGGGCGGTGAATAAGCGCACGCTGGCGGTGCTGCTCGGCTTACGGGCGGCGCGCTGGGAATACCGGCTGCTGGTCATCGGGGCGTATGTCGCCGTCGGCGTGCTGATCGTCATCGGCTGGATGCCGATCACGACGCTGCTGGTGCTGCTCACTCTGCCTGAGGCGCTGCGCCTGATCCGCATCATCGACACCAGCCGTGACAACGCCCTGCTGCATCAGGCACAGGGGCGCACCGCCAGGCTGCACGGGGTGTTCGGCTTCTGGCTGGTCATCGGCTGGACGATCGGCTTGGTGCTGGCGTCGATCGCGTAACGGCTCACCGGTGGGTCGTCCCTGCTACCCGCCGTCGAGTATCTCTTCCGCCGCGCGCCAGCCGCTCTCGATCGCGCCGTGTACCGTGCCGCTGGCGCTGCTGATCGTCGCCTCACCCGCGAAGAACAGCCGCCCGCCCAGCGGTTCCGCCAGCACTTCCCGCGCGCCCATCGCGCCGACAGGCACATACGAATAGCCCATGCCCGCCCAGCGATCCGATCCCCAGTCGATGAAGCGCCCGTCCACCAGCCGCGCCGCCAGATCGCGCACGCCTAAGATGGCTTCCAGATCGTCGAGCGCGGCGCGGATGACCGCTTCGGCGGGCATAGACGAGAAACGCGCGGCGTTCTCTCCGCCCACCAGGGCAGTCAGCACGGGTGCGGGGTTCGCTCGTCCTGCGCCAGGCTGCCACCAGAGCTGAGTCGGGCGGGTGGTGGCGATGTAGCTGAAATCTTCACGCCAGAAACGGGCGTCGAAGCGAAGCACGATCTTGTTGACGACGCCCGCGCCCAGAGCGGTGATGGCACGGGTTTTGGCGGGTGGCAGCGGCGGATCGAAGGCGATTGCCCCTCGCTGGAGCAGCGCCAGCGGCACAGTGACCACAACTGCATCGGCGGCGAATACCGCGCCAGCGGCGTGGACGCGCACGCCCTCCGCACCCCAGACGATGCGCTCGACGGGCGTGTTCAGGCGCACATCCAGCCCGTCTGCCATGCCGTCGATCAGGCGCGCGTAACCGTCGGTGATGCGAAAATCCGTCTCGCCCGAATCGGCGGCGAAGAGCGCGGCGACCGCCTGGGCGCTCAGTTTGTCGGGCTCAGCCGCGAAATCGGGCGTGATGCTGCTGGCGATCAGCCCGCGCATCTCGTCGGTCAGGCGAATGCCTGCATCGCGCAGCGCCCGGTCGAGGACGACCGAGAGCGACTGATCCGGGTCGAGATCGAGGGAGTCGAAATCCAGACTGAACAGCGCGTCGATGGCGTCCGCCAGTTCACCCGACTCGTCGAGCCGGCGCAGCCCGGCGGAGGTGTGCGTGAAACGCGCGCCATCATCGGGATTGGGGAAGGTGGTGAGGTCGAGGTCGTTCAGGTACTCCCATGTGGCGACGCGCTCGCCATGCACGAACTCCGCTCCCAGCTCGACCGGGTGCGCCGCGAGATCGCGCGCCGTCCACACGCGCCCGCCGAGGCGATCGCGCGCCTCCAGCACCGTCACGGTCGCGCCCGCTTCACGCAGGACATCAGCGGCGGCAAGCCCCGCCGTGCCCGCTCCGATGACGACGATCGACCGACCGCGCGCGTCCGCCCATGCCAGGGCAGCGCGGCGCAGGCGGCGCGAAAGTACCCCTGCACCGAGCAGGGCAGCCAGTTTGAGCAGGACGCGGCGCGGCAAAGTCATTCTCCAATTCCCTTCAGATCGGTTTACATCCCCGCCAGCAGGCGCAGCGTCGTCTGGGCGAGCAGCGCCGCCCCGGTGGAGAAGCTGCCCTCGTCCAGATCGAACAGCGGGTTGTGGTGTGGGCGCGAAACGGCGTCCTTCTTCGCCCCAAGCATGAACATCGCACCGGGGACGCGCGCCGTCATCAGGCTGAAATCCTCACCCCCCAGGCTGATCGGGCGGTCGAACAGGCGATCCGCGCCGAACATGTCCACTGCGGTCTGCTGGATCAACCCCGCCACGCGCGGATCGTTCCAGGTCGCCGGGCAGCCCTTTTTGAGCGTCCAGGCGTAATCGCCCCCGAAGGCGCGCGCCAGAGCGAACGCACCCTCGACATCGCGCCAGAGCTTTTCGCGCACGCGCTCGTCATAACTGCGGATCGTGCCGCTCATCGTCACGTCATTCGGGATGATGTTCTCGGTCGTACCGCCCGCGATTTTGCCGATGGTGACGACGGCGGGATGGATCGGGTCGCGCTGGCGCGAGACGACGCCCTGCACCGCATTGATCACCTGCGCGGCGATGAAGATCGGATCGATGCCCTGATCGGGGTGCGCGCCATGACACGCCCTGCCGAGGATCGTGCCGTAGAAGTTGTCGGCGGCGGCGGAGATGTAGCCGTCACGGATGGCGATCGTCCCGGCGGGCTGGTCGCTGGCGACGTGCAGGGCGATGACGTGATCGACCCCATCCAGCACCCCATCCTGCACCATGTAGTGCGCGCCGCTGAAGCCGTCTTCGTCGCTGGTCTCTTCGCATGGCTGGAAGAGGAAGCGAATCTGTCCGGGCGGGCGATCCGGCATGGTGCTGAGCATCCGCGCCACGCCGAGCAGGATGGCGGTGTGCGCGTCGTGTCCGCAGGCGTGCATGACGCCGGGCGTGTTCGAGGCATAGCTGACTGCGTTCGCCTCCAGGATGGGCAGCGCGTCCATGTCGGCACGGATGGCAACCGCGCGATCGCCCTCACCGAGGATGCCCATCACGCCCGTCTTGCCCACCCCGGTGACCACCTCCAACCCCATCGCGCTCAGTTCGCGCGCGACGGCGGATGCGGTGCGGAATTCCTGAAAGCCCAGCTCCGGGTGCTGGTGAAAATCGCGCCGCCAGGCGATGATCTGCGCTTCGACTTCGCTCGCCCGGTCGATCATCTCGAATGTCATGAGTCCAATTCTCCGTTCATCCCCTTGCGGGGTGTGCTAGAATGTGCGAATTATAGACGATGCAGCGTGAATGGCAATTTCCCAGGGCAAACCATGTACGACATGATCGTGATCGGGGCGGGCGCGGTGGGCAGCGCGACGGCATATGCGGCGGCACGCTCCGGGGTGCGCGTCCTGCTGCTGGAGCAGTTCGCTATCGATCACGACCGGGGCAGTTCGCACGGCGCATCCCGCATCATCCGCTACGTGTACGATCACCCCGTCTACGTCGAGATGGCGCGCGAGGCGTTCTCGGCATGGGTGGCGCTTGAACAGGCAGCGGGTGAGCAGTTCTGCATCCGCACGGGCGGCATCGACTTCGCCCCGCCAGGCGAACCGCTCATGCGTGCCATGCGCGCCTCGCTGACGGAGTGCGCCATCCCCCACACGATGATGAGCGCCGACGAAGCGATGCGCCGCTACGCTCAGGTCGAGCGCAAGGTCGCCGAGATGGA
>CAZTLS010000002.1:0-150159 GCA_964614405.1 uncultured Pleurocapsa sp.
AGCCCACCGCCGTCCTCACCCCGCAGGAGACGGAAGGGTTGTTCCGCATCATGCGTACCCTGCTCGAACGCGGGGTGAGCATCATCTTCATCTCACACAAGCTGAAGGAAGTGCTGGAGATTTGCGTCGATATTGTCGTGCTGCGCGGCGGCAGGGTCGCCGGGCAGATCGAACCCCGGCGCGCCACTGAAGAAATTCTGGCGGAGATGATGGTCGGGCGCGAAGTGCTGCTGACGGTGGACAAGCAGCCCGCCCAGCCCGGTGAAGTGGTGCTGCGCGTGGAAAATCTGCGCGTGCTGGACGACCGCAAGCTGGAGGCGGTGCGCGGCGTCTCGCTGGAGGTGCGCGCCGGGGAGATCGTCGGCATCGCCGGGGTGCAGGGCAACGGACAGACTGAGCTGATCGAGGCGATCACCGGGCTGCGCCCCGCCCTTTCCGGGCACATCCTCATCAACGGGCATGATGTGACCAATGCGCCACCGCGACGGATCACCGAGGCTGGGGTGTCCCATGTACCCGAAGACCGCCAGAAGAACGGCATGGTCAGCGCATTTCCGATCAAAGACAACATCGTGCTGCAAACTTACTACGTTGAACCGTTCTCACGCGGCATCCTGGCGGACGACCGCGCCATCGAAGGGCAGGCGAGTGCCCTCGTCAGCAAGTTCGACGTTCGCACGCCTGGCATTCAGGTTCCTATCGGCAAGCTCTCCGGCGGCAATCAGCAGAAGGTCATCGTGGCGCGCGAATTTTCGCGCGAGAGCCGGCTGGTCATCGCCGCTCAGCCGACGCGCGGCTTGGATGTCGGCTCGATCGAGTTCATCCACCGCCAGATCGTGATGATGCGCGATCGCGGCGTCGGCGTGCTGCTCATCTCGGCGGAACTGGACGAAATCCTGTCCCTGTCCGATCGGGTGGTGGTCATGTTCGCCGGAGAAATCATGGACTCGCTGCCTATCGAACAGGCGACACGCAATCTGTGCGGGCTGCTCATGGCGGGCGTGCGATCGACCGCAGAAATGACCAGAAGCGAGGCAGCCTCATGACCGATACCTCTCTCACTCCGCCCACCGTCGGCGGCGCGCCCGTGATGCCCGCCCCTGCCGCGCGCGAACCGTTTTCGCTCGTCCGGGCATGGCAGCGCATCTCGCCGTCGCTCGTGCCCGTGCTGGCGGTCATCACCGCCATGATCCTGACCGTGCCTTTCATGATCGTCACCGGGGCAGCGGGCGACATCGGTCGCGGGCTGGGCATCGCCGGGACCGCCTACGCCGCGCTGATCGAGGGATCGATCGGGCTGACGATCAACGATCAGGTGACGCGCGCCGGGCTGTCACAGTTCATCGCCATCGGCACGACGGAAAACCTCACGCAGCGCGAACTGCGCGCGCTGGGGCTGGACGCTGCCGCCGCCGCCGCGCTGGGGCGCGAGGCGACCGATCGCTTCGCTGCGGTCATCGATGACTTCACCGAACTGAACGACGAACAGCTCACCCAACTGGGCGCGTCGGTCAACGACATCGCCGCGCTGGGCGCAGATCGGCTGCTGGCGATGCGCCCGCTCATCCAGGAACTGGCGACGCTGCGGCGCGGCGACCTGCGCCGCCTGGCAGACCCGTATGCCCGCAAGACCACCCTGACCGCCGCCGACCGCGCCGAACTGGAAGCCGTCGCCCCATCCGTCACCGCGCTGACGGACGCACAAATTCTGGAATACATGGCGCTCGTCGCCAGCGAGGGCATCGTCAAGCTGGAGCGGGTAGAGCAGGCGGTCGATCTGCTGCTGGCGGAGAACATCGCGCCCGACTCGCCGAACGCGCGGGCGCTCGCGGAAGCCGCAGCGGTGCGTGGCGGCGCGGGCGCCGCACGCAAAGCGATCGAGACCTACGCCAGGCTCGATGCAGCAGGCGTGACTGACGCCGGGCGGCTGGCGAACGAGATCGCGCTGGTGCGCGAGATGTACAGTGCAGGCGTGATCAGCGAAAACGATGTGCGCGCCATGATCACCACCCAGCTTGACGGCGCTCTGGCGAACAATCTGCTGATCAGCCGCCCCGGTTTCCGTCTGATCGCCATCGCCGGGACGGAAGCGGCAGGCGTGCAGTACAACGGCGCAGTGCCGCAGGTCGCCTACGCCCGGCTGGGTGAAGGATCGGCGCTGCTCTTCTTCCCAGGCAATCTGGAGACGATGCTGGTGCGCGCCATTCCCTTCATCATCGCCAGCCTTGCGGTGGCGCTGGCGTTCAAGGCGGGGTTGTTCAACATCGGCGCAGAAGGGCAGTTGTACGCGGGCGGCATCCTGGCGGTGTTCATCGGCTTTTCACCCCTGTTCGATGGGCTGCCCGGCTTCATCCGCCTGCCGCTGATGATCACCGGGGGCATCGCCGGCGGGTTCCTGTGGGGGGCGATCCCTGGGGCGCTCAAGGCGTATACCGGGGCGCATGAAGTCATCGTGACGATCATGCTCAACTACATCGCCATCCGCCTGGTGGACTGGCTGATCAAATCGACCAACCCGGTCATCCTGCTGGACACGACCGCCAGCACCCCGCGCACGCCGTTCATCAACGAAGCGGCGCGCCTGCCCGCCTTCGCGTCGATCCCGCTCTGGCTCTTCATCCTGGCGGGCGTGCTGCTGCTGGCGATCGGGCTGTATCAGCGGCGCGATGCCCTGCGGCGCAGCCTCACCTTCGCCATCCGCCCGGTCATCAACGGGCTGATCGTGACGTTCGGCGGGCTGTTCCTCGCCTGGATCGGCTCACGCGGGGCGCTGCATGTCGGCTTCATCCTGATGTTGATCGCCGTCTGGCTGACGGACTGGTTCCTGACGCGCACCACCCTCGGCTTTGAGCTGCGCACCGTTGGAACCAACCCGGACGCGGCGAAATACGCCGGGATGAGCGTGCCGCGCAACACCATCCTGGCGATGGCACTGGCGGGCGCGCTGGCGGGTTTCGCCGGGGCGATCGAGATCGGCGGGGTGCAGCTGAACATGCAACCGGAGTTCTTCTCCGGCTTAGGCTTCGACGCCATCGCAGTGGCGCTGCTGGCGCGCACCAACCCGCGCAGCACTATCCCGGCGGGTCTGCTGTGGGGGTCGCTGCTGGCGGGCGCAGGGCTGATGCAGATTCGCGCTGACATCTCGATCGATCTGGTCAAGATCATTCAGGCGCTCATCATCATGTTCATCGCCGCCGACACGATCATCCGCTTCATCTACCGCATCCCGGCGAGCGGGGAAAAATCATCCATGAACACCATCAAGAGCTGGGGAGGCTGATCCCACCATGACCGTCATGCAACCTCCCATCACCCAGCAGACCGCCGTCGTCGAACGCCCCCCCTACCGCGTGACGCGCACCGTCATCTACGGCGCGCTCTTCATCCTGGCGGCGATCGCCCTGTTCGTCGCCGCTTCCGGCACGGACAGCGCAACGCTCACCCGGCTGACTTTCGGCGCATCCCTTTCCCCGCTCGATGTGCCTGTGCAGCTCGCTGCCATCGTGGTCGGCGTGCTGTATCTGGCGGGCGGCGTGCTGGCGATCCTGCCTGGCACGACCCGCGAACGTTACACAGGCTGGCTGCTGCTCTTCAACGGCATCCTGATCATCCCGATCGTGCTGATCCTCGCTGCTGCCGGGGCGACCACCAACGTCACCACCATGTTGCAGGTCAGCCTGCGTCTGGCGACGCCGATCGTCATCGGCGCGCTGGCGGGCATCTGGTGCGAACGCGCGGGTGTGGTCAACATCGCCATCGAAGGCATGATGCTGACAGGGGCGTGCTTCGGCTTCGTCACGCTCACGCTGCTCGCACCGCTGATGGGCACACCGCAGGCGCAGCTGCTCGGCGTCATCGTGGCGGTCCTGTCCGGCGGGCTGATGTCGGCACTGCACGCCTGGCTCTCGATCACCTTCAAGATCAACCAGATCGTCAGCGGCACGGTGATCAACATCCTTGCCGTCGGCGTCACCTCGTTCATGCGCCGTGAAGTGCTGCTGTCGTCGGAAGGCGGGCGCGAGACGCTCCAGCCGTTCGCCATCCCAGGTCTGTCGCAGATCCCGATCGTGGGCGATGTCTTCTTCAACGGTCGCCCGGTCTTCTACGGCATGTTCATCCTGCTCATCGTCACGCATGTCGTGCTGTTCTACACCCGCTGGGGCTTGCGGACGCGGGCGGTGGGCGAAAACCCGCGCGCGGCGGACACGCTGGGCATCAAGGTGAACCGCAACCGCTGGATCAACGTGATCATCGGCGGGCTGATCGCCGGGCTTGCCGGGGCATGGTTCTCGCTGGAGACGACCGGCTCGTTCGACGACAACATGACCAGCGGGCGCGGTTTTATCGCGCTGGCGGCGATGATCTTCGGCAAATGGACGCCGATCGGGGCGTTCGGAGGTGGGCTGCTTTTCGGCTTCTCCGATGCGCTCGGTCAGCGTTTCCAGTTCCTCGGCGTGCCCATCCCGTCGCAGTTTCTGCAGATGGTTCCGTATGTCATCACCATCATCGTGCTGGCGGGTCTGGTGGGACGGGCGGTTGCGCCGAAAGCGGACGGCATCCCGTATGAGAAAGAAGGCAAATGACGCCGACGTACATCCTCCACATCATCGCGCTGGACGACTACCTGCATGTGGCGGGCGAGGCAGAATATCGCCCGCCCTCGCTGGCACAGGAAGGCTTCATCCACTTCTCCAAACCGGAACAGGTGGCGGGTGTGGCGAATGCTTTTTATGCTGACCAGGGCGAGCTGCTGCTGCTGGTGGTCGATGCGGCGCTGCTGGGCGATGCGCTGGTCTACGAAGCCCCGAACATGCCAGGTGCGGATGACGCCCCCGCGCCTGGCGTCTTTCCACACCTGTATGCCCCGCTCGACCTCAGCCTGCTGTACGCGGTGATCGCCTATCCGCCAGGCGCGGACGGGCGCTACAGCACGCCGACCCTCATCACGGCGGATGTGTGATACGATCATCCCATCGGTCATCATGGCACAAGGATTTTTTTCCATGACCCATCATCCCCCGCCCGCTCCGCCGCTGCGCGATGACCTGCCGGATGGTATCAGCCCGGCGGATGTGATCGTCGCGGTCGATGTGCCGCTGGAGGCGTACCTCTCTGGCTACGCTGACGCCCGCTGTGAATGGGTGGAAGGAATGGTAATTCAGTTGTCACCGGCAGAACTGCGCCACAACGCGATCGATCGTTTCCTGTACGTGCTGCTCGATACCTATTTCGCTCTTCGTCCGATTGGTAGGGTCATCCCCAGCCCGTTCATGCTTCGACAACCCGCCTTTCCACAGCGGCGGCGCGAACCTGATCTGATGGTGGTGCTGCATGACAACCGAGGAACACTGCATCGGGCGTATTTCGAGGGTGTGCCGGAGATCATCATCGAGATCGCCTCGCCGGAGAGCGAAATGCGCGATCGCGGCGCAAAATTTCTCGAATATCAGCAGGGCGGCGTCCCGGAATACTGGCTGGTCATCCCCGATGAGGCGGTCATTTTTTATCGTCTGGTAGACGGGGCATATCTGTCTGTCGCGCTGGACGAGACGATCTACACCACACCGCTGCTGCCCGATCTGCGGCTGGACGCCGATCTGCTGCTGCGCGATCCGCTGCCTCAGACGCCGGAAGTGGTGAGCATGGTCACAGCGATGGTGGGCACAGGGGATGGAAAGCGACCATGAGTGCAGGCGGTTTCATCCCCAGGCGTTATGAGCAGGTGGTGTTCTCGCTGCTGCTGTCGATGCTGATGACGCTGATCGTCTCCGGCATCTCTACCGTGCGCGCCATCGGCTTCGATGCCAGCCTGTTCGGGCTGTGGCTGTCGAACTGGCTGGCGTCGTGGGCGGTCGCCTTCCCGGTGCTGCTGATCGTCGCCCCGCTGGTGCGCCGGGCAGTGCGCTGGCTGGTGCGCGAGGCGTGAGTGGAGACTATCGACGAGCTGTCGTCACACCAGCGGGGTCGCTGCCAGCAGCCGGGCGCGTGTTTCAGGATCATGGGTGGGTAGGTAGATCAGTGGAATGTCTGTCGCCAATTGAATCAGACGGGTGAAGGTAATGCGATTTTCGGCTGGCTGAAGGGCAATACCCGGAACCCGTTCCCCCATCACCTGTGCCTGTGAGAAACTTGCATCGCCAGCAAAGCAGTATGCCTTGTCCCCACTCAGCAGCACGACCGACTGATGCCCGGCAGTGTGCCCCGGTGTGGGAATGATCCACACATCACCCGCCTGGGTAAGGGCGTAGCCATTCGGAAAGCCCGTCAGCGGAGTCGGCGTGACATGATCGACCAGGGTAGGATTGAAGTTCGCCGGATAGCGACAGGTCAGCCCGCCGATCGGGTTGCGATAGTCTGCTTCAGACAGCAGAAATTCCGCACGCGGAAATGCCGCCAGCCCGCCAACATGGTCGCCATGCAGGTGTGTCTGCACGACCCAGCGCACATCGGACGGGCTGATGCCCAGCAAAGGGAGTTGTGCGCCGATCTCATCTTCGCGGCTGAGTGCAAAGCGCAGCAAACCGCTGTAAATCAGATTGGTGACTGGATCGCAATCGGTGTAACCCGGCTCGTTGATACGGGCTGTCTCTCCGGTATCCACCACGATCACGCCTTCGGGATGTTCAATCACCCAGGCAGAGATTGGCAGCCATTCCGTCCATGTGCGCGAGGCAAAAATTGCCGGAAACCCTGTACCATCCACTCCATCATATTCCCGATGGACTGTTTTTACCGACACATACCCTGTCTGCACACTGTGTATCGTGATGCCGCTGTCCAGTGTGATGCTCACCGGATCGATGAACCTGCCATTCAGCGGCAGCGGCGGCACACCCTGCTGTGTCGTCTGCCAGGCGGCGCTGATGCCGCTCACTGCCGCCCCCCCCGCGACGAATCCCACCACCCCTGCACCCAATGTACGCAGGAACGCACGGCGGCTGGCATGATGTGAAGAATGAATACGGGTTGAGTTGTTTTCCATGATGAGTCATCCCTCTAAACCGTGTACACTGGAACAGGTACATCGTTGCCGATCGATTAAAATGAGCAAATGCTCACATTTATCATAACATGAGCATTTACTCGCATTACGAGGTTTTCACGAATTACTCATGGATGACACGCACACCGATCCCGCTGCAGGAATAGAAAGCGAGATGACCGCCAGCGCACCCGGTGCGAACTGGCATGTTCCCAAACAGGCGCGCAGCAGGGCGCGTTTCGCGCACATTCTGGATGCCGCTGCAGACCTGTTCGCGCGGCAGGGTATTGAGGGAGTGACGACCAATCACATCGCCGCTCATGCGGGAGTATCGATCGGGTCACTGTATCAGTTTTTCCCTGGCAAGGAAGCGCTGCTGGCAGCGCTGCTCGATCGCTATCTGACAGGCTTAGCGGGGATTTTCCCGGTTGAGCGTCAGGCTGACCTCACTTTTGAGCAGGTGGTCGCACGAATGGCGTCGGAAATGGTGGCTTTCGATGCGACACATCCGGCGTTCGGTCGCATCTTCACTGCCTCGGATACGCCATCATACGCACCAATGATGCAGTTGATGCAGGAACGGATCATCAGCGCCATCGCCACGATGCTGGCGGCATATCAGCCCACGATGACCGATACACAGCGTGTTCGCTGCGCTTCGGTGGGCTATTTTCTGGTGAGAGGGCTGATGGGTGCGGAGGGCATCCCGCGCGATGACCTGGTCATTGAAGTGAGTACGGCACTGATAGGGTACGTGGTGGCATTCTGCACGCGCGAGGGGATCGCCTTTTCGCGCTGATCATGCCTGTATGATGGGGCGGCATCACCATGAACACGAAAACATCCGGCGCACGTGCGCCGGATGTCCGAAATGGTCTGGATTATAACTCGATGGGTGCACCAGGATTCGAACCTGGAACCAAGCAGTTATGAGCCGCGCGCTCTGCCGTTGAGCTATGCACCCCGATGAAGCTCGAAGCGGGTAAACGGATTCGAACCGTTACTAAGACCTTGGAAGGGTCGTGTGCTACCGTTACACCATACCCGCGTGGATCGAACGTGTAGGTCAGTATACCACACATTCCTGTCGGGGTGACCGGGTTCGAACCGATGACCTCTTCGTCCCAAACGAAGCGCGCTACCAGCTGCGCTACACCCCGCCGACGCTTCAGTATAGCACAGGTACGCCCGGCATGGCAACCTCAGACTGCCCGGCGCACCTGTCTTTTCTGCACCACCGCGAACCGTTTCCGTCCGTCACCCGGTCGTCTTCATACCCGCCGCGATGCCGTTGATCGTCGCCAGCGCCGCGCCCAGCAGCGTCTCGTGATCGGTCGTGCCTGGAGTGGCTTCGCGCAGTCGGCGCAGCAGCGTCGTCTGGATGTAATTGAGCGGGTCGATGTACGGGTTGCGCCGTTCGATCGACCGCTTGATGACCGGGTTGTTGTCCAGCAGGTCGTTCTCCCCGGTAATGCGGCAGATGTGCAGGCGGGCGCGCGCATGTTCCTCGGTGATGCGGGCGAAGATGCCTTCGCGGATCGCCGCATCGCGCACCAGATCGGCGTACAGCCTGGCGATGCCCATGTCAGCTTTGGCGAGGTCGAGTTCGAGATTGCTCACGATCGCTTCAAAGAATGACCATTCGCGGTACATCGCACGCAGCGCCTCGACACCGCCGCCCTGCGCGCAGTAGTTCTCCAGCGCCGTGCCCACGCCGAACCAGCTTGGGATGATGGCGCGGCTCTGCATCCACGAGAACATCCAGGGGATAGCGCGCACCGACTCGAAGCCGCCGGCGCTGCGCTTCGCCGGGCGACTGCCGATCGGCAGTCGCGCCAGTTCGTTGATCGGCGTCCCCTGCTGCCAGTAATCGAGAAAACCGGGCGTGCCGTACACAAAATCGCGGTAGGCGGCTTCGCTCGCTTCGGCAAGCGCGGTCATGGCAGCGCGCCACGCCGGGTCGATCGGTGGCGGAGCAGCTTCGCCGATGGCGGCGATGGCAGCGTTCATCACCTGCTGCAAATGCCGCCGCGCGATCGCCGGGTTGCCATATCGATAGGCGATCACCTCGCCCTGTTCAGTGATCTTGATCCGTCCGCGCATCGCGCCTGGCGGCTGCGACCGGATCGCGCGGTTGGTCGGTCCACCGCCGCGCCCGATGCTGCCGCCGCGTCCGTGAAACAGCTCCAGCGCGATGCCGTAGCGATCGCACACACTGGCGAGCGCCTCCTGCGCCGTGTACAGCCCCCAGTTGGAGGCAAAGTAGCCGCCGTCTTTGTTGCTGTCGCTGTAGCCGAGCATGATCTGCTGGCGGTTGCCCCGCCGTTCCAGATAGGCGCGGTACTGGGGATTCTCGAACAGCGTCGCCATGATCTGCGGCGCGTTCTCCAGGTCTTCGATCGTCTCGAACAGCGGCACGAGATCGACCGCCGCATCGACGCCCACCTCGCGGGCGAACAGCAGCAGCGTCAGCACATCGCTGGGGTCGGTACTCATACTGGCGATCACACTGTCGATGACCACCGTGCCGTAGGTGCGGTGCGCCTTGCGGATCATACGCCAGGTAGCGATGATCCGGTTGGCAGTATCGGAGAATGCGGGTTCAGGCGGAAAAAACGGGCGGGCATTGGCGATCTCGCGCGTCAGGATCGCCTGTTTTTCGCTTTCAGGCAGGTCGTTGTACGCCTCGACAATGCCGTAATGCCGCAGCAGTTCGTCCATCGTGGCGCGGTGCAGGCGGGCATCCTCGCGCACGTCGAGCGGCACGAGATGCAGCCCGAACAGGCGCACCTTTTCGATTAGGCGGCGCAGCGTCCCGTTTGCCACGAATGTGCCTTTGTTGCGCGCCAGGCTGTCGCGGACGATGTTCAGGTCTGCCAGCAGTTCATGATGAGTGGGGTATTTGTCATCGCGCAGCTTGTCATGGATGATGCCCATCGCCAGGCGGTAGATTTCGTCGGCATCGCGTTCCGGGAAGCCCGCGCCGGAAAGCCAGCGCATCAGTTCGGGCGAGACAGCGATCTCGTCGATGCTGTGCGTCAGGTGATCGCGCAGCAGGCTGACCTCCTGCCTGTAGATGGCGCGCGCCTGTTCGCGGTGTGTGGCGATCGTCCGCAGCGTGATGTCCGCCGTGACATTCGGGTTGCCGTCGCGGTCGCCCCCCATCCACGACGCGAAGTTCAGCACAGCGGGCAGGCTGCCCCAGTCATGATCAGGATAGGCGGTGCTGAGCGCGGCGCGCAGCTCCTCGAAGATCAGCAGCGCCTCGTCCATGATAGCGGAAGTGATGAAGTACATGCCAAAATCGACCTCATCCTCGACTTTGGGTCGGCTGGCGCGGGTGGGGCGCGTCTGCCATAGTTCTTCGATCTCCTCGCTGATGGCGTGGGCGAACTGGGTACGCTCACGCGGGAGCGCGCCGCCGTCGAGCGCCGCCAGCATCTCGGCGATATGGTGCAGCTTGATCAGGATTTCCTTACGCTTCGCTTCAGAGGGGTGCGCGGTCATCACCAGGCGCACGCGCAGCCGGTCGAGCAGAGCGTGCATCGCCTCGGCGCTCATCCCCTGCCCTGCCAGCGTGCGGATCACTTCATCGATGTCGTCGTGCAGCGCACCTTCGGATTCGCGGCGGCGCAGCACGCGAATGCGCTGCTGGTCTTCAGCGATGTTGGTGAGCTGAAAATAATTGCTGAACGCTTTAGTCAGGATGCGGAGCTGTTCGATCGGCAGGGCGCTGATCACCCGTTCCAGTTCCGCTGCTGCTGCCGCATCCCCGGCGCGGCGCGCCTTTGCCAGCCCACGCACCTGTTCCACCAGGGCGAAGGCGGATTCGCCGTGCTGCTGGCGGATGATCTCGCCCAGCAGCCCCCCCAGAAAACGAATGTCACTGCCCAACGCAGCAGAGAGATCATGCTCTTGCGTCATTATCATCCTCACGGTGAGTGAACAGAGATCGCTGGGTGAGCGTATATTGTGGTGTACGATAGATGCACAAGTCTAACACAGGCGAGGTGAATGATGCCAAAAATCGGGCTGCATTTCGGCGGGCGCGCGCTGCACATCTGGGTCGGGCTGACGCTGCTGCACGCCCTCATCGGCGTGGGGCTTGCGCTGGCGTTCGCCCCCGGCGACCCAGGCGCAGGCGACCCATACTATCCGCAGATGGGCAACGGCGGCTACGATGTGCGCCACTACAGCCTCTACCTCGACATCGATCCTGACAGCGAGAGCAACATCCTCGCAGGCGAAGCGCGCATCGAGGCGACTGTCACCCAGCCGCTCAGCCGCTTCAACCTCGATCTTCAGGGGCTGGAGGTCGAGAGGGTGCGCGTCAACGGGCAAGAAGCGGCATTCAGCCAGCAGGGGGGCGAACTGATCATCACCCCGGTGACAGCGCTGGGCAAAGGTGACCTGTTCAGCGTCAGCGTAATCTATATGGGCAGCCCCGACAGCTACCCCTTCTTCGTGCCCATACCAAACATCGGCTGGTATACCCTGCCCAATGGGGTGGCGGCGCTGGGCGAACCCGCCGGGTCATCATCGTGGTATCCCGTCAATGAACACCCGTCGGACAAGGCGACGTACAGCTTCTACCTCACCACGCCAGAACCCTACCTCGCCATCGCCAATGGCGTGCTGGAGGCGGTCAATCCGGCGGGCGACGGTTACAACACCTTCATCTGGCATATGCGCCAGCCGATGGCGAGTTATCTGGCGATCCTCGCCGTCGGTCAGTTCAGCGCCATCGACGGTGCGCCGACGCGAACAGGCATCCCGGTGCGGAACTACGCCCCGCCGCATCTGGCGAACCGCACGCAGAGCGCCTTTGCGCCCACCGGGGCGGTGATCGACTATTTCAGCACCCTGTTCGGGGCGTATCCGTTCGAGTCGGCGGGCGGGCTGGTGCTGGAAGCGAACATGGGCTTCGCGCTGGAGACGCAGGCGCTGCCCGTGTACGATGCGATCATCATCCAGTCCGGCGATGCCATCGCCCAGCAGTTCCTCGCTCATGAACTGGCGCACCAGTGGTTCGGCAATGCCGTCAGCCCGGCGACCTGGCGCGACATCTGGCTCAATGAAGGGTTCGCCACCTACGCCACCTGGCTCTGGCAGGGGCACAGCCAGGGCGCAGCGGTCTTCGAGCAGCAGGTGCGCGATGCCTACGCCAATCTGAGCCGCACAGGCGGCGGAGGCGGCATGACCGGCGACCCAGGCGCACAGCGCCTGTTCGACAGCGCTCTCGTCTACACGCGCGGGGCGCTGACACTGCACGCACTGCGCCTGACGATCGGCGATGACGCCTTCTTCGAGACGCTGCGGACGTATTACGCCCGCCACAAGCATGGCAACGCTGCCACCGCCGATTTCATCAACGCCGCCGAAGCGGTGAGCGACGTCGAGCTGGACGCCCTCTTCGACGCCTGGCTCTATCAGCCCGCGCTGCCACCGCTGCCGGGGGGTGCAGGATAAACGGGATTTATGGCGATGACTCACCTGATTGGCGGGCGTTATCGGCTGGAACGGGAACTGGGCAGTGGCGGCATGGGCACAGTCTATGCCGCCTATGATCGACTCGACAATGTACATGTCGCACTCAAGCGGGTGCATGTGGCAATGCATCGCCTGAGTTTCAATTCGCGCGATGACAGCAGCAGCGCGCTCGCCCTGGCGCGCGAATTTCGCATCCTGGCAGCACTGCGCCACCCTCACATCATCTCAGTACAGGATTATGGCTTTGATGCCGATCGTCAGCCCTACTTCACCATGCAGCTTCTTGAAGGGGCATATCCCCTCACCAATAAAGACGAACGCAGCGATCCCGACAGAGCAGCACAACTGCTGCTGCCCGTGCTGTACGCCCTCGATTATCTGCACCGCAATGGGATCATCCACCGCGATCTCAAACCTGCCAATATCCTGATCGACGGGGATGGCGTGGTGCGTGTACTCGACTTTGGGCTGGCGATAGCGCACAACATCACCAGCCCTGATGGGACTGCTGGTACGCTGCTCTACATGGCTCCTGAACTGATGCGCGGTGGCGAACCCAGCATCGCCAGCGACCTGTACGCCTTCGGAATCATCGCCTGTCAGGTACTGACCAGGATGCACCCGTTCGCTGCCAGCAGCACCACCGCTTCGCTGGCGCTCATGGCAGCAGATCGCCCAACGCTCGACCTGAATGCCCTGCCCGCCCCCTGGAATACCCTGATTCCCCACCTGATCGCCTATGATCCGTTCGCCCGTATCGAAAGCGCACAGGCTGTCATCACGGCACTCGGCGCTGCTTCTGACGCGGATACGCCCGCACTGCGCGAAAGCTTCCTGCAAGCCGCAGCCTTCGTCGGTCGAAGCACGGAAATGGCGATCCTGGAGACCGCAGCGCACAAGGCGGCAAACGGAACGGGCAGCGCGTATCTGATTGGCGGCGAGTCGGGGATCGGCAAATCGCGCCTGGCAGCAGAACTGGCGATCCGCGCTCAGGTCAACGGGGCGATCGTGCTGCGCGGACGGGCATCGCCCCACGATCGCCCCTTCGGGGCATGGCACGATGTGATGCGCCGCGCTGCGCTTCTGATTGACGTCACCCCCTCTGAGGCGAGTACGCTGCTGGAGAGCGTCCCCGACATCGCCCGGCTGATCGAGTGCCCCGTCTCCCCACCAACAATTCTGCCGTCCAAAGCGGCTTACGACCGTCTGATCGGAGCGATCATCGCGCTCATTCGCCGCGCGGCAGAGACACAGCCGATCGTGCTGATTATGGACGACATCCACTGGCTCAATGACGGGCTGGAGGTACTGCGCGCGCTGGCAGCAGCAGCCTCTCAGCTTTCTCTGCTGCTGCTGGCGACTTATCGCAGCGATGAAGCTCCTGACCTGCCCGCAGCCCTGCCCGACATGCAGCCGATGCCTCTGAACCGACTGGACAGCGCCGCGATCGAACGGTTGAGCGCTGCCATGCTCGGTGAGTCACACCTCACACGCACTGTGCTGAACACGCTGGAACGCGAAACCGAAGGCAACGCTTTCTTCCTGGTTGAGGTGATGCGCGCGCTGGCAGAGGCAGCAGGGGGACTGAGCGCCATCCGGGATGAGGTGCTTCCCTCGCGCATCCTGCCGGGCGGGATACAGCAGATCATCCAGGCGCGGCTGAACCGCGTCCCTGAGTGGGGGCACGCCCTGCTCGATGCAGCGGCGATCGCCGGGCGGGAAATCGACCATGCCGTGCTTATGTGTACCGATCTGCTCCCCGCCGATCGCTCACTCGATCAGTGGGTGACGGCGTGCATACACGGCGCGATACTGAGCATGGAAGAGGGGCGCGTCCTGTTCAACCATGACAAACTGCGCGAAGCGGTGCTGGATCGGCTGTCAGCAGATGCACACCGCCGACTCAGCCGGGTGATCGCACAGGCGATCGAAAGCGCGCATCCTGACGATCCCGGCTATGCCGGGGCGCTGGCACAGCACTGGAGGGCAGCAGAAGAGCCAGCGCGGGAACTGGCGTCGCTGAAGGTGTATGGCGCGCAGCTCAAACGCCGTGCGGCGTTCCTTCAGGCGCGCGATGCCTATGCGCGGGCGATCGACCTGCTGCTGGCGGACACACTGCTGGATGCCCATGCCAAAGCTGCTGAACACGCCGAATTGCTCAGTCAGTTGGGAGAAGTGAGTTTCATCGCTTCAGACTACGATACAGCGCAGACCGCGCTCGACGAATGCATCACGCTGGCGTCACAGATTGGGGCAGCGCAGGCGCACACTCGTGCCCTGCGCCGCCGTGCGGACATGTATCGCCTGCACGGAGATTACGAACGCTGGGAAACGCTGCTGATGCAGAGCCTGACCATCGCACGCACTGCTGAGGATCCCGGCGGGCTGTGTATCAGCCTCAAGGAGATGGGGTATGTCCGCGAGACACAGGGGCGATACGACGATGCGATGGTCTTTCATCAGGAAGCGCTGACAGTGGCACGTGCGGCAGGCGATCTGACACTTGAAGCCTCTGTGCTGAACGATATGGGCATTGTCCATGCCCTGCG
Source organism: uncultured Pleurocapsa sp. (assembly GCA_964614405.1). GTDB lineage: Bacteria > Chloroflexota > Anaerolineae > Aggregatilineales > Phototrophicaceae > Flexifilum. Next base: position 15,022 of record CAZTLS010000002.1, read on the forward strand.
CGGCGAACTGGCGCAGGCGCGCGCCCTGTGGGATGACAGCCTGACGTTGAAAGAGCGTGCTGGCGATCGCTATGGCATCGCCGCGACCACGATGAACCTGGGGATGCTGGCGAATGATATGGGCGACTCTGACGCGGCGATCGCCTACGGAATGCAGGCAGTACGGATGTGGGACGAGATCGGCAGCAAGCCGAATCAAGCCGCAGCGCGTAACAACCTCTCCAACTTTCTGGCGAACGCCGGACGTCTTTTTGAAGCCCGTGCTTTCCACGAAGAGGCTTACACCCTTCAGGCAGCGATCGGCGATGTCAAAGGCATCGTGGACAGCCTGAGCAACCGCGCACTGATCGCCTTTTTTGAACACAGGTTTGAAGAGGTGATCGCTGTCGAAACGGAAGCACTGGCGCTGCGCCGTACCATTCATGACGATCACAGCATCACGCTGTCGCTCATGCACCGGGGCGCAGCGCACGCCCTGCTGGGCAATGTCGCTGAAGCGCGTGCCGATCTGCCTGAAGCGGCGCGCCATGCCCTGAACATCGATGTCCCCCCACTTTACTGGACAGTGCTGGTGCTGATGGCGGCAGTCGCTTTCGCTGAAGCACAGCCTTACGAAACACTGGCACTGCTGGCACTGGCTGAAGCGACGCACGCTGTCCACAGCACCGATGGACGGCATCTCGTCTCGCTGCTGAGCGCCCCCGCGCGCACATCCCTTTCTGCCGACGAGATTGCCGCTGCTGAAGCGGACGGGCGTGCCCGCGATCCGCGTCGTGTGCTGGGCGCACTGTTCGATGACCTGTCTGCGTTATAATCAGGCATCACAAACCGCATGAACGCATACGAAAGCACGTGACATGGCATATCTGGCACGCAACCCGCAGCTTCCGTCCGACGAGACGCTGAGCGCCGAAGACAAGCGCACCCTGCACCGCCGTTTCGACGCCAACGAATATGAGCTGAACATCGACGGCTTCACCGTCGATTGGAGCCTGATCGAGGCGATCGAGGTCGTCAGGGCAGCACGACAGAGCAGCCCCGCCGGCTGGCTGGTGAAAAATCTCGTCTACGCGGGCGAACGCTATCACGTCGGTGTTTACTGGGGCAAACAGGAACTGGTGCTGTCCAACATCACGCTGGAAGCCGCCCGCTACGTCGCCGCTGTCATCGCCCACTACGCGTCGGGTCCCGTCACCTACAGCGGCGAAGCGGAGATCGTGGCGCTGACCGACGAATGACCTCAGCACGCTGGGTCATCTGCCTGCTGCTGGCGATCGCCGGATGCACCGCGCCGTCTGAACTGCCACCGACGCCGACCCCGATCGGCGAGCTGATCGCCCTGGCGAACGCCCCGCAGACCGACCCGCCCGCGCTGGCGGCGCGCGGTGCAGAAGCGTGGGCGTTCTGGGTCGGGGTGGATGAGCGCGGGGTACATCACGACGGGCGGCGCATCACCCCGGCGGGCGGGCGCGATCCGCGCACCCTGCCCCTGCCCCCGCGCACCCCACATGCACAGTCCGCGATCGCCGTGCCGGAGGGTGTGCTGCTCTTCTGGCTGGACGCGCGCGCCGACTCGCCAGATGGTTTCGCCGTCCACACCGCCCTGCTCGACCCCGACCTGAATGTGCTGCGCGCCCCTGATGCCATCGGTGAGGTGCAGGCTTTCGAGTACGCCGCCATGCCGGACGGGTCAGGCGGAGCGTGGCTGGTGTGGAGCGGCGGCGCGCCCAGCGAACCAACCCTCACCCTGACTCCGATCGACCGCGCCGGGCGTCCGCTGGCGTCACAGCCTGTGCGTCGTGCCGGAGCCGCCGTGAGCGGGCGCAGCCCCGCCCTCACCTGGGACGCCAGCGGACGACGCTGGCTCTTCTGGCTGGCGCGCGGTGAGGTGTGGCGTGGGCAACTGGCAGCCGATGGGATGCTCAGCGACGTGGGCGCGCTCACCACAGGAGTTCATCTCGCGGCGGGCGACCGCCTGCTCGACCTGCGCGCGGGCAGCGATGGCACATTCGGGATTGTGGTGTGGCACATCGAGCGGGCGGATGGGGAACGTGCCGCCTGGGTGAGCGTCGGCGCGTTCAATGACCCATTCTGGTCGCAGCCGCGTCCGCTGCGGCTGGGAGCAGATACAGCGACCTACGCCGTGCCGCTCGACCAGCCCGCGTATCCCCTGCCGATCGCCGTGCTGGTCAGCGGTCAGGGGACGATCGTCACGCTGCGCGATGGCGTCATCGGCGCGCCGGTCGCTGTGCATCCGTCGATTACCCCCCTGCGCCCGCCCCACCTCAGCGCCGGGGCAGATGCTTTGTGGCTGGCATGGGCGCAGCCTGGCGAGGTCTCAGCCGGGCTGTGGGTGCTTCGCCTGCCCCGCTGACCCCGCCAAAGTGAGGATGCGGCATGTTGCTCATCTGTTTGTATCTCCTCTGTATTTGCCTCTGACGGTCTGTGCCACTGCACAACCCCTGTGGCAGCACTGTATTGACCCCGTTTCACCAGTCTGGAAAGACTTAGCACTTATTTTGCATTTGCATGATGTACTATGATAGGCTAGACTATTCCTTAGCTATTTATCAGCACAATCAGCGTGATTAATCGGGGATCGGTGTCACACTTTTGACCTCCGCCTATCAAGGACTCTCAGGACACCTGCTTATGTTTCTCCACAAAGTGACACACGTCTCACTCGACTCCTTTCATGAGAAAAGCAAAGGGCGGAAAGCAGTGCTGCTTTACCCCTGGACGAACTATCGCAATCTGTTCCTCGCTTATTTTCTGAACAATGCCCAGGATGGCTTGCTGTATTATCGCGTACACGGCACAAACGAAGGTGTGCCGATCCGCGATGTGGTGGCAGACCTGGTGGAGCAGATCAGCGCCGTCGTCGGGTCATTCGGCAAAAAGACGCGCGCTGCGCTCAGGAAAAGCAAGCCCACCGGGATCGGGGAGGCGCTCGCTGCCGATCTGGGGGCGTATGCCAGGCAGCCGGTCGTGCTTTACCTCGATGAGATGGATCGCGTCACGGCGGATGACGACTTCACCGAGTTCATCACTGCCTGCGTTCATGCCCTGCCCGACAACGCGCAGATCGCCGTCAGCAGCCGCCTGCTCACCTACGAACCCTGGGCGGCAATGGTGGCATCGGGCGAGGCGATCGTGCTGGGCACAGAGCAGCACAAGGACGACATGATGTTCACCGTCGAAAGCGACCCCCGCCCGCAGATCGAGGTGTTCGCCTTCGGGCGCGGGCACGTCAGCGTCAACGGTCAGCCGATCACCAACTGGGACGGGGCGCTGCCGCGCAACCTGTTCTTCTTCTTCATGGATCGCCCGCTCGTCACCCGTGACGAAATCTTCAAAATGTTCTGGCCCACCCTGAGCGTCAAAGAGGCGACCAACGTCTTCCACGTCACCAAACGCAAGATCACTGAGCGTATCAATATGAAGGTCGGGCATGGGGGCGGCAGCTTTGAACTGACCCAGTACAACAGCGGCTTCTACCTGCCCAGCGACAAAGTGGTGCGCCATTACGACGTGTCCGACTTTGTGGAGTCAGTCGAAAAAGCGCAGATCACCACCGACGAACGCGAACAGCAGTACCTCTTCTCACGCGCCATCGACCTGTACAAAGCGCCATTTTTGCAGACGATCGAGATGGAATGGGTGCAGGCGCGGCGGGAACAACTGCGCGAGATGTACGGCGCGGCGCTGATCGGCATGGGCAGGCTGTGCGCCAGCGACGGCGATGAGCGGCGCGCGCTGGGCTATCTCACCCGCGCCCTGAAGGAAACGCCGGAACGTGAAGACATTCACCGTCAGGTGATCTCGCTCTACGCCAGCCTCGGCATGAAAGACGACGCCATCGCCCACTACCATCACCTCGCCGCCTATCTGGACAGCACGCTGGGCGTTGCCCCGTCACACGACATCACCAGCGTCTACGAGATGATCGTGCGCGCATGACTACCAGCCGCGCCGCCCGTCCCAACCTCTTCCCGCCCGACCACGCCGGCGCGCTGCTTGCCGCTGTGCTCATGGCGATCAGCGGCTGGGGCGGGCTGTATCTGCTGGTGACCACGCAGCAGCCGTTCATCGGACAGCGCTGGCTGTTCCTGCTGCTGCTGCAAATCGCCTGTGCCGGGACGGTGCTGCCGCTGGTGCGCTACATCAATGTGCGCCTCACCCCGGCGCGGCGGCGCGTCCCACCCGGCGGGGTGCTGGTGCGGCAAAGCGTGTGGGTCGGGCTGTTCGCGGCGGCATGTGCGTGGCTGCAAATGCCGCGCGTGCTTTCGCCCACCATCATGTTCTTCCTCGCGCTGGCGTTCATCGGCGTCGAAGTGTTCCTGCGCGCCCGCGAAATTCCCGCTGAACGCCTTGAAGCCTGATCCCCGACTCGGCAAACCCTGATTTTCCCCTTACGCAACGCTCATGCAACTGTATTGACCGCGAAAATGACGAGACATATGATTAGCACTGTAATCTATTTGCAGGGCTAAAGGCATTATGCCACACACCAGCCGACAGGCGATCGCACGACGTACACTGGACATCATCCCACTGATCATGCGGGTGATGTCTGCACAGATGCGGCAGACGCATCACGGAGTGCAGCCCGGTCATCTGGCGCTGCTGGGCATTCTGCGTTATCGCCCGCATACCCTCAGCGACCTGGCGGATCGGCTGTCCGTCAGCCCGCCCACCATGTCCAACACCATCAATGCGCTGGAAGAACGCGGCTGGGTGCAGCGCCGCCGTTCTGATGAAGACCGGCGCGTGGTGTGGATCAGCATCACCGAGACGGGGAGCGCCTTCGTCGATGAGGTCAATCGTGAAGTCGAGGCACGCCTGACAGAGCTGCTCGGTCGGCTGGACGACGCGCAGGCGGTGGCACTTGCCAATGGGCTGCTGGTGCTGCGCGATGCCTTTGCGGAGGCGCTGGAAAGCGACTCGCACCTGCGGAACGAATAAAAATCCCAGTTCTTCATACAGCGTATCGGTCACTCATGGTTCCCTTCACAGCGTGTAACGGGAGGAATTCAGCATGTCTCACAGTGGTTCAGACGGCACGATCATCGCGGACGGGCTGATCAAGCGGTATGGCGATTTCGTCTCGGTCGATCGGGTTTCATTCGCCGTGCAATCCGGCGAGATTTTCGGCTTTCTCGGTCCCAACGGCGCGGGCAAAAGCACGACCGTCAAGATGCTGACCACGCTGGCACTGCCCACCGAGGGGCGCGGCAGCGTGGGCGGCTTTGACATCGTGACTCAGGCAGGCATGGTGAGGCGTATCGCCGGGGTCGCCCTGCAGGAAGTCGGGCTGGATGACCTGATGCGCGCCACCGAGCTGCTCACCATCCAGGCACAGTTGTTTGGCATGACGCGCAAGGAGGCACGCGCCCGCGCCGACGAACTGCTGGCGCTGGTCAAACTGACGGAATTCGCCGATCGTCCGGTCGGCAAATACAGCGGCGGGATGCGCCGACGCCTCGATCTGGCGCTGGCGCTGGCACACCAGCCGAGCATTCTCTTCCTCGATGAGCCGACGACCGGGCTTGACCCCGCCAGCCGCCGCGATGTGTGGAACGAGGTGCGCCGTCTCAACCGCGAATACGGCATGACGATCATGCTCACCACGCAGTATCTCGAAGAAGCCGACGAGCTGGCGGATCGCATCGCCATCATCGATCGCGGACAGATTCGCGTCGAGGGGCAGCCCGCCGCGCTCAAAGCGAGTCTGGGCGGCGAGTCGATCAACGTCACTTTCCGCGATGACGAGTCGGTGCTGCGGGCACAGGACGCCGTGCAGGGTATGTTCGACCGGGTGCAGGTCGATCGCAAGACGCTGCGCCTCTACCGTGCGGGCGCGGCGACGATCATCCCCGCCGTGATCACCGCGCTGAACAACGCTGGACTGGAAACAGTCGCCCTGACACTGACCACACCCACGCTGGACGACGTGTTCCTTCAGGTGACGGGACAGCGCTTCGAGGAAGACGCCAAAGAGGGTACGCCCACTCACCCAACTGACGACAAAAAGCCGCGCCGTTTCGGTCGGCGTGCCGCCTGATCCCATCACACGAACGAGGAGAAAAGCACATGGCAAGCATCACCGCTGCACCCATCACTGTCCGTTCACAGGGAACGCGAGAGAGTATGCCCTTCCTCCTGCAGGTGACGACCATGACCTGGCGCACCCTGCTGACCAACATCCGCGTGCCCGCCGTCATCCTGCCTCCGCTCATCATCAGCGGCTTCTTCCTGCTGGTGTACAACTCGACGCTGAGCGGCGCGGCGAACTTCTTCCTGCGCGGGCAAAGTTATCTGGGCTTCATCCTCCCGCTTTCGGTGGTCAGCGCCGCGCTGAGCGGGGCGAGCGTGGCGGGCACATCGATCGTGCGCGACATCGAAAACGGCTATTACGACAAACTCATGCTCACGCCGATCAGCCGCGCGGCGCTGCTGCTCGGACCGATGATCGCCGGGGCGATCCTGCTGGCGGCACAGACGGTGGTCGTGGTCGGCATGGGGCTGCTGCTCGGCTTGGAGCCGGTCACCGGGCTGCCTGGGCTGCTGGCGCTGATCGGCATCGCGCTGCTGCTGGGCGTCGGCTTCAGCGGTTTCACCGTCGGCATCGCACTGCGGACGGGCAGCGCGGCGGCGACATCGGGCGGCAGCTTCATCTTCTTTCCGCTGTCGTTCCTCACCGCCACCTTCGTGCCTTACGACCTGCTGACCGGGTGGATCAAGACGGCGGCATTCTGGAACCCGATCACCTACATCCTCGACGCCATGCGCGCCCTGCTCAACACGGGCTGGGATGGCGAGGTACTTCTGCGCGGGCTGGGATCGTGTGCGGTGCTGGGCGTCCTGCTCTTCATCTGGGCATACACCGGGCTGCGCGCTCGCAGCAAGCGGCGCTGATCGCTCAGGCGGGGTGGTGCGCTGCATCACCCCGCTGATGCACGACATACGCCATTTGGCGTATCCGGTGCAGCCGCGCCCGTGCGCTAAAATGGGATCGATCGTTCAGGCATCCCCATGACAGGAGTTCCTCGCATGAGCCGTATCCTGCGTCGCGCTGGTATGTTCGCTGTGCTCACCCTGCTGCTGACCACCTTTGCCCTGCCCGCCGCCGCTCACGAAGGGCGTGATGTGGGCATCTACACCCTGTATTTCGGCTGGCGTGCCGAACCCGCCTATGTCGGCTTCTTCAACGGACCAGAGGTCTACATCGAAGTGCGCCAGTCGAACAAGCCCGCGCGCCTCACCCCGATGCAGCATGGCGATGAGGATCACGACGCCCCGCGCGACCCGCTGGCGTCGGTGGCGATCGACCTTCAGGTCGAGGTGACCTTCGGCAGCGCAACCCGCACCCTGACGCTGGAGCCGAACTACGGCACGACCGATCACTACATCGCCGTGCTGATCCCCACCCGTCCTGGTGACTACACCTTCCGGGTATTCGGCACGATCGGCGATACCGTCGTTGATGAGGTGTTCACCTCTTCAGCCGGCGAATTCAGCACCGTTGAACCGCTGGGCGATGTCACCTTCCCGGATGCACTGCCCTCGCTGGTCGAACTGCTGGAACGCATTGCCGCGCTGGAGGCGCGCATCGCCGCGCTGGAGGGCTGACGCCGGGAATGTCGTTCCGCCCACCGTCTCGACTCGTCATCATGCTGTGCGCCGCCCTGCTGCTGTGGGGGGGCGCACTTCCCCTGTACGCCCATGCCACGCTCGACCGCGCCGATCCGCCGCCCAACACCCGTCTCGCCACCCCACCTAACGCCATTCACCTCTGGTTCACCGAACCGATTGAATCCGCCTTCGCCAGGCTGGATGTCATCGGCGCATCGGGCGACTCGTTCGCCGATGGGCGTCCGCGCGTCGATGCTGACGGCTTGGGCATGGCGCTGTCGCTGCGTCCGCTGGCGGACGGCGCGTATACCGTCACATGGCGGGTCGTTTCAGCAGCGGACGGACATTCCACGCAGGGCAGCTATTCCCTGCTCATCGGCGCAGCAGCGGAGGCGGTCAGCCTGACGACCAGCCTGGAAGCGCCCATCCCCGCCGGGCACGCCGCTGTGCGGGCGCTCAATCTGGCGGCGCTGGCGATTTTCGCAGGTGTGCCTCTGTTCTCGCTTGCGATCTGGACTCCGCTGGTACGGCGCGCGCGGCACAACGCCGGGCATGTGCTGTTCGATGCCGACTCCGGGGTGCGGCGGCTGTGGGCGCTGGCGTGGCTGGGCTGGCTGCTGACCGGACTGACGGGCTTCGGTCTGCTGCTCATGCAAACCGACCTGCTCGCCGGGGCGATCAGCTTCGAGGCAGTGGCGGGCACAGTCTTCGAGACGCGCTTTGGGATGCTCTGGCTGATACGTTCAGGGCTGTGGATGCTCTATGGCGCTGTCCTGCTGCTGTGGGCGCGCGAGGATGCAGCGCTGCTGACCCTGGCGATCGGCGTCCTGCTCACCACCAGCCTGAACAGCCACGCCACACGCGCGGGGGAGGCAGCCCTGCCCTTCGTCGCGGCGGACGCGCTGCATCTGCTGGCGACAAGCGCCTGGATCGGCGGGCTGGTGGCGCTCATCGCGCTCATCCCGCTCTTTCGCCGTTTCGCCGCGCAGACCGGGGCGCTGGGTGCGCTGGTGGCGCGCTTCTCCAACATGGCGCGGCTGGCGGTGCTGACGCTGATCCTCACCGGGCTAGTGGCAGGGACGCTGCACGTCGGCGGCGTCGAAGGACTGCTCAACACCGATTACGGACGCGCGCTGCTGGTCAAGCTGGGGCTGTTCATGCCCGTGCTGGCGATCGCGGGGATCAACCTGCTGCTGACCGGGCGGCAGCTGCGCGCGGGTGCGGCAGTCTGGGCGGGGCGGCTGCGCTGGCTGACCAGCGCGGAACTGGTGCTGCTGGCGGGGATATTCGTCGCCGTCGGCGTCATGACCAGCATCTCCCCGGCGGTGGTCACGCTGGCGGCGCGCGCCGATGCGGTCCGCGCTGAAGCCGCGCCACCGTCATCCGCCGTGTTCGAGATGCAGATCAAAGATGGGCTGATGGTGCATCTGCTGATCGAACCGGGCATCGCTGGCGAAAATACCCTGACCGTCGAGCTGTACGACGCCGAAAGCGGCGCGCCCATCGATGACGCCTCGCTGATCCGCCTCCGCGCCCGTCACCAGACGCGCAATCTGGGCGAAAGCGAAACCCGACCGACCCCCGTCGGTGGCGGGCGCTACAGCATCGCCAGCGGCGATCTGGCAGTGGCGGGCGAATGGCGCATCCGCGCCACCATCCAGCGTCCCGGTGCATTCGATACCGTCATCGACTTCTTCGCAGACATCCCGGAATCCGCCCCTGCTCCAGCTGCGGTATCTGCCGCATTCAGCCCGCCTGCGCCATCGCCCTACGGCGATGCTGCGGCAGTGCGGATGATCGCCCCGCGCCGAGGCACGCCCTGGCTGATCACAGGCGGCGGTGGACTGCTGCGCCCACGCACAGACGGCGCAGCCGACATGCCGCGCTGGGAGTCGGTGCCCTTCCCTGCTCCGGTGCGCGCCGGATATTTCGGTTTGGGCGAGACGCTCTGGCTGGCGGCAGACGACGGCGTACATCGGCTGACAGGCGCGCCGCGCGCCCTCGATGCGGGGTCAGCGCAGTGGACGCGCATGGGCGACAACCCGAATGCGACTACGATGCTCAGCTCGCACGGGTTCTTCTTCGCGCTCGGCGAGGGAGCGATGCTGCGCGCCGGAGAAGGGGCGTTCGAGACGGACGCGCGCCTGATCGCCGCGCCGGAGGCGAGTCAGCCCGCCCGCGCCTTCATCATGCTCAACGACCACTCGCACGCGCTGCTCAACGGCGAGTCGCTCTGGCGCACGCAAAGCGTCGGCTTGGACTGGACGCGCATGGATGCACCTGGCGCGGTGCTGGCGGTGACCGATGACCCGGACTGGAATCTGCTCGCCCTGACGCAGGACGAACTGTACATCTTCGACGCCCTGCGTGAGACCTGGACTCGCCGTGCGACGGTAGACGGGACAGGCGTGCGGTTGCTGGCGCATTTCCTGGGTGCGGTCTATGCGCTCGACGATCAGGGCAGGGTGACGCGCATCGCGCGGGATGCGCGCATTCCAGTGGCTCTGCCCGATGACGCGCACATCGACGACCTGCTGCTGGTCTACCCGGACGCGCTCTGGGCACTGGACGCGCGTGCCGGAATGCTCTATCGCACCGGGGACGGCGCGGTCTGGGACGCCATCCCAGTGCAACGGTAGCTAATTGCGCGGCGCGTCGGCGGGCGGCACAAACACGCTGCCGCGATCAGGCTGGGGGAGCGGATCGGGCAGTGCTTCGAGTGCCGCCCCGGTCAGGCGGGTGTTGTTCAGCGTCAGCCCATCGAGCAGCGAGGGCAGGCGGTCGCGCAGCCCATCGGCGCGCTCGGCAGGCAGGCTGATGTTGATCGCCACAACGCGCGCGCTGTCGCGCAGTTCGATGGCGATGATCATCGAAAGCAAGCCTGTTTCGCCGCGCAGCAGATAGTACGCCGCCTCGTACCCATCCCACATGAAGGCTTCCGGCTCAGTCAGGGCGACGTTCGTCCCGACGTAGACGGGCAGCCTGGTGACGTGCCGCAGCGTCGCCAGCGCAATATTCGGTTCGCGGATCGCGCCCGGTGGCAGGTCAGGCAGTTCAGGGACAAATACGTACATCGAGATGCCGTCTGGCGAAAGCGGCGACTCGGCTGCGACCAGCCCGTTGAATTCATCGACCTGCCACTGAGCAGGCAGGGTGACGCCGATCCGCACCCCGGCGATGCGCGTCTCGACATACTGCACGGTCGGAGCGCTTTCGACGGACGGGGAAATCGATACCAGATCGTCAGGCGGGGCAGGTTGACAGGCGCACAGGCAGAAGATCAGGACAAGCAGAGCAGCACGCTGGGACATGATGGATGAAGAAAGCCACATCGTTCATGCGTACAGATGCTAAAAGCCTATCACGACTCAGGGGAAAAACGGGGGGTTTTTCTAAAATTTCTCAGAAAAATCCCCCTGATAACCCGGCATGGGATCAGCGATATGCCGCTCATCCAGCCAACATCTTGTTCAGCGTATCAGCCACACCTCAGTATGCACCGCGCCGCAGCAGCACGCGCGGGATGGTCATGAGCATGATCTGCACATCCAGCCACACAGACCAGTTCTCGATGTAGTAGATGTCCAGCAGGCACATCTCGTCGAATGGCACTTCGCTGCGCCCGCTCACCTGCCACAGACCGGTGATCCCAGGCGGCACGGTCAGCCGTTCGTGATGCCAGGGGCTGTATAACTCGACCTCTTTGGGCGTCGGCGGTCGCGGACCGACGAGACTCATCTGACCGAGCAGGACGTTGATCGCGTTCGGCAGTTCGTCGAGGCTGGTGCGGCGGATGAAGCGCCCGACGCGCGTCATGCGCGGGTCATCCTTGATTTTGGGATGGCGCGGGTCGAGATTGTGTTCGCGGATCAGGTTGTCGCGCAGTGTATCGGCATCGGGGATCATGCTGCGGAACTTGATCATGTGGAAGCGCCGCCCGCCTTCCCCGACCCGCTCCTGACTGTAGAAGATCGCCCCACCATCCTCAAGCCGGATCGCCAGCGCCACCAAGCCGCCGATGACGACGATCGCCGGGGAGAGGAGCAGCAGGATGGTCAGGTCGAGAGCGCGCTTGATCAGTCGCTCTCCGCCTGTGATCGGCTGATCCTGCGTCACGCGCAGCAGCGGCACGCCGTCGAAATTCTCCGCCTGAAGCTGGCGTACATTCAACTGAAACACATCCGGCACGACGCTGACATCGACACCCAGCACACGGCAGCGTTCGATGAGCGCCAGGATGCGCGCGTGATCGCGCCAGGGCAGGGCGATGACCACGTAGTTGACCTGATGCTCGGTGACGACCGCCTCCAGATTGTCCAGCCCACCCAGCGCCAGCACACGCCCCAGATCGCCCTGTTCGTCGTGGATGTCATCATCCAGATAGCCGACCGGCAGATAGCCCTCACCGCGCCGGGCGACCAGCGTCCGCATGACCATCAAGCCCGCGTCACCCGCGCCCAGCACCAGCACGCGCAGCACGCCGATGCCGCGTTCGCGCCGCCGCGCCACGATCGTCCGCCGCACGACCCGCGCCCCTGCCAGCAGGACGATGGTGATGGCGGCGATGTAGAGGAACATCAGACGGCTGAACACCGTCGGCTGAAGCACAAAGCTGATCGCCAGCAGCACCACCGTCGCCCCGGTCACGCCGTTGATGATTTTGCCCACCTCGTCCAGCCAGGAACGCCCGCGTGCGGGTTTGTACAGCCCTGCCGCCCGATAGGTGAAGAAGAGCCAGGCTGCAAAAAAGACCGCATAAGGCAGATAGGGTTCAAACGGCGCGCGGTTCAGCTCGAACACCGGGCGCAGGATTTGCAGCTCATAGCGCACGATGTAGCCCAGGGCGAACGCCGCCAGGCTGAGCGCGATGTCGATCAGGGGCAGCAGCCAGACAGGTTCAGGCGGGCGTTTGTGCGGCGCACCCGCAGTGGGCGCATCCAGTTCGGTGGCGATCATGACAACCATGCCCTGATGCAGCAGATGAGCAGACGGACGAAAATAACCACGATAATAAGCCGGGCGATCACTCCAGCGCCCGACGATAGCTGGCGACGGTGGCGCGCGCCGTCTCATCCCACGAAAAGCTTTCAGCCCGCGCCAAACCGCGTGCGCGTGCCTCGGCGCGCCATGCTGCGTCATGCCGGGCGCGGCGCAGCGCCTCAGCCCATGCCGCGTGATCATCCGGCGGCAGCAGCGCTCCGGCGTCGCCCAGCACCTCTGGCAGCGAGGAGGTATTCGACGTGAGGACGGGTGTGCCACACGCCATTGCTTCCAGCACGGGCAGCCCGAATCCCTCAAAGATCGAAGGATATACGAACGCTTCCGCGCTATTGTACCAAAATGTCAGTTCGTCTGCGGGCAGGAAACCGGGGAAATGCACAAGATCGCTCAGCCCCCAGCGTTCGACGGCATCGAAGATCGGCTGGTAATCCCAGCCTTTGCCGCCGGCAAGGATGAGCGGCAGGCGGTCAGCAGCGGGCAGGCTGGCATACGCCTCCAGCAGGGTGAGCAGGTTCTTGCGCGGTTCCAGCGTGCCGATGAACAACCAGAACCGGTCAGGCAAGCCTTTCCTCGCTCGGAATGCCGCTGTCTCATCGGGCAGGAGGGGATGAAATGCCGCCCGATCATAGCCCGGCAGGGCGAGGTCGATCCGGTCAGGCGGGATGCCGTACACCGCCGTCAGGTCGCGGGCAGTGCTGCGCGAAATGGCGATCAGCCGCCTGGCGCGGGCGCACGTCTGCCGGGTGAAATGCGTCAGGTACAGCCGCCGCGCGCGCGACAGACGTTCGGGGTAGTGGATGAAGCTCAGGTCATAGATAGTGGCGACATGCGGAACCGGGCACAGCGCCGGGGCGACGAACGCCAGCGCATGGTGCAGGTCTGCCCCGCGCAGCGCGAACGGCTGAAAGAGCTGTTCCCACACAATACGGCGGGACGGATTGGCGGTGCTGAACGGCGCGTGCCGCAGCGCCACACCCGGAAAACGCGCCTCGCTCTTCGCGCTGACGCACGCGGTATAGCGCCAGTCGTCTGGGGAGACGTGCGCGAGCGCACCCAGCAGACCGCTGATGTAGGCGTGTATTCCGGCTGAGCGGTAACCCGCACCGCCCGCCAGCAGATGAGCATTCAGGATGATGTGCATCCCCCGATCGTAGCCCGGATCGGGGGGATGGGGCAAGGGTTACATCGGCTGAACTTCGAGGTAGGCAACGGGGATGCGCCGCAGCCGCCACATGAGCATGAACAGCATTTTGGTGATGCCATACTTTCTGCTCAGTGCGCGATCGGCATGGGGTTCTTCCGGTTTGGGGACGATCGTCGCCATCGCCTCGAAACTCGCGCCGAGTATCCTGCCTGCCGCATCACACGGGGCAACCTCAACCTGAGCATTGGCGCGAATGCGCTTCACTTTGCCCGACTCTGCCATCGTGACGATGTACAGCCGCCCCCCCTGCTCAGCGAACCAGACCGGGGTCGGCACGGCTTGTCCATTCTTGCGGAAGGTCGTCAGGCTTATATACTTATGTCCGTGCAGAATAGCCAGGGGTGCTGTCTTGACCTGCGCCATTGTTGCGCCTCACGTTCCATGCAGCATAATCTGTGTTATACCTTACATGGGCAGCACACGATCCAAGCTTAAGAAAGAATAAATGAACGCTATGAGTTCCAGACGCCTGATCGATACCCAGTCGGCTGCACAGCTTCAGCTTCTGACGCGAGTCCCGCTCGGCTTCATCACCGATGCAGCCTGGTCACCGGATGGCGCGGTCCTTGCCGTCTCACACGGGGAACAGGTGAGCATCTGGCAGGACGGCTTCTCCGATCAACCCAACCGCCGTCTGGCACATAACGCACCTGTTAAGGCGATCGCGTTTACCCCGGATGGTTCGGCGCTGGTGACGGCGTGCAGCGACATGCTGGTACGCCTGTGGAGTACCCTTGCCCAGTCCATGCTCATCACCTTTCGCGGACACACCGACAGCGCCGAGGCGGTCGCCTTCAGCCCGACCGGACGTCTGCTGGCGTCTGCATCAGCCGATCGCAGCGTGCGGATCGTAGACATGACCGACAGCATCGGCTCGGTGGTGCTGTATGGACACACCGAGGTGCTGGAGGCGCTGGCATTCTCGCCCGATGGCGCACGGCTCGCTTCCGGCGGGCGCGATGGCATGGTGCGCATCTGGGATGTCAGGACACGGCGTGAAGAGCGCGCCGTCTCTCTCGGCGGCTGGGTGCGCGACCTGGCGGCTGTGCCCGGCAATGGGGTACTGGCAGCAGGGTGTAAAGATGGCACAGTCTGCTTCATCGAATGGGAAAGCGGTGCGGTACGCGCCAGCATCCCCGCTCATGAAGGTGGGGTCGATGCGCTGGCATTTTCTCCGGATGGCGGCGTGCTGGCGACGGGCGGGCGAGACAATATGCTGCGTGTGTGGGACTGGCGCAGCGCGCAGATGCTGGTCGCCCTGGAGATGCACACCAAACCCGTACTGACCGTCGCTTTCCACCCGGCGGGCACACTGCTGCTGAGCGGAGGCGGTGACAATGCGCTGGCGCTGTGGAGCGTAGCAGGTGAGGTGTGAACACCGCGCCCCATGCTATACTGGATAGCAGAGATCGGCAACCGCCGTATGGCGATGAGAAAGTGACAGGACACGATGGCAAATTTTGACCCAGGCTGGCTGGACATGCTGCGCTGCCCCCTTGCGGTGCAGGACAAGAGCAAACCTGACCCCGGTCGGCTGGAACTGGTGCGCGACTATTGGCTGTATTGCCCCGACTCCGGGTATAAATATCCTGTGCGCGATGGCATTCCGGTCATGCTCATCGAAGAGGGCGCAAAGTGGAAAGACACGCCCATCGATGATCTGCCCGTCCCGCCGCCCGCCAACTGACCGCTTCGCCTTCAACCTGCGCGCTGCATGAGCGGCAGCGTCTCGCAACTGGGACGTTCAGCCGGTTCGACCGATCACCACGAGGGGATACGCAATGGCAGACTTCATTTCTCACGAGGCTCCGGCGCACCAGTCGAAAGACCTGCCGCTCACCTTGCCTGTACGACTGATCGGGCGGGAGAAATCACTCGGTCAGGTCTACACCCTGCTCAAGCAGACCAAGCCCGTGCTGGTGCATGGCACAGCGGGTATCGGCAAAACGGCGCTGGCGGCGACCCTGGCGAGCGCTTACTGCGAACTGCCCGGCGGCGCGCTGTGGTTTGATGTGCAGCGCAGCACGCTTGCTGAACTGCTGGCGCGCATCGGGCGGGCGTATGCCGTCCCGGAACTGGCGCGCAGCGAGAATCCCCTCAGTCTGGTCGGTCTGGCGATGAACACCCTCACCCAGCACAAGCCGCTGGTCGTGCTGGATGGCGCGTTCGAGACCAACGCCGTCACCGAATTCATCATGCGCTGTGCCGACCGCGTGCCCGTGCTGCTGGTGACGGACAGCGACGCCCCTCTGCCTGGTCCCTGGACGAGCGTCGCGCTGCCCAAACTCGACCGCGCTGCTTCAGAGAGCATCCTCCGCCAGATCGCCCCACAGGTGAGCGCCGACGGGCTGCCGGAACTGCTCGATGCGCTCGATGATGTGCCGCTGGCGCTGACCATCGCAGGCGGGGCGATCGCCGCATCCGGCATCTCTCCGCGCGATTTCCGCGCCGCCATGCCCGTCCGCCCAGGCGCACCTGCCCCGCTGCTGGCGCTGACCGCCGCCTACAGCCGGCTGAGCGGGGCACAGCAGGGCTTGCTGCTGCTGCTGGGCGCAGCGCCCCGTCAGGCAGCGACGGGCGAACTGCTGAGCATGGTGGGCGGCGCGCCGGAACAGGCGATCGCCGCCGTGATGGACGGGCTGATCGCCGCAAGACTGGTCGAACGCCTGACGCGCGGTGGCGTGCCCTACTACCGCCTTCACAGCCTGACCGGGCTGTTCGCCGTCTCCTGGCTGCGCGGCAAGGGTCGGCTGGAGGGATTGCAGGCAGGAATGCGCGATGCGCTGCTGCGCTACGTCGAAAAACACAGCATCGCGCGCAACGATGAGGCGCTGATTGCTGAGATGGACAATCTGATGGCGCTGGCATCTCAGGGTGCTGAAGCGGGCGCGCGCGCCGACGCCGAACGCATCAGCCGGGCGCTGATGCAGGCAGGTACGTTCATCAATGCGCGCGGCTTTGTGCAGGAATTTATGACGCTGCGCGAACTGGGCATCGGACCGAGCGCGGTTTTTCCCGCTCATCAGGGCACGCCCGCACCCGCCCCATTCGAGACGCCGATCGTCCGCTCGACCCTGGAGCAGCCACCCGTCATCGCGGTCGATGAACCGTTCGACGAAGATGAGGACAGCGAAGACGAGGCGCTGGTCGAAGACGATCGCCTGACCGCCGATCCCGATCTCGACCTGCTGGATGATGAACCGGAAGAAGAATCGTCGCTTGCCAACCCGGTCAGCGTGGCGGATACCCTCAATGCCTTCGCCAGCGGGGAATTTGATGAGGACGAGTTCAATGAGGATGACGAGGACGACGAGTTCGATGACGACGAAGACTCGCGCGTGCTGAACCTGATCGACGCAGCAGATTTTACGGACGACGATGAACCTGATGAAAATGACGAGGCGTCGATCGCCGCATCGGGCGCAGCGCTCATCAGCCAGTTGGGGGGCGACGCCTTCAGTTCCGACCAGTTCGAGATCGCTGCCGAACCCGTCACACAGACCAGCCTGTTCGACGCGCCTCCCGCTCCCCCACCGCCTGCCGACCCGCTGGATGTGCTGCGCACCGAACTGATGCGCGCGCGTGCTTCTGAAGATCGGCGTGGGCAGGCAGATGTGCTGGCGCGCATTGGCGCGGAACAGGCAGCGCGCGGCGCACAGCAGGAAGCACTCGCCAGCTATAACGAGGCGCTGGCGCTCTACGAAGGGCTGAATGACAAGCCGGGTCAGCTCACCACGCTGGAACGCCTGCTGGCGCTGGAGATGGCGATCGAGGAATACGCCCCGGCAGCCACCCATGCCGCGAGCGGGGCACGGCTGGCGCGCGAGGTCAGTGACGAGGCGATCGAGCGGCGAATGCTCACGCTGCTGGGAGATGCCCACGTGCAGTCTGGCGCGGGCGAGGATGCAGCACGTGCCTACAGTGATGCTCTCGATCTGGCGCGCACAGCAGGCGACCGGACGGAAGAAGCGGACCTGCTGCTCAAACTGGGGTTTGCGCAGATCGATGCCGGGGAAGCGCAGCGCGCCGCTGAACGCTTCGAGGAAGCGCTCACCCTCTTCCGGGCGCAGAGCCGCCGCGAACGTGAAGGGTCGGCACTGGCGGCGCTGGGCATGGCGCACGCCGAGATGGAACACTGGGCAGAAGCGGTCAACTTCTATACCTCAGCGCTGTACATCGCCCGCGAAACCCGCAGCCGCCGCGATGAGCTGGAACGGCTGACCAATATGGGCTTCGCCTGCGTGCAGATGCGCGATCTCGGTCAGGCGGTGATGCGCTATCGCCAGGCGCTGCATCTGGCGTTTGAACTGGACGATGATGAGGAAGTGGTGGCGATCACCGTCGAACTGGCGCGGATGCTGGTGGAGAGTAAACGCCACATCGACATTGCCCAGATGCTCGTCGATGCCGGGCTGCACGCCGACAGCAGCGCGCGCGATCTGCGCCGCCTGAAAGAGCGCATCGACGAAACCCGCCCGACCATCCCGCCAGATGTGAGCATCATCCCGGTCACGGGCACAGTGCGCGACTACGCCCGCAACGCCTACGCCCTGCTCGATCAGGCATAGCGTTTCAGGCGATCGGCAGCCAGAACCCGATCTGGCTGCCGACGTCAGGCGTGCTGTGCAGCAGCACCCCGCCGCCGTGCCGTTCGACGATCGTCCGCACGATCCACAAGCCGATGCCCCGCCCTTCGCTGCGCGCCCCGCTGGGCAGTTTGCCGCGAATGAAGGCATCGAAGGCGCGCGGCTGCAACTCCTCAGGGATGCCGCATCCCTCATCTTCCACCATGAATACGAGGCGATCAGCCTGGGTTTCAAGGCGAACGCGCACCGAGCGTCCATTTTCTGAAAACTGGCTGGCGTTGATGACGATCTGGCTGATCGCGTCGGCGATCAGGCGGCGGTCGAGCGCCAGCGCCGGGGCAGACGGGTCGAGATCGAGCGCCGCCGTCTGCCGCCGATCTGCCAGCACGCCGCGCAGGTCGTCCACTACTGCGCGAATCACCCCGCCGAGATCGACATGTTCCTCCAGCGCCAGCGGCACGGTGCGAAGCTGTTCCAGCAGCGCGATGGCATCGATCAGCCCGGTCATCCGGTTCGCGGCGTTCATGATCGTGTCCATGTAGTCCTGAAGCGGCGAGTCCGTCGGCAGGTCGAGCCGGATCAGGTCGCTGTAGCCGATGATCAGCGCCAGCGGGCTGCGCAGATCATGCGACGCCAGCTTGACGATCTCTCCCCTGAACTGGCGCATCCAAGCCAGTTCAGCCCGCAGTGCTTCCAGATCATCCGGCAGGTCGCTTCCGGGACTCGTCGCGTTCACAGGTGTACCACCTTCCCCGATAAACAGGTTTTCAGGCGAACGGGAGCGGATGGCTGAGCGCGCTGGTGAGCAGAGCAACCGCTCCCTCGACATCGCGCTCATCGACCATCTCGCTTTGGGTATGCACGTAACGGCAGGGGATGGAGATCGTGCCGGAGGGGACCCCGGCGCGCGTCACCTGAATCCCGGCGGCGTCGGTCGTGCCCAGCGTCAGCATCTCACGCTGGACGGGCAGCGACTCGGCTTCAGCGCGCGCCGCCAGCCACTCGACGATGTAAGGCGGCACGATATGGTTGGTATCCGCGATCTTGATCGCCGCGCCTTTGCCCAGCACCACATTGACCCCGGTGTTGTGTGGCAGATCGCCCGATGAGGTCACATCGAGCGCGATCGCCACGTCCGGGTCCAGCCCGAACGCCGCCGGGCGCGCACCGCGCAGACCGACTTCTTCCTGTACGGTGAAGACGAAATACAGCGTGTGCGGAGTCTGTTTGTTCAGGCGGCGCATCGCTTCGACCGCGACAGCGCAGCCGATGCGGTCATCCATCGATTTGGCGATCAGGCGTGTGCCCTGCTGCTCAAGCGGGCGATAGAACGCGCCAGGCATCCCAGGTTCGATCGGCTGCTGACCGTCGCCATCGCTCACGTCGATGAAGAAGTCGCTCAGGTTGGGGAGGCTGGTGCGCCCCGCCCCGAAATAGTCATGCGCGCCGATGACGCCGATCGTCCCGCTCTCGAAGCGGACGCGGCTGCCCAGCAGCGTCGTCTGGATCAGCCCGCCGACCTGGGTGAAGCGCAGATAGCCGCTCTTCGGTTCGCGGAAGAGCGTCATCACGCCGATTTCGTCCATGTGGGCGGCGATCATGATCTTCTTCTCGCCCGAACCGACGCGGCAGATCAGATTGCCCAAGCCGTCTTCGGTGATCTGGTCGGCATACGGGGCGACGAGATCGCGGATGAGCGCGCGCACCTGATGTTCATAGCCAGACGGACCCCAGGCTTCGACAAGGGCGCGGATGGTCTCGATCATGCTGAGGTCTCCTGATGAAGGGTGAAAGTGGGCAGACGGTGGATGAAGGCGCGCACCAGCGCGAGCGCAGCGTCGTAATCGTCGCGGTGCAGGTAGGCGGCTGGGCTGTGGATGTAGCGGGCGGGCAGCGAGATGACCGCAGTGGGAATGCCGGCATTGGCGACATGCACCGCGCCGCCGTCTGTGCCGCCGCCGAGCTGCGTCTTGTACTGGAATGGGATACCCGCTGCCTGTGCTGTCTCTTTGAGGAAGGCGAACAGACGCGGATGGGTGATCATGCTGCTGTCCATGAACGAGAGGACGGGTCCGCCACCAAGCCGACAGGTCGGGTTGCGATCGGCAGGTTCATCGTCGATGTCGGCAGCCGCATCGGGCACATCGTGGGCGGTGGTCGTCTCCAGGATGAGCGCCAGATCGGGCTTGAGGCGCTGCGCGGCGACGCGCGCCCCGCGCAAGCCGATCTCTTCCTGCACGGTGAAGGCAGCCAGCACATCGACCGGGTAGGGCTGCCCGTCGGCGTTCTTCAGCACATCGATCAGCAGGGCACACCCGGCGCGGTCGTCGAACGCCTTGCCGCGCAGCACACGCCCACCCACTTCCATGAATGCCGAGTCGAACGTGCCCACATCGCCAGGGCTGACTTTGCCCGCCGCTTCCTCTTTGCTCGACGCGCCGATGTCGATCCGCAGCGCGCTCAGTTTGACGGTATTGTCGTCACGGTTCTTGTGGATCGGGACCCAGACGAACACCCCCTGCACGCCCGACGCGCCGAGGCGCACGCGCAAGCCAGGCAGGATGCGCTCGTCGATGCCGCCGATCGCCGCGACGCGGATCAGCCCGTCGCCATCGATCGCCTGCACCATAAAGCCGATCTCGTCCATGTGCGCAGCGATCATCAGGCGCAGGGGGGATGCGCCCGTGCCTGGTTTGACGGCGCTGATGCCGCCGAGCGGGTCGATGCGTATCTCCCCCGCGTGATCGGCGATCTCCGGCAGGATGAGCGCGCGCACCGCGTCTTCCTTGCCAGAGACGCCGATCGCCTCCGAAAGCTGTTTGAGGATCATGGTCACCTGTTCCGGTGTCGCCTGCACAGGGGCAGGTTTGGAAAAAGTTTGTATGGGCTGAAGTATAGCCCCGCGCGGCGCTGTGGGCAAGCGGGGCGCGGTAGTATACTGGACACGTGATCATCAGCGTGCGAAAGGATGCTTTGGTGCGGATGCGTGTGCAGGTCCTGTTGTCCACCTACAACGGTGCAGAGTTTCTCGCTCCCCAGCTTGAGAGCATCCTCAGCCAGCATGACGCAGCGGTGTCGATCCTCATCCGGGATGACGGTTCGCGCGATCGCACGCTGAAGATCATCCGGGCGTTCATGCGGGATGGTGCGGACATCCGCCTCATCGAGGGGAGCAATGTCGGCGTGGTGCGCAGCTTCTTTGCCCTGATCGACGCTGCCGACGACACATGCGCGCTGTTCGCCTTCTGCGACCAGGATGATGTGTGGCTGCCCGACAAGCTCAGCACGGCGGCGCGGCTGATCGGTGAGCGGGCTGAGCCATCGGTCTTCGCTTCGCCTGTGTGGATCACCGACGATGGGCACAGACGACTTGGGCAAACGTCCGTGCCACCCAGACCACTCACGCTTGGCAATGCGCTGGTGCAGAACCGACTGATCGGCTGCACAACGGTCTTCAATGCCCCGCTGCTGCGCCTGATCCGCCAGCACCCGCCCGATCTGGCGCGCGTGTACATGCATGACTGGTGGGTATACCTGACCGCAGGCGCATTCGGCAGCGTGGTCTTTCACGATGTGCCGACCGTGCTGTATCGCCAGCACGCCTCCAACGTGGTCGGCATGAAGAGCGATGGTATTCCGGCGCGTCTGGCACGCTTCAGAAAAAATGCGCGCGATTGCAGCCGTCAGGCAGGGGCATTTCTGGACGCTTACAGACCGCTGCTCAGCCCGGAACAGCAGGCGCTCGTCAGGATGGTGGCGGACGACAAGCCATTCCCGCAGCGTCTGGCGCTGGCGTTCGATCGGCGCGTCTATCGCCAGTCCCGCATCGATGACGCCATCTTTCGCGCTCTGGTGCTGCTCAACCGGGTATGATCGTTCAGCGTCTGGGCTGGAAAGTGAGCGCGACGCGGGCAGCACCCCATTCGGCGCGCGCGCGACGAGGTGCAACGATCAGGCACAGCCCGGCGCGCAGCGTGTGCAGGGTGAACATCGCCGCACGCAGCGCGAAAGCCTGTCCCCTGCTCCGGTAGCGGATGAAGTAACTGAGCATCCCCTTGCGGTGTTCAGCCAGCTTCCAGCCTTCAAGCGGCTGATCGGTATTGAAATGGGTGATGAACGTCTCCGCCAGCAGCACGACCCGCCAGCCATGCTGCCTCAGCCGCCAGTGCCAGCCATATTCCTCGCCATACACGCGCGTATCCTCATCGATCAGCCCTGCCTGCTGATACGCCGCGCGCCGCACGCACATAGCGACGCCGACCACGACGGGCACATCCCGCGTTTGCTCATACGTCTGAAGCGATGCGGTACGAATCAGGCGGCGAAACAGCGGGCTGCCCGTCAGCCCGCGGCGGATCGCGCTCCCCTGGCGCGTGAGATGCCCCAGCCCGGTCAGCTTGTAGACCATGCGCGGCAGCGTCGGGTCGCTGAACGCCATGAGCTGCGGGCTGCCATTCGGGTTCAGCACGCGCGGGCTGACCAGACCGACTGTGCTGTGCGCCTCCATGAAGGCGACGATCCGGTCGATCATGTGCGGCGGCGCTTCGATGTCATCGTTCAGCAGCAGCACATAATCCGTCTCTGCCAGCCGCAGCACCCGGTTATGGTTTTCGGCAAAGCCGCGCGGTTCGGGGTTGATGCAGACCTGTACCTGAGGGAAGGCGTCCTGCACTGCTGCCATCTGTGCAGCATCCCCGGCGTTCAGGGTGAGATGGATGACCAGCGGCAGGTCGGTCTGACTCACGATCGAGGTGAGCGCACGGTGGATGTGCGAGAAATCCTGATGGATGATGATGCTCAGCGTCACAGCGGGCATTATCGTGCGCTTTCCTCGTCAGGTATCGGCGGATCATCATGCGGATGAACGCCACGCGGGTTTGGTGTTATAGTAAACGGCATCGCGTATCATGACCACCCCTGTGAGGTCGCACGCTTGAACAGCACGCCCCGCGTCACCGTCGTCATGCCGATCCGCAATGAGGCGGCGTTCATCACGCGCAGCCTCGGCGCGGTACTGAACCAGACCTACCCGCGCCACCTGACCGAGATCGTCATCGCCGACGGCATGAGCGACGACGGCACGCCGGACATCATCCGCGCCATGCCTGGAGCGCACGACGTGATCATCGTGCCGAACCCGCAGCGCCGTCAGGCTGCCGGGCTGAACCTCGCCATCCAGCGTGCCAGCGGTGAGGTGATCGTGCGCGTGGACGGGCATACCGTGATCGCCGAGGATTACATCGCGCAGTGCGTCGCGGCGCTGATCGAAAGCGGCGCGCAGAACGTCGGCGGTCCGATGCACCCGGTCGGGGTGACGCCGATGGGCAGGGCGATCGCGGCGGCGGGCAAAAGCGCCTTCGCTGTACCGACGGCGTTTCATGTCAGCGAGCGGGCGCAGTTCACCGACACGGTGTATCTCGGTGCCTGGTGGAAGACGACGTTTGACCAGATCGGGCTGTTCGACGAGACCGCCCCGCCGAACGAGGACTACGATCTCAACTACCGCATTCGCGCCGCCGGGGGCAAAGTGTATCTGACGCCGCGCATCCAGTCGGTGTACTACGGGCGGCAGACGCTCCCGGCGCTGGTGCGCCAGTATTTCAATTACGGCATCGGCAAGGTCAAAACACTGCGCCGCCACCCGGCGTCGCTCAGACTGCGCCATCTGGTCGCCCCGGCGTTCGTCGCGGCGCTGATCGTCGGCGCGGTGGGCGCGCTGTTGCACCCGCTGCTGGCGGCGGGGTGGCTGGCGATGCTGGGGCTGTATGCAGCGGCGAATCTGTTCTTTTCCGCGCGTGCGGCACGGGGTGCAGAGGCAGGGGTGCTGATCCGCCTGCCGATCGTCTTTTTCGCCATTCATCTGGCATGGGGGGCGGGGTTCTGGCTCGCCCTGCTCACCGGGCGGCGGTGAACAGGGCGGCAGGGATTAGTCTCCGGCGTCGGCGTGCGCCCGCTGGCGGTCGATGGCGATGAATGCGTGGGCATCCTCCATCGTGGGAAACATCGGCACATTCCGCCCGCCCAAGAAACTTCTGCGCCGTGCCAGCTCGACGGTCAGTTTCGCCATCGGTGCATCGCCTACGAACATCATGGTGAAGCGATCTATGAACGGCATGACGTGCGCCATGTCATCCGGTACGGTGTTCATTTCACGAATGATGGTTCCGAAATCTGTCGTCACCGACCCGCGTACATCCATGATGACATAGACGCGCCCATCCAGACTTGAAAAAACTTCTCTCTGCGTCTGGTCGATCTCGCTGTTCCAGCCCGCGAAATCGTCCGGGGTGATATGCCCGTCGAAAGTCGTGGTGATGATCGCATCGTCGCCTTCTCTGGCGATCGTATTGCGGTAGGACATGGCTTGCCGCCCTTCCCTGCAGCACACGCTGCGTTAAAGCTGAAAACCGCCGGTCACATGCACGATCTTGTGCCTGTAGTTATGTACGTATTCCGTCAGCTTTTCGTGCAGCAGCGACCACTCACGACTGTTGATGATGCGGCGCATGGTCTCCAGATCGCTGGCGATGCCTTCCGTCAGCATCTGCGGGGTATCTTTGGTGCGGCTGTACACCGTGAACCAAGCCCCGGTCGGCTGCAAGCCGAGACGCTGCACACCCGGAACCCATTCGCGCACCACGAACTCAAAATAGTCCTGATCGTGACCGGGCTTGATATCCCAATTCATCAGCAGTTTGACGCTCATGACGACCGTCTTTCTCCACATGGAACTTATTTGACGAACAGATGCTTTCAGGGGGCGGTCTGCTTACGTCACAGGGGCAAGCAGCACGATCTGAGGCTGATCCGTCGTGTCGGACGGGCTGATCTTCAGCGACTCAGCTTCGCTGGACTTGCTCACGCCCATCACCCTGAGGAACTTATCCACCGGATCGAGTTCGATCTGAAGATCAGGCAGGGCGTAGTGCATCGGGATGACGTAGTACGGCTCGATCAGCGCCACCAC
This sequence comes from uncultured Pleurocapsa sp., assembly GCA_964614405.1. Classification (GTDB taxonomy): domain Bacteria; phylum Chloroflexota; class Anaerolineae; order Aggregatilineales; family Phototrophicaceae; genus Flexifilum. Next base: position 40,415 of record CAZTLS010000002.1, read on the forward strand.
CTCAGCCGCCTGTGCTGCCTTCAGCCCATTGCCACCGCCGACAGGCAGCAGCAGGACGTTGACCTGACCGATCTCTTCGATGACCGACTGCGGCGGGATGTGCGCCAGATCGCCCAGATGCAGCACCGTCATGTTATCGTAGTTGAACGCATAGGCGATATTCTGCCGCCCGGCAGCCGCGTCGTGCATGGCAATGCCCTGAATGAACACGCCGCCGATCTCGTATTCGCCTGGGCTGTTCAGGATCAGCCGCGCCCCTTTGACCGCCTGGTGATGGTTGTGCCCCGGCACGGCGTGGCTGATGCTCACCACATCGCCCTTCAGCTTCGGCATGGGGATGCCCAGCGACTCGTCAAACGGATCGGTGATGACCGTCAGGCGACCCCGCTCTGCCAGACGAAAACAACTGTGACCAAACCAGGTGATCTCCAAAATGCGCTATCCTTGTGACGATGATCAACGTCCTTTATTATACCGCACTTCCTGCCCGGCGAACAGATCGGAATAGAAAAAATGTTCAGTAAACCTGACCCATGCAGCGAAACGCTGCCTGACAGCGCGCGCGAGGCGATCGCCCTGTTCAACGCGGGCGAATTTTATCGCCAGCATGACCTGCTCGAAGCGCTGTGGCGTGAGGAAGCGCGTCCGGTGCGCGCGCTCTACCAGGGCATCCTTCAGGTGGGTGTCGGCTACTATCAGGTGACGCGCGGCAACGCGCAGGGCGCGGCGAAGATGCTGGTGCGCGCTGCCCGCTGGCTTGAGCCGCTGCCCGACACCTGTCAGGGTGTGGATGTGGCACAACTGCGCGCGGATGCGGCGCGCGTGCTGGCGGAGCTGCGGCGGCTGGGCGCGGCGCGCGTGGGCGAGATCGATCGCGCGCTGCTCAAGCCCGTCGTCTATAATGATCGTTCTGATCCATCCCGGAAGTGAGACCACGCCCCATGTCGATGAGCGAAGCGACGCTGAAGCGCGCACTGGACATCCACAAAACCCTGACCCGACTGGTGGTCGATCGCGGCGATTTGCAGCAGCTTGCCGAAACGCTGGCGATGCTGATCAACCAGTCGATCAGCATCGAGACGGAGCGCTTCGAGGCGCTGGCAGCGCACAACGTCGCCCCTGTGGACGAGGCGCGCCGTTACACCCAGCAGGAAGGCAGGACGAACCCCAGGCTGATCGAGGCGCTGGAGCGCGGTGGATTCATGGCGAAGATTCGCAGCACGCTCGCGCCGGTGCATCTGCCGCAGATTCGGGAGGTCGGCTTGGAGATGGAGCGCATCCTCGCTCCGGTGGTGGTGCAGGGTGGCATCTACGGCTACCTGTGGATCATCGCCGATGATCGCCCGCTGGAAGAGATCGACTGGATGGCGATCGAGAGCGGGGCGATGGTCGCCGCGCTCATCCGCCTGCATCAGGAAGCGGTGGCGGAGACGGAGGCGCGGCTGAAAGGCGGCTTGCTGGCGAACCTGATCGAAGGCAAGGCAGACCGCCCGGATGCGCTCATCGACGAAGCGCTGCACTACGGGGTCAATCTGGCAGAGCCGTTTGTCGTGCTGTCGGTCGATCGATCGCGCTCGATGACCCATGCCATCACCCTGCACAGCAAGATCGCGCGCACTGCCCCCGCGAAGCGCATGGTGATCGGACAGTATCTGGGCGAAGTGGTGGCGCTGGCGCAGCACAGCGAGTCGCTGCCAGAGCATCTGCGCGCCATTCAGGAGATCGACCCGCAGGTGCGGATCGGGGTGAGCAGCGCGGTGACCGGCATCGGCGCGGTCGGGCGCGCCTACCAGCAGAGCCGTGATGCCCTGCACATCGCCTCAAGAGTGGGCATGACGCGGCGCACCGTCTACATGGACGCGCTGGGTTATCTGTACACGCTGTATCAGGCGGGCGCAGCGGCGCTGGAACAGAATGCGTTCGCGCCTCTGCTGCGCCCGCTGCAAGGCGAACAGGGCGCAGACCTGTTCCGCACGCTGGAAGTCTATCTCGATACAGGCGGCAATGGCGTGCAGGCGGCACACGAACTGAACGTGCATCGCAGCACGCTCAATTATCGCCTTCAGCGCATCAGCGAGATCACCGGCGTGGAGCTGAGCGATCCATCGGCGCGCACCAACCTGCAAATCGCCCTCAAGCTGATCCGCCTGTTCGAGACGGGATGATCTGAAGGGTTAACCGAGGTTCGGCTTGACGTTGAAGCCGACCTCACCCCGCTGGAGCAGCAGATCGTCGCGCGCTTCGATCTGATCGCGCAGCCGCCGGAATGACTCCTCCAGCAGTGCCAGCGAGAGATGGTCGCTGTGCGCGTAGGCAGCCTGAGTGAGCGCGTGAACCACTACCTCCCGGATGAACGCGCCAGGATAACCCACCAGATGACGGACGATGGCGCGGTGGCTGTCATCCCACAGATCGCCCAGGCAGGCGCGCAGCATCGCCTCTGCATCATGGGCAGCGCGCATCTCCGGGATGATGAAGATGCGATCCAGCCGACCTGGACGCTTCAGCACGCGCTCATCGATGGCTTCCGGGTAGTTGGTGGTGGCGATGAGCAGCGTCCCATGCGGGTTGAACGGCGCTTCGCTGCCGTCCAGCACGTTCAGGATGAGCGCTTTGTGTTCCGGGCGCAGGTAGATATCCAGTTCCTCGACGATGATCAGCGTCGGCACGTCGGACTCAGCCGCGACGTTGAGCGCATGGTCGATCTTCTCAAACGATGCGCCGTCTTCGTCGCTAGAGCGCCAGCGTCCGCTGCTGGAGATGTAGATGACCAGATAGTGCTGCTCCAGCGCCCAGTTCGCCAGCGCCATGCACAACATCGTCTTGCCCGTGCCAGGCACGCCCGCCAGCAGCAGCTTGCGGAACGGCTTGAGGCGCAGCCGACGATACACCTCCACCCCTTTCGTGAAGAAACCATGCACGTCGTGCATCAGGTCATCCTTGAGGGCAGCAGGGAGGATGACATCCTCCCAGCGCACCTCAGTTTTCATCCTGCGCTCACGTCCACCGATGATCATGATCTCATCGTCTGGTTCCTGCTTCATCGCCAGCTTATCCAGCATTTCGGCAAATGCTTCCCACGCCACCAGGAAAGCACGCGGCAGGTCACAGGCAGCGACCACCCAGCCAGGCTCGTGTTCGTCGGTGGCGGTCCCGGCGATCAGCACTTCGACAGGCGCGGCGTCACCTTCAGCCGCGCTGAAGCGATACAGATACGCCCCGGTGCGCGAACGCACGCGCCCCTGTCGATCGACGCTGGCGATCACCGGTGCGATCGCGCATTCGATCGGCTCGACTTCGCTCAGACGCCAGCCACCAGGCAGAAGCGTCTGCCGGTCGTACTGGTTGAGCGCCTCTTCAGACAAGGCGCTGTTGTCCACCCAGATCGTCAGGCGGGTGGCATCAGCAGGGAAACGCGCGGCGCGCTCATCAGCCAGCCACGCAGCGATGCGCTCGATTCTGAGCATCTGATTGTCGGTATCCTGATAGCACGCCTGGCTCATGATCGCACTGCGCTTTCGTCAGAAACAGGAATTTCGTGATGACATGGGAACCGCATCCTGCGCCCTGTTCTGATGAAGTGGGCGCTATCCTCCTGATCGGGAGGGATGCGATGATCGTTTTACGGTGGGTAAGGACTCGAAGAAGACTACCACACTTTCCCGATTTTGTCCATAGAGAGTTTTAAAGGGTCATAAAGGTTCAGGTTGTCAGACCGGGGATGACCCGCCAGAGTGCGAACGCGCTCAGCCCGCCCAGCATCAGCGCCACACCCACTGCCGCCCCCCAAGCCGCTATCGGCGCATCGATGCGCGTCAGGCGCAGTGCAGCGCGCCAGAGCGCATCGACCCCGGCGGCGATGAGCAGTGCCAGCGGGATGAGCGCCGGATAGATGTAGCGCCCCTGAAACTGCTGAAATTCCAGGTTGTAGTAGCCGTACTGTGCCAGCGCCAGAATGATCGTCATGCCCAGCGCTGCCCATGCCAGCGCCCGCCATGTCCCATCCGGTCGGCGCAGCCCGATCAGGCAGCCGAGCGCGCCCGCGCCGACCAGCCCGCCGATGGCGGTGTACGCCCATGTAGGCAGGGTGAGTTCCATCCAGCCGAACTTGCCCCAGAAGCTGTGAAACGTCGTCGTCACGAGCTGGCGCGCGTATTCGCCCGCGCCCAGCATGGCAATCGCGTCGCCCGTGCGCGGCTGACCGACCACGACGCGATCGTGTGCGCCCAGCCCGAACACATCCGGGAAGCCGTAGACGGCGATGTTGCGCGTCACCCACACCCCGCCGATCAGTGCAGCAGGGATGGCGAACGCCGCCAGCGTCACGGTGATCTGGCGCAGCGTCCCGCGCCGCACCCACCAGGCAGCGACCAGCATGAGCGGCACAAGCCCGGCGAGGAAGAGCGCGCTCAGTTTGGTCAGCAGCCCGATGCCGACCAGCGCGCCCAGAGCCCAGGGTGACGCCGTGACCGGGGGCGAATCGCTGGTCAGGCAGACCAGCAGCCGCCACAGCGTCAGCGCGATGACCAGACCTGCCAGCGCGTCATTGTTGACTGATGCCAGGATGTGCAGATGCTGCGGCACGAACGCCACGATCGCCGCCGTCGCCACCCAGACCGCCGGGCGCGACGGCAGCATGTGCTGCGCAATGTGCCACGCGACGATGACCGTTCCCGCTCCCAGCACGAGCGAAAGCAGACGCAGCGCGATCAGCGCTCCGCCGCTGACCGCATACACCGCCCCGGCGAGCAGGTAGTAGAGCGGCGGCTGGTGATTCTCATAGCGCACCGTTGCCAGGCGGTCGAGCTGATCAGGGGCGAAATCGCTGGCGGTGAGCGACGCCAGATACGCCTGATCCCAGTCTCCCGGCGCGATGACCGGGCAGCAGCCGCTTTGCGCGACGGCGGCGGCGTAGTTGTAGTGCGCAGGTTCGTCCGGGGCGAGCCAGTCCGGGACGCGGACAGCATATCCTGTGCCGAGCAGCAGATAGGCAGCGACGATGACGAACAGGGCGATGCGGGGTGAGGGATGAGGCATGGCGCGATCTCTCGGTGAACAGCCGAAACACGCCTCTCAGTATACCATCGCGCACAGCCCCACCGGGTGAAGGCGGGGCTGTGCCTGTTCTGCAGCCGGATGAGCAGAACGCTCAGGCGTCGTTCGAGCGGCTGCGGAAGCGCAAATCCTGCCAGGGTCCGCCATCGGCGAAGCGTTCCGGCTCCAGCACTTTGGGGCGCGGGTCTTCCGCCTGATCGAGCTGAAGCACCATCCATTTGGGATACGGAGTGCGCCGCGCGCTGACGCGGTTGAGTTCGTCCATGTCTTCCGCCGTCAGCGCCAGATCGACGGCAGCGAGGTTGTCTTCCAGATGTTCCGGCTTGCGCGCCGCCACGATGACGCTGCTGATCATCGGCTGCGCCATCGTCCAGGCGATCGCCACCCGCGCCGGGCTTGCATCGTGCCGCGCCGCCACCCGGCGCAGCGTCTCGACGATCGGCTCGCACTCCACCGGGTCGAACATGACGAACTGCCCGGCTTCGCCGAAGCGCGTGCCGTCCGATGCGCGTTCACCCAGCCGATACTTACCGCTCAGATAACCGCCCGCCAGCGCACTCCACACCAGCACGCCCATGCCGGTGTATTCGCAGAAGGGGATGAACTCGTCTTCGAGATCGCGCCCGACGAGGCTGTAATACATCTGCGCAGTGACGTATCTGTTCAGGTTGAGCTTTTCCTGAAGGGAAAGCGCCGCCATCGCCTGCCAAGCCAGATAATTGCTCAAGCCGATATAGCGCACCTTGCCGGAACGCACCAGATCGTCCAGGGCGCGCAGCGTCTCCTCCAGCGGCGTATTGCTGTCCCAGCCGTGAATCTGATACAGGTCGATGTGATCGGTCTGGAGGCGGCGCAGGCTGCTCTCCACCCCGCGCATGATGTTGACGCGGGTCGCGCCGCTGCGGTTGAAGTCGGTATCGCTCATCGGCAGGCGGCATTTGGTGGCGACGACCCACTCTTCGCGCCAGCCCTTAAGCGCATTGCCGATCAGCGTCTCGCTTTCGCCCCGGCTGTATACGTCAGCGGTATCGATGAAATTGACGCCGCGATCGCGCGCCTGTCTGACCATCGCGGTCGTCTGTTCCTGGTTCAGCCGTCCGACGTTCATCGCTTCGCCGAACTGCATCGTGCCCAGCGACAGCGCACTGACGATCAGCCCACTGTTGCCCAGCCTGCGATATTTCATGAGGCTTCCCTTTCAAAGTGTGCGGCGGCGGCAGCCAGCATCATGGCGATGGCACGCGCGCCGGGGTCCATCTTGCCGGACGAACGTTCGCCCTGCCAGCTCGCCCGACCGACCTGCGACTGCATGGCAGCGGTCTCTTCTGCACCGCGCTGCGCCGCGTCTGCCGCCGCGCGGAGAAATACAGCGATCGGCGCATCGGCAGGCTGGGCGCGCATCGCCAGCAGCGCGGGATGAATGGCATCGAGCATCGTCTTGCCGCCCAACTGCGCCTTGCCGCGCTCCATCAGGGCGTTGAGCGCCGCATCGGTCGCATCCGCCAGCTCAGCCAGCGAAACGGCGGTCTTGTCCTTCAGCGCCATGCCCCCCTTCATCAGCGCCGTGCCATACAGCGCGCCGAAGCTGGACGGAGCGGCATTGGCGAACGCCTTGCCCAGTTGATAGAGGAATTTGCCTGCGTCATCGGGCAGCCCTCCCGCCGCGATCGCCTCCTGAATGGCGATGAAACCACGTTCGACGGTGCGCCCCAGGTCGCCATCGCCCAGTTCGGCGTCGAGCGCGGTCAGTTCATCCTTGCCGGCGATCATCACCGCCGCGACGGACTGCATCATCGCGGCGATCTGATCGCGGGTGAGTGTGGTGGTCATGGCACGATCCTTTGATCCGCCTGCACAGGCAGGTTCACAGCCCGCATCACAGATACTGCCCCTGATCGAAGAACGGCGATGAGGCGGGCGCATCGAGCAGGCGCTTGAGTTCATCGTCCAGCTTCATCACGGTCAGCGATGCGCCGATCATCTCCATCGAGGTGGCGAAACGCCCGATGTAGGGGCGATAGACGCGAATGCCGCGCGACCTGAGCAGCGTCAGCAGATGCCGATACATGATGTACAGCTCCTCCAGCGGGGTCGCACCCAGGCTGTTGAGCATGACGCTCACCTCCGCGCCATCCATCGGCAGGTCGTCGAGGATGGGCTGGATGAGCTGTTCGGTGATGGCGTCGGCGGATTGCAGCACGCCCCGGCGCACGCCCTGTTCGCCGTGAATGCCCATACCGATCTCCATCTCGTCATCGCCCAGCGTGAAGGTCGGCTTGCCCACCTGCGGGACGGTACACGGTCCGAGCGCCACGCCCATGCTGCGCGTGTTCGCCAGCGCATGTTCGGCGATCGCCCTGACCTGCGCCAGCGACGCGCGTTCTTCCGCCAGCGCCCCGGCGATCTTGAAAGCGTAGACCATGCCTGCCACCCCACGACGCGACGCCGCACGTTCCGGTGGCGCGCTGGCGACGTCATCCGCCACCAGCACGGTGGCGACTTCGATGTCATCTTCCATGTTCGCCTGATCCGCCGCCGCCGCGAAGTTCATCACATCGCCGCCGTAGTTGCCGAACAGGTGCAGCACGCCCGCGCCACCGCTGACGGCTTTGGTCGTCTGATACATCTGCTCGATGGTGGGCGAGGCGAACACATCGCCGACGGCGCAGCCATCCAGCAGACCACGTCCGACGTAGCCCAGAAACACGGGCAGATGCCCCGATCCGCCGCCCGTCACGATGCCGACCTTGCCCTCATTGGGCGCGTCAGCACGCACGATGCAGTGAACGTCGCCGCCAGCGGCTTTGAGGCGGTTCGGGTGGGCAGCCAGCAGCCCTTCCAGCAGTTCCGGCACGTAGTGTTCGGGGTTGTTGAGAATCTTCTTCATCTGCATCACTCCTCAGTCCCATACAGTCGGTTCACAGTGAAAAACAGCCATGCCAGGGCGGTCATCGTCCGCCGCCGCGCCGCCTGGCGCGCGTCGCAAAATAATTGATCACCAGCACGCCGAGCAGCAGCGCACCCCAGGCGAAATCCCGAAAGAAGTTCGCGCCGCTGTTCTGGCGCAGCAGCATGTTCAGCCCGGTCGAGAGGAACTGCAAGCCCGCCAGCGCCAGCACGATGCCGACCAGCCTGCCGCTGCCGCCCGCCGGGTCGATGCCCGCCAGCACGCACAGCATGATCGCCAGCAGCACATACGAGTCGCCGAAGTCGATGCGCGCGGCGTTGGTGCGCCCCAGGATGATCATCCCGGCGATCGACGCCATGATACCGCTCAGGATGTACGTCCGCAGCAGCACGCGGCGCGTGTTGATCCCGGCGAAGCGCGCCGCCGTCGGGTTCGTGCCGAGCAGGTATACCTCATAGCCGTAGCGCGTGCGGCTGACGATCACCCCCATCACCGAGACGACGATCAGCAGGATGATCAGCGGGTTGGGGATGCCGAACACATCGCCCGCGCCGATGAACTTGAAGGCGTCGATGCCGAAAACCGCCGCGCCGCGCGTGATCACCGTGCCCACCCCCGTGAACAGGGTGAGCGTGCCCAGCGTCGCCAGGATGGGCGGGATGCCGACGTATGCCACCAGCAGCCCGTTGACTGTGCCGCACGCCAGCCCGGTCAGCAGTGCCACGCCGATCGCCAGCACGACCGCCGTCTCCGGCGAGGTCGCGCCCAGGCTGGTCAGCACCAGCCCGGCAAGGATGCCAGACAGATTCGCCGTCGCATTGATCGACAGGTCAATGCCGCCCGTGAGCATGGTCAGCGCGACGGCGGTCGCCAGGATGCCGATCTCGCTCGCCTGAAACGCCATCGATTGCAGGTTGCGCGCAGTCGGAAACAGGTTGGGCAGCGCGAGGCTGAAAGCGAGGAAGAGCGCGATGGCGATCAGCAGCAGGCGCAGCAGCGCCCCGCCCCCCGCCAGCATCTCGCGCAGGCGCGCGGCGATGCCGGGCGCAGGTGGCGCGGCGCGGGTTGTGGATGCAGTCGGTGTGGTCATCGCTTGTTTTATCCCTGATTGAGTGCAGTGCGAGCAGTGCGCGCCCGCTGAGCAGACCAGCGCGCCTGAATGACCGGGATGCCCGTCCCCAGCAGGATCAGGACGCCGATCACGAAACGCTGCCATTCTGACGGGATGCCGAGCAGGATCAGGTTACTGTTGATCATCGTGATCAGCAGCACGCCCAGCACCGTGCCCAGCACTGTGCCGCGCCCGCCCGTGATCGACGCGCCGCCCAGCACCACCGCCGCGATCACGTCCAGTTCACGCCCGATCAGCGCGAACGGGTCGGCTTCGCGGGACAGCACCGCGAACACCATGCCGCCGATGCCTGCGACCGCGCCGACGAAACCGTAGATGAAGAACTGCGTCAGCCGGATGTTGACGCCCACCCGTTCCGCCGACTCGCGATCGCCCCCGATGGCGTAGATCGACCGCCCCAGCACGGTATAGCGCAGCAGCAGCGCCACCAGCAGCGCCAGCGCCAGCACGATCAGGATGCTGATGTGCAGGCTGGCTGTGCCGCCGCCAGGCACTTCGACGGTCAGCAAAGTCGTGCGCGAAAAGGCGGACAGGCTCTCAGAGACGGTCGCCATGCGGATGCGGTTGCTGCCCACGAAAAAGAGCAGGAAGCCGCGAAAGAGCGCCAGCGTCCCCAGCGTGACGATGAGCGTGGGCAGGCGAAACAGGGCGATGAACACGCCGTTGAACAGCCCCAGCAGCAGCCCGATCGCGGCGGAGAGCGCAAAGGCGAGCGGCACGCTGTCCAGCGCCGGGTTGCCACCGATCAGCCGCACCGTCATGTACATCGCGCAGATCGCCAGCGACGGAAACGACACATCGATGCCGCCGGAAATCAGCACCACCAGCACCGCCATCGCAAAAATACCGATGTCGATCGTCGCCTGTGCGGTGCGAAAGAGGTTGCGTACAGAGAGAAATGCCGGGTTCACGATGATGATCACCAGCGCCAGCGCGATCAGCACCAGCAGCAGGATCACTTCCTGGCGACCGAGCAGCCGCCGCAGAGATGTCGCATTCAGTCGCAGCATACGCCTTCCTGTCCTCTCATGCGCTGGTTTCAGCCGTCGCTGCATCGCTCAGCAGCATGGCGCCCAACTGCGTGTCGGTGATGGCACGGGTGTTCAGCGACGCCGCCAGCCGTCCGCGCTTCATCACCAGCACGCGGCTGCACACGCTCATCACTTCCGGGATGTCATCGGAGATGATCAGCACGCCGATCCCCCCCGCTGCCAGTTCGCGGATGATGGCGTGAATTTCATCTTTCGAGCCGATGTCCACGCCGACGGTCGGACCATTCAGGATCAGTACGCGCGGCAAACTTGCCAGCCAGCGCGCGATCACCACCCGCTGCTGATTGCCCCCGGACAGGCTGCGGACGGGCAGGCGATCATCCTGCGTCTTGATGCGCAGATCGCGTATCCACTGGTCAATGCGAGTCCGCCGTGCCCCACCGTCGATCAGCCCGATCGGGTTGAGCAGATCGCGCAGGGTGCGCGCCACGATGTTATCGCCGATGCTGCGCGGCAGGAACAGCCCTTCCGTCAGCCGATCTTCCGGCACATAGCCGATCCGGTGGCGCATCGCATCCTGAATGCTGCGGATCGAAGCGGGCTGCCCGTCGATGGCGATCGTCCCGGAGTCGGCAGGCTGCACGCCGAACAGCGCCAGCGCCAGCTCGGTTCGCCCGGAACCGAGCAGCCCGGTAATGCCGACGATCTCCCCTGGACGGAGGGCGAACGAGATGTCGGTGAACGCGCCGGCGCGGGTGAGGTGGCTCACCTCCAGCAGCGGCGGGGTGTCTGGTGCAGGGTCGAAGCGATAGGGGACGGGATTGACTTCATGCCCGGTCATATGAAAGGCGATCTGCGCCGGGGTGAGCGGGGCAGCATCGCCTTCATGCACTTTCGCGCCATTGCGGAAGATGACCACACGCTGCGCCACCGCCTTGACTTCTTCCAGTTTGTGGCTGACGAACAGCGTCGAGACACCTCTGTCCTGCAAACCGCGCACCACATCGAGCAGCGCTTCGACCTCGCGCTGAGTCAGCGCGGTGGTCGGCTCATCCATGATGATCAGCCTGGCATCCTGCACGATGGCACGGGCGATCGCCACAAGCTGCTTGTCTGCGACGGGCAGTTCGCTCACTACCCCATCGAGCGGCACATTCACACCGATGCGGTCGAGCGCATCGCGTGCCGTCTGGCGAACTGCGCGCCAGTCCACCAGCCGCCGCCGCTCTGCCAGCAGCCCGTTGAAAGCGATATTTTCGGCGACTGACAGATTCGGGAAGAGCGAAAAATCCTGAAAAATGACCTGAATGCCCTCGCGCACGGCGTCTCTGGGACGCAGACGGCGGTAGGCGCGCCCACTGATCGTCAGCGTGCCTGAGTCGGGGGTGTAGACCCCGCAGATGATCTTGATGAAGGTCGATTTGCCAGACCCGTTTTCCCCCACCAGGCACAGCACTTCGCCCCGCCCGATGGTGAGATCGACCCCGCTGAGCGCCTGCACCCCGGCGAACGCCTTGCTGATGCCCGCTGCCTGCAAAAAAATGTCGGTCATCAAAAACCTGTAGTCGCTGCATCGTAAAAAAAGAAACAGGCGCGAATGAGCGGGGCGCGCATTCGGCGCGCGCCCCGCTTCACACACACTTACGGAAAAATCCGCTTAGAATTCCCACTCATCGACATTTTCAGCCGTGACGTCCACCCAGGCAGAGCCGTACAGCACCTTGCCATCGATGGTCAGTTCTTCATAGCCAGTCAGGTTGGGCAGCCCGAACCCACCCTCCGGCAGTTCGCCGTTGAGGATTTCTTCCGGCAGCAGCCCTTCCAGCCCCATCAGCGCGAGCTGGCTGCACGCATACCCCGCCAGAGCCGGGTCCCAGAAGCTCACCATATCGATCGCGCCAGTCAGCAGCAGATCGCGCGACGCCAGCGGCAGCCCCGTGCCGACCACCGAGACCACATCCTCCAAGCCGGCTTCTTCGATCGCCTGCCCCGCGCCCAGCACGTCCGTCGAGGCGCTGCCCTGAATACCGCGCAGGTTCGGGAAAGCGACCAGCAGTTCCTTCGTGCGCTCATACGCCACGCGCGGGTCGTCGAACGACTCGTTCTTCGTGCCGACCAGCGTCATGTTCGGGTAATTTTCCAACTGGTGGGCGATCGCCGCATCGACCCACTGATTGTGCGACTCGCTCGTCAGGCTGCCGACGAACACCGCGTATTCACCCTGCTCGCCCATGCGTTCCGCCAGCGCATCCATCAGGTGACGCCCGTAAGCCGCATTGTCAAACGCTTCGATGTCCAGATCGATGTTCTGCTGGCTGGCGGCTTCGTGCGTCACCACAAAGATGCCCTCGGTGCGCGCGCGCGCCAGCACCGACTCGACCGTCTCCGGCTGGAAGGGGATCACGCACAGCGCGTCCACACCCTGCGCGACCAGGTCTTCAAGCACCTGCACCTGAAGCGCCGCGTCCGCCTGAGCGGGACCCTGCTGGAAGGCGGTCACCGTCGGGTAGTCCATGCCGAACATGGCGATGCCCTGCTCCATGCGGTCGAACCAGGCGATGCCGGTGATCTTGACGACGGTGGCGATGGTATATTCGTTGCTCACTTCGATGATCGCGCCAGGGGTTTCCGGCGCATCCTGAGCGGAAGCGACGCCGACGGCGAACGCCGCCAGCAGCAGAAGAACGATGAGGAACCGGGGTGCTGCACGCATTGGGGACAACTCCTTAATTCAGATAAACCAGCACTAACTACTCAAATGGTATCGATTTCACGACGCGCCGGTGAAAATACAGCACGTCACGGTTAATTGTAACAACAGTGAAAGCCAACGCAAGCAAAACACGAGCAACATGAGAAAAGACTCATGCACTTGTGATAAACAGCACTTGAAACAGGGGATACGGGCGTGGCTATATCCCATCTCGCAGCAGTGCCGTGGCGATGCTCAGGTAGATGATCACGCCGGAAATATCTGCCAGCGAGGTGATCAGCGGCGCGCTGGCGGTCGCCGGGTCGAGTTTCAGTCGGTCGAGGATGAAGGGCAGGACCGTGCCGATGAAGCTGCCAAAGACAACCACCACGATCATGGTGATGGCGACGACCTGAGCGATCTGTACTCCGGCATGTGCCAACCCGACCAGTGAAACGGCAAATGCCATCGTCAATCCCAGCACCAGCGACACACCGACCTCTTTGACCAGCAGCCGTCCCCAGTCGCTCGTCCGTACATCGCCCAGCGCCAGCGCACGCACCATGAGCGTGGCAGCCTGTGCGCCGGCGTTGCCGCTGCTGGCGATCAGCAGGGGCAGAAAAAAAACGAGGGCGAGGTTAGCGGAGATCGTCTCTTCGTAACTGGCGATCGCCGCGCCGGAAAAGATGTTGACGAACACCAGCAGCACCAGCCAGACGATCCGCTTGCGATACACCTCAAAAAAGCCCGCATCACGGTAGCTGGTGGTCAGCGGGGCAACAGCGGCGCTCTTGTGAAAATCTTCGGTCACCTCCGCGCGTGCCACATCCATCACATCATCAAAGGTGACAATGCCCACCAGCACCCCGGTGCTGTCCACCACCGGCAGCACCGACAGGTCGTAGCGCTCCATCGTTCGCACGGCGTCTTCCCGATCCTGCATGGCGTTGAGGGCGACGAATTGTTCATCCATGATGTTGGAGACGCGCGCCGCCCGGTCGGTCAGGATGAAGCGGCGCAGGTCGAGCGCGTCGAGCAGCTTCCAGTTTTTGTCCACCACATACAGCACATCGATCGTCTCACTGTTTTGCCCACGCATCCGCACATGGTCAAGCGCCTGCCCAATCGTCCAGTCGGGGCGCACAGCGATGTAATCCGGCGTCATCAGCCGGCCGACCGACTCACGGGGGTAGCCGAGGAAACGACGAGCATCGCGCGCATCTTCCGGCGAAAGCAGGTTGAGCAGCTTCTGCGTCACCTGCCCTGGCAGTTCCTCGAACAGATAGGTGCGGTCGTCCGGGCTGAGTTCATTCAGCAGGCGGCGTGACTCCTCCAGGGTGAACTCTTCCAGCAGGGCATTCTGCTGATACCCCTCCAGCAAACCGAACACCTCGACCGAGAGGTCGTGTGGCAGCAGACGGAAGACCACTACCCGTTCGCGCACGTCATCCAGCTCGAACAGCAGGCTGGCGATCTCTGGTGCGGGCAGCGCGGTGATCGCCCCACGTACAGCATCCCAGTCGCTTTCCTCGAACAACGCCCGAATATGCTCGATCTGTTCCTGGAACATCCACCACCCCTTTCTGAACCCGATCACGGCGCGTGACGATCATAAGCCAAAGGCTGCATATCGTCCACCAGATGCCCATGCAGACACCCCAGCAGCGTTTGGGAAAAAAATAAGCCCCTTTCCAGCGGAAAAGGGGCTTGTCCTGCGTTCAGCCGATGCAGCCGTGCAGGTTTTATTCCGCCAGCAGCGCGTCGATCTGCGCCTGAGCGCTCTCCAGTGCAGCGGGGATGTCGGTCACGCTGCCGGAGATGATGCCGCCGAGGGTGGTGTTGATGATATTCTGCACGTCGATGCTGCGGAAGGAGGTGAATTCCTTGCCCGCGAACGCCAGTTGATCGCGCGCGCTGGCGTACTGCGGCTTTTCCTCGACCAGCGCCATCAGGCGATCAGTCTGCCAGGCGCTCTCACGCGCGGCGATATAGCCCGTGCGCGCCGTCCAGTCCGCCTGAATTTCCGGCGACGACAGGAACTTGACCCACTCCCATGCAGCAGCCTGTTCCGCCGGGCTGCTGTTGGCGAAGATGTACAGGTTGCCGCCGCCCGTCGGCGCGCCATAGCCCGTGCCGTCCTCGCCCGCCGGACCGAACGGCAGGAACGCCGTGCCGACGGTGAACGGAGCTTCGTTCAGGATGCGGGTCAGGCTGCCGGTGGTGTGCGCCAGCATCGCCGCGCCGCCGCTGGTGAAGATGCTCGGTCCGTTACCCCACGAGAGCGCACCTTCCGGCATGACGCCATGCACGCGGCTCAGGTCGAGGATGTACTGCAAACCGCTGGCGGTCGCCTCGGTATTGAAGAAGACCTGATCAAAACGCTCGCGCACCAGCGGTTCGCCCCCGGCGATCTGGAAAGCGCTGAACAGCCAGATCGGGAACCCTTCGGACGGGAACCACAGCCCGGCGCGCTCCGGCGTGGTCAGCGCCTGGGCAGCCGCCAGCAGTTCATCGCGGTTACGCGGCACATCGATGCCCGCCTCAGCGAACAGGTCGGCATTGTAGTACAGGATCGGGGTGCTGCGCTGGAAGGGAACCGACCAGAGCTGCCCCTCTTCATCGCTGGAGTTGAGCAGGAAGGCGTCGAAGAAATCGGCAACCCAGGCATCGCCATCAGCTTCTTCAGCCACGAACTGCGACGCCGGGACGATCGTGCCCGCCTCGATGAAGCTGAGCAGGTCGGTCGCCAGCATGACGGCGACATCGGGTCCTGCACCTGCCGAAAGCTGCGTCTGGATGATATTGCGGTTATCGGTATAGCTGCCCTGATAGACCACGTTGATGGTGATATTCGGGTTGAGGGCGGTGAACTGCGCGGCGTATTCCTCGAAGATCGCCTGAGCGTTATTGGCGGTCGCTTCGGGGAAATAGAAATCCAGCACGATCTGATCCTGAGCGCGCACGCCGAAGGCAGCGAGCAGGATGCTGATCACAGCGACCAGCGTGATGAAGCGGGCACGGCGGTTGAGCATAACATATCCTCTTTTGCGAACAACCTGCAAGCACAGATCACATATTGCCATAGAGAAGTATCTCACACCCACAATAATGGGTGTTTAACCCGGCGTTAAGGTGAATTCACCCTGCTGCCCAACCCAGTGCCCGCTGAACAGCACGCCCCCACCCGGCATACAGCGACTCGCGCTGATCAGCGGACATGCGCGGCTCGAACACCCGCTCAACGCGACGCTGCGCGGCGATCTCGCCCTGCCCGCCCCAGAAGCCGACCGCCAGCCCTGCCAGATATGCCGCTCCCAAAGCGGTCGTCTCAGTGACCGCCGGACGCTCGACCGGCACGCCGAGGATGTCCGCCTGAAAGCCCATGAGAAAATCGTTTCGCACCATGCCGCCATCGACGCGCAGCGCCGCCAGCGTCAGCGCGCTGTCCTGCTGCATCGCTGTGACCACATCGCGCGTCTGATAGGCGATCGACTCCAGCACAGCGCGCACGATGTGCGCCCGTCCGCTGCCGCGCGTCAGCCCGACGATCGCCCCGCGCGCGAACTGATCCCAGTAGGGCGCGCCCAGCCCGACGAATGCCGGAACCATGTACACACCGCCCGTATCGTGGATGCTCTCCGCCAGCGCCGCCGTCTCCGCCGCTTCACGGATCAGCCCCATCTCGTCGCGCAGCCACTGCACCGCAGCCCCGGCGATGAACACGCTGCCCTCCAGCGCATACTGGGTCGGCGCATCAGGGCGCATCTTCCAGCCGACGGTGGTCAGCAGGTTGTGCGTGGAGACAGCGGCATATGATCCGGTGTTCATGAGCATGAAACAGCCCGTGCCGTAAGTCTGTTTCGCCAGTCCGGGTTCAAAGCACGCCTGACCGAAGGTCGCTGCCTGCTGATCGCCCGCGATCCCGGCGATGGCGATCGCCCCTCCGCCCAGCAGGGTCGTCTCGCCGACGACGCCGCTGCTCGGCACGACCTGAGGCAGAATGGCGCGCGGGATGTTCAGGCGGTCGAGGATCGGCTGGCTCCAGTCGCCGGCGCGGATGTCGTACAGCAGGGTGCGGCTGGCGTTGCTCACATCGGTGACGTGCAGCCGTCCTTCCGTCAGCCGCCAGATCAGGAAGGTGTCGATCGTGCCGAATGCCAGTTCGCCGCGTTCGGCGCGTGCGCGTGCGCCAGGGATATTGTCCAGCAGCCAGGCGACCTTCGTGCCGGAGAAGTAGGCGTCGGTGACCAGCCCGGTGATCTGGCGGATCGTGGCATCGAATCCTTCCGCTTTGAGCTGCTCGCACATCGGGGCGGTGCGCCGACACTGCCAGACGATGGCATTGGCGATCGGCTGCCCGGTGGCGCGATCCCAGATGACGGTCGTCTCGCGCTGGTTGGTGATCCCGATCGCCGCCACGTCCCCTGCACTGACCCCGGCATCCGCCAGCACCTGAGCGGCGACGGCGTACTGCGAGCGCCAGATGTCTTCCGGGTCGTGTTCCACCCAGCCTGGCTGCGGGTAAATCTGGCGAAATTCCTGTTGGGCGGAAGCGAGAGGCGCGCCGGAGGCGTCGAAGAGGATGGCGCGGGATGATGTGGTTCCCTGATCGAGAGCAAGAAGAAAGGTTTTCACAAAAACACCTCACGGGCACAGAACAAGTCTCATGCCCGTGATTATAGCGCGCCTTGCCCTACCCCGCGCGCGAACGCGATTGCAGCGTCTCCGCGTGCGCCTCGATGGTGTGCAGCAGCCGCGTGGTCATTTCGTCTTTGGTGAACCAGGCAGTGACGCCGGCATTGATGCTCTGCGTGATCAGGCTGAAATCGTCCAGCGCAGAGAGCATGTAGATCGGCACATCGCGCAGGTCGGGGCGCTGCCGCAGCGACCGGGCGAGCTGAATGCCGTTGATCTCCGGCATCATGTAATCGAGGATGATCAGGGTGGGGGTGATCACATCCAGGATGGGATTGACCTTGCGCGGGTCAGTGGTGGAAAGCACATCGCACCCGCGTTTACGCAGCAGCAGACCTAAAATGGTGGTGACGCGCTCATCATCGTCGATGAGCAGAATGGTTTCTTTCATGACTCACACTCGTGTGTAAAAAGCCGGCGATGCTGCGGCACAGCGCCGGCTTGCGTCCGATACCTGGCTGGTCCTTCCCTGTGGCGAGTTCTCCCCTCGTGCCGCAGGGTGAAACGGGTCAGATTGCGTGCGATGTTTCTGCCGCCAGAGCGGTCAGCGAGTCAGCCTCGATGCTGCACAGCCAGTGCTGGGTGTCGAGTGCCAGTCCAAATTCGGACATGAGCGCCGTATCGCGCTCGTACACCAGACGATGGCAGATCGTGTCGTCAAGGAGAGCCGCAGCGAGCAGACGGTTCAGCCGTTTCTGCTCATCACGGCTCAGCAGATAGCCCTGCCAGGTGGTGCGTTCCGGCTTCTGCCGCCCGTTCTCAGCAGGCTGAGGAACCGGGTTGGCACGCCATTGTGCTAAAGCCATTCAAAACCCCTCAGTTTCAGTGAAAAACAACGAGCGACATGTCAGGGTACGTCAGGTCCGCCATGACCGACACCAGCCCCGGCGATACCCACACCGATCAGGCTGAGCGCAACCATGCTGAACAGGATGACGGTCTTGACCAAACGGCTGTTGGAACCAAGCCACGTGCTGGTGAGGACGATCTGCGTGTTCATTTTTAGCACACCCTTCATTCATTGAAGCCATCAAAACGAGATGACTTCACTGTATCGGGGGGTGCTATACGTAGCGCTTACGGGTTTTTTGAGGGGAAAAATGGGGTCAAATTGTTAAATTTCTTATCCATTGCGATATTTGTGGACTCGGAGGACGCCCCAGTTCGCGCAAAAACTGGCGGGTCATCGCGTTGTAATGCGGTTGAATGCGATGCGTTTGCCCGGCATCGCGCCACATCCGCATCAGGCGCAGATGCAGGTCTTCACTCAGCTCATCCATCGACAGCGCCTTGCGATACATCTCCTCAGCGGTGGCAAAGTCCAGCCGCTCATGGGCGATGTCACCAGAGGCGATCAATGCCTCAAGGTACAGTTCATCGAAGTAACGGCGCTGTTCCTGCACCCAGTCGCTGAAATGATCGGGCAGCAGCATCCCGTGATAGAGCGCCCGCGCACGCCGCCACATCTCGCCGAGCATCGGATCGCGCCTGGGTTTGCCTCTGGCATCGCGCACTGCCTGCTCGAACACGTGTGCGTCACACCAGATGCTCACCTCCGGGTTGATCAGATATAGCTGTTCATTTTCCCGAAACTGGATGATGTTCGCCCCAAGCACATCGCGCGCACGATGCAGTGTGGCATGAAAACTGTTTCGCAGTGCCTTCGCCTGCTCTGCTCCAGGAAACAGCTTGAGCGAAAGCGCCTCACGCCGCTGCGGACCCTCCAGCAGCAGGGTGAGAAAGAGCGCCCGTGCCAGATGCGCTTTCCATTCCGTGTGCAGGACGAGTGCGCCGTCACGTTCGTAAATCTCCCTGCCCAGCACATATACCGTCAGGCTGGTCGTCGGTGGCGCGTACTGCGTGGGCAGCGTCAGGATATTGGCGGGTCGGACGGCATATTTACGCAGCATCTGCACTGCGGTGTGCAGCGCTTCACCCCGCCTGCCGATCCCTTTCAGCACCTTGCCCAGCGGGGGTGGCGCAAACGCGATCTCCGCGACCGCGATCTGCGGCAGCGCTTCGGCACGGAGGGATCGGTTGATCGCTTCCAGCATCCGCTCCGCTGCTGCCCGGTCGTCGTTCAGCAGGTGCAGCAGCACCAGAACCGCCATCGCGCCTGCCGCCTCAGCAGTGGCGTGCATGGCGTGCAGTCTTTCCAGCACGTTATTCAGCAGGGTGATCGCCTCGGCTACCGGCATCGAGAGCGGGGCGAGCGCGCACTGGGCGATGGTGACCTGAAGCCCTTCCATCACCAGATGGTACGCTTCTGCCAGCGCTTCTGCCTCACCCAGATGCGACAGCGCATCGAGCGGATCGCCGCGCCAGCGCAGCAGCACCGACAGCCCGATCAGCACCCCACAGCGCACCAGCGGTTCGTCTTCCCCTGCAAGGCGCAGCGCGTTGTTGTAGTGCCCGATCGCCTCGTCGTAGTTGGCGCGATCGCGCTCCAGATCGCCCAGGCTCCAGCGCAGATAGGCTTCAGCACGGCGATCGCCCTGTGCCACCGCCAGCGTGACTCCCTCGCCAAGAGTCTCTCTCGCAAGGGGCAGATCGCCCTGCATGTGCAGCAGCACACCATACTGATTGAGTGCGCTGGGCAGCTCAGCCTGCCCAGGCGTATCGCGGCGGATGGCGACGATGCGGCTGAGACACCGGGCAGCATCGTCGGCGCGCCCGGCGCGGCGATAGGCGATGTCCATATCGCCCAGCAGCTTGGTCAGTGCTGCCTGATCGCAGTACTGCTCATACAGCGGCAGTGCCGTTTCAAAATCGACCAGCGCCAGCGCCGTCTGCCCGTCGTACAGCCGCGCCAGGGCGCGCAGGCGCAGTGCCGAAGCGTACAGGTTCGGCGGCAAATCATCCATGCTCAGCAGCGACTCGGCAGCGGCATGGGCGGTGCTGTATGCGCCGCGCATCAGCGCGATGTGCGCCTCCGTCAGCGCAATGCGCGCCAGCCCCTCACTGTCGCCCGCCTCGCTGAAGAGCGTCCGTGCCCGGTCGATGCGCGCCTGTGCCTCGGCATAGCGCATCCCGCTCACCAGCAGCGTGGCGCACAGATAGCGCAGCCAGCCGCTGTCTGTACCAGCCACTTCCAGCGCTGCTTCCCAGCCGAACAAGGTCTCGCGCTGCCCGCGATCGTACAGGGCGCGGGCGTAGGTGCTGATCAGGCGCAGCGCGTCCTCATGGTCGCCTGCCGCCAGATACCCCCTGACCGCTGCATCGATATTCAGGCGCTCTTCATGCCAGGCAGCGATCGTCCGATGGATCGCGCGCGCGCGATCGGGGTGGCGCACCTGCAACTCGCGCTGGAGGAACGCGCGGAACAGGCGGTGCATGACCACCCCACCCGGCACTGCTGTGAGGAACAGCCCGGCATCCTGCGCCTGAGCCAGACGAGTCATCACACCGGGCAGCCTGAGCGCGCTGATCAGCAGTTCCGGCGTGATCACATCCAGCGTTGAGGCAGCCAGCAGAAATTCCTGCATCGGCGGAGGCTGCACCACGAACAGGCGGCGCGCCAGCAGCTCGAACAGGGCTTCAGGGCGAGCCTCTTCCAGAAGCTCATCTTCCAGGTCGCGCACGCCAGGCTGAAGCGCCAGCGCCAATCCCACTGCCCAGCCGTCAAGCTGATCGCGCAGCGCCAGCACCGCCTCATCCGGCTGCTCTGAACCCATCAGATGCGCCAGCGCCAGCGCTTCGTCCGGGGTGAACGCCAGTGCCGCCGCGTTGATCGGCAGCACTTCCTGCCTGGCGATCCGCTCACGCGGGATGATGCTCGGCACGGTCTCGCTAGTGACGATCACCCGCACATTGGCGGGCAGGTAGGTGATGAACGCCTCCAGCCAGTCCTCCGCTCCCTCTGCCCCTTCAACGTGATGGAGGTCTTCCAGCACGACCAGGATGCTGCCGGGTCGAAGGTTGAGGAAGCGCAGCAGATCGCGCGCCAGCCGTTCGGGTGTGGCATCGGCGTTGGGCGGGCGCAGATCGATATGCGGCAGCGCCGCCCCAACTGCCGCCATCGCCGCCAGATGCAGCGCCGAGATGTCGCGCTGATCCGGGGTCAGGCTGTGCCAGATGACCGGCATCGGCGTGGCAGCAGCGGCAAATTGCCCCGCCAGCGTGGACTTGCCAGCGCCAGACGGGGCAGAGATGAGCGTGATGGGGTGAGAAAGCACTTCTTCGCGCAGCGCCATCAGACGTGAGCGCACAAGAGTCATGCGGGGTCGCCCGCCGGGGTACTGCATCGCTTAACCGATCCGTGATCACAGGTGCAGAGCGCGCACCATTGGCGAAACCGGGTTCAGGAACCGAGTTTCTGTTCGTACAAAGTGCGGTGCTTGATCGCTTCGCCGAAGATCGACAACCCGGCGTTGAGCAGGATCAGCCCGATCACGCCAAACCAGAACCAGCCGCCGCGCGCGCGCGCCTTCAGC
Organism: uncultured Pleurocapsa sp.; assembly: GCA_964614405.1. Taxonomy (GTDB): domain Bacteria; phylum Chloroflexota; class Anaerolineae; order Aggregatilineales; family Phototrophicaceae; genus Flexifilum. The sequence goes on from CAZTLS010000002.1 coordinate 62,322, forward strand.
ACCACCGCGTGACCGATGATCGACACACCCGCACCAACCAGGAGCAGCCCTCGTGGGGCATTGGTACTCCATTCCTCGTAATGCTGATCCATGAGCATCCTTCATGCAACGCTGACCATCGAAAGTGTACGTGTATCATAACGCGATCTGTCTTTTCTTTCCAACTGACCTGAAAAACTGACCTCTTGACACGCGCCAAGATTAGTTTACACTGTAAACAGTAAACACTGTAAACACATGGACAGGCGATGACGACACGGGCAGAACAACGAGTGACCACGCTGGAGGCGATCAGGACGATCGCCAGGCGGCATATGGCAGAAGGCGGCACGGCAACCCTGTCGCTGCGTGCCATCGCACGCGATCTGGGCATGACCGCCCCGGCGCTGTATCGCTATTACCCCAGCCGTGACGACCTGATCACCGCGCTCATCCTCGATGCGTTCAATGCGCTGGCGGATGCGCTTATCGCCGCCGACGCCGCGCAGCCGCGCGCTGCATGGGGCGGGCGGCTGCGTGCGATGATGCGGGCATATCGTGCGTGGGCACTGGCATACCCGGTCGATTTTCAGCTCATCTATGGCAATCCTATCCCAGGCTATGAAGCCCCGCGCGAAGTGACCGTACCGGCGGCGGTGCGGACATGGACGGCGATCATCAACGCGCTCATCGAGGCGTACGCCGCCGGAGCGCTGCGCCCGCCGATCGCGTTTCTGCATCTGCCGCCGACGGTCGATCGCTGGATGCGCGAGTTCGCTGCCCGTGATGGGTATCCCGTGCCGCCAGAGGTGTTCGCGGTGGCGGTTCATGGCTGGTCGCTCATGCACGGCATGGTCGTGCTGGAGATGAATGGTCACACCCCACCCGTAATCGGTGATGCTGACGCCTTCTTCACGCACCAGATCGACGCGCTGATCCGCAGTATGAACCTATAACAGCCAGGCGGTCAGGTTCCATTTTTCAGCTTTGTTCTCCTTTCCTCCGCGCTCAGCGTCGGGGGTGTATTCGGTGCATGTTTGCACCAGAAAGCGATCGAGGCGATCATGACACAGCTCCACGTGATTTTCGGCACAGGCGCGGCGGGTGCGGCAGCGATGCGCGCGCTCGTGAAGATGGGGATGCGCGTCCGTATGGTCAACCGTTCAGGCAAGCCCTCGCTGGCGACAGGGGACGCACTGCCGCCGGGCGTCGAGATCGTGCGCGGTGAGGCGACCGACCCCGCCAGCACCACTGCGCTCACGACGGGCGCAGCCGCCGTCTACCAGTGTTCGCAGCCCGAATACCATGAATGGGTGCATGGCTTTCCGCCCATTCAGGCGGGCGTGCTGGCGGGCGCAGCCGCAAACGGCGCAAAGCTGGTGCTGCTGGAGAACCTCTACCCCTACGGAAATACTGGTGGCGCGCCGATCCACGAAGGCTTGCCCGACGCGCCGCACACCACCAAAGGACGGGTGCGCGCCGAGATGCACGCAGCGGCGATGCACGCTCATGCGGCGGGCGAACTGAAGGTCACGGCGCTGCGCCCATCGGACTACTACGGCATGGGGTATATGGTCACCGCCGATCAGGTCTTCTATCCGGCGCTGGCGGGCAAACCCGTCTCCGGCATCGGCAGCCTGGATGTCCCGCACAGCTTTACCTACACCGAAGATGTGGGTCGTGCGCTGGCGATCCTCGGCACAGATGACCGCGCCGATGGGCGCGCATGGATTGCCCCGACCGCCCCGGCGATCACGCAGCGTCAGATGTTCACCCTGATCTGCCAGCTCGCCGGCACGCACAGCAGGATGAGCGGCATCACCACCCTGATGATGCGGATGGCGGGGCTGTTCATGCCTGCTGCGCGCGAGATGATCGAGATGATGTACGAATTCAACCAGCCGTTCATCGTCGATAGCAGCGCCTTCACGCGCACGTTCGGCATGGAGCCGACGCCCATCGAGCAGGGTCTGGCGGAGACTCTCGCCTGGTTCCGTGCCCACCCGCGCGCGGCGTGACACCTGCTGCTTCGTCTGCGCCTCTGCACTTCATGCAGGCTGGCGCGGGCGGATAGTCAGCCAGGCGCACAGCGCCGCGCCCCATGCCAGCAGCGCACTCGCCAGCGCGATCTGCTGATAGACGCCGACGAACGACTCGCGGATCGCCAGCGTGACCGCCTCGGTCTGCGGCGCGGTCAGCCCCGGCGGGGCTTCAGTCGCGCCGAACGCCGCCGCGCCCTCCAGCAGCGCCGCACGCGCCTCTGCCGAAAGATCGACCGGGACACGCACTTCGAGATTGGCACGGAATGCCGACAGTGCCCATCCGCCCGCGATCGCCAGCGCCAGCACCGCTGCGACACGGGCGACAGCATTATTCGTCCCCGATGCTGCGCCGACGTTGGCGCGCGGGGCGGCATTCATCACGGCGGTGGTCAGCGGCGCAACGGTGATGCCCATGCCGATGCCCAGCACCAGCGCGCCTGGAAAATACGTCACCCAATAATCAGCGACGCCGCCCGTCACGCCCGGCAGCCCCAGCAGCAGGAAGCCCAGCCCGGCGATGGCGGGTCCGATCGTCAGCAGCGGGCGTGCGCCCACTTTCGCCACCATCCCCCCCGACCAGCGCGAGAGCAGTACCAGCCCGAAAGTGAGCGGCAGAAAAGTCAGCCCGGCGACACTCTCCGGGTAACCCTGCACCTGAAGGATGTTCAGGATGAGAAAATACGGCGCGATCCGCAGCGCGCCGTACAGCAGCAGCGTGAGCAGATTGGAACCGGTGAAGGTGCGCGATTGAAAGAGCGTCAGCGGCATCATCGGGTGCGAGCTGCGCGCCTCGACCACGATGAACAGCCCCAGGGCGATGACGCCGCCGATGACCAGCAGCCAGGTCGGGTCATCGGCGGCTGCGCCAGGGGCAGCCGTCAAACCGACAGTGAGCAGCGCCAGACTGAGCGTGATCAGGATCGCGCCAGGCACATCCAGGCGGGTCTTGCTCTCGTCGCGGCTTTCCGGCACGCCGGGGCGAGAGAGCAGCCACAACGCCAGCAGACCGAGCGGCAGGTTGATCCAGAAGACCGCCCGCCACAAGCCCGCACTTGCCAGCACCCCGCCCAGCACCGGTCCGGCGATAGTGGTGAGCGTGCTGAAGGTAGACCACGCGCCGATCGCCGCGCCCCGGCGTTCGTCAGGGAAGGTAGCGCTGATGAGTGCGAGACTTCCCGGCGTCATGAGCGCACCGCCGATGCCCTGCACCGCCCGCGCGACGATCAGAACCTGTACATTGGGGGCGAAGCCGCACGCCAGCGATGCCAGCGTGAACAGGGCGATGCCCGCCATGAAAACCCGTTTGCGTCCGTACACATCCCCCAAGCCGCCACCCACGAGGATGAGCGAGGCGAGGAACAGGGCGTAAGCGTTGCTGATCCAGAAAAGGTCGTTTCCGGTGACGCGCAGGTCGGCTTGCAGGGCGGGCGTGGCGACATCCAGCGCCGTGCCGTCGATGAACGCCATCGACGAAGCGACGATGGCGGCGATGAGTACCCAGCGTTCATAACGCGGGCGATCTGTAACAGCAGTCATCCGATTGCCTTTGAGATGGGTGAGTCCGGGCAGATGCGCCGGATTGTAATCACTGACAGCGCACGCTGCCCCTGCACCAAAAGGCGGGGGAAAATTTGCGCGTGTCGCGGCGTCTGAAATCAGCCAGCGAACGGGCTGACCGAGGCGCGCTCGATGAGCTGACCACGCAGGGTGAGCGGCGCTTCGATCCCTTCGCGCTTCTCCAGCAGCGCCAGCAGCATCTCAGCGGCGCGGTAACCCATCTCGAACTTCGGCTGGGCGAAGGTGGTCAGTTCCGGATCGGTGTAGGCGGTCATCTCGATATTGTCGAAGCCCACCACCGAGATCGCGCCGGGCACAGGCAGCCCGCTGTCTTTCAGCGCGCGCATCGCGCCGATCGCCAGCAGGTCATCATAGCAGAAAATAGCGGTCGGGCGCTGAGACGGGTTGTCCAGCCAGCGACGCAGCGCCCCGGCGCTCCCGGAGAGGATGCCGTCCTGCACCGCCTGGATCGCCCCTTCGAACACATCCAACCCCGCGTCGTGCATGGCGCTCAGGTAACCCGCGCGCCGATTCTCGTTCATCCGGTTGACGTCCAGAATGCCGAGATAGCCGATCTGCCGATGCCCCTGCGCGATCAGGTGCTGCGTGGCGGCATAGCCGCCGAACCAGTCATCGTGCATCACCGTGTAGCGATAGTCGGTATCCACCAGCGGGTGGATCAGCACGACGGGGATGTGCGTCTCATCGAGGAAGCGGCGCGCCGCCGGGCTGACGGTGGACGGACAGATCAGGATGCCATCCACGCCGTGTTCGGCGAAGGTCTGCATGGCGCGCGCTTCAGCGTCTGCCCTGCCGCGTGTGATGGCGAACAGCAGGCTGTAATCGCTGCCTTGCAGACATTCCTCGATGCCGCGCAGAAATTCGGCATGAACCGGGTTCGCCAGCGAGTCCACCGCGAAGCCCAGCGTATAAGTGCGTTTGGTCTTCAGGCTGCGCCCCGCCCGGTTAGGCGTATAGCCCACCTCTCCGGCAATACGGACGATGCGCGCGATCGTCTCCGGCGTGATGCGGGGATCGCCGTTAAGCGCGCGCGAAACGGTCGAATGGCTGACGCCCGCAAGTTTGGCAATCGTCTTGATGGTGGCTGTCATCGCTCAGTTGTCCCATATCAGACCAATCGACTCTCAGTGTAGCGCACATCCCCCCGATCTGACGATCGGCGAGCAGATGTTGACAGGCTGCAAAAACCTTGTTACAGTGTGTTCATGCACACGTGTGCATAACCTGCGATTACGGCTTTGCGGGAGGAAAATTATCGTTCCCATTCCCATGCCGAGTCACCCCTGTCCTGTGTCATGCTGCGCCGATTTACAGCCCTTGTCAAATAAACCAGTTGGAGGCTCTCTTTCGATGTTTCGTCAAAAAAACCTCTTGTCCATCCGTTTCATGCTGGCCATCTGCCTGCTGCTGGGTTTGGGCGTGGTCAGCGCCGCCGCTCAGGATCAGCCCGTGACCCTTCGCATCTGGGCGGGGCAGTATACGCCCAGCCGTGTCCTGCCCGATACGGGAGATGCCCGCATCCAGGGGCTTGACCCGATCATCGAGGCATATCAGGCGCTGCATCCGAACGTCACCATCGAACTGATCGTGCAGCCGAACAATTCGGATGACACGCGGCGCTGGATCATCACCCAGCTCAGCGGCGGAACCGCCCCGGATATCATGTGGTATCAGCCGGACTGGGCAGCGGAAGATTACCGCCGCAACTGGCTGCTGCCGCTCGACCCATATCTGAACCAGCCCAACCCGTATGTGGCAGATGGCGAGCGGGGCAGCGAGCGCTGGGGCGATGTGTTCATGCCTGCTCAGGAAGTATGGCGCGCCGCCGACGATGAACTGTACGTGATCATCGGCGATCAGGTGCAGGTCGGCATCTACTACAACATGGACATCTTCGCTCAGGCGGGGGTGACGGAAGTGCCCACCACGTGGGAAGCGTTGATGGACGCGGCACAGCGCATTCAGGAGGCGGGGTTCTTCCCCTTCGCGCAATCCGCCAACAATCTCGATCAGCTCACCTGGGTGTCGGGCTGGCTGACCAATTTCTACTACGCGCCGGAAATCCCGACCTACGACGCGGATGGCAATGGTGTGCTGAGTAAGGTAGAGATGGCACAGGCAGTGCAGGCGGGGACGTTCGCCTTCGACCAGCCGCGCAACCGCGCCCGTCTGGAAGAGATGCTGCGCTTCTCGCGCTACTGGCAGCCGGGCGCGCTGGGCGCGGACATGAACACTGCCACGCGCCTGTTCGTCACCGGGCGCGCCGGGATGCTGATCACCGGAAGCTGGATGTACCAGACCATCCTCCAGGATGAGCAGCGCGGCTTCGATTTCGGCGTGTTCTACTTCCCCGTCCTCGACTCAACCACCTCCAGCCTCATCCCGGATGGCGTGCCGCCTACCAACAAAGCCGCCGGGTACGGATCGTTCCAGTTCGCCGTCCCGCGCCTGGCCGAGTCGCGCGGGACGACGGAAGCCGCCTTCGATTTTCTGCGTTTCGCCACCGCGCCGCAGAACATCAGCGGCATGATCGTCGAAGCCGGGTTCGCCCTGCCCGCCGTGTTCGGCGCGGAAGCCAGCCCCGACCTGGAACCGTTCGCCGAGTCCATCTCCTACCCCGATGCGCCGTTCCAGGAAGACGACTCGATGTTCGACTTCGAGTTCGCCCAGAAATTCCTGGCGATCACCACGCCATACTTTGCAGGGACGCAGACGCTGGACGAGACGGTGCAGCAGCTTGACGTCGAACTGCGCGCCGCCGCCGGGCGCGTGCTGCAATAATGGTCACCCGCCCGATGCGCTCCACCGATCGGGCTGTGGCACTGGGGGGTCGGCGTCCGCGCCGTCCCTCCACCCCCACCGCGATCTACCTGTTCGTGCTGCCCGCCGTCGCGCTGCTGGTGCTGTTCAACTACTACCCGATGGCGTCCGCCTTCTATCACAGCCTGTTCAACTGGGACGGGGTGAACACCACCTTCGTCGGGCTGAAGAATTTCGAGGACATGCTCACCGACCGGGCGCTGATCGCCTCTGTGCCCAACATCCTCATCCTGACCCTCGCCGGGCTGGTGTTCGCGCTCACGCTGCCGCTGCTGGCGGCAGAGGTCATCTGGCATGTGCGATCCAGCACAGCGCGCTATCTCTACCGCATCCTGTTCACCATCCCCATGCTCATCCCCTGGGTGGTCACGGTGATGATGTGGCGCTTCCTCTATGACCCGATCGACGGACCGATCAACCAGGCGCTCATGGCGGTCGGTCTGGGGCATCTGGCGCGTCCCTGGCTGGCGGATGCCGACACCGCCATCTACGCCATCGCGCTGCTGGGCGGCGGCGGGACGTATGTCGGCTTTCCGTTCATCGCCGGGCTGAACCTGCTCATCTACCTGGCGGGGCTGGACAACATCCCCGATGAAGTGCGCGATGCCGCCAAACTCGACGGCTGTTCCGGCTGGCAGCGCTTCACGCACATCGACCTGCCGCTGCTCAAAGGGCAGTTCCGGCTGATCATCGTCTTCACCATCATCACGCAGATTCAGGGGTTCCAGACAATCATCATGCTCACGCGCGGCGGACCTGGCTATGCCACGATGGTCCCCGGCATGGCGATGTATCAGAACGCCTTTCAGTTCGGGCGGATGGGCTACGCCTCCGCCATCGGTGTGGTGCTGTTCTTCGTCATGATGCTGGTCACGCTGGTCATCCTCAACCGCCTGCGCTCTGACCTCGAATACGACGCGGCATGAAGGGAGTGAACCGATCATGACCGCTGCAAGACCCGCCTCATGCCTACACGCGCCGGGCATCGAACTGGGCAAACATGCCTTTCTCATCGGCGCAGCCGTCCTCACCTACCTCCCGCTGTGGCTGATGATCGCCATCTCATTTAAGAGCATCCCGCAGTTCTACCGGAGTGTGTGGACGCTGGAGTTCCCGCTGCAATTCGCCAACTACGCCACCGCCTGGAATGTCGTGCTGCGCTATCTGGGCAACAGTGTGCTGATCACCGGGGCGATCGTCATCGGCGTGGTCATCCTCTCCAGCCTCGCCGCCTTCGCCTTCGCGCGCTATCGTTTTCCTGGGCGCAATCTCCTCTTCTGGATGGTGCTGGTGCTGCTTTTCGTCCCCTTCATCCTGACGATGGTTCCGGCGTTCGTCTGGGTGCGCGACCTGGGGCTGATCAACACCCGCTGGGGCGTCATCCTGCCGACCATCGCCTCGCAGCAGGTGTTCGCCATCTTCATCCTGCGCTCGTTCATCGCCTCGCTGCCCGAAGAACTGTTCGAGGCGGCACGGCTGGACGGCGCGACCCTGTTCGACTGCTACTGGCGCATCGCCCTGCCCCTCGCCCGTCCCATCCTCAGCGTGGTCGTCATCACCACGCTCATCAGCAGCTGGAACGATTTCATCTGGCCCCTGATCGTCATCAGCGATGATGCGCTGCGAACCATCCCGATCGGGCTGGCGTTCTTTCAGCGTCAGTATTCGACCAACTACGGTCCGCAGATGGCAGGCTATGTCATCGCCTCTGTGCCGATGGTCGTGCTTTTCCTCTTCACCACGCGCGAGTTCATTCGCGGTCTCACTTCCGGCGCGATCAAGATGTGACCGCGCCCGCCCATGCCTATCAGAAAGCAACCGCTCATCATGCTCACTCTCGATCATCTGCAATGCGAGCTGGCGACCAACCCGCTGGGCATCGACACCGCTCTGCCGCGCCTCTCATGGCGGGCGACTTCTTCCCGGCGCGGCGCACAGCAGCGTGCCTGTCACATCCTCGCCGCCTCTTCCCCCGAACTGCTGCGCGCTGACCGAGCCGACCTGTGGGACAGCGGTCAACTGCCGATCGGTGCATCGCCTCTCGTCCCCTGGGGAGGCGCGCCGTTGGGCAGCGCAGCCCGCGTCTGGTGGAAAGTCCGCGCCTGGGACGAGGCGGGCGTGGTCAGCACGTTCAGCGCGCCCACCTGGTTCGAGACGGCGCTGCTCGACCCGACGGACTGGCGGGCGGAGTGGATCGGGTTCCCCGGCGCGCCCGCCAACCGCGCGCTCTGTTTCCGCGCCAGCTTCACCATCGCCCAGCCGGTCGTGCGGGCGCGGGCGTGGGTATGCGGCTTAGGCTGGCACGAATTCACCCTGAACGGACACAAACCGGATGCGCGCGTCCTCGACCCGGCGCAGACAGATGTATCAAAGCGCATCCTCTACACCACACATGACCTCACACCATTCGTCGTGCAGGGCGAAAATGTCGCGGCGGCGCTCGTCGGCAGCGGCTGGGATGCCCCACCCCGCCTGCTGGCGCAGATCGCCATCACCCTGGCGGATGGCACAACCCACTGGGTGCTGACCGGGCGTCAGGGCGAAGGCGGGACGATGTGGCGCGTGGCGCAGAGCGCCATCGTCGAGAACAGCGTGTTCGACGGTGAAGTGTTCGACGCCCGGCTGGAGATACCCGGCTGGAACCTGCCTCAGGCGCACCCCGCCGTGCCGTTCGACTACACCCATTTCCCTGGGGCGATGCGCGTCCCCGCCCCAGGCGGACGGCTGGTGGCGCAGATGGTCGAGCCGATCGTCGTCACCGCCGACCGCGCGCCTGAGGCGATCACCGAACCCCGCCCCGGCGTGTACGTGTTCGACTTCGGGCAGAATTTCGCGGGCTGGGTGGCGCTGCGCGTCTGTGCCGATGCAGGCAGGGCGATCACGCTGCGCTATGCCGAAGTGCTGCGCGAAGACGGCTGCGTCAATCAGGACAATCTGCGCTCCGCACGCGCACGCGATGTGTACATCGCGCGGGGCGATGGCGAAGAATGCTGGGAACCGCGCTTCACGTATCACGGCTTTCGCTATGTGCAGGTCGAAGGGCTGCCCATGCCGCCTGACATCGCCACGCTGACCGGGCGTGTGGTGCGTTCGGGCATGGCGGAATGCGGCGACTTTTCATGCAGTGACCCATTCATCAACCGCCTGCACAGCGCCATCCAGTGGACAGAGCGCTCCAACCTGATCGGCATCCCGACCGACTGCCCGCAGCGCAACGAGCGCATGGGCTGGCTGAACGACATGACCGCGCGCACCGAAGAACTGCTCTGCAACTTCGACGCCGCACGCCTGCTCTCCAAATGGGTGGGGGACATCGCCGACGCCCAAAACAGCGACGGCGCGATCGCCGACACCGCACCCTACCGCTGGGGCAGCCAGCCCGCCGATCCGGTCTCCGTCTCGTATCTGCTCATCCCCTGGATGCTCTATGTGCGCTATGGCGATGCGCGAACGATGGAACGGCACTATACCGGGCTGCACGCCTGGGTCGATTACCTGACGCGCCGCGCACACGCTTCCATCGTCGAATACAGCTACTACGGCGACTGGGCATCCCCAATCGGGCAAAGCCGACCAGACAGCATCGGCGATGGTGCGGTGGCACTGCACACCCCTGGCGCGCTCGTCTCCACCGCCCACTATGCGTGGAGCATCCGCCTGCTGGCGCGCATCGCCCGCGCGTTGGGCTACACCGCCGACGCCGATGCCTATACCCGCCTGCTGGAGACGGTTCGCGCCGCCTTCCATGCCCGCTTCTATGATACAGTAACCGGCGGCTATGGGACGAACAATCAGGCGTGCAACGCCATCGCCCTCTTTTGCGACCTTGTCCCATCAGAAGCGGTGGCGCGCGTCGTCGGCAATCTGGTGGAGGATGTGCTGCATCGCAGCAGCGCGCATGTGACGACAGGCAATCTGGCGACCAAATATCTGATGGAGGTGCTGGCGGCACATGGCGAAAGCAAGGCAGCACTGGCGCTGCTGCTTCAGGACAGCTATCCGAGCTGGGGCTACATGCTGGCGAACGGCGCGACCACCATCTGGGAACGCTGGGAGCTGAACACCAGCGGCGGCATGAATTCGCACAATCACCCGATGTACGGTGCGGTGGGGGCGTGGCTGTACCGCTGGCTGGCGGGCTTGCAGGTTGATGAGGAGGCGGTCGGCTGTTCGCATCTGCACATCCGCCCGATCTTCGCGCCGCAGCTCCAGTTCGCCGCTGCACGGCTGGATACGGTGCGCGGGCGCGTCGAGTGCGGCTGGGCGCGCGAAAACGAAGGCGCACTGACCCTAGACGTGACCCTGCCGATCGGGTGTCATGCCGACCTGCACCTGCCGGAAGCGCCCCTCACGGGCGCGGTCAGCGAAGGCGGCACGGTCATCTGGCAGGAGGGCACACCCGCCATGCTGCCTGACGGGATCGGGTCGGTCACGTGCGATGCCGACGGGCTGCACATCCACCTGCGGGCAGGGACATATCACTTTCGCCTGCCCGCCAACACATGACAACTGACCACACCCCCCATGATGACCGTCACTACCGATCTCCCGTCCGACGCGGGATGATCGGAGGGTAAACGCACATGGAGGCACAAGGCAATGTCCGAGTCCGGTTATGCCATGCTGGACGCCAACGAAGCCGTCGCGCGGGTGGCGTATGCCCTCAACGAGGTGATCGCCATCTACCCGATCACCCCGTCGTCGGCGATGGGCGAGTGGGCGGATGAATGGGCGGCGGGCGGTCGCCCGAACCTGTGGGGCACACCCCCGCACGTGGTCGAGATGCAGAGCGAGGGCGGCGCTGCCGGGGCGATACACGGCGCGCTGATGAGCGGCGCGCTGGCGACCACCTTCACCGCCTCGCAGGGGCTGCTGCTCATGCTGCCCAACATGAACAAGATCGCCGGGGAACTGGCGCCCGCCGTCTTCCACATCGCGGCGCGCGCCCTGGCTGCACAGGGCTTGTCGATCTTCGGCGATCACAGCGATGTCATGGCAGCGCGCTGGACGGGCTGGGCGATGCTGGCGTCCGCCTCGGTGCAGGAAGCGCAGGATTTCGCCCTGATCGCGCAGGCGGCGACGCTGGAGGCGCGCATCCCCTTCCTGCATTTCTTCGACGGCTTCCGCACCTCGCACGAGTTGAACAAGATCGCGCTGCTGCCGGACGAGACGATGCGCGCGCTCATCGACCCGGCGTGGATCGCCGCTCACCGCGCGCGCGGGCTGACCCCGGAGCGCCCGACCATTCGCGGCACAGCTCAGAACCCCGATGTCTACTTCCAGGCGCGCGAGACGGTCAACCCGTTCTACGCCGCGTGTCCGGCGATCGTGCAGGGCGCGATGGATCGCTTCGCTGCATTGACCGGGCGTGCGTATCAGGTGTACGAATATCACGGCGCGCCGGACGCGGAAAATGTCATCGTCATCATGGGGTCGGGCGCGGAGATCGCCCATGAGACAGTCGATCACCTGCTGGCGGGCGGTGAGCGGGTGGGCGTCCTCAAGGTGCGCCTCTACCGTCCGTTCGACGCCGCGCGCTTCGCGGCAGCGCTGCCCGCCAGCGTGCGCCGCATCGTCGTGATGGATCGCTGCAAGGAACCCGGCGGCGCGGGCGAGCCGCTCTACCTCGATGTCGTCGCCGCGCTCAGCGAGGCATGGAATGGCGCACTGCCAACGGTGATCGGCGGGCGCTACGGCTTGTCGTCCAAAGAGTTCATCCCGGCGATGGTGCGCGCCGTCTTCGACAACCTGAATGCCGACCACCCGAAACGCCACTTCACCGTCGGCATCGAGGACGACGTGAGCGGCACGAGCCTGACGGTCGATCCGAGGTTCGACATTGAAAGCGACGAGGTGGTGCGCGCCGTCTTCTACGGGCTGGGCGCAGACGGCACGGTCGGCGCGAACAAGAATTCGATCAAAATCATCGGTGAAAACACCCCCAATTACGCTCAGGGATATTTTGTCTACGACTCCAAAAAATCCGGCTCGATGACGGTCAGCCATCTGCGATTCGGTCCGCGCCCTATCCGCGCCAGCTACCTGATCACGCGCGCCAGCTTCCTGGCGGTACATCAGTGGGGTTTCATGGAACGCTTCGATGTGCTGGCGGATGCTGCGCCGGGCGCGGTCGTGCTGCTCAACAGCCCCTACCCGCCGGAAGCGGTATGGGATCACCTGCCCGGACAGGCGCAGCGGCACGTGCTGGACAAGGGGCTGCATCTGTACACCATCGATGCGCTGCGCGTGGCGAGAGAGGCGGGCATGGGCGGGCGCATCAATACCGTCATGCAGGTGTGCTTCTTCGCCATCAGCGGCGTGCTGCCGGGCGATGAAGCGATCGCCGCCATCAAAGACTCGATCGAGAAGACGTATGGCAAAAAAGGCGAGGAGATCGTCGCCAGAAATCTGGCAGCGGTCGAGATGACGCTCGAACACCTGCACACCGTCCCCGTGCCGAACGCCGTCACCAGCGTCATCGCGCTGCGTCCCCCGGTCAGTACCGATGCCCCGCCGTTTGTGCGCGATGTGCTGGGGGCGATGATCGCCCGTGCCGGCGACTCGCTGCCCGTCAGCGCGCTGCCCATCGACGGGGTGTATCCGAGCGCCACCAGCCAGTACGAGAAGCGCAATCTGGCGGATGAAATCCCGGTGTGGGACCCGGAAGTGTGCATCCAGTGCGGCAAATGCGCGATGGTGTGTCCGCACGCCGTGATTCGCATCAAGACGGTGGAGCCGGCGCTGCTGGCAGACGCGCCGCCCACGTTCAAGGTGACCGATGCGCGCGATACCGAATGGGCAGGGCTGAAGTACACCCTCCAGGTCGCGCCGGAAGACTGCACCGGGTGCGCGCTGTGCGTCGATGTGTGCCCGGCGAAGAACAAGCGCGCCACCGCGCTCAAAGCGATCAACATGCAGCCGCAGCCGCCGCTGCGCGAGAGCGAACGCGCCAACTGGGACTTCTTCCGTCGGCTGCCCGAACACGACCGCCGAGATATAAAGATCACCCACATCCGCCAGCAGCAGGTGCAGCAGCCGCTGTTCGAGTTCAGCGGGGCGTGCGCGGGCTGTGGCGAGACGCCCTACCTCAAGCTGATCTCACAGTTGTTCGGCGACCGGACGGTCATCGCCAATGCGACCGGCTGCTCATCCATCTATGGCGGCAACCTGCCCACCACGCCCTGGGCGGTCAACCCTGACGGGCGCGGCCCCGCCTGGGCGAACTCGCTCTTCGAGGACAATGCCGAATTCGGTCTGGGGATGCGGATCGCCATCGACCGCCAGCGGGCATACGCCGCAGACCTGCTCATCCGGCTGAGCGCTTCACTCGGCGGGGCGCTGGTTGAAGGGCTGCTGCACGCCGACCAGACGAACGAGGCGGGCATCTACGCCCAGCGTGAGCGGGTCGCTGCCCTCAGGGCGCGCCTGGCGGAACTGCCGCAGAGCGACGAGACCCGCGATCTGCTGGCGGTGGCGGACGCCTTCATCAAACGCGATGTGTGGATCGTCGGCGGTGACGGCTGGGCGTATGACATCGGCTTCGGCGGCTTGGATCACGTGTTCGCCAGCGGGCGCGACGTCAACATCCTGGTCATGGATACCGAGGTCTACAGCAATACGGGCGGGCAGATGAGCAAGGCGACGCCGCTCTCGGCGGTGGCGAAATTCGCAGCGGGTGGCAAGCCGACCCCGAAGAAAGACCTGGGGCTGATGGCGATGACCTACGGCGATGTGTACGTGGCGCGCGTGGCGATGGGCGCGCGCGATGAGCAGACGCTGCGTGCCTTCATCGAGGCGGAACAGTATCCGGGCGTCTCGCTGATCATCGCTTACAGCCACTGCATCGCGCACGGCATCAACATGAGTACCGCCATGCAGAACCAGAAGGCGGCGGTCGAAAGCGGGCAGTGGCTCACCTTCCGCTACAACCCGCTCAAACGAGCAGCGGGCGAAAATCCGCTCACCCTCGACTCGCGCCCGCCCAAACTGCCCCTGCGCGATTACCTGCGGATGGAGACCCGCTTCCGAATGCTGGAGCTGAGCCAGCCGGACGTGGCGCGCATCCTGTTCGACCAGGCACAGGCGGATGTGCATACCCGCCGTGCCTTCTACGAGTATCTGGCGAACCGCCCTGCTGATGGCGGCGGGCACTGAGCGGAGGATCGACCCCATGAACCTGAACACGCCCTATCTGGGGCTGACGCTGCGCTCACCGCTGGTGGTCAGCGCCAACCCGCTGACCGAACGGCTGGACAACCTGAAACGCATGGAAGACGCCGGAGCGGGAGCAGTCGTGCTGTTCTCGCTGTTCGAGGAACAGATTCGTGCTGAGCGCGAGTCGCTGGTGCATTACCTGACCTACGGCACAGAGAGCTACGCCGAAGCGCCGACCTACCTGCCTGAGCCGACGCAGTATCACATGGGCACAGAGGCATACCTCAGCCTGATCCGCGCCGCCAAAGCATCGCTGGGCATCCCGGTCATCGCCAGCCTGAACGGGACTTCACTGGGCGGCTGGGTGCGCTTCGCCAGGCGGATGCAGGAGGCTGGCGCGGACGCCCTCGAACTCAACCTGTACTGGATTCCGACCGACCCGCTGCTCACCGCTGATGAGGTGGAAGAACGCTATATCGAGGTGGTGCGGGCGGTGCGCCATGCCATCACTATCCCGATCGCCGTCAAGCTCAGCCCGTTCTTCAGCAGCTTCGGCAATATGGCGCGTCGGCTGGGCAATGCCGGGGCGGGCGCGCTGGTGCTGTTCAACCGCTTCTACCAGCCGGACATCGATCTGGAAACGCTCGACGTGACGCCGAACGTCATCCTGAGCGCACCGCAGGCGCTGCGCCTGCCGCTGACCTGGATCGGGCTGCTCTACGGGCGCGTGACATGCGACCTGGCGGCGACCAGCGGTGTCCACACCGGGCTGGATGCGGCAAAGCTGATCCTCGCGGGCGCGAACATCACGATGACGGCATCGGCGCTGCTGCGGCACGGCATCGACCACCTGCGGACAATGGAGGCGGAGTTGCGCGGCTGGATGGAATCGCACGAGTACGAGAGCGTCGAGCAGATGCGCGGCAGCGTCAGCCAGATGAACGCTGCCGATCCATCGGCATTCGAGCGGGCCCAGTACATCCGCGCGCTGCAAAGCTGGGTCGTGCGCGATTAAAGGGAACGCCCCCCCCTCTCCCGAACGCCGCTGCGTGTGTGGGAGAGGGGATTACGGGGTGAGGGCTATGAGGCGAACCACTCCGCCAGCAGCGCACTCACCTGATAGGCTTCTTCATGCTGCACCCAGTGCGTCGCCTGATCGAACAGCACGAGCCGGGCGTCGTCGCACAGTTCGGCACTCTGTGACGCCATCTCAACATTGAGGAACATGTCTTTCGCGCCCCAGATGATCAGCACAGGCTGATGCACGCGCACATCGGCGTTGGGCTGGCTGAGCAGCTTCGCCGGGGCGTGAACCAGACCGCGATACCAGTTGACCATTGCCGTCCACGCGCCCGGCTGTGACCAGGCGCGGATGTACTGGGCGAGGTCGGCATCGGTGAATGTACCGGGGCGGCTGGAGCGGATGAGCGACTGGGCGGCGAACATCGACCCGCCCATGCCCAGCCCCAGTTCAGGCAGCCCAGGAATCTGGAAATACGCCATGTACCAGCTTTTCAGGCGCTGCGACCAGTCTCCGCGCAGGGTGCGGATCATCACCGACGGATGTGGCACATTGAGGATGGCGATCTTCCGGACCCGATCGGGATGGGTGATGGCGGTGTGCCAGGTGACGGCTGCGCCCCAGTCGTGCCCGGCGATGACGGCGCGATCGCGCCCCGCCGCATCGATCAGCCCGACCACATCGGCAGCGAGCGTGTCGATGCCGTACTGATGGATGCCTTTCGGCTTTTCGCTCAGGTTGTACCCGCGCTGATCGGGAACCCAGACGCGAAAACCGGCTTTCGCCAGGGCGTCGATCTGACGCCGCCAGCCGAACCAGAATTCCGGGAAACCATGCAGCAGGATGACCAGTTCGCCATCGGCGGGTCCCGCCTGCACGACATGCAGGGTGACGCCGTTGGTCTGGACGAGGTGATGCTCCAGCGTGGGCGCATCTGCCGGGGTGGTGACGGGTGTCGTCATGATAGAAAAGTCCTCTCTCTCTGGCTGTGGACGGATGGATCATATCCGTCGTGCTATGCAGATGACAGGGTGTGCCCTGTCTGATGGGTGTATTTGTCCTAATATACACACCCACGTCTGCTAGTCCGTCAGAAACGTGATCGAGGAAAAAACAGCAGGGGCGACCCGGTGGGTCGCCCCTGCTGCGTGAAAACCAGATCGAATCACCCTCTGGGCAGGATGACGGTGAACACGCTGCCCTGCCCTGGGGCGCTGGCAGCTTCGACGCGCCCGCCGTGCGCTTCGATCACTTTCTGGGCGATGAACAGCCCCTGCCCCAGACCGCGCGGGTCGATCAGCCTGCCCGCCGCGTTGACCGCCCGTCCCCGGTAGAACTGCTCAAAGATGTGCGGCATGTCATCCGGGTGGATGCCGACGCCCGTGTCCGACACCTGCACGGTGACGTGCGTGTCGTCGGTCAGCGACGC
Source organism: uncultured Pleurocapsa sp. (assembly GCA_964614405.1). Lineage (GTDB taxonomy): Bacteria > Chloroflexota > Anaerolineae > Aggregatilineales > Phototrophicaceae > Flexifilum. The sequence continues at coordinate 79,345 of CAZTLS010000002.1, forward strand.
CGTGACGAGGATGTGCCCGCCCGACTCCGTGTAATGCACGGCATTTTGCAGCAGATGCCCCAGCGCCCAGCGCAGACGCTGATCGTCACCGGGGACGGTCAGCGCGGAAGCCTGACGCACCAGCACCGATACGTCCAACCCGGAACGCCTGATCTCCGGCGCAAGCCCGGTCACCACCCGCCACAGCAGGTCTTCCATGTCGATCGGGTCGCGCCGGATGTTCAGTTCGCCGCTGCTCAGCTCGCTGACATCCAGCAGTTCAACGATCATCCGGTCGAGGATTTCCACATTGCGCGCCAGCGTCTCCAGCAGGCGCTGGTTGGGTGCGCCCTCACTGGCGGCGATCACCTGGCTCATGCCCTTGATGACCGCCATCGGAGTACGCAGTTCATGGCTGATGGCGGTGATGAAATGGGTTTTCAGCCGCTCGCCGATCGACTCATGCGTCACGTCGCGCAGGATCATCAGCGTGCCGAGGCGTTCGCCGTCCTCGCCGGAGACAAGGGCGATCTGGGCGTTGATCAGGCGTCCGCCGATGCGGGCGCGCACGGGTTCGCCCATCGGCAGCAGCGAGTCGTCGCTGCCCGCCACATTGCGATAGCGATTGAACAGCTCGCCCAGCGGGCTTTCCCAGAAATGCTTGACCGTGCCCAGCAGTTCTTTGGCGATGCGGTTGACCAGCACCAGCCGACCGTCGTTATCCTGCATGACCACGCCCTGATCGAGCGCGGCAAGGATGCTGTTCAGGCGGTCAAGCTCGGCACTGCGGCGGCGCAGCGCATCCCGAATGGCAGCATTCTCTGTTTGCAGGGCATCCAGCGCGCGGCGGTTGATCCCCTGGTAGAGGCGGCTGAACAGCTTTTCCGACGCCGCGCCCAGACGGTTGACGCGGTAGATGGCGTCCTGGATCGCCTGTTCGTCGTTTTGGGGGGTCAGGTCATCGGGCATGGTGCGCCTCCGGCGGCGTCACGCGCCGCGCTTCTCATCGATCAGGGTGTGCAAACGCTGGCGAAGCTGATCGAAGTCGGGCAGGGGTTTGCCGATGATGTGATCGACCCCATCCTGCTGCATCATAGCACTGCGATCGCCTTCCGTCAGCGAGAATGCGGTCATCAGCACGATCGGCACATTGGCGAACTGGGGCAGCGATCGCATCCGATTCGCCAGTTCGTTGCCGCGTTTACCCGGCATACGAATGTCCATCAGCACCAGATCAGGCACGACAGGGGCATCGCCGCGCTCGACCTGATCCAGCCAGTCCCACACTTTCTGCCCGTTCTCAAAGATCACAGGCTTGTGCCCCCATACCTCGATCATCGTGGCGACCAGCATCCGAATATCGGGTTCGTCTTCTGCGACCAGCCAAAGCAATTTTCAGCCTCCTTCGGGTGCGGCGCATGGCTCTCATGATTTATCATAACAAGAATACGACTTTTCCGCGACGAACGGACGTGAACGTTTGCTGTGTCGTGCCCAGTTGCTTGCCGAAAGACGCGCGCGATTCTATCATTGTGGGCAATGTAACGGGTTATCGGTCAGTGTTCGGGAAAGTCCAACAAGCGTGTCCACCTGGATGATCGTTGAAGATGAATCAGACATTTACACCCTGCTGCTCGCCATGTTCGATGTGTGGGGCATTGAGGGAATTGCTTTCCTGGAAGGCGAAGAAGCGCTGCACTGGATCGACGATGTGGACGGCGGGCGCTTCCTGACGGAGCTGCCCGAACTGGCGCTGATCGACATCCGCCTGCCTGGAGACATCAGCGGCATTCAGATCGGAGAGCGGCTGCGCGCCAGCCCCTACCTCAGGCAGATGGTCATCGTGCTGATCACCGCTTTTCGCCTGTCCCCCGCAGACGAAGCGGCAGTCCGCCTTCAGGCAGATGCCGACCTGCTGCTCTACAAGCCGCTGCCCGATCTGCCCCGCCTGCGCGTCATGCTCGACACGGCGCTGCGCGCCCGACGGGCGGCTTCGCGCGGTGTTTCGCCTGCTTCCCCCAACCGCGACTCGTGAAGGGATGGCTTTTCATCATGCGTAATCTCGCTCCAACACTCTCGCTCAACCGCCGCGCCAACCAGTGGAAGTCGATCGGGTTTCTGGTGCTGGCGCTCGGCGCATTCCTCACCGCCATCGGCGTGCTGATGGACGTGGTGCAGCTCGTCGGCAGGACAGACCCGGCATACGGGCTGTACAACTTTCTGCGCGGGGCGGCGCTGGTGATCGGGATCGGCGCGCTGCTGGCGGGCGTGGCGATGCTGGTGCGCGCCTTCACCTGGCGCAGGGAAAACGACCTGGCACAGCGAACCGCAGCCGTCCTCGGTCAGGCACTGGATGATCGCTTCACCTTCATCCGCAACGTCAACAAGCCGAACATCGGCTACATCGACGCCGTGCTGATCGGCACGCCTGGCGTGCTGGTCTTCCGCATCGTCGATGTGACGGGCGACTGGGCGAACGAAGGCGCGAACTGGCTGATCCGCAAGAGCGCGACGGGCGAATTTCTGCCCGCGCCCTTCAACCCCACCCAGCAGGCGCTCGACGACATCGTGAAGCTGGACGCCGCCTTGCGCACCGCCGGGATTGGCGAAGTGCCGATCTTCGGCGTGGTCGTCTTCACCAAAGACGAACGTCAGGTACGCCTGAGCGCGCGCGAACCCGCCCTGCCGATCTCGCACCTGCACCTGCTCATCGTCAATCTGGGCAGCGGCTTCCTCGCCGCCGACCGCATCAACATGAACACCGCCACGCAGGTCATCCGTCTGCTGTACGGGGACTGACCCGCATGGCGACGCTGCTGATCGCCCCGGCGGGCGGAGGCAAGACGGCGCGCCTGCACGCCGCGCTGAGCGATCTCAAACAGCGCGATCCGCTGGCGAAGGCTTGGGTGCTGGTCAGCACGGAACGGCAGATCGGTGATTTCCGCCGCCGTTTCCTGGACGGCATCTTCGGCAGCGCGCCCGGCATCGCGTTCAACGTTGAGTATTTCAGCTTCTACACCCTGTATCGGCGCATCCTGGCGATCGCCCGCGTGCCAGGGCAGACGCTCACCCCGCCCGCGCAGACAGGGCTGGTGCGCGCCCTGCTGCGGGCGAAATTTCGCAGCTCGCCCGTTTTCGGCACGATCGCCGATACACCCGGCTTCGCCCGCGCGGTGACCGGGCTGATCGACGAACTCAAGCAGCATCGCATCCAGCCCGAAGCATTCGCCACCGCCCAGACCACACCGCGCGGTGCGGCGCTGGCTGCGATCTACAGCGCGTACATGGGCGTGCTGCATCAGTTTGAACTCATCGACCGGGAAGGCGAGGGCTGGCTGGCGCTGGAGGCGCTGGCGAAGCCGCTGCTGAACGATGTGAAGCTGCTGCTGGTCGATGGCTACGATCAGTTCAATCCGCTTCAGGTGGCGCTGCTGGCGGCGCTCGACCGTCAGGTCGGCGAGATGTGGATCACCCTCGCTCAGGCTGGGACAGAACGTTTCGTCAGCACGCAGCAGGCGCTGATCGCCGCCTTTGGCGATCGGCTGCATATCGATGCGACATCCGCTGCTGCCCCGCCGCGCCCGGAACGCTTCTGGATCGAAGCACCCTCCATCCACGACGAGTGTGCCGCCGTCATGCGCGCCGTCAAACGCCGTCTGCTCGACGGCGCACCGCCCGACTCGGTGTGCATCGCCGTGCGTGACTGGGTGCGCTATGCCGATCCGCTGCGAACCGCAGCAGCCCGCTTCGGCGTGCCCATCGCCGACCATTACGCCCCCGCCCCGGCGGACTCGCCCGCCATCGCCGCGCTCCTGAGCGCGATCAGTCTGCAACGTGAAGGGTGGCTGCGTCGTCCGGTGCTGGACATGCTGCGCTCGCCGTACCTGCGCCTGCGCGGATTGGATGCGGCTGCTGTCGAACAGATCGACCTGCTCAGCCGCGCCGGGCTGGTCATCGGCGGGCGCGATGAGTGGCGCGCGGCGCTGCTGGAAGCCCGCGCTGAAGCCGATGAGCGTGATGATCAGGATGACCCGCTGGCGGGCATCGACCGCGCGGCGCTGTGGACGGCGCTGGAACGCGCCTTCGATGCGCTGACCCCGCCGCCGGAAGGGGACATGGAGCGCTACGTCGGCTGGCTGGAGGGGCTGATCGGGTACGATGCGCCAGACCCCGACTCGGCAGAAAACGATGAAGGCGTGCATGGCGCGCTGGGCATATTGGCGGCAGTGCGCGATCAGGAAAGCGCAGCCACCGGGCGCGATATGGCGGGGCTGCAACGGCTGCGCGTCGTGCTACGCGGGCTGCTGATGACCGATCGGCTGGCGGCGCACATCGACCTGCCGATGACCCACACGGCAGAGTCGTTCGTCGATACGCTGATCAGCGCGCTTGAACGTCAGCCGATCGCCCGCACCATCGGGCGGGATGGGCGGGTGCTGATCACGATGGCGGGCGATGCGCGCGGGCTGCCGCACGCGCACGTCTTCATCGTCGGTCTGGCAGAAGGGGTGTTCCCCGCCCCGGTCGGAGAAGACGCCCTGCTGCTGGACAGCGAGCGCGCCGATCTGCGCGTGGCGGGCATCCCGCTGCCGAACGCTGCCGAACGCGCCGACGATGCGGGTCTGTTCACCAGCATCGCGGGGACGGCGCGCGTCACGCTCACCCTCTCGCGCCCGACAGTCAGAAATGCTGAGGTGTGGACTCCCAGCGCGCTGTGGACGGACTCGCAGCCCGACCCTGCGCGCACAGTCCGCCTGCCCATCGGCGCACCGCCTGACATGGACGACGCCGCCGCAGCGCACGAAGCAGCGCTGGCATGGACAGCCGGAGTGCGACGCGGAAACGCCCCGCGCATCGGCTGGCTGGGCGGGCATGACATGTCGTTCGCCCACCACCTGGCGCGCGCCATCTCCGTCGAACGCGGGCGCATGTCCGGGGCGGCGCACAACCCGTACAGCGGCGTGCTGGCGGATGCGCGGCTGATCGCTGAGGTGCGCGCGTCGGTCGAGGCGCGGGTCTGGAGCGCCTCTGCCCTGAACGATTACGGTCAGTGCCCGTTCCGCTATTTCGCCCACCGTCTGCTGCGCCTTGAGGCGATCGAACTACCGGAAGCGGGCATGGATGTGCGCCAGCGTGGGACGCTGATGCACGACATCCTCGAACGCACCTACAGGGCACTCGGCGGAATACCGATCGTCGAGGACAATCTGGAACGCGCGCTCGCTATCCTCGACGCCCAGCTTGACGATCGGCTGCCTGGCGCACCGGCGCGGCTCGGCTTCCGGCGTTCGGCGGCATGGGCAGGCGAACAGACCGCCATCCGCCGTGTGCTGCGTCAGCTCGTCATGAGCGATTTCAGCGCCAAAGCGCCGCCAGAGTCGCTGGCAGGAGATTCACCGCGCATCGCAGCACGTCTGGAGCAGCAGTTCGGCGAGCGCGACACCTCGCTGACGCTGACGCTCAACGAGGGGCTGCACATCCGCGTTCGCGGGACGATCGACCGCATCGACGCGACCGACGCCGGGCTGATCATCATCGATTACAAAAGCGGCAGCACGAAGATCGAAAACAGCGAGATCACCAGCGGGCGCAACGTGCAGATGCTCATCTACATCGAAGCGGCGCGGAAGCTCTACCCGGAGTCGATCCTCGGCGGGCTGTTCTGGCACATGCCGAAAAACAAGGGCAGCGGGCTGCTTGATGTGCGTGCGGGAGATGATGAGGGAGAAGCGGTGCTGACGAAAGGACGTGCGCGGCTGCGCCAGCATGTACTCGCCATGCAGCACGGTGACTTCCGCAGCCGCCCGAACAAACTCACCCAGGGCAAATGCAGCGCCCACTGCGACTTCTACCAGCTCTGCCGTCCGTCGCGCATCGCGCGGGAGAAGGGGTGAGGGCGACCTTCACCCCAGCGATGGGCACGATAAAACAGAGGGCGACCTGCCGAGCCGCCCCTGTGACAGGTCAGCGCACACGCGCCCACGTCCCTGAAGTTCCGCCGCTGAAGCGGTAGACGCCGCCGCCTGGGATGTCGATGTAGAAGCCGCCTGGGCTGCTGAACGACGGCACGCCTTCCCACTGGATGGTGCGCGGCGACGGGTCGATGTCGGTCAGCCCCCAGCCGATCGCCCCGTTCCAGCTTCCGATCGGCGCGTTGGTGGTGTAGTAGATGGCATTGAACATCTGCTGCGGGATGAACAACCCGGAAGGCGGCGCGGTCTCGTTCAGAGTCGTGCCGTCCCAGTTGTTCGGATACACGATGTAGCGCGGCGGGTTGTTCTGCGCGCCGATGACCGCGTTCAGCCCGTTGGCGTTGATGTAGATCATGAACCCGCTCTGGAACGGCTGCCAGCGCCCGTCCCCGGTCGCACCTGGCACGGTGGGGCAAGGCACGCCCGCCGGGGCGAACTGATCGCCAAAGAACCATGTCACCGGGCAGATGATGTTGATGGCGATCACCTGGCTCTGCTCGACCCCGGCGCGCGTCGCCACGAAACGATAGCCGATCACCCGTCCCAGATTATCCGGCACGAGGACGGTGATCGACCCGGCGGGCAGCACCGGGAACGTCTGCGCGATCGCCCCGGCAGCGTTCAGCACTTCGATGCGTGCGCCGTCCGCCTGAGCGTTGAACAGCAGCGTGATCTGACTGTTGGGCAGCGCATTCTGTGCGCTCGCTCCAAAAGAGAAGATGACAGGAGCGAGTGGGGTGACAGTCGGTACGACGGTCGGCGTCAGCGTGGGCAGCGGCGTGGCAGACGGCACGCGCGTCCGCGTGGGGATGGGGGTGCGCGAGGGGGTATTCGTCGGCGTCAGCGTGGGCAGCGGCGTGATCGACGGCGTATCGGTCGGGCTGGGGATGGGCGTGTTGGTCAGCGATGCGGTGACCGTCGGCGACGGGCTGGGCGTGAAGGTCAGCGACGGGGTGAACGTCGGCGTGGCGGATGGGAGCGGTGTCTCGGTCGGCGCGGGCGTGTCGGTAGGCAGCGGCGTCTCGGTGGGCAGCGGAGTGGGCGTGGCGCTCGGCGTGTTCGTCGGCACGGGGGTATCGGACGGGATAGGCGTGTCGGTCTCGGTGGGGAGCTGCGCCAGCGTGGGCAGCACCTGTGCCACCTGTTCAGACGGCTGCCCGGTGCAGGCAGCGGCGAACAGCGCGATAATCAGGGACAGGATGAACGCACTCAAACGCCAGGATCGCATGACACCACACCTCTTGATGATTACAAGACGATGCCTTCACGGGTTCAGCACGATCACGATGATACTCTGGTTGTGCGCCGCGTGCCAAACTGCGCCCGCCGCCTCTCCCGCGCCGCCGCCCACCTCCACCCCGCGCCCCGCCCTGCTGATGCCCACTGCCCCGCCCGCCCGCGCGCTGCCCGTCACGCCGACCCTCACCCCGCACGCTGCCACCGCCATCGCCGGCACATCCCCGCCAGAGATGCTGTTCGCGCCCGCCGATCTGGTCACGCCGACGCGCGACACGTCGGGCGTGGTCGGTCAGTCGATCGGGGTATCGCATGAGGGGCGGTCGATCGATGTGTACCGTTTCGGCGGCGGGGAACGGATCGTGCTGCTGGTCGGCGGGCTGCATGGCGGCTATGAAGCGAACACGGTGGTGCTGATGCGCCGGATGATCGCCCATTTTCAGGCGAACAGCGCGGCGATCCCCCCAGGTACAGCGCTGTGGATCATCCCCGCTGCCAACCCGGACGGACTGGCGCGCGGCGGCGGAGAAAATGCCCGCTTCAACGCGCGTGCCGTCGATCTCAACCGCAACTGGTCGTGCGACTGGACGAGTGAGGCGTGGTGGCGGTCCGCGCGGGTGAACGCCGGAGCGACCGCCCTCTCCGAACCAGAGACGCGCGCGCTGGCGAACTTCATCATCGGCGCGCGCCCGGCGGCTGCCCTGTTCTATCACAGCGCCGCGAACGGGGTCTTTCCGGGCAACTGCCGGGGCGATCACGGGTCGGCGGCGATGGCGGCTGTCTACGGCGCGGCGTCCGGCTACCGCTGCTGTGAGGCGTTCACCGCCTACCCGGTGACGGGCACAGCGGCGTCATGGGCGGACGGCGAACGCATCCCGGCGGCGGATGTGGAACTGGCATCGCGCGATCAGCCGGAATTCGACGTCAACCTGAGCGGGGTGCTGGCGCTGCTCGCCTGGGCAGCGGGGCGCTGAAGGGGCATCGTCCCGTCGATATTTCATCGCACGACGCCGTTCAGCCAGGTCATCAGCCCGGTGAAACTGGTGCGCGATGGCGGGATGACCTCGTTGAGCGCGGGCAGCGGCACACGCACGCCGAATGCCGCCGCCTGTGCGAAGCGCGTGCCCAGCGCTTCTCCCGTCGCCGGGCGCAGGCCGAACGACTGGGCGTGCCCCTGCTCGGCACTGCTCAGCAGATGCGCGCCGAAGCGGGTGATGGCGTCGGCTGTATCACGCGGCACACTGGCATCATCCCAGCGTGCCAGCGGAAAGGTGAAGGTCACATTGTATGCCGGATAGGTGAAGCGGATCGGGTTGTCTGAACGGATCAGTTCATTGGTCAGGCTGACCAGCCACTCGGACTCCGCCAGCAGCGCGACCTCACCGACGGATGCGCCGCGCGCAGCGATGGCAGCAGCGGGCGCACTCCCCAGCGTGCTGAAGCTGGGTACGCTGGCGATGACATTCTCAAACGCCGTTCGAAATGCCGGGTTGCTGAGCGTGGGGGTGACCTCGCGCGATCCACCGAACGCGCCAGCCGACGAAAGCAGGGCAGCATAGCCGCCGATCGCCCGGTTCGGGCGGGGCATGGCGAAGGTGAAATTGCCCCACGTCGGGCTGCCCGCGCCGATCGCCGACCAGCGCCCGCCGTCGGCGATGCGCTGCACATCCGCCCAGTCGAGGGCGCGCACACCGCTCCCGGTCAGGGCATCGGCGCGGTCGGCGAACGCGCCCCACATCAGCACGGTGCGCGCAGTGGACGGGCGCACGCGCGCCAGCGGATAGCGCTCGACAGCCTGATCGACGGCGAAGTCCGCAGCGGGCAGCCATCCATCGGGGCGCGCATCGGCAGACCAGCGCGACGCGCCGCTCAGAATGTCAAGGTCGTCCAGCGGCGTGATGCTGACAGCGATGCGCTGCCCGCTGGCGGTGATATTTTCAGCAGCGTTGAAGCGCGCCGCAGCCTCGTTGACCCAGCTGAACGCCAGCGGCGAGACGGCGATCGTCACCGGATACGGCGGCTGGGCGCGCAGAAACTGGCTGATGCCGATGATCGCTGCCGCGATCACGATGAAGACCACCAAGATGATCGTCCCGCGCCTCATGCCCCACCTTTCACCTGAATGCCGATCGTCCTGACTCTCTGTACGCGACTCACAGCGCTTCTGTCGCGTGTGCCAGCGCTTCCGCGAAGATCGCCAGCGCAGCGTCGATCTGCTCAGCAGTGACGACCAGCGGCGGAATCCAGCGGATGATGTTGTCATGCGTGCCACAGGTGAGCAGCAGCAGCCGATGGTCGAGGGCGGCACGCTGTGCGGCTTTGGCGGGGCGCTTGTCTGGCGCGCCGTTGACCACAAATTCGACGCCGACCATCAGCCCCAACCCGCGCACATCGCCGATGATAGGATATTCCGCCTGCAATTCGCGCAGTCCTGACGTCAGGCGTTCGCCCATGCGGGCGGCATTGGCGGGCAGCCCCTCGTCACGCAGCACGTCGATGGTGGCGACGGCGGCGGCGGTCGCCAGAGCGTTGCCGCCATACGTCCCGCCGTGCGAACCTGGCGTCCAGCGGTTCATCAGGTCTCGCGGCGCGGCGATGGCGCTGATCGGCACGCCGCTGCCCAAGCCTTTCGCCATGATCATGATGTCGGGTTGGATGGCGGCATGTTCAAGGGCAAACATGCGCCCGGTGCGCCCGAAACCGGTCTGCACCTCGTCGATGATCAGCATGATCCCCTCACGTGTGCAGATGTCACGCAGGGCGCGCAGGAAGCGCGGCGGCGCGGGCACGTAGCCGCCTTCGCCCAACACTGGTTCGATGACGATAGCAGCGGTCTCGTCGGGCGCGGTCTGCGATTTCAGCAGGTTCTCAAGCTGCTCGATGCAGTGATCGACCGTCTGATCTTCACTCCAGCCGTAACCAGCGAAACGGTAAGTATAGGGGAAAGGGGTGACGAAAATCCCGCCTGGCAGGGGCTGATAGCCCGCGCGGTAGACCGTCTTCGAGGTGGTCATCGCCATCGTCTGGGCGGTGCGCCCGTGAAAGCTGCCCTGAAAGACGATGATGTTCTGTTTGCCCGTCGCCTGACGCGCCAGCTTGACCGCCCCTTCGGTCGCCTCTGCGCCGCTGTTCGAGAAGAAGAAGCTGTCGATGCCCGGAGGAGCGATAGCGGCGAGGCGCTCGCTCAGGGCGACGGCGCTCGGCGCGATCACGACGTTGATCTGCCCGTGAATGAGCTGCGCCGCCTGCGCCTGAATCGCCCCCACCACGCGCGGGTGACAGTGCCCCGTGTTGGTGACGCCAATGCCGCTGGTGAAGTCGATGTACTGCGCGCCGTCGGCGTCGTACAGATACACCCCTTCCCCGCGCACGGGCTGCATGGTGGTCAGGTGACTCCATACCGGGGAGAGATGTTCGAGGGACTGTGCCGTCGTCATGATCACGACCTTCTGGATTTGTCGAATGCAGATCGATACGACAACGATTATAACGCAGGCGCGCCTAGACCCGGCAGGTATCCTCGCACGGGGCGAGATCGACGCCGAACAGCCGATTGACGGCATAGCGCCGCCGTGCCACCCACCGATACAGCCGCGCGCCCACCCACATCATGCCTGGCAGATGCAGCAGCAGCCAGACGGGGAACATCAGCGGCAGTTCGCGCAGCATCCGCCGCGTGCCCGCAAAGCCGACGTAGACACGCCCGGCGCGGTCAAACACGTGGATTTCGCCCATCGCCACATCGTGATCGAGTGATGGATAGCGCTGTGCCACCGTCTCACGATCGTGCAGATCGAGAAAACCGACCCGCCCGTGCCAGTCGAGCGCGCGCACGAACGAGCGCGTCCCCTGGCAGATCACGCAGCGCCCATCGAACACCGCCGTCACCGCTTCAGTCATCGCCCTGCCTCTGGTTTCTGTACTCACTCTCCCTGATCATACACCCTTCAGATGGGTTTTTGCGTACAATCCATATCAGCATGAGATGATGAACAGGTGAGGAACGGGCATTGGTTGAAGAGCAGAGAGCGACGGACGAAACGGGCGCGGGGTCGGGCGGGCGTTCGGGGTGTTTCTGGCTGATCGCCGGGATGATGGGCTGCGGCGCGCTGCTGCTGGTGCTGGTCGCCGGGCTGATCGTGTTCGGCGTGACGACGGTGAGCGGCGTGGTGAGCGGGGTGGGCAGCTTCGTCGGGCTGCCGATCGGCACACCGCCGCCGCCGATCGCCGAGATCGCGCCCAGCCGCACGATCGTGCAGGGCATTCAGCCGCTCGGTCAACTGGTCAGCGTGAGCGCACAGCTCGCCAAAGCCGATGTGCGTGTCGGCATTCGCCAGGGGTCGCTGAACGAATGCGGCTTCTCCGCCAACCATGTCGGTCAGGGGACGATCGAGGCGGGCATCGACCTGACAGGCGTCACAGAAAGCGATCTGCGCTTTGACGAGGCGAACAACCGCTACATCCTGACCGTGCCCTCGCCGCAGATCACCAGCTGCCGCATCGATTACATCCGCCAGTACGATCGAAGCACCACCATGTGCGCGGTGGACTGGGACGAGGCACGGCTGCTGGCGCAGTACATCACGCTGACCGAGTTCCGCGATGATGCGATCGAGAGCGGCATTCTGCGCCGCGCGGAACAGGAGACGCGCATCGTGCTGGGCAACTTCGTCGAACTGGTAACGGGCAGACCGGTCGAGATCATCTTCCGCCCGGCGACCGAATCGACCATCCCAGCGTCGTGCAGCCCCAACCCGCCCGCTGGCTGGAGTTTCAACGCGCAGAACAACCAGTGGCAGCGCGGGCGCTGAGCCAGACCGCCCAGGCACGAGGGAGAATGCGCGCTGCATCTCCCTCGCCGTGTGTGCGGTTATGATCCTTCGTAGAAGGAGTCAGCGGCATCGAGCGCTTTGTCGAGGATCGCCAGCCCTTCCTGAATTTGTTCCTCAGTGATCGTCAGCGGCGGGGTGTTGAAGATGTAATTCCAGCGCACCAGCGTGGTCAGCCCTTCCTGACGGAACGTCTTGTTGACCGCCTGCATCGCCGGGGTGAACGGCGCATTGAACGGGCTGAGCGGTTCGCGCGTGTCGCGGTCTTTGACCAGCTCCAGCGCATAATGCAGCCCCGCCCCGCGCACATCGCCGATCACCGGGTGCTTTTCCGCCAGATCGACCAGCCCGCGCCTCAGCACCTTGCCCATCTCCCGCGCGCGTTCGATCAGATTTTCCTGACGATAGACCTCAATGGTGGCGATCGCCGCTGCGCAAGCCAGCGGATGTGCGCTGTACGTCAAGCCCGCCTGCAGGACGTGATCATCGAAATGCGCGGCGATCGCATCGCTGACGACGCACGCGCCCAGCGGCACATACCCGGCGGTCAGCCCTTTCGCCGTCGCCAGGATGTCCGGCTTGACCTGCGGGTAGTGATCGACGCCGAACCATTCTCCCGTGCGCCCCCAGCCGCTCATCACCTCATCGACGATCAGCACCATATCGTACTTGCGCACGATCTCTTCGATGCGGTTCCAGAAGACCGCCGAAGGCTGCATCACCCCGCTGCTGCCGCTGTAGCCCTCCAGCATGATCGCCGCACAGTACTTCGGACCTTCCTGAAGCACGATCTCTTCGATCATCTCCGCGACGATCAGATCGCCCTCTTCCTGAGTGCGCCCGCGATAGATCGGGCTGCGGTAAGCATACGGGTCGGGCAGGCGGACGATCCAGGGCACGCCAGGCTCGACCCCCTGACGGCGCGGGTCACCCCCAGCGCTGGCGGTGGCGAACGATCCGCCGTGATACGACTTGTAGCGGGTGAGAATCTTGTCTTTGCCGGTGTACAGCCGCGCGATCCGCATCGCGCTCTCGACCGCATCCGCCCCGCCGAGCGTGAAGAAGGTCTTGGTCAGGTTACCGGGCGTCACCTCAGCGATCATCTCGCCCAGCCGACCGCGCACGGCGGTGGCATGGCTGGGCTGCACGTACGTCAGCTTCGCTGCCTGTTCCTGAATGGCACGCACCACGTGCGGGTGGCTGTGCCCGATGTTGACGTTGACGAGCTGCGACGACCAGTCGAGATAGCGTTTGCCTTCGTCGTCCCAGACGTACACCCCTTCTGCATGGTCGAACACGATCGGGTTCCATGCGCCCTGTGCCGACCAGCTCGTCAGGGTATAGTCGCGGTTCTGCTGCACGATCGCTGCGGTGGTCATTCTCAATGGCTCCATACACACAAAGTGTCTTGCACTGCGTTACCAACGGGTATCATCTCACCCGATTGTAACGGGATGCCCGGCACGCGGCAACCACCACACGCATGACCATCCGATTTTCAGAGTGTGTGCAAACCTGTTCCGGCGTTCGCTCGTCTTAACCTACAGGCTGTCGGTGATCTCAGCGACGCTGCGCCTGAGGGCGTCAAGGTTCATGATCGTGTCCAGCCAGTCGGGTTTAAAAATTTTGTCGTAAGCTTTTTCAATCGCCAGCTTCGCACCATCCGAGAAGGGGAAGCCGGTCAAGCCAAAGATGATGGCAAATTCGATACGAACATGCCCGGACAGGAACTCCCAGGCGGCTTCCGCCGGGACGCCCATCTCGACGGCGCGATCATACGCCTGTTTAATTGCCACAACACAGGTTGCGGCGAAAGTCTCCACCAGCGCAGGTTCGAGGATCGCCATTTGCTCGACCGTGATCCGGTAGTTGTTCATGACAGGCGCGTACATGTCGCGGGCGATCTGATCGCCGAGCGCGTAATCCGCTTCGCGCCCATGATGCAGCGCAGAGACGATATGATGCTTCGCCCTGACGCCGCCAAACCAGTCGGTGCGCGCTTCTTCGGTGACCTCATCATTGAACAGCGGCGGATGGCAGGGATGCGAGATGAAATAGCTCAGGTCGTCACGGACGGGGATAACGCCCGCGTATGCCGCCGCCGGATCGAGCGCAATCACCATCGCGCCTGACTTCAATACAGGGACGATCTCCTGTGTGATACGTCCGATCAGGCGGTCTGGCAGCGCCAGGATCACAGCGTCGGCTTGGGTGAGCGCATCCGCCTGCGGGGTAGGTTGCAAACCGCGCTGAGCGAGGTTGGCGATGCCCGCCTCGCTGATCTCGACATACAACATACGGTAGCGATCGGGCTGACGCATCAGATTATCGGTTAGGCGGCAACCCATCTTACCACCTGCGCCCATCAAAGCGATGGTGATCATCGTGTGAACTCCTCAGGCGAATCAAAGCAATCCAGGTATCATCATTCAGAACAGAGGGAATGCTCATCCCGTCTTCGGCGCGCGCTGGCGGTCTTCCAGAGGACGGATGAAGCGCCGTTTCAGGCGGGCGGCGTTTGTCTCACGCAGACTGTCGAAAAAGACCGTCAGCAGGATGATCAGCGCACGCACCATCGGCTGCAAATACAGGTTCACCTGGTTGAACTGCAATCCGGTCTGCACCATCTGGATCAGCACCGCGCCGACCACTGCACCAAAGACGTTGCCAACGCCGCCGAACAAACTCGTCCCACCCAGCACCGATGCGGCAATGGCGTCAAATTCGCGCCCTTCCGCGAAGCTACGATCCACGCGGATCACCTGTGACGCCAGGATAAAGCCCGCCAGCGCCGCACATACGCCGGAGATGAGATAGACCGTCACCAGCACGCGGTTGGTATTGATGCCAGCTTTTTCTGCCGCCTCGCGGTCATTGCCGACGGCGTAAATCTGCCGCCCGACAGGAAAGCGCGTCAGGATGATGTAGCCCACCAGCACGACCAGCGCGAAGACGATGATCGGCATAGGAATTCCGATAAGCTGTGACTGTCCGAACGCTGCCATACGCTGCGGCAGATCGATCTGCTGCGACTCGGTCAGCGCCGTCCCAATCCCACGTCCGATCACCAGCGTACTTAGCGTGACCATGAACGGGATGATGCGCAGATAGACGATGCACACGGCATTGACTGCACCGAAGAGCAAGCCAACCAGCAGCGCGACGATCAGCGCAGGCAGGACTTCCAGCCCTGCACTGCGCATGAGCAAGCCGCTGACCACCGCCGACAGATACATATTCGAGCCGACCGAAAGGTCAATCCCTGCTGTCAGCAGCACAAACGTCATGCCAACGGCGATGATGCCGGTGAAAGAGGCTTGTTTGATGAAGTTGATGATGTTTTCCGGCGTGAAAAAGCGCGGCGCAGACAATCCAAAGATGATGAAGACGACGACGAACAGCACCAGCGTTGAATTGGCAAGCAGAAACTGCCCCAAGCGCTGTGCAAATGGCTGGCTCCGCGTCATGATGGCTTTCCCTCTTCTTCACGAAATGCCGCGTGCAGAATGCGCTCGGCGTCGAACTGATGACGCGCAAATTCGCTGATAATTTCGCCCTGGCTCATCACCAGAATGCGATCACATACGCCGATCAGCTCGTCGAGTTCGGATGAGATGAACAGAACGCCGCTGCCGCTCGCCGCGAGCTGGTCGATGATGGTGTAAATTTCAAATTTCGCGCCGACATCGATGCCGCGTGTCGGCTCATCCATGATGAACAGGCGCGGATTGGACAGCAGCCACTTGGCGATCACCACCTTCTGCTGATTGCCCCCGCTCAGGCTGCGCGCTGGCTGCTGGCGAATATCACCACTCCTGAGCTGGAGCGTAGTGACCGCATCGGTGACCGCGCTCATCATCCGATCCCGATCCACAATCTGCACAGGCGTGTGGCAGAAAGCGGGCAGCGCTGCCAGCGCGACATTTTCGGCAATGCTGATGTTCATCAGCAAACCTTCTTCGCGTCGATTCTCAGTCACGAACGCAACGCGCTCGCGGATGCTGCCGCGCGGGGTGAAGCGGGTGATCGGTTTGCTGTCGATCATGATCTTCCCGCCTTCAAACGGATCGAGACCAAACAGGATGCGCGCCAGCTCGGTGCGCCCCGATCCCATCAGCCCAAATAAGCCAACGACTTCACCATGATGAACGGTGAAATGGATGTCCTGGACGACTCCGGCAGCGCTGACCCCTTTCACCTCCAGCATCGGCTGTGGGCTTGGCGCGGAGGTACGCGGAGGATAGAGATTGTCGATGCTGCGACCGACCATCAGCGCAATCATCTGCCTGACCTCGATGTCGGCGGCGGGTTCATGCGCCACCAGCCTCCCATCCCGCATCACCGCGATCGAGTCGGACAAGTCTTTGACATCATTCAGGATGTGCGAAATGTAGATCAGCGCCCTGCCCTGATCGCGCAGCCGCTGCATGAGCGCGAACAGTCGATCCGTTTCGCGGGTGGTGAGCGAGGTCGTCGGTTCATCAAGGATGATCAGTGGGGCATCGAGATGCAGCGCCTTTGCAATTTCGACCAGCTGTCGTTCGCCTGGCGAGATGCGGTCGATGGTCAGATTGGGAGAGATATCCAAGCCGACTTCCGAGAGCATCTCCTGAGTTCGGGCATACACCGCTGCCCGGTTAACCAGATGAAACGGACCGAAACGGCGCGTTGGAAAGCGCTCAATGAACATATTTTCGGCGATCGTCAGGTTGGTAAATAAATTCAGTTCCTGGTGGATGAAGGCGATACCGGCATGATACGCCGCCGCCGGGTTACGGGGCTGATACGGCTGCCCTCTGAAAAACATCCTACCGCTGTCGGGGTGAACCACGCCACCGATCAGGTTCATGAGCGTGCTTTTGCCCGCGCCATTCTGCCCGATCAGCCCCAGAATCTGACCGCTGTTCAGTGTGATGCTGACATCGCGCACAGCGGGGACGCCAAAAAACGCCTTACTGATATGCTCAACGCTGAGTATGGCGGTCATACTTTCCCCTCTCGGCTGACCAGGCGCGTCCGCGTCACGTCGAGCAGCACCGCCAGCAGGATCACCGTCCCTTTGACGGCATCGATGATGAAAGGCGATAAGCGCGCTGCGTTCAGCACGTTCAGCAGCAGCACGAAGAACGCCACGCCGAAGATCGTCCCTCTGATCGACCCTTTGCCGCCGAACAGACTCGTCCCGCCGATGACCACTGCGCCGACGACATCCAGAAGGAGATTGTTACCCAATGACGGCTGACCGATACCCAGGCGCGCTGAGTACAGGATTGAGCCGACTGCCGCGCAGAAGCCGCTGAACATGTACACCAGAATGATGACACGATTGGTCGGCACGCCGGAGATCAGTGCGCTGCGGATGTTCGTGCCGATGGCAAACATCTGCCTTCCGAACGCGGTGCGGTTGAGCAGAAAGCTCGCCAGTGCTGCTAAAGCGAGTGCGATCACAGTGGGATAAGCGATAGCGGTATAGATTTCACGGCGCGGAAGCTGAGACTCGGTCTTCGCGCCCAGGTAAACGGATACCAGATCGCCCGAACCGAGACGCAGGAAATCGTCCGGCAAACCCGATATGTTGCGCGACTGAGTCAGCCAGAGCGCAAAGGCGCTGAAAAAGATCATCGACACCAGCGTCATCATGAAGGGCGCGATGCGAAAGCGCGTTATGATCACCCCGTTGATCAAGCCGACACCCATCCCGACCAGCAGCATCGCCAGTACGCCTATCGGCACTGCCCACTCGCTGCCACGCAGCAAGCCACCTTCCGGCGTCAGGATCGTCCCCCACAGCGGACTTTTGTCGAATGTGGCAGCATCAAGCACAGTAGACATGAAGATCGCGCCGACAACGCTGGTAATCGCCATGATCGATCCCTGTGACAGGTCGATCCCGCCGATGATCAGCACAAACGTCTGCCCAATGGCAACCGCCATCAGGGGCCACATATTCAGAAACTGATTGGAGATGTTGGTCGGCAGTCCGAGTGTACTCGCCAAGCCTATCCGAGGAAAGATCAGCGCGGCGCTGATGAACATCACCAGGGTCAGATAGAGGACAAAATAATCTGACAGGAACAGATGGCGGCGCAGAAAGGCGCGAAATCCACCAGTGCGCGTCGGAGCGGGGGACTCGTTCAGCAGCGTGGTTGCCTCCGGTGTACGCGATGTCGAAATGTTTGTGGTCGGTAAATCCATCGATGTATTCCTATGAACAGCGGAGGGCGCGGGCGAAGTGCAAAGGCGATCTCCTCATCATTTTGTTTTGAGAACAGAATGTTCTGCAAATACGCCAATCTTACCCCGTTTCGCTGTGCCCAACCGCCCCTCTCCGATGGAGAGGGGCAGGAGACCGTCAGGTGTCCGGGGTGAGGTTGGACAAACAGATGGTTTGCAGACACACCCTGGATTTTACTGATCGAGGAAGCCCGCGTCGTACAGCACGCAGCCCCACATTTCGGAGCGGTCAAACTGAATATTGGCGGCAGTCAGCGCAAAACCTGGATCGAGTCGAACTTCATTCGGCTGCGTATTGCCGCTGGCAATGGCGTCAAGGATGGCATCGAGGGTGAGTTCGGCTTCAAGGAACAGGTCCTGCACGCCCGTCGCATCGACATACCCCTGCTCGATCAGCATACAGGCGGTCGCATCGCCGTCCAGCCCGCCCATGATGACATGGTTGGCGTCACCGCGCGGGACCCACTTACCACGCGGTTCCAGCACCGAACGAATTGTTGGGAACAGGAAGTCAGACGAGGTGAAGATGAAATCGACGTTCGGATTGGCGGTAATAGCGGCTTCGAGGTTGGCAAGTGCGGTTGCCGCGTCCCATTCGGTCGCCACTTCAATTGGCGCAGCGAACAACCCTGGATAACGCTCAGTATAGCGGTTGATCACATTGAAAAACCCTTCGCGGCGTCCAATGGCGTTGGTGTCCTGAAGCGCACCGACCAGGATCAGCGGCTGCACCGTCTGCCCAGTGACCTGCCACTTGACGAGCGCCTGCTGCGCCATGAATTCCACTGCCTGCTCCGTCGCACTGACATTGTCGGCGACGACGATGATGCCCCGGCTGCGATCATTCGGCGGACGATTGAAAACGGCGATCGGAATGTCGTTGTCCTGCGCTTCGCGGACAATGGTCACGGCGCTGTCGCCGTCCTGTGGGATGATGATGATGCCATCAACGCCCTGCGCAATGCACTCGCGCACCTGCTCAAGCTGACGGTTCGGGTCTTCGTTGGCATTGTATTCCAGGACCGTCACCCCCTGATCGCGCAGAGTGGTGGTGATCGCACGGTGTCCGGCAACCCAGAATTCGGTCTCCAGGTCCTGAAAGCCAAAGCAGATGGTCACATCGGACTGTGCTGATACTGGCAGCACGGTCAGCATCAGCAGCGCCGCAGCCGTCAGCAGAATGGATAACTGTTTAAGCATGGCAGTTCTCCTTAAAAGCGAATTGACGCAAAATGCGAGTGAAACCGGTTCATTTTTCGGCTCGGCTTCTTCGATCACCCTCTTTTTCTGATTTTCACCTCCCTGAAATGCAGATAATCCCGTCGGTCTGTGAAAAACGCTGCGCATCAGGTCACCCCGCGCGAGCGCGATCACGCAAATCTGGAATTGCATATTGTATACAAGCTGTGACCGCAACCATCTTTGTATCCACTCTTCAGCTTCAGCCGCTCATCGTCGCTTTGGCAGGCGCGGCTTGGGCGTCTGATCAGATGCCATATCTGGCTTGCTGGGTTTCTTCAGACGGTTGTTCACAGCATACGCGCATTCGCCGGCGACGCGCTGGTTGATCCTCCGGTTGATTTCCCGCAGCAGGGCGAGATCACGTTTGCGATAGGCATCCAGGATCAGCATATGATCGCGCACGGCGAGATACTCATCGTATTCTGGAATAGCCTCAGCACGGATGTACAGTACGGCTGCAATCTGCGCGACGATCTGCTGCCAGTTGCGGATCAGCAGCGAATGCCCACTGAAATTGACGATATATTCATGAAAGTGCATATCGATCGAACGCACCTGCCGGAAATTATCCGCTGCGATAGCGGTCCGCTGCTGCTCGATCAGGAACTCAAGATGCTGGTGATCGACCTCTGTCATCCTGTCGATCGACAGCTCCCCGGCGAAATTCTCCAGCGTCGTTCGCATCGTGAAGATGTCGTGGACATCCTGCTCGCTGAAACTGCGGACGAAGCTGCCACGATTCTGATACGAGACGACTAAGCCATCCTGTTCCAGCAGGATGAGTGCCTCACGAATGGGTGTTCGGCTGACGCCGATCTGCTCGGTCAGCATCGACTCGACGATGTGATCATCAGGTTTGAGGCGACCTTCGATGATGGCAGCGCGGATTTGATCGACAACCTGATCCCGGAGATTAGTAGGCTGAATTTGTGAGAAAGACATTCTTTTCAACATTCATCACAAGAATGTGTCTGACCCAAATAAAAGTGCAGCACCTGCTGACATTCTCACTGTTCATTAACCTGTATACTTAATATTGCATTCAATATGCAAATTGTCAAGTACCTGAGAAACCTTGTTTGGAATTACGTTGCACACACCCCCTGTTTTGTATACAATATGCAGTATGCTGACTTCGTGTTGAAAATGATGACAACGGGAATAACTGCTTACGGGTATCCTCTCTGTACGACCGACTAAAGCCGATGACTACTCCGATAATCGCTGCCTATCTGATCGAAACGCGCCATCCGCTGGAGCAGGCGGCGGCGATCATGGCGGGTGAGCAATCCGCAGGAACGTTCGTCAAAGTCCCCGGCGAAACGCTCGAATTGCTCAACCGGCACGGGGCGAAAGTCGAGCGCATCACACCGCTGGAAACGGTCGATCAGCCATCGCTGCCCGGTTCAAAAACGCCGCACGGGATGGAGAATGCGCCGTTTCAGCGGGCAGAAGTCGTCCTGTCATTTCCATTTGAGAATGTCGGCGCGTCGCTCAGCACCCTGATCACCACGATCAGCGGCAATCTCTATGAACTCAGTCCGTTCTCAGGGCTGCGGCTGCTGGACGTGACGATCCCGGATGCTTTCGCCGACGTTTATCCGTGTCCGGCATTCGGGGTGGCAGGGACCCGGCGGCTGGCAGGTGTGCAGGGACGCCCGCTGCTGGGGACGATCATCAAGCCCAGCGTCGGATTATCCCCAGAGGATACTGCCGGGCTGGTCAAAACTCTGTGTGCAGCCGGGCTGGACTTCATCAAGGACGACGAACTGCAAACCAATTCGCCCCATTCGCCGTTTGCAGAGCGCGTTGCGGCAGTCATGCGGGTGATCAACGATCACGCGCAGGCAACGGGCAAAAAGGTGATGTATGCCTTCAACCTGACCGCTGATCTGGATGATATGCTGCGCCATCATGATGTGGTCGTCAAACACGGTGGCACATGCGTGATGGTCAATATGCTGTCGGTCGGGGTGGCAGCGCTGGTCCATCTGCGTAAACATGCCGAACTGCCCATTCATGGACATCGCGCTGGCTGGGGCGCGCTGACACGGCATCCGCTGCTCGGCATGGACTACACAGCGTATCAGAAGCTGATGCGCCTGGCAGGGATCGATCATCTTCACGTCAACGGGCTGCGCAATAAGTTCTGCGAGACCGATGAGTCTGTGATCGCCTCGGCACAGGCGTGTCTGACGCCGCTTTTCCGCCCGAACGACACAGCCCTGCCGGTATTTTCATCGGGACAGTCGGCGAAGCAGGTTCCTGACACGTACCGGGCGCTCGGCGGCGTTGACCTGCTCTATCTGGCGGGCGGCGGCATCATGGCGCATCCTTCCGGGGCAGCGGCGGGTGTGGCTGCGCTTCAGCAGGCGTGGGACGCAGCGATGCGCGGGATTGATCTGCAAACACACGCCCGCACCCATCCCGAACTGAAGCAGGCACTGGAGATGTTCGGCACATGATGAACGATCTGCTGCTCACCTATTACGGGGATGACTTCACCGGATCGACCGATGTGATGGAAGCGCTGACACTGGGCGGAGTCGCAACCGTTTTGTTTTTAGAGCCACCGACTCCCACATTCGTCGCTCAGCACTTCCCGCACATTCGGGCGCTCGGTGTGGCGGGGATCAGCCGATCGCTGTCGCCGATGGAGATGGATGCCGAACTGCCCCCAATCTTCGCCGCGCTTGCAGCGTTCAATGCGCCCCTGTTTCATTACAAGATTTGCTCAACGTTCGACTCGTCGCCGACCGTCGGCAGCATCGGTCATGCGATCGAGATCGGGCTGCGCCAGTTCAGATCAGAGGTCGTACCGCTGATAGTAGGTGCGCCGATACTCAGGCGATATGTCGCGTTCGGGAATCTGTTCGCCACGATCGATGATGAGACTTACCGGATCGATCGCCACCCCACCATGCGCAACCATCCGATCACGCCGATGGATGAGGGCGATCTGCAGCTGCATCTGAGTAAGCAGACCGCGCGCAAAATCGGGCTGGTCGATCTGCGACATCTGATCGATGCCGGGTCACTTCAGCGGCGATGGCGCAATCTGACCGCAGCCGGCTGCACGATCATCCTGTTCGATACCCTCGATGGGGCGCATCTGCTGCGGATTGGCGAACAGATATGGTCGCTGCGCGGCGCTGAAACGACATTTTTAGTCGGATCGTCGGGCGTTGAATACGCACTGATTGCTCATTGGCAGGGCAACAATTTCATTCAGCCGCCACCCCCGCCCAGGTCGCCAGGTGCAGTCGAGCAAATCGCCGTGATCAGCGGGAGCGCCGCACCGCAGACCGCCGCTCAGTGTCGATGGGCGATGGATCACGGTTTTGTTGGGATTCGGCTGGACAGTACAGCACTGATCGACCCCAACCGCGCTGACTCCGCCCGTCATAATGCGCTGAGTCAGGCGCTCGACGGGCTGCGGGCAGGTAAAAGCGTCCTGCTGTATTCAGCGCTCGGACCGGATGATCCAGCGATCCCGGCGACCAAAACGGCGCTGGCGACATCCGGCTTCGATCCTCAGCAGGTGAGTGCCCATCTCGGCACACAGCAGGGGATGCTGCTGCGTGAACTACTGGAAAACCACCCACTGCGCCGCGTGTGCGTATCAGGTGGCGATACGTGCGGATACGCGGCACGGCAGCTTGGTATTTACGCACTGGAACTGGTCATGCCGATTGCGCCCGGATCACCGCTCTGCCGCGCCAGATCGCACAGGCAGGCGTTCGATGGGCTGGAAATCTCGCTCAAAGCGGGTCAGGTGGGCAAGCCGGATTACTTCGGCAGCCTGCTCAGTGGACAGGTATGAGGGCTGCATTATCTCCTGTGCTGTCGAAATGCACCAGCCGCCAGCGCGATCACCCTATCCAGCAGTTCATCGCCTGCGCCGATCGACGGGGGTGCAGATGCGACTGCGCCGCTGAATGACCGCCAGCGGGTGTGGCTGTCGCTGGGAACATATCATCTGCTGCTCGGTGAAGAAACGGCGCACATGACCGCGCACACAAAATAACCGTTCGCCAGCCTGCGCGATCGGGCTTTGCCAACGCCGATCCGATCGGAGATAATGAATGCTGAATACACACTATTCGGCATCGGTTTCTGACCCCACAGGAGGCGTTCATTGGACCTGTTTGAATATCAGGGCAAGCAGTATTTTGCCCGTTTCGACATCCCCGTCCCATCCGGGGATGTGGCGCACACCATTGATGAGGTAGTGGCGCTGGGAGAACGCATCGGCTATCCGATCGTGATCAAGGCGCAGGTGCAGGTCGGCGGGCGCGGTAAGGCGGGCGGCATCAAGATCGCCAGCAATCCCGACGAAGCCCGCTTTCACGCTGGCAACATCCTGGGCATGGACATCAAAGGGCACATCGTCCATCGCGTGTGGGTAGAGAGCGCGTCGGACATCGCGGAAGAGTACTACGTCTCGTTCACGCTCGACCGCAGCGCCAAACAGTACCTCGGCATGATGAGCGCCAAAGGCGGCGTCGATATTGAACAGGTCGCCAAAGAGTCGCCTGAGGCGATCGCCCTGATCCATATCAACCCGGTGGACGGGCTGGATGAAGCGACCACCCGCGCCTGGGTGGAACGTGCCGCGCTCAACCCGGCGGCGGTCGATCAGGCGGTCGCGCTCATCCTCAAACTCTACCGCGCCTTCACCGAAGGGGATGCCGATCTGGTGGAGATCAACCCGCTCATCCTCTCGCAGGATGGGCGTGTGTATGCGCTGGACGCCAAAGTCAGCCTCGACGACAGCGCCGCACCGCGCCACCCGGAATGGGACGCCTTCCGCGTGGTGACCGTCGCGGCGGGCGATGACCGCGAAAAGCTGGCGAAGGAAAAAGGCTTGCAGTACATCGGCTTGGACGGCACGGTCGGCATCATCGCCAACGGCGCGGGCTTGGCGATGAGTACGCTCGATACCGTCAAGCAGGTGGGCGGCAGCGCGGCGAACTTCCTCGACATCGGCGGCGGGGCGAATGCCGAAGTCGTGACCAATGCGCTGAACGTGATCAATACCGACCCCAACGTGCGCGTCATCCTGATCAACATCTTCGGCGGCATCACGCGCGGTGACGAAGTGGCGCGCGGGATCATCGCCGGGATGCAGGGCGTCGAGCTGCGCGCCCCGCTGGTGGTGCGCATCGACGGGACGAACGCCGCCGAGGGACGGGCGATCCTGGCGGCGAACACCTCCGATTTGCTCATCCCGGAAGAAACCATGCTGTCCGCCGCGCGCCGCGCTGTTGCCATTGCA
Organism: uncultured Pleurocapsa sp.; assembly: GCA_964614405.1. Lineage (GTDB taxonomy): Bacteria > Chloroflexota > Anaerolineae > Aggregatilineales > Phototrophicaceae > Flexifilum. The sequence continues at coordinate 104,115 of CAZTLS010000002.1, forward strand.
GAGGGGAAGTGAACGAACATGGCGATCTTTGCAGATGAGACCACACGGGTGGTCGTTCAGGGCTTGACCGGCTCGCAGGGCAGGTTCTACGGTTTGCGCAACAAGGCGTATGGCACGCAGGTCGTCGCAGGGACGAACCCGAAGAAAGCCGGGACGGATGTGGAAGGCATCCCGGTGTATGCCACCGTGCAGGATGCGGTGCGTGAAGCCGGGGCGAACACCTCGTTCATCATCGTGCCGTCAGCGTTCGCCGCTGACGCCATTCTGGAGGCAGCCGAAGGCGGCGTCGCTTTCATCGTGTGCGTGACGGAACACATCCCGATGCACGATCAGGCGCGCGTGTACAACATCCTGCGGCGCGACTATCCTGGCGTGCGCCTGCTGGGACCGAACTGCGCGGGCATCATCAGCCCCGGCAAATGCAACATCGGCTTCAATCCGCCAGAGGTCGCCGCGCCTGGGCACGTCGGCATCGTCAGCCGTTCCGGGACGCTGGCGTATCAGTCTACCTATGAACTGACCCAGAAAGGGTTGGGGCAGTCGTCGGTGGTCGGCATCGGTGGCGACCCCGTTCCCGGCACGAGTTTCATCGACTGTCTGGAGGCGTTTGAAGCCGACCCGGAGACGCACGGCGTCATCCTGATCGGCGAGATCGGCGGTACGGCGGAAGAGGAAGCTGCCGACTACATCAAGTCGAATATGAGCAAGCCCGTCGTGGCGTACATCGCCGGGGTGACCGCCCCGCCAGGGCGCAAGATGGGGCACGCCGGGGCGATCACTGTCGGCGACAAGGGCACAGCGAAGGGCAAGATGGCGGCACTGACGGCGGCGGGCGCGCGCGTGGCACAGAACCCGACCGAACTGGGCGACCTGATGGTCGAAGCGCTGGGCATCAGGTAAAGCCCCCCCCTTCCGGCGCAGAGCTGGCTGTGCCGGAGGGAAATGATCAATCAGGGAGACCAGGCATGACGTACAAGTGGTTGCTCAAGGCTGCGGTACAGGGGACGATCGCACTGTTTCCTCAACGCGATGCGCTCAACTATCTGTTTCAGCGTTACATCACACGCAATGTCCTTTTGAGTGAACATCGCCTTCACTCCTGCTATCTCGCCTGGTGTTCAGGTCATCTCGATTTCTTTCAGAAGGCGCGCGGAAGGCTGCCAGAACATGTGCTGGAACTTGGAACCGGCTGGCTACCCGCAATCCCACTGGCGATGGCATTGTGCGGCATACCGCGCGTCACCACCATCGACATTCACGACCTGAAACGCCCATACCCGATCGAGAACCTGCTCAGCCTGTTTTACAATGCTTCTTTCGAGAAGCTGCAAGCTGCCCTGCCGCTGATTCAGCAGGAACGGTTCGAGGCGCTGCTGGCGCTGCGCGGTCAGCCTTACGCACAGGTCTTCGCAGGGATGGGGGTCACCTTTCTGATCGCTGACGCGCGTCAGACCGGATTCCCAGACGCGTCGATCGACTGCTTCGTCTCCAACACCACCCTCGAACACATCCCGCCGGAAGTGATGGCGGGAATCTGGAAAGAATTCCGCCGTATTGCCACGCCCGATGCGGTCATGTCTCACCTGATCGACATGAGCGACCATTACAGCCATTTCGACTCCGGCATCAGCCCGTATCACTTCCTGGGACATGAGCGGCTGCTGTGGACGCTGGTCAACAACAGATTGCAGTATCAGAATCGACTGCGGGCGGTCGATTATGTGCGCCTGCACGAGGCAGCGGGCTTCCGCATCCTGCATGAGCAAACCAAAAGTGCTGACCCCTATCTGCTCTCGACCATACGGCTGGCACGCGCCTTTCAGGATTACACGCCCGACGAACTGCTGCCGACCCAAAGCTGGCTGGTGTCAGAACCAGTGGCATGACACGTGTCATTCGGCACACAATGTGATGCCGAATGACCGTCTTTTCCCTCACCCCCCTGCTATAATCCCTCTGGTGTAAATCACATGCCGGAGAGGATGCAAACCCGATGGAGACCTGGCTGACGCTGTTCATCCTGGGGGCAGCGATGTTCCTGTTCTTCACCGAAAGGCTGCGCGTGGACGTAGTGGCACTGAGCGTGGTGGTGGCGCTGGCAGCCAGCGGGATTCTCACCATCGAGCAGGCGATCGCCGGGTTTTCCAGCACGACGGTGATCAGTATCGCCGCGCTGTTCGTGGTGGGCGGCGCGGTCTTTCAGACCGGGCTGGCGGCGATGATCGGGGATCGCATCCTGAAGATCGCCGGGCGGAGTGAGGGACGACTGCTGGCGGTGCTGATGATCGCCGTCGCGCTCATGTCGGCATTCATCAGTTCCACCGGGGTGGTCGCGCTCATGCTGCCCGCTGTAGTCAGCCTGGCGACGCGGGCAAAAATGCCCACCTCCCGCCTGCTCATGCCGCTGGCGTTCAGCGCGCTGGTCGGCGGGGCGACCACGCTGATCGGCACGCCGCCCAATATCATCGCCTCCGATGCGCTGCGCGCAGCAGGTTATGCGCCCTTCGACTTCTTCAGCTTCACCCCCATCGGTCTGCTGCTGATCCTCATCGGCGTCGGTTATATGCTGACCATCGGGCGGCGGCTGCAACCCGATCGCCAGCCGGTCACGCATGGGCAGCAGATGGAGACGCCATCCGAACTGTTCGCCCTCTATCGCCTGCCGGATAACCTGCATCGCGTGCGCGTGCGTGAGGCGTCGCTGCTGGTCGGGCAGAAACTGGGCGACCTGCATCTCAACCGTGATTTCGGCGTCACCATCCTCAGCATCACCCGCGCCAACGGCAATGGTCGCCCTGAGCGAGGGGATCGCCCGGACGCTGACCGGGTGATCAGCACCGATGATGTGCTGCTGGTGCAGGGAGAAAGCAGCGCAGTCGGACGGGCAGCGGTGGCGTACAACCTGGCGATCATCGCCAATGACCCGGTGCGTGAGGGGGATGTGATCACCAACGAGGTGGGCATCGCCGAGGTGCTGCTGCGCCCGCGCTCGTCACTGCTGGGTAAATCACTGACCGACCTGCGTTTCGGCTCGGTCTACAAAGTGACCGTGATCAACCTGCATCGCCCAGGCACGGAAAACAGCGCCATCGACCTGCGGACAACGCCGCTCAAATTCGGGGACATTCTGCTGGTGCAGGGACGGTGGAAGGACATTTTCGCGCTCAAGCGGCTGCGCCATGACTTCATCGTCATGGGCGAGCCGGAAGCGGCGGAGATGGGCGTGTTCGCCCGTGTCTCCCGCGCGCGGCTGACGCTGATCATCATGGCGCTCATGGTGCTGGCGATTGGGCTGAACGTCGTATCGCTCACGCTGGGGGCGATGATCGCAGCAGGGGCGCTGGTGCTGACGGGCTGTGTGACACCGGATGAGGCATACGAGTCGATCGACTGGAAAAGCCTCATCCTGATCGCCGGAATGCTGCCGATGAGTACGGCACTGGTCAAAGTGGGGGTGGTGGAGAGCGTGGCGGGTTGGTTCGTCACTGCGCTGGGCGGGCTGGGTCCGCTGGCGGTGATGGCGGGCGTCTTCCTGCTGACGGTGGCATTCACTCAGGTGCTGTCGAACACGGTGACGATGGTGCTGGTCGCACCGGTGGCGCTGGCGACGGCGCAAAGCCTGGGGGTGCAGCCTGGGGCATTCCTGATGGGAGCAGCGGTGGCAGCATCGCTGGCATTTGCCTCCCCAGTGGCATCACCCGTCAACACACTGGTGATGAGCGCGGGCAACTACCGCTTCAGCGACTATTTCCGGGTGGGCGCGCCGCTCATCGTGATCAGCCTGCTGCTGGTGCTGATCGTGCTGCCCATCCTGCTGCCGCTGTGACATAAGGGCGAACGCGCGCGTTCACCCTGAAGATTACAGCGATCCCTGTGCTGCCGCGCGCAGCAGGTTATCCACCAGCAGCACGCTGCCCAGCAGCAGGATGAACACGCCGAACAGCCGCCGCAGTATCTCCGGGCGCAGCCGTGCCGCCAGCCGCGCCCCGATGAACGTCCCGACGATGCCAGAGACAGCGAACGCCGCGATCAGCCCATAGTCGATCGTCAGCCCTTCCAGATGCCCCAGAAACCCCGCCAGGCTGTTCATGGCGATGACGATCAGCGATGTACCAACGGCTTCACGCATCGGCAAGCCGAGCAGCAGCACCATCGCCGGGACGATCATGAAGCCCCCGCCCACGCCCAGCACCCCGGTCATCAGCCCGATGCCCGCCCCGGTCAGCAGCACCGCCCAGACGGGTGGCTGCGCCTCAGTCCGTGTTTCGGTTTTCGCCCCGCGCAGCATCAGCACGCCGAACAGCAGCATGATCGCCCCGAATGCCAGCATGAGCAGCGTGCCAGGCAGCAGGCGGGAGATGCCTGCTGCCAGATATGCCACCACCATGCCCACCCCACCGAACAGCACGGCGATGCGGGGATTGACCACCCCATGTCGGCTGTGAAACAGCACCCCCATCGCGCTGTTCGCCCCGACGATCATCAGCGAGGTGGTCACCGCCATGTGCGGCGTCTGCCCCACCAGGTAGACCAGCGCTGGCACGGTCAGGATCGAGCCGCCCCCGCCCAGCAAGCCCATCGTCACCCCGATCGTCAGCCCCAGCACCATCTCCACCAGCAGCCCGCCCATGATACGTCGTCCTTTTCTCTCTTCGTTATGCCGGGCACGCAGCGGTCGGCATGATCTGCGACCACGCCGCCTGCCCCGCGTTCAGGTTGACGACCTGCGTCAGCCCGTGCGCGCGCAGCAGACTCGCCGCGATCTGCGAACGATAGCCGCTGGCGCACTGCGTCACCAGCAGCGTGTCGGTGGGAAGCAGCCCGATCTGCCCTGCCAGCGAACCGAGCGGGATGTTGCGCGATCCGTCGATATGCTGGGCGCAGTGTTCCGCCGCCGAACGCACATCGATGATCTGCACGCCACCCCACGTCAACCGGTCTGCCAGCTCCGCCGGGCTGATCACCGGCAGTGCCGGATCGCTCTCATGCACCACATCCGGCGTGAACCAGCCTGGCACGTTGTCCACGCCGATCGCCCGCAGCGCCGTGAGCAGTTCGGGCACAGAGTCGGCATCCGGGGCGATGAAGTACAGCGGTGCGTCGTAGCGCACCAGCCAGCCGACGTAGGTCGTCCACGTCCGGCTGGTGGCGGGGATGTTGATCGTCCCTGGCACGTGATGAGCGGTGAATGCCGCAGCCCGGCGCAGGTCGATCACGAATGCCCCATCCGCCAGCAGCCCATCCAGCGCCGCCCGACCGAGTGGGCGTGCTTCCGGCAGATCGCGCACCAGTGCCGCGCCCTGCTTGTTGACGCGCTTCATCTGGGCGAAGTAGCGCGGCGCATCGGGCTGCCCATCGAGCAGCCATGCGACGAACGCCGCCTCGTCGGTGAACTGGAATGCCGGGTTGAACAGCCGCTCATAGCCGAGCGTGGTCGAAGGGATCGCGCCGAGCGCCTTGCCGCACGCGCTGCCCGCACCGTGACCAGGCAGCAGTTGCAGGTAATCGGGCAGGTCGCTCAGGCGCTTCAGGCTGGCGAACAGGGCGCGCGCGCCGGGTTCCTTTGTGCCCACCACTCCGGCAGCTTCCTCCAGCAGGTCAGGGCGTCCCACATCGCCCGCGAAGATGAAATCGCCCGTGAACATGGCGATCGGCTTGTCAGCGGCTTTGGTGTCGGTGATCAGGAAGGAAACATGTTCCGGCGTGTGCCCAGGCGTGTGCAGCACCTCGACGCGCACATTGCCGACCATGAAGCGGTCACCATCGCGCAGCAGGATTGCGTTGGGCGCATCGGCAAAGGCGTATTTCCAGTCGGCATCGCCCATGTCGCTCAGGTACATCATCGCGCCCGTCGCGGCGGCAAGCTCGCGGATGCCGCTGACGAAATCGGCGTGGATGTGTGTCTCGGTGACGTGGGTGATCTTCAGCCCTTCACGCGCCGCTGTCTCCAGATACGGGGCGATATTACGCATCGGATCAACGACCAGCGCTTCCCCGGTTGCGGCACAGCCGACCATGTAGGATGCCTGCGCCAGATGATCGTCGTAGAAGTATTTCAGCAGCATGGTGTTCGCTCCTCACTTTAATATGTTTTGGCGGTTCAGTATTCCATCGGGCGCATCCCGATCATCCAGCTCGACGTGCCCCCTTGCAGGTTGTACACCTTCTGGAAGCCAGCCTTTGCCAGGATGTCCGATGCGGTCTGGCTCCGCCCGCCGGACTGACATACTACCACGACCGGGCGGCTGCGCGGCACTTCCTCCAGCCGACGGGCAAGCTGATCGAGGGGAATATTGACGGCGTGCGGGATGTGTCCGCTGGCATATTCGCTGGTCGTCCGCACGTCGATCAGGGTGTGATCGATCTTGTCGCCGAAGAACTGGCTCTCATAGTTGACGATGGTCAGGTTTTCGTAGCTCATGATCTCTCGCTCAGTGATAAACAGGTGACTGATCAATAACCGCTCAACCGCCGCGCTTGACGGGCAGCCCCGCCATCGACCACGCCGACATACCGCCGCTCAGGTTCAGCACGGTGTATCCGGCAGCGGCAAGCTGACGGGCGGCACTGCTGCTGCGCGCGCCAGACTGACACACGCACAGGATTTCGCGGTCTTTGGGCAGTTCACCCATCCGCGAGTCCAACTCATTCAAGGGCAGCAGCTTTGCCCCGATGATATGCCCGCTGCGAAATTCGCTCGCTGTGCGGACATCGACCACCAACGGCGGACGGCTGCTCTCGATGCGCTGATTGGCTTCAGCGGCGCTGATGCTCTGTGCGCCGCCCGCGCCGGAAAGCGCTTTGACAAATGACTGGATCAGATTCATGACGGTGTTCCTTTGGCGTCTGGATGAATGAACAGGGTCAGCGGGTGACGGGCAGCCCGGCGGCTTGCCAGGCGATGATCCCGCCCATGTCGTAGATGGGGTCAAAGCCCGCGTTCGCCAGCACGCGCGCAGCGGTCGCGCTGCGGTTGCCGGAACGACAGTAGACCACCACCGGGCGATCGCGCGGCACGGAGTCGAGGCGCGCCGCCAGATCATCGACCGGGATATTGATCGCACCGGCGATGTGCCCGCCCGCGAATTCCGCCGGGGTGCGAACATCGATCAGGATGTGCGTCGCCGGGCTGATGTTACTCACATACTCGCCGGGGCGCAGCATCTGCACCACCGCTCTGCCGCCTGATGCAGCAGGTTGTTCAGCGGCAGGCTGCCCGGTCAGCAGCACTGCGCCGATCAGCGCCAGCGCCGCCAGCCCCACCGTGATGGCGATCGGCAGAATCGGGTTGCTGCGCTGTTTTTTCTGTGTCCGTTTCATCTCTCGTCCTGCTCCTGTCGCCCGCGCAGCAATCATGCGGGCATCGGTATCTGCTTTTAACTGTAGCTGTAAATCTCACACTCATGTCTGGCGAATGATTGATGCTGGAAATAAGCGTATACTTATGGTTAAAAGTGGAGCATTCGGATCATGATCGATTTATACAAGCTGAGTATCTTCACGCGGGTGGCGCGGGCGGGCAGCTTCACCGCTGCTGCTTCCCGGCTGCATATGACACAATCCGGCGTCAGCCAGCACATGAGCGACCTGGAAGCCTACTTCGGCGCGCGGCTGTTCACCCGCACCAGCCGCGGTGTCGCGCTCACCTCTGCCGGAGAGACACTGCTCGGATACGCCGATCGACTGCTGAACCTGGCGGCAGAAACGGAAAACGCCATCAGCGACCTGGAGCAGACCGCAGCGGGACAGGTGACCGTTGGGGCGACGCCGGGCGTGAGCGTGTATCTGCTGCCGGAATGGATGGGGACATTCCGCGCCCGTCACCCGCGTTTCACGCTCTCCCTGCACACCGACATCACCCCGCAGATCGTGGAGGGGCTGCACAACGGGCGTTACGATCTGGGCATCGTAGAAGGTGAGGTGAACGAGGCTGATCTGGCGATCACCGATTTACAGGCGGTCGAACAGCAGGTCATCATCGGGCGCAGCCATCCCTGGTGGGGGCGCGAGCAGGTCACCCTGAGCGAGCTGGACGGGCAGGCATTCATCATGCGCCAGCCTGGGAGTCAGACGCGGCGCTGGCTGGATCAGGCGCTGGCAGAAAACGGGGTGCGCCCGAACATCACGGCGGAATTTGACAATGTGGAGTCGATCAAACGCGCGGTCAGCGCCGGGGTATGCCTGTCGATCCTGCCGCCCTACACGATCGAACATGAGCGGACTCTCGGCTTGCTGCAATGCCTGCACATCGAGGGCGCGCCCCTCATCCGCACCATTCGACTGCTGCACACGGCAGGCGGTCGCATCTCTCCGGCGGCGCGCGCCTTCATACGCTATGTGACCGGGACGTTCGCCGGTTGAGGCTTACGGGCGTTCGCCGCGCACGGCGCGTTCCTCGATCATCGCCAGCGCTTCGTCGAGCTGGGCGATCGAGTCAATGACGAGGTGCGCGCCCGCCGCTCGCAGCGAGTCGCCCGCGCTGGCGATGCGCGCCGCACGGTCGGCAGCGGGCAGGGCGGCGAGTGCTTCTGCACTCAGCCCGATCAGGCTGCCCGTCGCCGCCACGCCGACCGACCACATGCCCGCGTTGCGCCCTTCCTGCATATCAACCGGAGTATCCCCCACCTTGACCCACGCTGAGATCGGATAGACGCCCAACTGCATGGCATTGGCGAACGCCATCCAGGGCGCGGGACGCCCGGCGGGCACATCATCCGGGCAGACGAGCGCATCGGGCGCGTAGCCCTGCTCCGCTGCCAGCGGGGTGAGCGCCTGCATCATGGCGCGGGTGTAGCCCGTGCAGGAACCGATCGCCATACCCCACGCGCGGAGGCGCTCCACTGCCTGCGCCGTCCCGTCGATCAGGCGGGCGTGCTGACCGATGGCGTCGATCTGGCGCGGGATGGCGTCGGCATACAGGGCGTCGATGTCCGCCTCGGTTGCCGACCGCCCGAAGCGCTCGCGCCACTGCCCGGCGATCGACGGCATGTCGAGCATCGCGCGGATGTGATCGCGCTTGAACATGCCCATCGGCGCGCGTGCTTCGGCGTCGGTGACAGCGATGCCGCGTTCGGCAAAGATCGCCACAAATACCGCAACGGGTGCGAAACAGCCGTGATCGACGGTCGTACCCGCCCAGTCGAACAGCACGGCGCGCAGGGCGCTCATGCCTCACCTTTGATGATGCGTGTGCGAACCTGTTCGACGATGCTCTTCAGGATCACGTCCTGTTCCATCTCTTCGTTCATCTTCTGGCAGGCGTGCAGCACGGTGCTGTGCGTGCGGTCGAACGCATCGCCGATCTGCGAGAGCGACGCGCTGGTCATATCACGCGCCAGGAAGATCGCCACCTGCCGCGCCTGATTGACGCGCGTGGTGCGGCTTTTGCCCGTCAGGTCGTTGACGCGCAGCCCGTACTGCTTCGCCGTCACTTCCAGCACGCGCCCCAGCGTGACCTGTTCACGCGGGCGGCGGTAGCCGTCGAGGATGTTGGCGGTCACATCGAGCGAGATGTGATCGCGCGCGAGCTGATGCGTCACTGCGACCTGGTTGAACACCCCTTCCAGTTCACGCACGTTCATCTTACCGCGCCCGGCGATCATCTCCAGCGCGTGCCCGCTCACCTCGACGCCGCGATCGCACGCCCACATACCGAGGATCGCCAGCCGCGTCTCGTAGGATGGCGGCACAACTTCCATCACCAGCCCGCCCTGAAAGCGCGAACGCAGCCGATCCTCAAAGGCATTCAGATCACGTGGGTGACGGTCTGAGGCGATGACGATCTGCCTGCCGAAACTGTGCAGGGCGTTGAAGGTGTGGAACAGTTCTTCCTGGCTGTTCTCTTTTCCGGCGATGAACTGGATGTCGTCGATCAGCAGCACATCGACCGTGCGATAGCGATCGCGGAAGACAGCGGTTGACTTGCCCCGGATCGACGCCACCAGATCGTTGGTGAACGCCTCAGACGGCACGTACAGCGCCGTCAGCCCGCGCGATTTGCAGGCGTGGGTGATCGCCTGAAGCAGGTGTGTCTTGCCGACGCCGACACCGCCATGCACGAAGAACGGGTTATACGCGCTGCCTGGGCGTTCTGCCACCGCCAGCGCCGTGTTGTAGACCAGCTGGTTCTCGCTGCCTGGCAGGAAGCGGGCGAAGGTGTGGCGCGGGTTGAGTTCCGTCTCCGGGAACTGAGTATGCGCCGGGCGCGCCAGCCGATCGTGCGGCGTCTCCGTCTCCTGGATCGGCGGCTGGTTGAGCAGGCTGAACAGCGGCGCATCGCTGGTCAGTTCGGGGAGCGGTTCGGGCTTATACAGCTCGAAGCGCAGCTCGACGCGCGCGCCGAATGCGTCGCTCACCGCGCGCTGCACCACGTTGTACAGACGATGCTGGAGCATCTCGCGGGCGTAGCCCTTGACCACGCCGATCACGAACGTGTTGTCCGGCTCCACATGCAGCAGCACCGCATCGCGCATCCAGGTATCGAACGAGGCACGGTCGAGCTGAAACTGAAGTTGTTGGTATGCACCTTCCCAGGCGTCCTGCGCATTCACGACATCTGATCCTGACATTGTTCTGGTGGCATCGCGCCAGCTTCCCGTGCGCGATCCGGGATGATATACAATCTGAAAAAACCGTTCACAAAAAAATCGACAGACGATTCCATCACGCGCCTGAAGGGGCGCGGCTGAAAGATCGCAGACCGCGTTTATTTTGTGGATGTATCGGGTTGGGCGCTGCCCCGCACTTTCATTGGGGGCAGCGTGTGCTGCTTCAGTACAGATCAGTATAGCGCAGTTCCGCTCAAAAAACAACGACTCAGGTTAATCTGCCGAGAAATTTTAAGGTTGGGATATGTTTCTTGCAAACGCCTTTTAAGGTTGGGATACGCGATCATCCTCTTTATCCCAAAACAGGGAAAAACCCCTCACCTTTTGGGGATAAAACATTCGATTTGGGATATATACTGAAAGAGATTCACTATTTCTGGGCAGGCGGAAAAAGTTCGTGAAAAACGGAACTTTTTAACATTGGGATATTTTCAGCCCCGTTTCTACCAGCACGGGAAGCAGGTGACGATGCTACGGGAAACCATCACTTTTTCCCGTCGTGAATCCCCCAAATGACCCATCTATCCAGACAGGGATCATGCCAGAATCGGCTTAACACAGGGTAATGGACTGAAAGTCCTTCATGGTTTTCACAAATGTCGTGATATGATCATGAAAGAGCGGCATCACACCCTGTTCGGTCAGCTACAGCCTGTTGTCAATACGCCGGAGTAACGCTCAATGAACCATGTATACCCAACTCATTACGATGACGACGAAGACGCGCTGGAGCTTGAGGCGCTGACTGATCCTCACAAGCCGGACGTGATCAAGGTCTCCGCCAAATCGCGTTCTACTGCGGTAGCAGGGGCGATCGCCGCCGTGATGCGCGAACGCCGTTATGCAGAAGTGCAGGCGATCGGCGCGGGCGCGGTCAATCAGGCAGTCAAGGCGCTGGCGATTGCCAGGACGTATCTTGAGGGCGACCATATCGACCTGATGTGTACCCCCTACTTCAAAGAAGTGGACATTGAGGGCAACGAGCGCACTGCTGTTCGCTTCACCGTCGAGCCGCGCCCTGTCCCTGCCGTTTGACCCCCGCCATGCGATGACTGCATGATGCGCGTCGATCTGCATGTGCATACCACCGCCTCGGATGGGCAGCATACCCCGTCCGAGGTGGTGTCTTTGGCATCGAGCTTGGATGTGATCGCCATCACCGATCACGACACGACTGAAGGCATCGCCCCGGCGCGCGCGGCGGCGGCGGCATTCGGGCGTCCGCTGATCCTGCCTGGCATCGAACTCAGCACCGTCGATGCGATCGGCGATGTGCATCTGCTGGGCTACATGATCGACCCGGATGACCTGACCCTTCAGGCGATGCTTCGGCGTTTCCGCGATGACCGCTTCACACGCGGGCAGGCGATCGTGGCGCGGCTGAACACCCTCGGCGTGCCGCTGACGTGGGAGGCAGTCGCTGCCATCGCCGGGGAAGGCGCAGTCGGACGCCCGCACATCGCGCGTGGCTTGGTGGCGCTGGGCGTGGTCGAGTCAGTGCGCGAGGCGTTCGAGGTGTGGATAGGCGAACACGCCCCGGCGTATGTGGCGCGCGAACGCCTGACGCCAGAGGCGGCGATCAACCTCGTGCATGGATCGGGCGGGGTGGCGGTGCTGGCACATCCGGGATCGCTGGGCGCAAACTGGCAGGCGCTGGCGGAGCGGCTGATCGCCGCCGGGCTGGACGGCATCGAGGTCAATCATCCGTCGAATGGCGAAGCGGTGCGGCTGGTTGCCCGCGCGCTGGCGGCGCGCCACGACCTGCTGCTCACGGGCGGGTCGGACTTTCACGGCTTAAAGGTCAAGCCGCACAATGCCCTGGGCTGTGAAGCCCCGCCCATTGGGACGGTCTACGCGATCAGCCAGCGGGCACGGTGGTATGGGGGCGCGTAGAGGTTGAAACCCATAGAAACTATCCCCTTTTTGCCTGGCTGCGTTCCGTTCGTGACCGATCATGCCATCTGCCACTTCGCTCAACACACTCACCGTACAATCGATCCTTTCGCCCGCCATGAGAGCCTGTTAAGTAAGCGTCCGCGCCGTTGAAGCGGGCAGGCCGCGATGTTATACTTCAGGAATACTTGTGAATTTCGGCACGACTGACTGCACGCATTCTGCGGCGCGCGCCGCTTTACACCACATCAACGAGGAGTGTGTTACGATGACGCAGGCGAAAAAAGGGCTGGACGGGGTATCGATCGGCGACAGCCGTCTGAGCGAGGTCAATGGCACAGAGGGCAAGCTGATCTACGCAGGATACAAAATCGAAGACCTGGCAGCGAATGCGCTGTATGAAGAAGTGGTCTATCTGCTGTGGAATGGTCGCCTGCCGAACGCTGCCGAACTCGAAGCACTGCGTGCAGACCTGGCGCGCGAAGCTGTCGTGCCGGAAGCCGTCCTCAAATTCATGGCGGACTTCCCCAAAGACGCCAACCCGATGGCAGTACTGCGCACGACCGTCTCGATGCTCGCTTTCTACGACCCGGACAGCGAAGACACCAGCCTCGACGCACAGAAGCGCAAGGCGCTTCGCCTGACCGGTCAGGTGACCACGCTGTGCGCGGCGTGGGCGCGCATCCGCAAGGGGCACGCCGCTGTCACCCCGCGCGCTGACCTCAACCTGTCGCAGAACTACATGTACATGCTCACCGGGGCAGAGCCGGAACCCGCCGCCGTCAACGCCATCAATGCCTACATGGTTCTGCTGACCGAACACAGCATGAACGCCAGCACCTTCGCCTCGCGCGTGGCGACCAGCACCGGCGCGGACATGCACAGCGCCATCGTCGCCGCCATCGGCACGCTCAAGGGACCGGCGCACGGCGGCGCGAACGAGGAAGCGATGCGTATGTTCCTGGAGATCGGCGAGGTCGAAAACGTCGAACCCTGGTTCATCGAGAACATCAAGTCGGGCAAGCGCCGCATCATGGGCATTGGACATCGCGTCTACAAGGCGCTCGACCCGCGTGCGGCGGTGCTGCGCGAACGCGCTCAGGCACTCGCTGAAGCATCGGGCAACCAGAAGTGGTTCCGCATCGCCGATGACCTGGCGAACCTGGCGCGTGCCGACCAGTACTTCATCGAGCGCAATCTGTACCCCAACGTCGATTATTTCAGCGCTATCGTGCTGTACACCCTCGATCTGGAAGTCGATCTCTTCACGCCCCTGTTCGCCATGAGCCGCATGGCGGGCTGGACGGCGCACATCATCGAACAGCAGACCGACAACCGCCTGATCCGCCCGACCGCCGATTACGTCGGTCCGCGCGATCTGGTCTGGGTATCGATCGACCAGCGCAACTAATCCCCCGCCCGATCGCGGTCTTCCATGCCCTGCTGCCCGATGCAGCGGGGCATTTTCGTCTTATAATGCAGGTGATCCGCGCATCTGAACCGTGAGAGACAATCACCCGTCATGAAAAAGCGTTCTGCCATCGTCCGCAGCCGCATCGCCCAGCTCGACGACTTCGACGACGGCGGCGCACTCACCTTCGACTTCCTGCGCGCGCTGCCTGGGCAGGCGAGCAGCCCGCACACCCACCGCGCCTACTTCCGCTGGGTCGATCTCTACCTGTGCGACGTCGCCGGGCTGAAGCCGACGCGCGGCGATCAGCGCATCGCCCGGATGCAAAGCCTGCCTATCCCCCTCTTGCAGCAGACCCTTTCCGCACCGCAGCTTCGCGCGTGGATCGGGATGCTCATTCAGCGAAAGCACGGCAAGCAGGGTTTGGATCAGGCCCGCGCCGCCATCGTCACGCTGACCGGGCTGCTGGCAGAAGCAGGCTGGATCGACGATCTGGTCAGCGCCGCCATGAGCCGCGTCCGCATCCCGCGCGCTGAAGACGGGCAGCGCCCAGGCATGTGGCTGTCGATCGACCAGCTTCGCCTGCTGATGCGCGCGGGCGGCGAGATCGCCACCAGTGACAATCAGGCGCGGCGCAACGCCGTCGTGCTGACCACGCTGTGTACGATGGGTTTACGACGTGAGGAGCTGGTCAGTGCGCGCTGGGACGACCTGAGCATTCAGAATGACCGCGCCACGCTGCGCGTGCATGGCAAAGGCAGGCGCACGGCATCGGTCGATGTGCCACGCTCGGTGCTGACGGCGCTCACCCGCTGGCGCGCCGCGCTGGTCACCGCCGATCAGCTCAAAACACCCGCCAGCCCGATCGTGCGCCGCCTATGGAAGGGCGGACGCATCAGCAGGCTGCCGCTCACCGCCGAAGGGGTGTGGCTGCTGGTCAGCGAGGCAGCGATGCACGCCGGGCTGCCGCACGTCGCCCCGCACGACCTGCGCCGATCGGTGGCGGGCGCGCTTCAGGAAAACGGCGTACCGATCGAGAAGATCAGCCGTCTGCTGCGCCATCGCAACGTCGCCGTCACCGAGCGCTACCTCAGCCGACTGCCCCAGCGCAACGAAGGCGCGATCCTGATGAGCGAGGTACTGGGCATGGAAGGTGACGACGACCCTTTCGCGGGGATTGGCTAATCGAACGACAGATAGGGCAGGATATCGCTCAGCTTCGCCGGACCGATGCCCTGCACTTCCAGCAGCATATCCGGCAGGGCGATGTGTCCGCGCGCATTGCGAAACACGAGGATGCGATCCGCCAGCACCGCACCAATCCCTGGGACTGCCATCAGCTCTTCGCGGGTGGCGAGGTTCAGACGGATCGGGAAGCGCGGCGGTGTGGCGGTGGCGGGGCGAACGGGCGTCGATGAGGCAGATGGCGCGGCACTGTAAGGCTGAACAGGGACGGCGGTCGGCACGATGGTCGGGATGTGAATCTGCTCGCCATCGCGCACGAACGCCGCCAGATTGACGCGCGCGAGGTCCGCTTCGGGCAGCGCCCCGCCCGCCGCAGCGACCGCATCCCCGACCCGGCTGCGATCAGGAAGGGTATGCAGATGATTGGGCTGCACTACCGCCCCGGTGACATAGACGGTGTGCAGGACAGCAGTTGGCGTTGCGGTGGGCGGCGGCGAAGGAGTGGCGGTCTGCGTGGGAGTCGGGGTGAAAGTGAGCGTGTAGGTGGGCAGAGCGATCGGTTCGGGCACGGCATTTCGCTGAGAGAGCAGCACCACCGCAGACGCGACGATGACTAGGGTCATGCCCAGCAGCAGCAGTGTCCCCGGCAGCGATGTGGCGCGTTCTGGTTGCATCATGCCGACTAAGCCCGGTCGTTGGGTGAATGTTGCCCGAAAAGCGATGGGGCAGCGATGCGCTGCCCCATCAGGTCATGCCGCAGCGATCAGTAGCGGCGCACCAGCGTCTTGTAGACGGTCGGCTGGCGGTTCTGGATAAGCTGGAACTCTTCGCGGTTTTCGCGCACTTCGTCGAGGTTGATGCGCGCGACGGCGAAACCCTCCAGCGGCGCGCCGGTCTTCTCGTCCGTCTCACCCGCCAGCGATGCGTAAATCTGCCCGCGCGGACCGATCACCATGCTCTCGCCGCCGAACGTCAGCGTCACGTCTTCGCCCACCCGGTTTGAGCCGACCATGTACACGGCGTTCTCATAGGCGCGGGCGCGCAGATAAGTCTTCCATTCGTCGATGGCGCTCGCTTCCCAGTTCGCCAGCACGCAGATGATCTCCGCGCCGTCCAGCACCAGGCTGCGCGCCACCTCAGGGAATGCCAGGTCATACCCGATCATCAGCCCGATCGTGCCCATTTCCGTATCGATGACCGGCATCTTGAAGCCTTCGCGGAACGCCATGCGCTCTTCGCCCCGCAGATGCACCTTGTTGTACACCTCCACCAGGTCGCCTTCCGGTCCGATGAGGATGGCGGAGTTGTACAGCACCGACTCGACGCGCTCTTTGACCACCATGCCGAACGCCACATACACGCCATATTCGTTGGCGCGCTGGGCGATCAGGTTGACTGTCGGTCCCGGCACGCGCTGCGCCATCTCGGTGAAGCGCACGCCCAGTTCATAGCCGCTGGTGATCAGTTCCGGGAAGACGATGAGATCGACGCGCTGCTGTGAGGCGATCGTCGAGATCATCTCCGACATCCTGACCAGATTTTCTTCAATTTCGCCAAGACGCGGCTTCAGTTGTACTGTTGCGACCGTCACTTCACGCATGGATTGTCCCTGTTATCTGCCGAAAGCCCAAAAGACGAAGGCACTGCCTGAGATAAGCTTCTATTTTATCCGATCAGCAGGATTTTAACGAGTGTTTTTGCGGCAAAATTCGATAATCTGTTCTAAATCAGATGGCAGCGGCGACTCGAAGCATAGTCGTTCGCCCGTGCGCGGCTGGTCGAAGCAGAGCGAGCGGGCGTGGAGGAACTGGCGGCGCAGAGGCAGGCTGCGCTTGCGAAAGCCGTACACCACATCGCCGACCAGCGGACAGTTGATGAATGCCATATGCACGCGAATCTGATGGGTGCGCCCCGTGAGCAGATTGACGTCTACCAGGGCACGCCCATCGGGGAAGTACTCGACGACCGTGTACTCCGTCTCGGCGGGACGCCCGGCACGCAGCACCGTCATGCGGCGGCGGTTTGCCGGGTCGCGCATGATCGGTGCAGTGATGCGTCCGGTGCGGGTGGGTGGGGTGCGCTCCAGCAGAGCGAGATAATGCTTTTCGATGGTGCGGCGCTGAAACTGCCCCATCAGACGGTGCAGGGCAGCAGCACGACGCGCCACCACGATCAGCCCGCTGGTATCCTTGTCCAGCCGATGGACGATGCCGCGCCGTTCCGGGGCGTAATCCATGCGGGCGATCTCCGGGTAGCGCGCCAGCAGTGCGTTGACCAGCGTGCCGCTCGTCACGCCCGCGCCCGGATGCACGATCAACCCGGCGGGTTTGTCGATGACCGCCAGATCGCGGTCTTCGTAGACGATGGTGAGCGGCATCTCTTCGGGCTGCACCGTCTCGTTGGGGCGGGGTTCGGGCAGGGTGATGACGATCTGTTCGCCGCCGCGCAGTTTAACGCCGGGCTTGACGACCGCGCCATCGACCAGCACGCCGCCCTCGCGGATGAGCGCCTGCACCTGCGTGCGCGTCAGCCGTTCGCCCAGCCGCTCCGTCACCAGCACATCCAGCCGCACCCCCGCTTTCGGAGCGGTGAAAGTGATCTGATCTGCCATTGCTCTACCCGCTTTCGCGCCAACCGCGCTCTTACACAAACCGTGATAAAATCATGTAAACTTTCGACTGCACATCCATGATGGGAGAAACACTCTGGACTCGATCGACATCGCCCGCGCCATTGTCGGCGCGGTGGAAGACAAGAAAGCGGAAAATATCGTCCTGCTCGATCTGCGACCGGATGCGGTGATCGCGGATTTTTTTGTCATCTGCACCGCCAACAGCGACCGTCAGGTGCGCGCCGTCTCCGACAGCGTGCGCGAGACGATGAAGCTGCAAACGGGGCGGCTGCCCGTCTCTGTGGAAGGACAGGCGCAGAGCGGCTGGGTGCTGATGGATTACGGCGACATCATCGTGCATATCTTCAGCGCCAAAGAGCGGGAATTTTACAATCTGGAAGGCTTCTGGCGTCACGCCAATGTGCTGCTGAGCATCCAGTGATCGGGATGTTCAGCGGGCATTCCGCTGAACATCCCACCCTGCACTGATTATTCGCTGATCCAGGTGTCGTTGTTGCGCGCCCAGGTCACCAGTTCATCTTCACCAAACCAGAGCGACAGTTCACGCGCTGCGCTCTCTGGCGCGTCAGACCCGTGTACCAGGTTCCGCCCGACATCGACCGCCAGATCGCCGCGAATCGTGCCAGGCGCGGCTTCGTGCGGACGGGTCTTGCCGATGAGCTGACGGCACAACTCGATGGCGTTTTTGCCCTCGATCGCCATCACCAGCACCGGCGACGACGTGATGTAGCTGACCAGTCCCTCATAAAACGGCTTGCCTTCATGTTCAGCATAGTGCCGCGCTGCCAGTTCACGCGGGACGAGCATGAATTTCGCGCCGACGATCTTCAGCCCGCGCTGCTCAAAACGACGGACAATCTCTCCCACCAGCCCACGCTGCACCGCATCTGGCTTGAGGATGATCAGGGTACGTTCCACATCGCGCTCCTTCATCAGAGTGATCGGGATAAAAAATGCACGGGCGAACCGCGCCGTGCCAGTTCACCCGTGCATTCTATCACGCCCTTCACCCTGTTCGCAGGGCGTCTCACAACTGGTTGAGCGCCTCACGATAGGTGTTCAGCGCCGCCTGAAGCTTGCCCTGACGCATCAGTGCATCGCCCAGCACCCGATAGACCGCTGGCACAGTACGATACGATTTGACGAGGCTGCTCAGGTCTTCCACCACCTCATCCACCCCGCGATTGGCGCGGATGAGCGCTTCGTACTCGTTCAGGCTGGCTTCAATGTCGCCTGCCTGCTCCAGATCGCGCGCGCCTTGCAGCACCGCCAGGACATCTTCGTCCAGCACCGGGGCGCGGACGGGTTCAGGCGCACGCGGCGGCGGAGCAGCCGGACGCGGAGCGACAGGTGGCGGCTGCACGACAGGTGGCGGCGCGATGACGACCGGTTCCGGGGGCACGAACATCTCTTCCGGTTCCGGTTCCGGGAAGGTATCTTTCAGCCAGTCCGGGACATCTTCCGGCGTCTCGATTTCTGACAGCCAGCCCGAATCTTCAGGCAGCAGAGCGGGGGCTGGGGCTGGCGGTGCAGGCGGAGGCGCAGCTTCGACCAGCCCGATCAGGCTCATGTCGATCCACATCGGGATCGGCTGTTCCTGACCGAAAGGCAGGCTGCTTTCAGCGGGCAGCGCAACCTGTGCCAGCGCGATGCCTTCCACGTCGCCCTGCCCCACGCCGAAACGGGCGTCGATCGCCGCCAGTCGATCCGGGTCATGAGTATTGGTGACATACCAGTCCGGTTCCTGTTCAAGGTCAGGCGCGCCGTAAGTGTGTTCCGCCTCCAGCGCTTCGACCCAGGGATCGCGCGGGTCGATCTCGATCGGCGGCGCGACCACATCGTCGATGACGATGGACGCAGCAGCAGGCGTATCATCGAAAATATCCTCGATGGTGGCTTCGCCGATCGGCGCATCATCGAGCAACCATTCCGGCATCGGGATGGCTTCCGGCGCTTCAGGCAGCGCATCGAAGATCGACTCCAGCGGGCGTGTCGGTGCAGCGGGCGGCGCTTCCTGAGTCGGCTGCATATCGCGCAGCCAATCGGGGATGTCTGGCACAAGTTCGCCGTCGTCATCCCCAAAATCGATCAGCACGCCCTCTTCTGCGGCATCCTGTTCCTGCTGAGCGAGAAAGTGACGCATCTGTTCTTCGGTCACGCTGCCATCCGCCATCGCCTGACGGATCGCCTCTGGTGAGAAGGGATCGCTCTGCGTGGCACGCACCCCGGTCTCGCTGTAGCCTTCCGCCCCGGACAGCACGTCGAGGAAAGCGGGGGCATCCGTGATCGCAGGCGATCGATCGGTGCTGCTCTCGAAGTCGAACGGCGCATACGACAGCGGTTCGACCTCATCCGGCGCGGTGGTCGGGATGTTGAAGCGGCTGGTGGTGGTCAGTTCGTCGGGATCAGCGCCACCGCGTTCCGCCAGGGTATCCAGCCACGACACGCTGTCTACCCCTGCTGCGAAGGGATCGACCTTTGCCGAACCGAGGTCGTCGTCATCCTCATCGAGCAGTTCGAGAGAGGGTGCGCCGCCCCCGCGCGACAGGTCTTCCAGCCAGTTCATCGGGTTATCCGGTACAGGGGCGCTGCCCGCCGACCCGCTGGTCGGCAAACCGGAAAGTTCCAGATTGAACAGATTGTCCTCTTCCTGAGAGGACAGGCTCTCCAGCCATGCCAGCGTGCTGGTATCCGCTGCCGGGGCGGATGGCGGTGCGGGCGGTGCGGCTGGGATGAGCGGCTGCTGCACCGAGGCAGGTGGTTCGGGCTGGGGAGCAGGGCGAGCAGGTGCGGAGTCTGCACGCGCGGCGGGCTGACGCGCTGGCGCAGGCGGTTCGACACGTGCCGGGGGCTGCGCTTGTTGTGGTGCGGGTCGCACAGGGGGAGCCTGCTCGACGCGCGGCGGTTGAACCGGGGGTTTGGGCGGCGGCACGCTGACCCGCGCAGGCGGCGCTTCTTCCACGCGCACGGTGCGCGCGGCAGGTTGATCGACATCCCAGGGTGGATCGGTACGACCCGGCTTCGGTTCGGGGCGCGCGGGCTGCGGTGCTGGCTCCGGCTGTTTGGGCACAGTGGGGGCGGGCGGCGGAGGTTCCGGCTTCTTTTCGATCACCGGGGCAGGCGGCAGCGGAGCGGGCTGTTTCGAGACAGCGGGCGCAGGCGGTTCGGGCTGTTTCGCCTTGTTCTCTTCGCCGAAGGGGACGTAGCCTGGTCCGTCGATTGTGACTTTGGTCTCATCGATCGCCTTCATCTCCAGACCACTGGTGTCGCGCGTCAACCCTTCGGTTGCGCCGCTGCGCCCCGCCAGGTATTCCATGAACTCCATCATCTCGTCCGGGGAGAGAGAAGCCGCCCAAGCCTCCATCTCCTTCTCCGACATGGCGGAGAGATCGGGCATTTTGTCCTTAAGCGCCATCCTGCCACCCCCTGCTGTTCATTTCAGCCGTCGCCTGCACGCACATCGCGCTATTTGCCGTCATCATCCACGATCCAATCCGGGAAATCGTCGTCGTCATCAGAAACAGGGGGACGTACAGGGCGTGCCCAGGCAGGCGGGCGCGAGAAGCTGAAGCGGCGCACCGGCTGTGACGCAGCGACTTCCTCCTCGACGATCCGCACCAGCCAGCCGAATTCGGCATTGCCTGCCGCGCTGCGGTCGATCGGGATGGGTGCTTCCTCGACCAGATCGAATTCCTCATCAGGCAGGATGTATTCCTGGGCAGTGACATCGACATCCAAGCCTGGAACCATCGCATTCAACCAGTCAGGCGTATTGACATCACCGCCCTCCAGCACGACCTCTTCCTCGAAGAGCGCAGCCGTGCCGTCGTCCTCATCCTCATATTCACGTTCAGACATGACTGCATCCTCCACCTCTGCGACCACCGCCGTCGCATCTGTCGGCTGAAGGTCCTCAAAATTAAAGTCCTCATCCTGCACCTCAGCAACTGGCTGTTCAGCTTCCGCTTCAGCGACCGGGGCGGCGTCGTTCAGCCACGCGAAGTCGTCCGCCTGTTCAGCAGCGGGTTCAGCGGTTTCCGCTTCAGCGACCGGGGCGGCATCGTTCAGCCACGCGAAGTCGTCCGCCTGCTCAGCAGCGGGTTCAGCGGTTTCCGCTTCAGCGACCGGGGCGGCGTCGTTCAGCCACGCGAAGTCGTCATCAGGTTCAGAGGCTGACGGGGCAATTTCAGAGAGCGTAAAATCAACCGCCTGTTCTGTCGCCGGCTCTCCCGAATCGGTAGCGCGAATATCCGACAACCAATCCGGGACGGACTCGATGGTCGCGTCGTCATCCTGCTCAGAAGGAGGTTCAAGGGGGTCGATCTCAAATGTCAGCTCATCAGCAGACTCGACATCGCCGCTGTACAGACGCATCTCACCAAGATCGCTCAACTCATCCAGATCGGCGTGGAGCGCAGCAGCGGAAAGCACTTCTTCCGCATCGGTGATGCTGCTGTCGTTGAGCCAGTCCAGTTCTTCGGCGGCAAAACCCGACGCCTGAGTCTCGACGACCGACGGGGCGGAGTCGCGCAGCCAGTCGGGGATGCTTTCGTCATCGTCATCGCCTGGTTCACTGGCTGGTGAAGCGGAATCGAGCGGATCGGTGGTGATGACCGTATCGGCAAATGACAGCCTGTCAGCCGTATCGTCGCCCACACCCATCAGGTTCGCCCAAACGTCATCATCGTCGCTCAGTGCCGGGGCAGATGGCGAGCCGGCGGAGGTGGAGTCAGTGGGCGCGAATTGCGTCAGCCAATCCATCTCCTGGTCGTCACCCTGGGGCATCGACAGGTCATCATCGCGGCGTTCAGGGTCGCTCATCCAACTCTGCTCCTCTGGCTGTATGGCGAACAGATCATCATCTGACTCAGCGGCGGGGATGTCCGCCAGTGCGCTCACCCTGTCTGGCGATGGGTCGAGGTCGGTCAGCCAGTCCGGACTGTCGCTGGCGGAAGCGGGTTTGGCAGGGGCAGCGCCAAACTGTGCCAGCCATTCGTCGTCATCCGGTTCTGCACCTGCTGCGGCATCCGCCGATTTCATCCAGTCGAAATTACCCTCATTCAGGATCGCCGTCAAGCCGCGCATCGAGGGCGGCGAAGCGGGAGCATCCTGAGGTGGAGCCGTCGGTGCGGCGTCAAAGAGCAGATCATCCTCATCGGGGAAAGGCAGGCTGTCTCCGGCGGGGCGGGCATCGGGCGTGGCATTCAGCCAGTCGAGCGAGTCCGCTTCCGGCTCATCATCGCCCGCAGCGGCATACGGATCGTACACCTCAGCGGGCTGAGCAGGAGCAAGCGCGAACAGGTCATCCTCATCTGCCGACGCCGCATAGGGGTCATACGGGGCGGGTGCATCAATCGGGGCATACGGGTCGTAAGGCGCGGGAGTGTCGGTCGTCAGCCCGGTGTCATAGCCCTGCATCCACGCGAACGCATCCGGTTCTTCGATCGGGCGATCTTCGGGTTCGTCGAATGCGCCACCGCCTGGCGACCCGAACAGGTCATCGAATGCGGCTGCTTCGCCCAACACATCCGCGCCGGGTTGCTCATCGACCATCTCGACACCAGCGTCCCGCATCCAGAACAGGGGATCGGCGTCGGCTTCTGCCTGCCCCCCCGCCGAGGCTGAGGGCGGGCTGTAGAGATCATCGAAATCCGGTTCATCCAGTGCCACGCTGCGCGCGGGCGCATTCTCATCCACATCAATGCCCGCATCCCGCATCCATGCGAACGGATCGCTGTCAGGTTCGGGAGGGGCAGGCGGGGTATACGCGCGGCGTTCGGCATCCAGCCCGCCCGTGCTGAACAGCGCATCCAGTTCCGAGTCGCTGGGTGAAGTGGGGATGATTGGCGCATCATCTTCGCGCACTGTGGGGAAAGCGGTCAGCCATTCGAGGTCATTTTCAGGCTGCGACTCGGCGGGCGTTTCGGCAGCGGGAGCCGCAGAAAGCATGGCGCTCGACCAGCTTGACCACGCTTCTTCCTGCGGTTCAGCAGTTGGGGCAGCAGGCAGGTCGCCCGCAGCACCGAGGTCTTTCAGCCAGTCGGGGCGGGTAGTGACCGCCTCGCTCTGCGCCGAGCGCACATAATCCAGCTCTTCAATGCGGAAGGCGTCATCAGGCGGCGGTGTGCCCTGCACCAGCTCGACCGCCAGATACGGATCGACCGACTCGATGCGGTTGACGAAACGCTGGGCGTCGGACGGGCGGCTGTATTTCAGCCACAGTTCCGCCATGATGCGGTTGGCATCGAGGCTGTCTGGCAGATGACGAATGACCTCCAGCGCGCTTTCGGCGGCTTCTTCCTCGCGCCCGGCAGCCCAAAGGATTTGCGCCAGCAGCAGGCGCAGGTCGATGCGATCCGGCGCGCTTTTCAGGGCGGAACGCAGCGTGTCGATGGCATAATCGGGCGCGCCGGAACGCCAGTGCTGGCGCGCCACCGTGCCGGCGGTCATCTGGATTTTCAACTGCCCGGTCTTGCGACAGCGGTGATACAGCACGCGCAGCGCGTCCAGCAGGTCTTTATCGCTGGGCTGCTGATCGAGTGCGCGCTCCAGATGATAGATGGCATCTTCGCAGCGGTTGGTCCGCTCGAACACCTCGCCCAGTGCGACGTTGGCGATGAAGTCGTCGGGCAGCACGCCCAGCACACGCCGGAGCGCCGCCTCCGCTTCCTCATACCGCCCGATCAGCACCAGCGCCCGCCCCAGAAAGCGATAAACCTGCACATTGCGCGGATAGTAACGCAGGATGTGCCGGGCGTGATGGATCACCTCATCGGCGGCATTCGCTTTCAGCAGTCTGTCGAGCCGTTGAAAATACTCTTTCAGATTGACTTCGGACATCGCCCACCCATTCGCCAAAACCTGTCTGCCCCATAGCATAACACATTCTATGAGAAACCACAGTTTACAGTGGCGCATTGTTGTACAAGTTGCAATTTGCACATTCGCGCCCCGCCGTTTACGATCAGGGGCGTGCTGACGGGGTGTGGATTCCCGTCTGCATGATGGATTTTTTTCCACAAACCGCAGGAGGCAGTTCGTTCATGTCACGCAAACTGTTGTTTTCGGGTATGCTGCTGGTGCTGATCGCTCTGATGGCGATCCCGGCGCTGGCACAGGAAGATTTCGTCGTCGGCATGGTGCTGGTCGGTCCGGAGAACGATCGCGGCTGGAGCCAGGCGCATTACGAAGGCGCGCAGTACATTCAGGACACTGTGCCGGGCACGCGCTTCATCTTCTTCCCCAGCCTCAACCCCGCTGATGCGCCGGAAACCACCCTGCTGGAAGTGGTGACGGAAATGGTCGATCAGGGCGCGCGCCTGATCTTCACCGCCTCCGATGCGTTCGAGCAGGATACCAATGCCGTCGCCGCCGCCTTCCCGGAGGTCGTCTTCATCAATATCTCCGGCGATGATGTGCTGAACGGCACGGCTCCGCGCAACGTCGGCAACCTGATGGGACAGATGGAATGGGCGAAGCTGATGGCGGGCTGCGCCGCCGCCCTCTCCACCGAGACGGGCAGCATCGGCTATCTGGGACCGCTGATCAACGGCGAAACGCGCCGTCTGGCTTCCTCTGCTTATCTGGGCGCGCGCTACTGCTGGGAGACCTACCGCCAGCGCAGCGCCGCTGACCTCACCTTCACCGTGACGTGGATCGGCTTCTGGTTCAACATCCCAGGCGTCACCCTCGACCCGACTGAAGAGACCAACTCCTTCTTCGACAGCGGTTCGGATGTGGTGATCAGCGGCATCGACACCACTGAGGTGATCACCGTCGCTGGCATCCGTGCGGCGCAGGGGCAGAATGTGCGCGCCGTGCCATATGACTATCTGGGCGCGTGCGAAGAAGCGCCGTCCGTCTGCCTCGGCGTGCCCTACTTCCACTGGGGTCCCGATTACGCACGCATCACCCGTCAGGTGATGGACGGCACGTGGGTTCCCACCTGGGAGTGGATCGGTCCCGACTGGTCGGACATCAACAACCTCGACACCTCGATGATCGGCTTCATCAAGGGCGAAGGGCTGAGCGAGACCGCCAGCGCCCAGCTTGACGAGTTCATCGCCGACCTGACCGCCTACGCCACCAACCCGTTCATCCCCAGCAGCATCGCGCTGTGGCGCGGTCCGCTGACCAAACAGGACGGCACGGTGCTGGCAGGGGAAGACGAACTGGTCGATCCGCTGGACATCTGGTATCTGGATCAGCTGCTGACGGGCATGGTCGGCGCGAGCAACTGAGTTCGCATCTGCCTCTAACGGGTGCGGGGGATGCCCCCCCCGCGCCCTTTTTCCTCTGTAACAGGCATTTCTGAAAGCCGCGAACCGACACCGCATGAAAATCGAGTTGCAGGAAATCCACAAGAGCTTTGGCAGGCTGCACGCCAACGACCGCATCAGCGCCACCTTCCACAGCGGGCGCATCATCGGCATTCTGGGCGAAAATGGCGCGGGCAAATCGACGCTGATGAAAATCCTGTCCGGCTATCAGCCGCCGGACAGCGGGCGTATTCTGCTCGATGACGCCCCGGCGCACTATCGATCGCCTCAGGAAGCCATCCGCGCCGGGATCGGCATGTTGCAGCAGGACCCGCTCGACATCCCGGCGCTGAGCGTGCTGGAGAATTTCGTATATGGGCAGCCTGGGCGATCGCTGGGCATTCCGACGCGCGCCGCAACCCAGCGCCTGAGCGAATTGTGCGCCCGCTTCGGGTTCACCCTCGATCCCGATGCGCCTGCCGCTTCGCTCACGATCGGTCAGCGTCAGCAGCTGGAGATCATCCGGCTGATCGCTCTGGGCGTGCGCGCGCTCATCCTCGATGAGCCGACAACGGGCATCTCCGCCGATCAGAAGGCGCTGCTGTTCGATGCGCTGCGCGCGCTGGCGCGTGATGGGGCAACGGTGCTGCTCGTCTCGCACAAGCTGGAAGACGTGATCAGCCTGTGCGACGAGGTGATCGTGCTGCGCGCAGGCAGGCTGGTGGGTGTGGCTGCCATGCCCGCCAGCAAAGAACAGCTCGTCACGCTCATGTTCGGCGAAGCGCTGGCAGCACAGCCCCGCCCCCCCGCCGCCATCGGGGAAACGGTCGCGGCGCTGGAGGGAGTGACTCTGCGCGGGCGGCGCGTCACTGTGCATGATTTCTCGCTGCACATACGCGCCGGAGAGGTCATCGGGCTGGCGGGATTGGACGAGAGCGGGCAGGAACTCGTGCTGCGTGCCCTGGCGGGCTTGGTCACGCCGCAGCATGGACAGGTGCGTATCGCCGGGCGCGACATGACACGCCAGCATTACCGCCATTTCCGCGCGATGGGCGTCGCCTTCAGTGCCGCCGGGCGTCTGGAAGAGGGGCTGATCGCCGGGCTGACGATCACCGAACATGTGGCGCTGGCAGCACAGCAGGGCGCGATCATCGACTGGCGCGCCGCCCGTGCCGAGGCGGATGCGCGCATTCGACATTACGCGGTGCGCGGTCGCCCGGAGAGCGCCATCGAGTCGCTTTCCGGCGGCAATCAGCAGCGCGTGCTGATGGCGCTCATGGCGGCATCTCCCCTGCTCATGGCGCTCGAACAGCCGACGCGCGGTTTGGATGTGGACTCGTCACGCTGGATTTGGACACAGCTCCTGGCGCGGCGCGAACAGGGCACAGCCATCCTCTTCACCTCGCCCGAACTGGACGAACTGGTCGCCTACAGCGATCGCATCCTCGTCGCCTACAGCGGACATTTTTACGAAGTCGCCGATGTCGAGGGAACCGGCATCGATCAGCTGGGGCGGCTGATCGGCGGCGATTTCCCCCGCCCACACACGCCGCACGGCTGAACCGCACGTGAAAGAGACAGAAACCATGATCCACAGACAAGCCCTGCTGCGCCTGGGGCTGGGGCTGCTGCCCATCGTGCTGTCGCTGGCGATCACCGCACTGCTCATCATCGCGGTCGGCAGCGACCCGCGCGCCGTGTTCGAGCGTTCCTTCGAAGGGGCATTCCGCAACAGCGCCGCCTTCGCCGGGGTGATCAACTTCTGGATTCCACTCGTGCTGTGCAGCATCGGGCTGGTGGTCACCTTCACCGCCGGGTTGTGGAATATCGGCGTGGAAGGACAGATGGCGGTCGGTGCGCTGTTCGCAAGCTGGGCGGCACAGTACCTCGTCCTGCCGCACCTGCTGCAGATCGCCGTCCAGATCGCGCTGGCGATGCTGGGTGGCGCGGCATGGGCGGCGCTGGTCGGCGTGCTGCGGCTGCGCTTCGGGGTGCATGAGATTTTCGGCGGTGTGGCGCTCAACGCCATCGCCAGCGTCGCCACGATTTATCTCATCTCCGGTCCCTGGCAGCCACCGCAGGGAGGCAGCGCGCAATCGACCGACCCCTTCCCTGCCAACAGCCTGCTGCCGCCCTTCTCCACCGACTTCCCAGTCAATCCCCTAGCGCTCGTGCTGGTGGCGATCGCGCTGGTCGGTGTGCTGCTGGCGCTGCGCGGCACACGCTGGGGGTTGAACCTGCGCGCCACCGGGAAAAATGCGCGGTCAGCGCTGCTGCTGGGCGTGCCGACGCTGACCAGCGCGCTCTCGGCGCTGGTGGTGTGCGGAGCGATTGCGGGCATCGCCGGGGCGTATCGCGTGCTGTTCACCTACAACAGCTTACGTCCGCTGGTGACGGGCGGGATCGGCTTTCTGGCGCTGCTGGTGGTGCTGCTCGTCGGGGTGCGGCTGCTCTGGGCAGTGCTGACGGCGTTCGGCTTCGCCGTCATCCTGGGGGGCAGCACCCGGCTGCGCGTGGCGCTCCAGCTCGATCAATCGCTGGCAGGGGTGCTGCAAGGGCTGCTTGTGCTGTCCGTGCTGCTGGTGAACGGGCTGCGCGCCCGTCTGCTGCCCGATCAGGATCAGGCTGCGCCTGAGTCCACGCCCGTCTCACCCACCTCGGAACCCGCGCAGGAGACCACCCGATGAACGACTCGCTGGTCAATATCCTCAACAGCATCGTCGCCAACGCCACGCCGCTGGTCATCGCCGGGATCGGCGAGACGATCACCGAACGGGCGGGTGTGGTCAACCTATCGCTCGATGGCAGCCTGGCGCTTTCCGCCATGCTCGGCTTCGTGGCGGCGCTGGTGACGGGCAACATCCTCGTCGGGCTGATGGTGGCGGCGATCGTCGGCGGGCTGATCGCGCTGATCATCGCGGTGGCGGACATCGAACTGAGTCAGGATCAGGTGGCAGTCGGCTTCGTCCTGACGCTGCTGGCGGCTGACCTGGCGCAGTTTCTGGGGCAGAGCTACACCCGCCGTCCCGGACCGGTGCTGCTCAACGCGCCCATCCCGCTGCTCAGCGACGTGCCAGTCATCGGGCAGATTTTTTTCAATCAGCAGCCGCTCGTCTATTTCAGCTACATCCTGGTGTTCGTGACGTGGTACTGGCTGTTTCGGACGCGCGGCGGGCTGGCGCACCGCGCGGTCGGCGAACGTCCGGCGGCGGCATACGCGCGCGGCACGAACGTCAACCGCCTGCGCTATCTCTACTGCATCCTGGGCGGGGCGCTGGTGGGCATCGCCGGGGCGTCATTCTCGCTGGCGGTCAAGCCCGGCTGGTCGAACCCGCCCGTCATGCGCGGCGATGGCTGGATCGCACTGGCAGTGGTCATCTTCGCGGGGTGGCATCCCTTTCGCGTGGTGCTGGGCGCATATCTGTTCGCCGGGCTGCGCGCGCTGGCATCCGCCATTCAGCGCAGCCCGGATATTCAGATTCCGCTGGTGCTGCTCAATGCCCTGCCCTGGCTGCTGATGATCGTCACGCTGCTGCTGGTGAGCAGCGGTGCGGTCGAACGGCTGACGCGCATCCTGCCCCGACCGATGCAGCGCTGGGCACGGTCACTGCTGCGTTCCGATCCGCCCGCCGCACTGGGTACGCGCTTCGAGCGATCAGGCTAACCGCCGCGCAGTGCCGCCGCGCGTTCTGCCGCGTCCGCGCGGAATGGTGATGGGACGACCAGCCCCACCGCCGCCACGAACTCGTAGTCCTCGATGGCGGCGGGGGTACGGCGTTCCGCCTCGCTGATGCGCCCGCGCCAGTAACGACGGCTGAGCGTCTCGCCATTTCGCAGTGCGTTGTCGATGGCTTCGCGCGCGCCCGCATAGTTTCGCAGTTCAAACCTGGCGCGCGCCAGATATTCCAGCGCCATGCCGCGCAGCGCAGGCGCGGCGGTGTCCGCGCTGGTCGAGGCGTTCTCCAGAAAGCCGGCTGCGCGCTGGAAGACGGCGGTATCGCCTGGCGTGCCGCTCTCCACCAGCGCCCGCCCGCGCACCAGATTGACCACTCCCTGCCCTACACCTGGCGCATTGACCAGCGCTTCGGCGTCCTGAAGTGCGTCGGCATAGCGCCCAGCTTCGACCGACGCCTGCATCCGCAGCAGCCGCACCGCTGGCTCATCAGTGATGTCCAGCAGGCGGGTGTAATCGCTGATTGCCCGGTTCAGGTCACCCGTCTGACGGTAGATGGCGGCGCGCGCTCTGAGCATGGCAACGGTATCGGCGTCAGTATTGCGCGCGTTCAGCCCGCGCGTGTAGATCGTCAGCGCGATTTCAGGTTTACCCTCCCGCTCATACGCTTCGCCCAGCAGCCGATAGGCGCGCGGCAGACCCGGATAGTAGAGCAGGTAGTCCTGAGCCGCCATGACCGCATCGGACGGGCGATTGCGCTCGTAGGCAATTTGTATCTTCAGGTCATACGCCGCTTCGATCGACGGATCGACATAGTGGACGAGGAAGAGCTGATAGAGTGCAGCGTCGAAATTGCGCTGCTCGACGTACACCCGCGCCTTTTCCATCAGCAGATCGGTGTTGCCCGCCAGCGCATCGACATTCAGCCCGCGATTGAGGATTTCGATGGCGTCGGCAAATCGGCGTGAGCGGGCGGCATCGCGCGCGAGGATCAGGTAGGGCGGCGCGAGGCGCGGGTCGCCATTGATGGCGTCATTGGCGCGCGTCCGCATCCCGTTCAGGGCATCATTCAGCACGCCGGTCGTCGCCCCGCTCTGGATGGCTTCGGCTTGCAGGGCAAACACCTGAGCATACGCCGAGTCGAGGTACGGGCGGATGGCGGCGATGTTCTCTGGACGATCGCCAAGACGTTCATCTGCTTCCTCGAGACGCTGCAGGGCAGTGGTGAAACGCCCTTCCCGCGCTAGTGCCAGTGCCAGATAGTAGTAGATGGTTGGGTCGAAGGTAGTTCCGATGTTCTGTTCGCGCTCTGCGCCCAGCGTGGCGATCGCCTGCGGATAACGCCGACTGTCGATCAGCTCTGCCGCGCCGATGACGAACCGCTCGCGCACGGGCGGGTAGAGGGCGGTGGCGCGGGGCAGGAAGGGTGGGCTGGCAGCAGGGATGTTCGGCGGCGGGGTGAGGCTGGGCGTGGGCGAGATGCGCGGCGTGACACTGGGTGTGGCGCTCAGCCCAGGCGTGAAAGTCGGCGTGACGGTGGGCGAGGGCGTCGGTGTGGCGCTGGGACCGAGGACGATGCCGCGCAGATCGTCATTGGTCTGCACGGCGAAGACGAACCCAGCACCGATCAGCACCAGCACGATCAGCGCGGTGAGCGCCACCTGAGCGCGGTAGACGACAATATCACCCTCTCCGGCGCGATTGCGGGTCTTGCGCTGCCAGTTGGCGCGTTTGGGGATGGGCGTGCTGGCGACGCGGGCGATGCGTTCCACTTCCGGGATGATCGCGGCGATGCGATCGGGCGTCGGGATGGGCACGCCGGGCTGCTGTTCGGGGACGTCAGACGCGCCGGGGCGAACAGCAGCCATCGTCCCGGTGCTGCGCGTCGATCCGCCGGCATTGGGGGGCGGCTCGTTCAGCCCTTCCAGCGCTTTGAGCGCTGTATCGTTGTTCGGGTTGATCTCCAGCACCTTGTTGAGGCAGAACACACGCTCGCGCGTGTTACTGGCGACGCTCGCCAGCCAAAGCCAGGCGGGTTCGCTGTCCGGTTCGAGACGCAGCGATTGCTGAAGCAGCCGCCGCGCTTCATCTTTCTGCCCCGCTTTCGCCGCCCTGATTCCCTGCTGGCGCAGCTCGCGTGCGTCGTCCAAGTCGGCATCATCCTTCCGCTGAATGCGTCACCATCCACAAGAGTGCTGCTCTTTCGGATTGTAACGCAAAGCGCGCGCCGCCGCATAAAGAAACTGCAAATAAAAAAAGCGGCGCACCGATCGGCACGCCGCTTTGACCTGCTTACAACGCCGAACTGCCTTAGGGCAGCGTCGCGCCCTGCACGACGATGCGCCCATCGACCAGCGGATCGACCGTGCCCATGCGGGCGAAGTATTCCGCCACGACCTGATCGAGCGGCTTGCCGAAGTCATAGGCATTGCGCGAATTGTCGCGGAACATGGCATAGCCATCGCCGCCGTTACGCACGAAGTCGTTGGAGACCAGGCTGTACACCGCCTCAGGATCGAGCGGCGCAAATTCGCCATTCTCGCCCAGCACCTCGGCGCTCACCACGCGGCTGCCGGCGGGCTGCGTCGGGTCGAAGGTGAAGCGGATGCCCGACACCTGCGGGAAGCGCCCATTCGCCCCGGCGCGCACCACCGCCCCGTTTTCCACGACAACGCGCGAGACGCCGTTCTCCAGCGCCGCCAGCACATCCGCGCCCAGCACATCGAACGTGCTGACCAGGTTGCCGAACGGCAGCACCGTCAGCACTTCGCCCAGGGTGATCTCGCCCGCATCGATGTCAGCACGGATACCGCCGCCGTTCATGATGGCGATCTGCGCGCCCGTCTCTGCACGCAGCGCATCCGCGATCAGGCTGCCCAGCGCGCATTCCTCAACGCGGCACACGCTGCGATCGCCCACCAGCAGGGCACTCGCCGTCGCGCCGATCGGGGTCGCCTTGAGTTCCTCGATGGGACCCGCCAGCTCGGTGATGAGCGCGTCCATCTCGGCATCCGGGGTGATGTAGCGCGTCAGGAAGATGACGTCGCCCGTCGCGGCGGTGATGACGCCATCGGCGTTGAAGGTGACATCCAGCCGACCGAGGTACTGATTGTTCGACCCCGCCTGCACGTAGTAAACGGTGTTGCCATCGGCGTCCGTGCCCTGAGCGGGGTAGGTGCGCCCGCCCGCAGCGGTATAGGCATTGCCGAACAGGGTGTGGCTGTGCCCGCCGATCACCAGATCGATGCCCGAAAGCTGACCGAGCAGCGCCAGGTCGAGTTCGACGCCGATGTGCGTGAGCAGGATGACCTTGTTGACGCCCGCTTCCGCCAGTTCAGCAGCGGCGGCGTTGGCGATCTCCGCCAGGTTGTCGAAGAAAGTGACATCGCGGCTGGGGCTGGAGGTGACGGGGGTGTCGGGGGTGATCAGACCGATGACGCCGATCTGCTGTCCGCCGATTTCCAGAACGGTGTAACCCTGAATGAGCGCGCCCAGTTCCTCGAACGGACCGAAATCGACATTGGCTGCCAGCGCCGGGAAGGTGAGGTTGCCCGCAAAGTTGAGCAGCACATCCTCGCCATCGTCGAATTCGTGATTGCCCAGCACCATCGCGTCATAGCCGAGCAGGTTCATGATCCGCACCTGATCCGCGCCGCGATACTGCTGGTGGAACAGCGACCCGGTGAAGCGGTCACCCGCGTCCAGCAGCACGACATTGCTCACCTGCTGGCGAATCTGACCGACGACCGACGCCTGCCGCGCCACACCGCCGTCGCCGTTGGCATTCGGCTCATGCGCCGCGTGCGTGTCGTTGGTGTGCAGAACGGTCAGACGGAAGGTGTCGCTCTGCGCTGCCGCCGGCATCACGCTGAACAGCGCGATCGCCCCAACCAAAAGCAGTTTCTTCAACATCATCCACTTGCCTCCAAAAACAGTCGGAATCGTGAAGGCACATTCCAGCTGAAGCCGAAACGTGTGTCATGATTATCGTAAGGATTGTTTATGGGTATGCAAGGATGAAGTTTAAATCGACTTTAACGCACGAGGGGAAATTGTCCTAAAGCGCCTGATTGCCAGTAAATCGCGGTTTGGGTGCGCCTTTACAGGCAACCTCACCCTGTTTCGCCGCGCTCAACCGCCAGGTTTCCGGGGTCAGTCTGGCACAGGCATACGCCAGAACAGGTTTACAGATGCAGGCATTGTCTCCACCCCACCCCCGTAGGGACGACACCTACATCGTCCGCATCTATCCTCGCCCTCATGATCCCCACTTCATCGCCCAGTTTACTGGCAATGAAGCCTGCAGGAACAGCAAGTACCTGCCTCTGTGCGATCACACAGGGGGCCAGGGGTAGTTGGGACCGGGACCGGGCGTGGGATAGCGGCGCGCTTTGACCATGCGCCCCACACGGCGGCGGAACGCGCCGATCTCCGCCTCAGAGAGCAGCTCCATCAGCGCACAGGTATACGGATGATTAGGCTGCTCCAGCGCATCCTGAAGGCTGCCGATGTCGCTGAGCAGCGCTTCGTCGATCGGCTGCCCGGCGTAGTCCCAGATGACCGTCCGCAGTTTGTGGACGACGTTGAACGTGATGCCGTGATCGATGCCCCACAGCTTACCTCTTTCGTCGAGCAGGCAGTGCCCGCCTTTGCGATCGGCATTGTTGACCAGAAAGTCGAAGGCGGCGATGCGCCGAAGCTGGGGCGCAAAGCTCTCGTCCAGCGTGAAGTAATTGACCTGCGGGTCGTGTTCGATGAAGAACTGCATCGACCCCAGCCCGCGCGGCCCCTCCCGCAGCACGGTAGGCGGCACGATCTCCCAGCCCAGCTGCTGTGAGGTGAGGAAAGATGCCCGTTCCCGAAAGCAGAGCGTGCCGTCCGGGAAATCCCACAGGGGACGTTCCCCGCGCTGCGGTTTGTAGACCGCCAGCGCCCGTTCACCCTCGTACATCACACTGACGAGGAAGGCGTAATTGGAACTCCAGCGCAGGATGCTGTAATCCGGCTCGACCACGCCCTTGCTCAGGATGTCCAGCACTTCCTCGCACGGGCGCATCGGGTTGGAGATAGGACTGTCGTCATTCATGAGCGGTTCATGTCCAGTAGTAGACCAGCCGTCCGTTCTGTTTGGGGTCGGGGCGTCCCTGCTGCACGGTGTCCGCTGAGTGGGCGCTGAGCGCGCGCATCTGGGCGCGGCTGCACCACAGGCGGATGACGCCCGGTTCGACACTTTCGGGGTCCATTTCCTCGGTCAGCGCGATCATCTCCTGAGCGATCAGCACGATCATGTCGCTGTCCTCATCGTAGCCCAAACCCATCTGCGCCACGCGGAAGAGCGGCTCCAGCGGATCACGCAGGCTCATGTTGCCTGGGCGCGCGCCAACGGTGCGCTCTGGGTGGCGGCGGTCGAGGTCTTCCAGCATGTCGCGGATAGCTTCGGCAAGCGCACCTGCCTGCTCTTTTTCGATGATGACCGTGACGAGCTGGTCACCCTTGCCCGCCTGAAGGTGAAAGACACGCTGTCCTTTGGGACCCACCGTGCCGATGGTGATGAAATCTACAGGATTGAGATCGATTTCGATATGCGCCATAGGTCTGCCATTCGCTGTCAGGGAGAGTCCGCCGATTTTGCGGCGGCGCGGCGCGCTTTGTCGAGCGCT
The DNA here is from genome assembly GCA_964614405.1 of uncultured Pleurocapsa sp. GTDB lineage: Bacteria > Chloroflexota > Anaerolineae > Aggregatilineales > Phototrophicaceae > Flexifilum. The sequence continues at coordinate 139,434 of CAZTLS010000002.1, forward strand.
GCCAGATGTGCCGTGTCGTTCATCACGCCGACATACGGGCGACCGAAGCCGAGCATGAGCGTGCTGATCGAGGCAGGCGAGACGACGATGCGCTGGAACAGGTCGAGGTGCATCCCCAGATAGTGCGCCAGCACCATCTTGATCAGGTCGGCATGAGAGACGACGACCACCATCTCGCGCGGGTGCAGCGCCACCAGCCGCTCGATCTCGTTGACGGCGCGTTCCTGCACACCGCGCATCGTCTCGCCGTTGGGGAAATAGGCGCGCGAAGGCGTCTCCTGCACCATCTGCCACATCTTGCGGAGGCGCAGCGCCGCGATCGACGCCCCTTCCCAGTCCCCATAGCGCACTTCGCCGATGGCGGGGTTCTGCACGATCGGCAGGTCAGCATGGTGCTTCTGGATGGCTTGCGCGGTCTCCATCGTGCGTTCCAGCGGGCTGGCATACAGATGGCGAATGGGGGCGTCCGCCAGGCGTTCGCCCAGCGCCGCTGCCTGTGCCAGTCCTTCTTCATTCAAATGCACACCGGGTGTCCACCCCGCCAGCCGATTCGTTTTGACAAAATCGTTGACGGCATGGCGCACCAGTACAATCTGGGTCATAGCGGGTCGGGTTCCGTTCAGCGTCGCGCGGGTCAGGGTATGACGACGGCGACAGCGATTCACCAGTGATGCGCCGATCATAACACGAAGTGACTCAAAGCGCATGACGCCGATGATAGAATTTCCTAAGAAGCGGGGCGTGAGCGGCACTGAATCCTGCCCTGAGTGGATTGTAGACGCACGGGTAGGTCTGTAGAGATTGTTTATGCCTGTGCGAGGCACAAAGCGGATTGCGTTTTTTCACCCGCCCGAACTTAAATCGCGCTTAACTGTGAGCCAGTCTGAACTTAACGTGTTTTATGCTATAGTCAAACATGTACGGACAGGTAAGGACATGTCGATTTTTCATCTCTCTCATACCCATTCACTGCCACTGCACATCCAACTGCTCGATGAACTGCGGGAGAAGGTGAAAACAGGTGCTTTGCCCGCGCACACCAGGCTGCCAGGAGAGTGGGAGCTTGTCGAAGAGTTGGGAATCAGCCGGGCGACCATTCAACGGGCGTGGCAAGCCGCTCAGGAAGAAGGACTGATTTATCGTATTGCAGGCAAAGGGACATTTGTAGCGGAACAGTCCTCGCCGAGCGTCCGAGGCACAGTCGGGTTCTTCATCCCGGAATACCGGGGGACATTTGCCGTGCAGATGCTCACCCGTGCCGAACGTATACTGCGCCAGCATGGATTCAAAATACAGTTCGCAGTGACTGACCGTCGCATCAGCGAGGAAAATCGTCTGCTTGCCGACCTGATTCGCGATCGCGCCAGCGGCTGCATCCTTGTCCCGATCTCTCACAAAGACCCGCAGCCTCGAATGCTGACTTCTGAGGCACTTCCCCTGCCCGTTGTGCTGATGGATCATCCGCTGCCCGGAACACAGCATCCGTGTGTGACCAGCCAGAATTACGAGGGTGGCATACAAGCCACACAACACCTGCTCAGCCTGGGACATCAGCGCATCCTGTTCCTGGCGCGCGATCACCTGCACCTGCATACTGTCTCCGAACGCTGGCGTGGTTATCGGACGGCAATGCGTGCTGCCGGAGCGTCCCCCCTCCCACCCCTTCTGGTCGGGACGGGCAGGGGAGAGATGAGTTCATACGAAGCCTATGAAGACACGGATATCAGCGAGATGCAGCCGCTGCTCGACATCCTGACCTCCGTCGATCGCCCTACTGCCCTGTTTGCCGCAAACGACTGGATCGCACTTAAGGCACAGCGGGCGCTCAGCACGGTCGGTTTGCGCGTCCCGCACGATATCTCGCTGGTCGGTTTCGACGATCTGGACATCGCCAGTCTGCATACGCCACCGTTGACGACAGTCGCGCAGGATGCCGGGCTGATCGGGGCGGAAGCGGCACATCGGCTGATCATGCACATCGAGGGCGCACCTCCTGCCAACGTGATGACCCTCGTGCCCACGCGCCTGGTTGTGCGCGAATCGACACGCTCACTGCACATCGCTGAAAATATCGCGGAATAGTTTTATTTGTGGGGGTACGACCCTGTTTTAAGGGATGCACCCGGCGCGCAGGCAGCATCCCGACACGCATCTGATTACCTATTTGGTTTGGCATTCAGTGGAGTGCAAACGATGTTCAGGCACGCAGTACGCACAATCGCAGTCGTCGTGCTGGCGGTGGCTTTGACGCTGACCGCTTCAGCTCAGCAAGCGCCGATCGAGATCACCGTCGGCGGAATTGGCGGTGTGGAACTTGAGTGGATGAATACGTTCGTCAAACCCCGCTTCGAGGAGATGATGCGTGACGCAGGCACGCCTGTCAACGTGGTCATCAACGAATTCGTGGGTGGCAGCGGTGAGGACCTGCGCCAGCAGTACGTCCTCGACCTCGGCGTCGGGGCGGGCGCGGATGTCATGGCGTTCGACGGTTTCTGGCTGCCGGAATTCGTGACGGGCGGGCTGCTGCGCCCGATCACCGAGGTGGTCGGCGAAAACGCGCTCGAATGGGATGGCTGGGCGGTCACCCCGGACGGACTGAAGAACATCATGGGTTTCAACGGCGATCTGTTCGGCATCCCGCGTGGCACGGACGCCCGCGTGATCTGGTATCGCGCTGACCTGTTCGAGCAGGCGGGGCTGCCCAGCGAGTGGCAGCCGACGAGCTGGGCGGAATGGCTGGACGCCGCCCGTACCATTCAGGCGCAGCTCCCCGGTGTGACGCCGATTCAACTCAACGCGGGCACGGCGATGGGTGAAGCGAGTACGCTGCAGGGCTACACGATGGCGCTGCTGGCGGCAGGGCATCACGTATATGATTTCGAGCAGAACAAGTGGATCGTCAGCAGCCCTGCCATCCTCCGCACCCTGGAACTGTACGACACCATCTACAATGTGGAAAACCTGGGTAACGTGCGCTGGCAGTTGGTCGCCAATGGGCGCGATCTCTCGTTCGAGGCATTCTCGAAGGGAGAAGTGGCAATGCTGGTCGAAGGTGACTTCTTCTGGCGCGGTCCGCTCGCCCCGAACACGGGCAATTTCGCCATGCCTAATCGTGATGAAGTCGTGCGCTTCGCGCTGATGCCTGCTATCGAGCCGGGTGCAGGTTTCAACGGACAGGATTTTGTGACCATCTCCGGTGGCACGGGTTTCGTCATCAACCCGAACACAGCTCACCCGCAGGAGACCTGGGCGCTGATGACCTACATGTTCAGCGTGGAAGCTCTGGAAAACCTGCAATCGCTCCAGCCGCGCATCCGCGCCCGCCTCGATGTGCCCGTGACGGGCGACGAAACGATGAGCCGCATTGCCCGTGAGGTACTGCCGCTCACTACCATTCGTCCGCAGCTCCCGGCGTATAACCGTGTCTCGGTCGAAATTCAGCGCATGACCGAGCGAGTCGTCTCCGGCGACATGACGCCGGCGGAAGCGATGGCTGCCTACGATGCGGAAGTGACCGCCATCGTGGGTGAAGAGAACGTCATTCGCCTGCCCCTGGGCGAATAAGTACCGGTGATCGGCTGCGCGTCGGACAGGTTCGTCTGACGCGCAGCCGCATCCTGACAGTCACCTGTGCCAGGGAAAAATCTGCCATGTCACGAAGCACACTCTCCCGACCGATCGGGATCGCGTTTCTGTCGCCCGCATTGGTGTTCGTCGCCGTCTTCCTCATCTTCCCGTTTTTCTCGATCTTTTTCATGAGCTTCACCAATCAGACGCTGACGGGACCAAATGCGCTCGATCCGCAGTTCGTCGGGCTGGAAAATTACGCCCGCCTGTTCGACTTTGAGCGCTGGATGCAGCGGGGCGAACTGGGTCACAGCCTGCTGCTGACCGCTCAGTTCGTGATCGGATCGGCGCTCATCGGTCAGGCAGGGCTGGGGCTGGGGCTGGCGGTGGTGCTGCACAATCGCAAGGGGCTGATGCGCGAGGTCGTGTTCACGACCGCGATTGCCGCCTGGATCATCCCGGATGTGGTGGTCGCATTTGCGTGGTTTGCCTACCTCAATCCTGGCGGTACGCTCAATGGGGTGCTGCGGACAGCTGGCATCGCGCCCATCGACTGGCTGTTCGATCACCCGATGCTGAGTATCATCCTGTTCAACACCTGGCGGGGCACAGCCTTCTCCATGCTGCTCTTCTCGTCTGCCCTGGCGTCCATACCACCGTCACAGCTTGAGACGGCGGATGTATTGGGCGCGACGGGCTGGATGAAGTTCCGGGACATCCTGCTGCCGCAGTTGGGGCGCTATATCCTCACCGACCTGCTGCTGATCACCCTGTGGACGTTCAACACATTCGGTCCGTTCCTGCTCACGGGCGGCGGACCGATCCAGAAGACGAATATCATTTCGATCTACACCTATGAGACGGGGCTGCGCTTCTTCGAGTTCGGCAAGGGCAGCGCCATCGCCATGGTCGTCATGCTGATCAACCTGGCACTGGCGGGGATGTACCTGATCATCGGGCGAAGCCGGAGGAGCGCATGAAGCGAACGGGCGCTGTTTCTGTCACACCTGCGCGGCTGGCGGTGATCGGCATCGCGGTGATCGCCGCGCTGTTCTTCGTACTGCCCCTGCTGTGGTTCATCTTTGCGCCGTTCAACCCGCGCGCCTCGCTTGCGGTTTCGATACCGGAAGTATGGACGCTCAGCAATTTCGCCGAGGTGTTCGGCAATGAGCTGGCGATGCGTGGTCTGCTGCAAAACAGCCCGATCATCGGGGTGGGCACGATGATCGCCACCACGCTGACGGCGGCGCTGGCGGCGTATGGTTTGTCGCGCAGCAGCATCCCTGGGCGGCAGGTGTTCACATATGTACTGATCTTGTTTTCGTCGGTGGTCGCGGGCACAGCCAGCATGGTTCCCATCTTCCGGCTGATCTTCGATCTGGGGCTGATCAACACACACCTCGGCGTCATCCTGGCGATGACCGGGGGGATGCTGCCCTCTGCCATCTTCATCATGCAGGATTTCGTCGAGGGCGTCCCCCGTTCATACGAAGAAGCGGCGATGGTGGCTGGCGCGTCACCGCTGCAAATCTTCCGCGACGTCACCTTTCCGCTGCTGCGCCCTGGGTTGATGGTGGTGGGCATCTGGGTGCTGGTCAACGCATGGGGAGCATTTCTCACCCCGTTCATCCTCATCCGGGATACACATCTGATGCCGGCGGCGGTCACGTTCTACCGCTTCTACGATGATGAAGGCACGCCGCAGATCACCGCCGTCGCCGCTTATGCGGTGTTATACACGCTGCCCGTACTCATCCTGTATCTGCTGATCAACTGGCGTTACGGGTTCCGTTTCTTCGGCGGCATCAAACAGTGAGGACGAGATGGCTTCTGTAACGCTGCAACAGGTCTCGAAGCAATTTGGCAGCAGCTACGCCGTGAGGGAAGTCAACCTTGCGGTGCAGGATGGGGAGTTCATCGCTCTGCTCGGTCCGTCTGGGTGTGGTAAGACGACCACGCTCCGCATGATCTGCGGTTTGGAAATGCCGACCAGCGGAGCAATCCACATCGGCGGGCGCGATGTCACCCACCTGCACCCGCGCGAACGGGACGTGGCGATGGTCTTTCAGGATTACGCGCTCTACCCGCACATGACCATCGCCGATAACATCGGCTACCCGCTCAAGGTACGCGGCGTCGCGCTGGAACAGCGGCGGGCACGCGTGGAAGAGACGGCGCGACATCTGCAGATCGACATGCTGCTCGATCGCCGTCCGGGACAGCTTTCAGGCGGGCAGCAGCAGCGTACCGCACTGGCGCGCGCTGTCATCCATGCCGCACAGGTCTTCCTGTTCGATGAGCCGCTCAGCAATCTCGACGCCCAACTGCGCCTGGAAGCGCGCACCTTCCTCAAGCGTTTACAGCTTGAGTTCGGCATGACCGGCGTGTACGTCACCCATGATCAGTCCGAAGCGATGGCGCTGGCGGATCGCATCGTGGTGATGAATCGCGGGCAGATCATGCAGGTGGGCACGCCGCTGGAGATCTATCGCCAACCCGCCAACACGTTCGTCGCCTCGTTCATCGGCACACCCGCGATGAACCTGCTATCGTGCCGGCTTGACCACGCTGCCAACACGATCGTCCTCAATGAGAGCGATATTCGCCTCGCGGCTGACTCTCTCCCCCTGCCTGCATCAGCGGGGCGGGTGGCGACACTCGGCATTCGCCCGGAACACCTGCATATCGCCGCTGAACCCACTCTCAACAGTATTCCCGCTGAGGTCTACGTCACCCAGACACTGGGCAGCGAGACGCTGGTCGTGATGCGCGCCGCCGGAAGCCTGATCTCGGTGCGGCTGTTCGGCGATGAACCGCCATCGCTGCCGGATCGCGTCTGGCTCGTGCCGAATCAGCAGCATCTTTTCTTCTATGACGAAAACGGAGAGCTGATGCGATGAGCGCCGCGCACACCCTGCACCTGACCGGGTATGTCACGCCGGAGCAGGCAGCCACTTATCTGCATCTGCCATTCGATGTGCCCGCATCGGTCACGCAGATTGACGTCAGCTACACATACAGCGATAACGCCCATGCCGACTCACCCGCGCCGGAAGGCAGCATCATCGACATCGGCATCTTTGATGCGCGGGGTACGACGTTCATGTCGCCAGGTTTTCGCGGCTGGAGCGGCAGCGCCAGACGGACATTTTCGATCGCCCCCCACGATGCCACGCCTGGCTATCTGGCAGGCGCGATCCTGACCGGCACATGGTCGATCTGCCTCGGTCTGTATCGCATCGCCCCGCACGGGTGTGAGTATCATGTGACGATCACCCTGCAATCCGATGACCTCCAGCCGCGCGCCGCTGCACAACCTACTCTTACCTCCGGCAGCATCTCAAACGCACGCGCAGATGGCTGGTACTGTGGCGAGATGCATTGTCATTCCCTGCACAGCGATGGAGACAGCACCGCAGCGGAGGTCGTGGCGCACGCCGAGGCGCTCGGTCTCGATTTTCTCGCCATCACCGATCACAACACACTCTCCCACCTGGCGGCACTGGCAGATGTCTCCACGCATCTGCTGCTCATCCCCGGCATGGAGGTGACGACCTATCAGGGGCACTGGAACATCTGGGGGGCGGCGGAATGGATCGATTTCCGCGTCACCACGCGCGAAGACATGCGACGCGCGATCGAGGCGGCGCGGGAACGCGGACTGGTCATCTCGCTCAATCATCCGCGTCCGTTCGGTCCGGAGTGGGCGTACAGCGATGTCGATGATTTCGATTGCATCGAGGTCTGGAACGGCGCATGGGCGTGGTTCAACGAGGACGCCCTCGCTTTCTGGGAAGAACGGCTGCGCGCCGGGCGGCGCATCACGGCGGTGGGCGGCAGCGACAGCCATTTTCACCACCGCGAACACCCCGCCAGGCTGGGGCAGCCGACGATGTGGGTGCATGCCGCCCCGCCCCTGACGGCGGAGACCATCCTGCGCGCCATCCGCGCCGGGCGCGTCACCCTGTCCGACAGCCCCACCGCGCCTCGCCTGACAATCGCGGCGGCGGGCGCAGGCATGGGCGATGTAGTGCGCCTGGAACAGCCGATCTCCGTCATGGCGCAGTTCGACGGTGCTGAGGGCTTGACGCTCGCCTGGCATACCGACTCAGGCTGCATCGAACGGCAGGTCATCGCGGCGGGTACTACACACGCGACGGTCACCATCTCCCCCCCTGTCCGCTTCATTCGCGCACAACTCGTGTACGACGGCGGCGCGGCGGAGATCGTGCGCGCCCTGACCAACCCGATCTACTTCGTGTGAGCCAGCAATATGCGCCGTTTGCCCCTTGCGCGCTCTGAGAAACCATGTTACCTTATCGGCATGGTCAACTTCGCCGTCCCTACCCCTCTGCAACACACCTGCCCATGCGCCCAGCGCGCGGGCATGATGATGTGTTGTATGATGCGGGCGCGTGCCACACGGGACGGGCGGCGAGGTCGCGGCGTGTAAATCCACGCCTGTACCTTCGGTGAGCAGGAGCCAGTTCCGTGTACGACGGGCTGGCTCTTTTTTTATCTGCCCGCAGTGAGGAGGGACGAGTACGACGCCATGCACATCACATTGACCGCGCCGCTGCGCGATCAGATCATCCGCCAGCTTCACGCCGCCCACCCTGATGAGGCGGGAGGCTTCCTGCTCGGTCAGCGGACGGGGGAGGAAGTGCAGATCGAGGGCGTCATCCCGGTGGACAACGTGTTCGCCGAGGAGGAACGCTATCACCGCTACGCCATGACCCCACACGACTGGATGCGCCTGGAAGACGAGGCAGACGCGCGCGGCGCAGCGCTCGTCGGCTACTATCACAGCCACCCGGACTCGCCCGCCATCCCGTCGGTCTACGATCGCGACCACGCCCTGCCCCATTTCGTCTACCTGATCACCTCGGTCATGCCGGACGGCGCGCGCGAGATGCTGGCATGGCATCTGGCGGATGACCGAGGGTCGTTCATCGCCGATACGCTGTCGATCGTGTGATCGACCCATCGCCATCCCTGTCATTTTTCGTCGATCGATATTTTTTCAGGAGAGCAGACCTCATGAGCAGCGACCCGAAGCAGCACGGTTTTCAGACGCGCGCCCTGCACGCCGGCTATTCGCCCGACCCGACGACCAACGCCCGCGCCGTCCCGATCTACCAGACGACCTCCTACCAGTTCCGCGATACCGACCACGCGGCGGCGCTCTTCGCCCTGGCGGAACCCGGCAATATCTACACCCGCATCATGAACCCGACCAACGCCGTGTTCGAGGAGCGGCTGGCGGCGCTGGAGGGCGGCATCGGCGGGCTGGCGACGGCGAGCGGGCAGTTCGCTGAGACGCTCACTGTCCTCACCCTGGCGGACGCGGGCGACGAGATCATCTCCACCTCGGCACTCTACGGCGGCACGTACACCCTCTTCTCACAAAGCCTGCGTCACCTGGGCATCAAGGCGCATTTCGTGGAAAATGCCGACCCGAACCGCATCGAGTCGCTCATCAACCCGCGCACGCGCCTGATCTATCTGGAGACGATCGGCAACCCGAAGCTGGAGATTCCGGATTTTGAAGCCATCGCCGAGGTGGGTAAGCGCTACGGTGTCCCGGTCGTCATCGATAATACCTTCGGCACGCCCTACCTCTTCCAGCCGTTCCAGTGGGGCATCAACATCAGCCTGCACTCGACGACCAAGTGGATCGGCGGGCACGGGCTGAGCATCGGCGGAGCGATCGTGGACGGGGGCAATTTCGACTGGAAGGCGAGCGGGCGGCATCGCGGCATCGTCCAGCCGGAGGCGGCGTATCACGGCGCGGTCATCGCCGATGTAGCGGGCGCGGCGGCGTTCATCGCGCGGGCACGGATCATCGGCTTGCGCGATTTCGGCGGGTCGCAGTCGCCGTTCAACAGCTTCCTGAACATCATCGGTCTGGAGACGCTTTCGCTGCGGATGGCGCGCCATGTCGAGAACGCCCAGCGCGTGGCGGAATGGCTGGAGGCGCACAGCGCGGTCGCCTGGGTCAACTACCCCGGTCTGCCCAGCCACAGCAGCTATGCCCGCGCGAAGAAGTATCTGCCCAAAGGGGCGGGCGCGGTCATCGGCTTCGGCATCAAGGGTGGCAAAGCCGCCGGGCGCGAATTCATCGACAATCTGAAGCTCTTCTCGCACCTGGCGAACGTCGGCGATGCACGCTCGCTGGCGATCCACCCCGCCACGACCACGCACAGCCAGCTCAGCGCGGACGAACAGCGCGCCAGCGGCGTCACCGAGGACTACATCCGCCTGGCGATCGGCATCGAGGACATCGACGACATCCTGTCGGATTTGGATCAGGCGCTGGCGGTGTCGCAGAAAGCGCCCGTCGCGTCGCTGTTCTGAGGTGTATCTGGAAACTCGTTCTGGCGTTTGCCTGCCGAACCTCACCCCGGAAACCTGACGGTTTCCTGCCCCTCTCCGATGGAGAGGGGCGGTTGAGCGCAGCGGAAGGGAGCGAGGGGTAAACATCATTGTCGGCAGATCAGGGCGGGGTTACAATCTGATGCGTGCATGTCCGTCTCCAGTGTGGTGTCGAAAGGCGTGTTGAGCCATGTCGATCAACGGCGCGTCGTCTCGTCGTGTGCCAGCCGGGTCTGTCGGGGTCGTCCAGCGACAGCTCGCCCATTTTGACGAGCCGCTGAGGATGCGCTGCGGCAGGACGCTGGAACGCTACACCCTCGCCTACGAGACGTATGGCACGCTCAGCCCGGAACGTGACAACGTGATCCTGATCTGCCACGCGCTGACCGGGGATGCGCACGTCGCGGGGTATCACACCGACAACCCGAACGAGAAGCCCGGCTGGTGGGACGAAGCCGTCGGACCGGGCAAGATGTTCGATACCGACCGCTTCTACGTGATTTGCAGCAACGTGCTGGGCGGCTGCCAGGGCAGCACCGGACCGTCGTCGATCGCCCCGGACGGCAAGCCATATGGGCTGCGCTTCCCGGCGGTGACGGTGGCGGACATGGTGGCGGCACAGGCACGGCTGCTGGACAGGCTGGGCATCAGGCGGCTGTTCGCGGTCGCCGGGGGCAGCCTGGGCGGGATGCAGGCGCTGCAATGGGCGGTCGATCACCCGGAACGGGTGGAACACTGCCTGTTTCTGGCAAGTACGCCGCGCTCTTCAGCGCAGAACATCGCC
>CAZTLS010000002.1:150169-219586 GCA_964614405.1 uncultured Pleurocapsa sp.
GATCGGGCGGCAGGCGATCTACGCCGACCCGCGCTGGAACGGCGGCGACTACTACGACGGCGAACCGCCCGTCGGCGGGCTGGCAGTGGCGCGCATGGTAGGGCATGTCACCTACATGAGCGAGCATTCGCTGGAGACGAAATTCAGCCGCCGCCTGCAGGGGCACGACTCTGTGCCGTATCGCTTCGTCACGCCGGAATACGCGGTCGAGAGTTATCTGGTGTATCAGGGCGCGAAGTTCATCCAGCGTTTCGACGCCAACAGCTATCTGTATGTGACGAAAGCGTGCGACTATTTCGACATCGGCGAGGGGCATTCCTCGCTGGCAGAGGCACTGGCGGGCGTGAGCGCGTCGGTGCTGGTGGTCAGTTTTTCGAGCGACTGGCTCTACACGCCAGAGCAGGCACTCGATCTGGTGACGGCGCTGGAGATGGTGGGCGGCAAAGTGCGCTATCACCTGATCCATGCCGACTTCGGGCACGACTCGTTCCTGGTGGAGGTCGATCGCATGACGCAGGTGGTCGGCGGCTATCTGGACGAGATGTGGCACAGGAAGCAGGTCGCATCAGCATCAGGAACGACCGACGCCCCATGAGGCGTCGATGAACACGACCGATCAACGATTTCAGGGAGAAGAACAGGCAGCATGGCACACATTCGCATTCCCACCCCGCTGCGCCCGTTCACGGGCAATCAGGCTCAGGTGCAGGTCGAAGGCGAGACGGTCGGCGCGGCACTCGCCAACCTGACGACACAGTACCCGGAACTGCGCCAGCACCTCTACGACGGCGATCAGCTCCGCAATTTCGTCAATGTCTACCTGGGCGATGAAGACGTGCGCTTCCTCGACGGCGTGGAGACGGCGATCGACCCCGACGCCAATCTGCGGATCATCCCCAGCATCGCCGGGGGCGCGCGATGAGCCGCCAGCCGATCGCGCCTGGGCATGGCGCGCTGACGAATGAGGAAATTCACCGCTATGGGCGGCATGTCATCATGCCGGAATTCGGCATCGACGGGCAGCGCCTGCTCAAGGGGTCAAGCGTGCTGCTCATCGGCACGGGCGGTTTGGGCAGCCCGCTGGCGCTCTACCTGACGGCAGCGGGTGTGGGAAAGATCGGGCTGGTCGATTACGACGTGGTGGAACACACTAACCTCCAGCGGCAGATCATTCACGGCGAAAGCACGGTCGGTGTCGCCAAGACGGAGAGCGCGGAACGGCGGATGCACGATCTCAACCCGCATATCGAGATCGTGCGCTACGACGTGCCGCTTACTTCGGACAACGCGCTGGAGATCATGCAGCCGTATGACGTGATCATCGACGGTACGGACAATTTCCCGACGCGCTACCTCGTCAACGATGCGTGCGTCAAACTGGGCAAGCCGAATGTGTACGGCAGCATCCTGCGCTTCGAGGGGCAGCTCAGCGTGTTCTACGCCAAAGAGGGTCCGTGCTACCGCTGCATGTTCCCGGAACCGCCGCCCCCTGGTCTGGTTCCGAGCTGCGCCGAGGCGGGTGTGCTGGGCGTGCTGCCAGGCACGATCGGCACGATGCAGGCGACCGAGGCGATCAAGCTGCTGACGGGCATCGGCGAGCCGATGATCGGGCGGATGCTGCTGTACGACGCGCTGGAGATGAGCTTCACCACGATCAAAGTGCGTAAGAACCCCAACTGCCCGGTGTGCAGCATCCCGGCGGAGCAGGTCGAACTGATCGATTACGAGGAATTCTGCGGCGTCCCGGCGCATGATCACGCACCGACCAAAGCCGCCAGCCAGAACGGAGCGCCGCCTGTGACCGTCGATCTCGACGCCCCTGTCCCGCAGATCACCCCCGTCCAGTTGAAGGCGCGCTTCGACGCGGGCGAAAAGCCGTTCATCGTCGATGTGCGCAATGAGCCGGAACTGGAAGTCGCCGTCATCGCCGGGGCGGACGCGCTGCTCATCCCCAAACCGCAGGTGCTGATAGCGGTGGACGAGATCGCCAGCGGGCGCAAAACGCTGGCGCAGACGGTGATCGGGCAAATCCCGAACGACCGCGAGGTGCTTTTCCTGTGCCGTTCGGGGGTACGCAGCACCGACGTCATCCGCGAACTGCGCGCGCTGGGCTACGACCCGGCAAAGCTGATCAACATCGAAGGCGGCATCCTCGCCTGGTCGCGCACGGTCGATCCGTCCGTACCGCAGTATTGAGCGCAGCCTGGGGCGCACCCGTTCGTGCGCCCCCCCCCACCCCACACCCAGCCAGACCATTCCCACAGCCAGCCTGTGCATCGCTGATGCGAAACACGCCCGCCTGCGTTACACTCTGCATCGGGTCAGGCAGCGGACACGTTCACGCCCTCTCACGGGGTGGTCAGGAGCCATCATGCGTTTGCATCGTTCCTATTCCCGCGCGCGCTACGGGCGACGGCGTTCGGCAGGGTGTTTCTCGTGGGTGGTGGCGATCAGCCTCGTTTTCGGCGCGGCGGGCGTGGTCGGCATCTGGATCGACCGCCTGCTCACGCGCGCTCCGGCGGGCATCGGCGGGGAGAACGCTTTCAGCGCCGCCCAGAACGCTTTCCACCAGGGCGACCTGACCGGGGCGATCAATCATGCCCGCGTCCACCTCGCTGCCTACCCCGATGACATCCACACCCTGTATCTGCTGGCGCGCGCGCTGATCTACCGCAGCTACGGCGAATACAACCGCGCCGAAGACCGCCCGGCTGCCGTCGCCGTGCTGCGCGAAAGCGCCAACCGCCGCCCGCGCGACCCCGATGTGCTGGCGGTGTACGCACTGGCGCTCGCCTCCAATGGCGAGGCGGGGCGTGCCGCCGAAGTCGCCAGGCGCGCGCTGGAGACGCCCGCTCCGTCGGCTGCCATCGCCCACACCGCCCTGGCGATCGCCTACAACAGCGCGGGCAGCTTTCAGCGCGGGCTGAGCGAGAGCGAGGTCGCTGTCGCCGCCGCTGCCCCCGGTCCGGCGCTGGTCGATGCGCTGCGCGCCCTGGCGATCAGCTGGCGCGATACCGGGCGCTATGCCGAAGCGATCGCCGCCATCGACCGCGCCATCGCGATGGACGATCGGCTGCTGGCGCTGCACTTCGAGCGGGCGCAGTTCGCCCTGCTGCTGGGCGACTCAGGCGCGGCGACCGTCTCGTATTTCGCTGTCCTCGCGCGGGATGTGGGCAATGTCAAGGCGCGGCTGCGCCTGTGCGAACTGTCCAGCGTGATGCGCGAGCGCGAACGGGCGGTCGAATACTGCCGCGCCGTCACCCAGTACGCACCCGCCTGGTTCGAGGGCTGGTATCGGCTGGGCATGGAGTATTTCCTGCAAGGCGATTTTGCGGGCGCGCAGATCGCCCTGCAGCGCTGCACCACTCTGCAAACCCTGCAAGGCGTCCCGGCGGATGCACTGCGCTACGAGTGCTGGACGATCCAGGGGCAGGCTGCGGAAATTCGAGGCGACTGCCCCAGCCTGCACGCCATCTACAACGAATGGCGCGCCATCACCGCCGATCGCAATGTGCTTCAGCGCTGGACGTATCCGCCGGAGGGACCGCCCGCCTGTCCCTGACGCGGTGAAACCCTGTTCCGATCGCTGCGTATAGTATCTCAGAGACGAGTGAAACCGGGTGACCCCGGAAAAGGCAGGATCATGAGCGACGAACAGCAGCAGGGCGGCAAGAGCTACAGAACGGAATGGTCGTTCTCGTTCGACAAACTGGGTGAGCAGATCGGCGAATTCGTGCGTTCCGTCAGTTCACAGACGGAGCAGGAGATCAAGCACGGCGTGTACACCGATCCGCTGGGCGATGCGACCTCCGCCATCGTGCGCATCGATCTGGCGGTTGGGGAGAACACGCTGTACGCCCTGCCCGCCGAGTCCACCAATCTGATCGAGGCAGACCTGAACTACATCGGTGAGATCAAATTCGCCACCACCGGTGAGACCGAGCGCTACGTGGCGCTCAGCCAGACGGTCAATGCCGGAAGCTGGGTGCGCGGCGTGGTCGGCTTGGTCGGGTCGAGCAAACGCCTGACGTGGCGCATCGGCTTGTCGCGCAATCTGCCGATCGCGCTGGATGTGCGCGGCGGGGTGGGCGAAGCCATCCTCAACCTGACCGATCTGCACGTCTCCCGCCTCAGCCTGGCGATGGGCACGGGCGAGATGACTGTCCACCTGCCCGCACAGGGCGGCTATCCCACGCGCATCAGCGCCGGCATCGGTGAATTCAACATCCACGTGCCCGCCGAGTCGCCACTGGATATGACGGTGGACGGCGGCACAGGCGAGATCGAGCTGTTCATGGCGGAAGGGGTTCACGGGTCGGTCGCCATCAAGGGTGGCGTCGGCGAGTCGGTGCTGCACATCCCGTCGGGCACGGCGATCCGCGTCGAGGCGCATATCGGCATCGGCAATGTCGATGTGCATGGGCACAGCATGAACCGCGTGCGCGGCGGCGATGCCTTCATCAGTACCGAAGGCGTGTGGGAGACGCCCGGCTATGAAGCAGCGGAACGCAAACTGTCGATCCGCTTTGACGGCGGCGTCGGCGGACTGAAGATTCGCCAGGCTGCGGCGGAAGCGGTCTGAGAGGCGCGGCTGCACCCCATCGTTCAGGAACACGCCTGACCCCAACCCTCTCGTCGATGATCGGCGGGAGGGTTTTCTGTTCACGATCGGGCTGGCGCAGCAGGAAGAGCCGACCGGGAGTATAGTTGCGCTGACCGAACGTGAAAAAAAGGGGTTCATCATGGCTGCTGCGCTCATGGTGCTGATGCTGCTGGTCCTGCACTTTCATCCCGATACCCCGCCGCCTGTCACCTACTATGTGAACAGTTTCAGCCCGGCAGCGTCGGACGATCATCCCGGCACACAGGCACAGCCCTGGCGCACACTGGCGCGCGTTCAGGCGGCGCTGCCCAATCTGCGCCCCGGCGATCGGGTGCTGTTCGCGCGCGGCGGGGTGTATCCCGGTGCGCTGGATGCCACCGGGCTGCATGGCGCGGCAAATGCCCCGATCACCTTCGGCGCATATGGGCTGGGCGACAAGCCGATCCTCACGGGCATGGTGCGCCTCGATGCATGGACGGCGATCGGCGGCGACCGCTACGTGACGGCTTGCCATCCCTGTGTCGGGATGATCAACGGTCTGGCGCTGGAAGGGACGCTGCAACCGCTGGCGCGCTTTCCCAACCGCGATGAAGCCGATGAAGGCTATCTCTATTTCGATGACGCGCCAGACGACAGCACGCTGATCGACGATGCCCTGTCCGGCGCAGACTGGACGGGCGGCGAACTGGTGGTGCGCAGCATCCCCTGGGTACTCGATCGCCTGCCGATCATCGCCCACACGGACGACACCCTGTCGGCGGGGGTCGCCGCCAGTTACCACCTGACGCCTGGCTACGGCTACTTCATCCAGAATCACCCCGACGCCCTCGACCGCGATGGGGAATGGACGTATAACCGGCACACGCGCCAGATCACCCTGCTCTCACGAGCTGGCGACCCGTCCGCACGCGGCGTGCAGGTGACCGCCGTCGAACGCCTGCTCACCCTGGAAGGAGCGCATCACATCACCCTGAGTGATCTGATGCTGGAAGGGGCGAATGCGCTGGCGATCCACGCCGGGGCGTGCAGCGCGATCCGCCTGGAGCGCATCGACATCGTGCGCGGCGGGGCGGACGGACTGTTCGTCGAGAGCTGCGATCGCCTGTCGATGACCGACAGCAGCGTGATCGAGATGCTGAACAACGGCATCGACATCCGCAACTGCGCTGAATGCCGCCTGCATGACAATCTCATCGCCCGCATCGGCTTGCTCGCCGGAATGGGGCGCAATGGCGACGGCATGTACAACGGCGTCCAGTTCGGTGGGCAGAACGCCGAACTGACTCACAACCGGATCGAATATATCGGCTACAACGCGATCGTCTTTTCCGGCGCGGTGCTGATCCGCCACAACGTCGTGCGCCATTTCGCGCAGACGAAGGTCGATGGCGGCGGCATCTACTGCTGGCGCAACCGCGACAGCCAGGTGATCGGCAATGTCGTCCTGCATGGCATGGGCAGCACGGCGGGCATCCCCTGGGAGACGCCAGGTTCACACGGCATCTACATCGACGATCAGTCGGAAAAGATCACCGTGCGCGACAACGTGATCGGATACGTCGGCGCGAGTGGGATCATGCTGCACAACACCCGCGATGTGCGCGTGATCGACAATCTGATCTTCGCGGCAGAGTTCGACGGCGGCATCCTGCTGGCGGATGATGAACTGGGCGATTACAACGTCGAGGAGACCGTCGTCATGGGCAATGCGGTGCTGGCGCTGCCCAGCCCTGACGCCCACGCTGTCACGATCATGTCCGACAAAGGCGCAGATTTTCCTCTGGGAATCGGCATCATGCAGAGCAACATCCTGTGTCACCCCACCGGACACCCGCCCATCGCCTTCGTCGATTGGCGCGATGGCGACTGGACACGGCATGGCTTCACCCTATCCGCATGGCGCGATCGCTATGGGCTGGAACAGAACAGCAGCGGCTGCCCGGACGATCGTGCCTACCCGGATGGGCTGACGCTGGCGGAGATCGCGCACATCGTGATCAACGACTCTGCCGATCCCGCTTTGTTCACGCTGGAGAGCGCCGCGCTGGAACTGCGCGGGTCGGCATATCGGGCAGGCGAGACGATCAGCCTGCCCCCGTTCAGCGCGCTCATCCTGCTCATGCCCGCCGACGACGCAGCAGCGCCGCCGGGATGAGCGCCAGCGCGCACACCACCGCGCCGATGAAAGCGATCTCCGTCAGCACCTGCACGGTCAGTTGCGCATAGACGGAGATCGCCGCGAACGGGTCGCCGCCCAGCCCGCCCAGCGCTTCGGTCGCCAGCGATGCCAGCCGTGCCGAAGCGAACGCCGTCAGCCCGGAGATGCCCAGCGTCATCCCAATCAGACGCATGATGATCACCAGCGATGACGCCGCGCCCAGGCTGTCTTCATCGGCATGGTTGATGACCGACGCGCTGATCGGCGAGAAGGTCAGCCCCAGACCGATGCCGACCAGCAGCATCTCCCCGGCGATGACCGCATCCGGCACGTCGAGCGTCCATGTCCCCCAGATCAGGGCGAAGCCGAGCAGCGCCAGCAGCATCCCGGTCAGCGCTGTGCGATGATAGCCGATGCGTTCGCTCAGCCAGCCACCAGGGATGGCAGCCAGTGCCATCGGCACGGTGAGCGCCGAGAGCAGCACGCCGACCTGAAGCGCCGCCTCAGACAGCAGGCTGGCGTCGGCGATGCGCACGTTGACCAGGATGGGCACGCTGACCAAGCCGATCATCAGGCAGAAGCCGACGGCGAAATTGGTCGCCAGCCCCGACGCCACCGTTCGCCGTGACATCAGGCGCAGATCGAATGCCGGGGCGCGCCCGCGCAGCTCGACCACGATGAATCCCACCAGCAGCAGCGCGCCGACCGCCAGGACGGGCGCGGCATACGGCGGCAGCCCGCCCACATCCTCAAAACTGTCCGTCGTGGAGGCGATCTCGATATTCGCGCCCAGCCCGATGACCAGCGCCGCCAGCGCGCCGCTGATGAGCAGCACGCCCAGCCAGTCCATACGCCGGGTGCTGCGCGTCTGCGGTGCGCCGCGCAGCGCCCACCACGTCAGCCCCAGACCGATGATCGAGACGGGGATGTTGATCCAGAAGAGCATTCGCCAGTCGAGGGCGGGCAGCGTCGATCCGAACAGCGCCAGCACCCCGCCTGCCCCGGCATCGATCTGGCGGTTGAGGTCGGCAAACCAGCGCACCATCACCCCGCCGTACAGGTGACCCAGCACCCATCCCAGCGTGTCGAGCGCGCCGACCACGCCGAACGGCTGCGCGCGGCGGCTGGCGGGGAAGAGATCGCCGACCAGCGCCAGGCTGACCGGGACGATCGCGCCCGCACCGAGCGCCTGAATGACCCGCCCGATGATGATCGTCGTCAGGGCGATGCTGCCCGAATCCGGGCGCGCCCCGGTCAGACGGAACGAAGCGTCGTAAACCAGCCGGGTGATGCCGCTGCGCGCCGTCGGATCGACATCGGCGACGATGAACGACCCGCCGATGAAGAGCAGCAGACACAGCACATACGCCCGCCGCCGCCCGATGCGGTCGCTCAGGCTACCCATGACGATCAGGCTGATGGTGTACGCCA
This sequence comes from uncultured Pleurocapsa sp., assembly GCA_964614405.1. GTDB lineage: Bacteria > Chloroflexota > Anaerolineae > Aggregatilineales > Phototrophicaceae > Flexifilum. Next base: position 158,362 of record CAZTLS010000002.1, read on the forward strand.
GCAGATACCCCGTGACGATCCATGCCGCGTCGTCGATGACGCTCTGCACGGGCAGTTCCAGGTTGACGATGATCTCCGGCAGGAACGCCGAGACGATGGTCAGGTCGATCGACCCGATGAAGACGGGGATGCTGATGAACGCCAGCGCCAGCCAGGGGTTGACTCCCACCCGTGCGCGCTGTGCCGCCGAAACGGTCATGATGCCCCCTGCGGTGTGTCGATGCGTGCAGGCGCGTTGAAGTCATACAGGTCGATCAGCCACGTGACGGGTTCCGCTTCACGCCCGGCAGGGGGCGGAGCAGCATACGGGCTGTTGAATTCGCGCACCACGAAGCGCACAGGCAGGCGGTTTTCCCTGCCGATGTACACCTCAACCTCGACTTCGCCGACCGGGGCGATCAGCCCGCCCAGCAGCGCCGTCACCTTCGCGCCGTCGGCGGTCGCGTCGATGCGCTGCGCCTCGACGCCGCTCTCCAGCGTGGTCGTGCCGACGTAGCTGAGTTCCAGCAGCGCCTCCAGCGCCGACTGAAAACCCGTCTCCCCGGCGATCAGCTCTGCCGGGTTGAACGTCGGCTGAAAGATGGCATTCAGCCAGGTGTTGCCCGTCCAGATGGCGCGAAACCACTGGTCTGCACCTTTGGCATACACATCGACCGTGATCGGCAGCCCGGCGGCAAGCACCCGCACAGACGCCTGCATGACGTCCGGTGCGACGTACTGCCCGGTCGCCATGCGAAAGACGACGGTGGCATATTCGGTGTACAGGTTGTAGTTGGGACCCGTCTGAGCGACGGTGATGCGGAAGGTATCCACATCACGGATGTTGGCGGCAGACTCAGCGATCAGCGCGAGCGGATCAGGCGGGGGTTCCGGCGTGCGCGGCGCGGCACACCCAACGGCGATGAGCGCGATCAGCAGCAGCGGGATCAGACGCAAGAGAGAGACCTTTCTACAGGCAGGCACAAGCCGTCACACAAGACCTGTACGCACGGCAGGATGGATGGTTGCGATTGTATGCCCGCGCTGCATGTGGCGCTATGGGGAGATGACAGGTCCTGCTGAAGCTGGGGGATTAACCCTGACGCGATCGGGCACGGCTCGGCGTAGGTGGCGCGGCGCGGGTCGTCGAAGACGGATTCGTCTCAACACACCTCATCTGCGTGACAGGCTGAAAAACGGACAGGGCGATCCGCCTGTGCTGGATCGCCCTGTCTGCTCATACACTCAGTCTGGCGGCGTTCAGTTCGCCGTCAGCGCATCGACCGCCGGGATGAACAGCGCATCGTAATACGCCGCGCGATCGGATGCCCCGCTGAGCAGGACGATCACATAAGTCATCCCGGCGCGGTTCGCCAGCGCCACATCCGCCAGCAGCCCCTGCGGACCGGGCGTCTCGTACAGCGACCAGGTCAGCCCGTTTGCCTCGCGCACCGAAGCCGGTTCAGGGAAGGCGTCGATCCCGAACTGACCCGCCAGCAGCCCGGCAAGCTGGGCTTCGGACAGAGGGGCAGCCTGCTGAATGATGACCACGCTGCCGGTCATCGACTCGGCATACACACCTGGTGAGATTTCCTGCCAGCCCGCCGGGATCACCCCGCTGACGCCGAACTGAGCGCTGGTGAATGGCTCCAGCGGCAGATCGAGCGCTGCGCCCGCTGCCCGGAAGGTGAGCGACATCTCGCCCACACACGCCGAGTCCGGTTCGGTGGTCGGGTCATCGAGGAAGGCGCGGATGATCCCCTGCGCGCACGTGCTGGCGAGGGCGATGCTGTGTCCCGCACCTGGGAAGGTGTAGGTGAAGGCGTTGGGCAGATTGGCGGTCACGCGCTCGGCATAGCTGGGCGGCGTCACCGGGTCGAACTCACCCGCCAGCGCCAGCACCGGAACGTCGGTCATCAGCGGCTGCTTGACGCTCAGGTCGAGCGGTTCCACATCGAACGCTTCACAGATGTCGAACGGGCTGAACGCCAGCGCCGTCTGCACATCGGCGCGCCCGCGAAATTCCGGGATGAGCGCTTCCAGGCGCGCACCGTATTCCGCCTCATTGCTCATCAGCAGGTCTTCCGCACACTGCACGCTGTACTGCATCCCGCGTTCAATGGCGTAATATGCGATGATGAACTGGCTCGCCAGTGCCTCCGCAGCACTGGTATCGCCCTGCGCGATGGCGGTGATGCGTTCAGGCAGCGTCGGGATCGCCGGGGTCTGGTAGAGGAAGTAGATCAGCGTACTGATGATGATGTCGCCCGTCAGCAGCGAGTCGATCTGCTCGCCTGTGAGCGGGTTGGTCAGGGTGATCGGTACAGGATTGGCGTTGTACTGGCGGATCGCGTTCAGCATATCGTCGCGCAGGGTCGGGTATGCTGCGCCACACACCCCATCCGCCGCGCACGCCGCCAGCAGCCGTTCGACCGCATCGAAAGCGGTGTCAAACGTGCCGACGAAGAAGCTGACATCGAGCGGCAGCACCGAGTCAATCACCGCCGCACGCACGATTTCCGGGTGATCGCGCAGCACATGCTGCGCCAGCAGCGACCCATACGACACGCCCAGCAGGTTGACCTGTTCGTAGCCCAGCGCCCTGGCGATGTCGGCGACGTCAGCCGCATTCTGCACGGAGTCGAAATCGTTCAGGTCGATACCTTCCGCGCGCAGCCGTTCGGCGCACGCCACCAGACTGGTGTAATTGCCCTCAACCGCCTGCTCAGGCGTGGTGTCCGGCGCGAGCAGGCTGATCTGCATCTCCGTCCATTCCGGGCACGCCAGTGCCGGCTCACTGCGCCCCACGCCGCGCTGATCGAACAGGATCAGCGTGCGCCCGCCCACGATGCTCTGAAAGAGAGGCGCAACTGTTCCGGCGGTCGGCGTGGTGATCTCGCCCGGTCCGCCGGAGAGGGTGATCACCGGAGCCTGCGTCTCATCCCCACGCGCGATGACGACCGCCAGCCGCACCTGACCCTGACCCGGATCACTGCGATCCTGCATCACCGTGACGTAACCGCACTCGATGTTCGCCGGAGCATCAAACGGACATTCGCCCGCCTCATAGGACGGCACATCTGACTGGGCATGAATCAGCCGCGCGCCCAGCGCCCCGATCGCAAACCCCACCATGAACAGCAGCACCGCCCGTACTATGACGCGCATCCAGTGCCCTGCTCGCATCATGTCAGCCATTTGTCAATCCCTCCTGATACGTTTACAATTGTTTTTCAACGGACAGATGTACACTAGCATGATTAGTATCAGGTTGTCAACGTTGAAAAATTATTTTTAACGCATCGTTCACATCAGCAGAGAGGCTTGTTCCATGCAGGACGACATGCTGCCAGGGCGGAACTATGAACCGGAACGCGAGATGATCATTCGGGATATTGAGTCGCTCAAGGTCTATTTCGACCCGGTGCGACTGCGGATCATCCAGGAACTTGCCGATCGGGCGCGGTCGATCCGCGAGATCGCGGAGGCGATCGGCGTGCCGTTCACACGGCTGTACTATCACATCAACCTGCTGGAAAAACACGGGATCATCCGGCTGGTGGGTGTCGAGCGGGGCGCAGGGGTGATCGAGGAGAAATACTACCGGGTCACGGCGCGTTTCTTCGTCGTCGATCGGGCGCTGATGACGCCAGGCACGCCTGCGGGTGATGCGGGGCTGGAGACGGTGCTGACGATGACATTGGACGAGACGCGCGCCAGCGTGGAAGCGGCGTTCGACGCGGGGCTGATCGACATCCAGCAGCGCACTCCGCACCCGGACGCGCTGCTGATCGCGCGCGGCGTGTTTTCGCTGACGCCGGAGCTGGTCATGGAATTTCAGAAGCGTCTGAAGGAGATGCTGATCGAGTTCACCAGCCGCCAGCTTTCGTCGCTGGAAGGCACGAAACTGTATAACATGGCGATCGTGCTGCACCCAACACTGCTGCCTGATGAGGGGCAGATGCCACAGACACTGTTCGTCCCCGATCCGCCGCAGTCCCCGGAATAGCGCGGCAGGGCACACGTCTGGCAGCCCATCAGGTCAACTGGGTGAATGACGTTTGCCCTACTATCCCCTTTCGCCGTCACAAACCGATCGTATGATAAAAGTATCTGAAACCGGGTGTGGCGCACCATGCCCGCACACCGGATGTACTGGTATTCATGGAGGATGACCTATGTGGCGCAAAATGATGATCGCGGCGCTGCTCATCGTGCTGGCGGTGTCGGTAACGGCTCCTGCGGCTGCACAGTCGGGAGTGGTGTGGCGCGGAGAATACTATAACAACGGTTCGCTGTCCGGCGACCCCACGCTGCGGCGCAATGACAATCAGATCGCCTTCAACTGGGGCACGGGTTCGCCTGACGCCAGCATCAGCCCGGATAACTTCTCCGTGCGCTGGGCGACCGACGTGGCGCTGAGCGCCGGGACGTATCGCTTCTACGCTCAGGCGGATGACAACATCCGCATCATCTTCAACTTCGGCTTTCAGCCCGTGATCGACACCTTTGCCGATCCGTCGAAGGTCAGCCAGCTCGTCACCGGAGATGTGGTCGTGCCGGCGAACGGGACCTATCACATTCAGGTCGATTACCGCGAAGTGACCAGCACCGCCTTCGCCTACGTGACCTTCGCCAACCTCGCTACCAACCCGACCTTCCCAGGCTTCCCGATCGGCGCACCGCCGACTCCGGGTGTGCCGGGTGTGGGCGTTCCCACCGGTCCCTGGACGGCGCAGTACTACGCCAACCGTGACCTTCAGGGCGACCCAACTGCGATCATCACCGAAAGCACCGTCACCCGCAACTGGGGCGCGGGCGCGCCGCTGGTCAACCTGCCGCCGGATAATTTCTCCGTGCGCTGGTCGAGCGTGCAGAACTTCCCCGCTGGCACATACACGTTCACTGTGCGTTCTGATGACGGCGTGCGCGTGTTCGTCAACGGTGTGCTGCAGATCAACGAATGGCGCGATGCCACCGGGCTGACCTTCAGCCGCACGCTCACCCTGCCTGGCGGACCGACCACCATCGTGGTGGAATACTACGAAGCGACGGGCGACGCCTTCATCGACTTCAGCATCACTCAGGCGGGCGTGGTCGTGCCACCCGTACAGCCGCCCGTCAGCCCAGCGGGTGCAACGGCGACGGTGACCGCCTTCCGCCTCAACGTCCGCAGCGCGCCCAACGCCACCACCAGCAGCGTGATCACCCGCGTCAACCGCGCTGAACAGTACGCCATCATCGGGCGCAGCGCCGACTCGCAGTGGGTGCAGATCGATGTGCGCGGGGTGCGCGGCTGGGTGAGCGCCCGCTTCGTCAATATCGCGCCGTTCGGCGTCAATCTGCCAGTCATCAATGACACCGTGTCGCCAGTCGCGCCCACCGCCATCGCGCCGAGCGGCAACGTGGTGACCGCCAACCCGTTCAACGTCGTCATGCGTCGCGGACCGGGCACGGGCAACAGCCGCATCGGTCTGCTGCCGGTAGGCGCGTCGGCGCAGATCGTCGGGCGTACTGCGGATAACACCTGGTGGCAGATCAACTACAACGGTCTGGTCGGCTGGGTGAGTGCGCAGTTCGCCATCATCAGCCCGACGGCGAACATCAGCCTGATCCCGGTGACGGGATAATCCACAGCGTTCAGGGGCGACCTCGATGTGAGGTCGCCCTTTTTTCTGCTTTCCTGCTCATTCTATGCTGACGCGATCGCCCGTGAAGGCGATTTGTCGTTGTGAAAATGCCGCTGGTCTGGGGTATGCTTATCCTCATCTGTCCCTTCAGAATGAGATAAGGTCACCCTCGTGCCGCGCATCTTTGACAATATCTCCCAACCGCTTCAGACCGCGCTCATCCAAACCCTCGACAGCGCGCAGCGTGCTGACTTCTGCGTCGGCTACTTCAACCTGCGCGGGTGGCGGCTGCTGCGATCGCACATCGATGGCTGGGCTGGCGATGAAGCACACCGGGTGCGCCTGCTGATCGGAATGCACCGCACGCCGCAGGACGATATTCGCGCGTTGTTCAGCCTCGCCGGAAAAGAGGATGACCTGATCGACAATGCGCAGATGGTGCGGCTGAAACGACAGATCGTCGAGGATTTCCGCCAGCAGCTGATGCTCGGCGCGCCGACCAACGCCGACGAACAGGGACTGCGCGATCTCGCCCGCCAGATGCGCGAGGGTAAGCTGGTCGTCAGGCTGTTTCTGCGCTATCCCCTGCACGCCAAGCTGTATCTGCTGCACCAGCCCCACATCTACAGCGCGCCGATCCACGCCTATCTGGGCAGCAGCAATCTCACCTTCTCCGGCTTGTCCGGGCAGGGCGAACTCAACACGGAGGTCACCGATACCGACGCGACGGCGAAACTTGCCCAGTGGTTTGAAGACCGCTGGCACGATCGCGGGTGTCTGGACATCACAGCTGATCTGATCGCGGTGATCGAGGAGAGCTGGGCGCGCACAACGGCGCTGTCGCCTTATGCGGTCTATCTCAAGATGGCGTATCATCTGGCACAGGAAGCCATCGCCGGCTTGAGCGGGGAATTCAGGCTGCCGGGTGAGATCGCCGAGGTGCTGTTCGACTATCAGGCTGCTGCGGTGCAGATCGCCGCGCATCACCTGAACCGACGCGGCGGCGTGCTGCTCGGCGATGTCGTCGGCTTGGGCAAGACGCTCATGGCGGCGGCGCTGGCGCGCATCTTTCAGGATGACTACGGCTACGAAACGCTCATCCTGTGTCCCAAAAACCTGGAGTCGATGTGGCAAAAATATGTCGCCGATTACCGCCTGATCGCCCATGTCCTTCCGATCAGCAAAGCCATTCACCAGCTTCCATCGCTGCGCCGCTATCGCCTGGTCATCATCGACGAGAGTCACAACCTGCGCAATCGTGAGGGGCAGCGCTACGGCGTGATCCGTGACTACATCGAAGCGAACGAGAGCAGGGTGATCCTGCTCTCCGCCACGCCCTACAACAAGAGCTACCTCGACCTCTCGGCGCAGCTTCGCCTGTTCATCCCTGAAGACCAGGATATGGGCATCCGCCCGGAACGCTACATCGCCGCGATCGGCGAGATGGAGTTCACCCGACGGCATCAGGCGAACACGCGCTCGCTCGCGGCATTCGAGAAGAGCGAGTATGCCGACGACTGGCGCGACCTGATGCGGCTGTACATGGTGCGCCGCACGCGCAGCTTCATCATCCAGAACTACGCCGAAATCGATCCGGTCAGCGGACGCGCCTTCCTGCGGATGCGCGATGGGCGGCTGTCGTACTTCCCCGTGCGGGTTCCCAGGACGGTCGCTTTCACGGGGAACAGCCAGTTCAACCGCATGTATTCCGACGAGGTGGTGACCGCGATCAACCTGCTCAGCCTACCCCGCTATGGATTGGGACAGTACGTGTCTGAAAAGACAGCGCGGAATGCGACTGCGGACGAAAAGCGCCTGCTCGACAATCTGTCACGGGCGGGTGAGCGTCTGATGGGCTTCTGCCGGACGAATCTGTTCAAGCGTCTGGAGAGCAGCGGCGCGTCGTTCCTGCAATCGATCGACCGGCATGTGCTGCGTAACTTCGTGTATCTGCACGCTATCGACCACGACCTGCCGCTGCCGATCGGCACGCTCGACGCCGACACCATCGATGCAGGCGACGAGGACGCCGACGCGATCCTCAGTACGGATCAGGACGAGGACGGCGCAGCAGCGGATGAGACGCAGATCGACCCCGGTGCGTCGTATGCGCAGCGCGCCCAGGTCGCGTATAATCTGTTTGCCGAGCGCTACAAAAACCGGTTCCGTTGGCTGCGCCCGTCGCTGTTCACCACCGCACTGAAAAAGAAGCTGCGTGAGGACAGCGATCAACTGATCGAGGTGCTGCGCCTGTGTGGGGCGTGGGCGGCGGACGCCGATGCCAAACTGATTGCCCTGCATGACCTGATTGCGCGACAGCACGCGGGCGAAAAAGTGCTGGTCTTCAGCCAGTTCGCCGACACCGTGCGCTATCTGCACGATCAGCTGCGCGCGGCGGGCGTGACGCGGCTGGCAGCCGTCACAGGCAGTTCGGACGACCCGACCGCGGTGGCACAGCGCTTCAGCCCGATCAGCAATCAGGCACGGATCGCGCCGCAGGACGAACTGCGCGTGCTGATCGCCACCGACGTGCTGAGCGAGGGACAGAATCTTCAGGATGCCGCCGTCGTCGTCAACTACGATCTGCCCTGGGCGATCATCCGCCTGAGCCAGCGCGCCGGGCGCGTCGATCGCATCGGGCAGAAGTCGCGGCACATCCTGTGCTATTCCTTCCTGCCCGCTGACGGCGTGGAACAGATCATCCGGCTGCGCGCCCGCGTGCGCCAGCGCCTCGCGGAGAACAACGAGGTCGTCGGCAGCGATGAGCGCTTCTTCGATGATGACCAACTGGCAGCGCAGCTTCGTGACCTGTACACCGAGCGGTCCGGCATCCTCGACTTCGAGGCGGATACAGAAGTCGATCTCGCCTCGTATGCCTATCAGATATGGGCGAATGCCACCAGGGACAATCCCGCGCTGGCGAAGCAGATCGCCGACCTGCCCGATGTGGTCTACTCGACCAGGCACTACGTCGGCTCGGTGCAGCGCCCGCAGGGGGTGCTGACCTACATGAAGACCGCTGACGGCACGGACTCGCTGGCGTGGCTGGACGCCGACGGGAACAGCGTCACCCAGTCGCAGTACGCCATCCTGCGCGCGGCGGAATGCCCGCCGGATACCCCCGCCATCGCGCGCCACCCGCAGCATCACGACCTGGTGCTGCAGGCAGTCGAGCTGATGCGGCGCGACGATTACAACGTCGGTGGACAGTTGGGCGGGCGCACCAGTGCCCGACGCCGTGCCTACGAGCGGCTCAAAGCCTATCTCGACCGCCTCAGACGCGAGTCTCCCCTGTTCGTCACGCACGATCTGGAGCGCGCGGTCGATGATCTGTACCGCTATCCGCTGCGCTCGACCGCGCGGGACAGCATCAATCGCCAGATCAAAGCGGGCGTGTCTGATGAAGACCTGGCGCGGCTGGTGATCGCGCTGCGCGCCGAAGATCGCCTCAGCCTGATTCAAGAGGAAGGCGAAGCGAACGAACCGCGCATCCTGTGTTCACTGGGGTTATTTGATTTATAATCGTATGAAAGCAGTGAAAGAGCGTGTGACATGCTGGTGACCGTCCATATTCAACTTCCCGATGCGCTGACACAGGAAGCAAAATCTCTCGGACTGCTGTCCGATGAAAAAATTGAGGCGATCATCCGCGAGGCAGTTCAGCGCGAGCGGCTGGCAGCCTGGCAGGAGCTGCAGAAAACGCTGGAACCGGTTCAGGCGGCATTTCGTGCCGAATACGATACTCTGGATGATGCCGGGTTCATGGACATGGTTCAGGATGTCGTGCTGGAAGTGCGCGAGGAAAGGCATCAGGCTCGAACCGGCGGCACAGCGCCGAAAGACTCGGATTCTTGAAGCGGGTCATTATCGATACAAACATCCTGATCTCCGCTTTTTTGTGGGGTGGACGTCCGGCTGCGGTGCTGACGCGGTGTCTCGCGCTCAACATCCAGATGCTGCATACCGATACAACATTGGCTGAATTTGTGGAGACCCTGAACAAACCAAAGTTCGACAGGCAGCTTGCGAAGCGAGATTTCACGCGGGATGTAATTATTGACCGCTGGCGTCAGTTTTCCACACTGGTATCGGCTTCCGATGTACCAGAGAATGTCATTGCCGATCCCAAAGATGTCATCATCCTGGCGGCGGCAATGGGCGGTAATGCAGATGCTGTCATCACCGGTGACGATCATCTGCTGCGCCTGGTCACGTTTGGGAAAGCGCGAATGATCACCACAGCACAATTTCTGGCTATCGTGCAGCCAACCGATGCCACCTCATCGGGCACATCCGAAGAAGAATAACCCATGACTCTCTCAACCCAGCAGATGCGGGCGCACCTGCAAAATTTCGACTTCAGACGGCTTTTCGTAGACGCGCTGGGCTGGAACAGGCATGACGCTCGGATCGCGCCCACCGAGGTGCAGGGCGTGACGTATACCTTTACCCCGATCGCACAACAGGGCGGCATGGTCGTCGTCACCTGCACCGCGTCGGACGGCAATATCCCGCCGAGCGGGACGCGGCGCAAAATCGACAAATATGTGACCGACATCGCCTATGAGAATCTGATCATCTTCCTCGACCGCGATAAAAACGGCACAGCGCAAACCTCGCTGTGGTGGTGGGCGAAGCGCGAAGCAAGTCCCTCTCCAGATGGAGAGGGATTTAGGGTGAGGTTGAAGCCGCGCACCCACACCTATCGGCGCGGAATGCAGGGAGACGCGCTGCTGCAGAAACTGGCAGGGATCGCCTTTAAAATTGAAGAACTCGACGATGACGGGCAGGTTTCGATTGCGACGGTGACCCGCCGCGCCCAGAAAGCCTTCGACGTCGAGACGGTCACCAGGAAATTCTACGACCAGTTCAGGATCGAACACACGACCTTCCTCACTTTCCTGACCGGGCTGCCCGACGGCGCGCCGCGTGACTGGTACGCCAGCGTCATGCTCAACCGCCTGATGTTCCTCTACTTCATCCAGAAGAAGCGTTTTCTGAACGGCGACCCCGACTACCTGCGGACGAAGCTGGAGGCGATGCGCGGCGCGGGCGCGAACTTCTACCGCCATTTCCTGCTGCCGCTCTTCTTCGACGGCTTGGCGCGCGAGGAAAGCGAACGTTCCCCCGCGACCGCCCGCCTGCTGGGGAACATCCCGTATCTCAACGGCGGCTTGTTCCTGCCGCATCCGCTTGAAACGCAGTACGGCGACCAGATCGCCATCGCCGATGACGCCTTCGAGCGCCTGTTCGCCTTCTTCGACGCCTACACCTGGCATCTGGACGACCGCCCGCTGCGTCAGGGCAACGAGATCAACCCGGATGTGCTGGGCTACATCTTCGAGAAGTACATCAACCAGAAGCAGATGGGCGCGTATTACACCAAAGAGGACATCACCGGCTACATCTGCCGCAGCACCATCCTGCCCTTCCTGCTCGACCGCTGCGGCGTCGATGTGCGCGCCATGATGACCGACGTGGAACCGTACATCTACGACGCGGTGGCGACCGAAGACTATCTGCCGACCGAGACGGAGCGCGAATATCGGGCACGGCGCGCCCGCTATGAGCAGATCAAAGCCGACTTCGCCGCCGGGAAGATCGCGGCGATCGACGATCTGGTGACGTACAACCTCGACATTCAGGCGCTGACCGAAGACTGGCTGCGCGGCTTAAGCGACCCCACGCTGCTGCGCCGCTTCTACTTCGAGTGTCTGACCCGCCTGACCGTCCTTGACCCGACCTGCGGCAGCGGCGCGTTCCTGTTCGCGGCGATCGCCATCCTCGAACCGCTGTATGAGCTGGCGCTGGACAAGATGCGGCAGATCGTCGGTGAACCCCTTACCCCCAGCCCCTCTCCCACGCAGGCTGGGCGAGGGGAGTCGATGGCGCACAGAAATGTCGTGAAATACCCCGACTTCGTGAACGAACTCCAGAGCGTGATCACCCACCCCAACCGCCGCTACTACGTCCTCAAGCGGATCATCGTCGATAACCTGTACGGCGTGGACATCATGGACGAGGCGGTCGAAATCTGCAAGCTGCGCCTGTTCCTGAAGATGGTGGCGCAGGTGGATGACGCCGCGCGCATCGAGCCGCTGCCGGACATCGACTTCAACATCCGCGCCGGCAACACGCTGGTCGGCTTCGCCACGCGGGGCGAGATCGAGGGGCGGCTGTTCGCCACGCCGGAGCTGAAGCGCCGCGTCGAGGAAGCCGACCGCGCGCTGAGCCACTTCCGCGCCCTGCAAACGCGCCTCGGCGTCGAATCGGGCGTGTTCAGGGCGGCGAAGGCGGAGATCGAGGGTCAGATGACGGCGATCCGCGCCGAGCTGGACGAGGCGCTGATGCAGGAATACGGCTTGAGCGACCTGCCCGCCTTCCGCCGCACGCACAAGCCGTTTCACTGGTATGTCGAGTTCAACGGCGTGATCGCCAACGGCGGCTTTGATGTGATCGTCGGCAATCCGCCGTATGTGGAGTACAGCAAGGTGCGGACGGAGTATGCGATTCGGGGGTATCAGACGGAGAGTGCAGGGAATTTGTATGCATTTACCTATGAACGTGCAATAAACTTTTTGAGGGGAGAGGGGAGAATTGGACTTATTGTTCCGTTAAGTATAGTTGCTACTGAACGCATGAAACCTCTTCAACAACTGCTTTTGGATAGGCGAGGAGCGATTTGGTTCAGTCATTTCGATGTATATCCAACCAAACTCTTTGAAGGAGCAAAACAGCGACTGACAATTTCCCTTCTTTCCAGCACAACTCAGGCTTCAAGAGTTTTTTCTACTACCTACAATCGGTGGAAACCTGAAGAGCGTGAAACACTTACTGAATCTCTATACTATTCCACTAGCTATTTTGATAACTTGCTATGTACATTCCCTAAAACAGGCTCTCCAATGATCAAATCAGTTCTTCGTAAAGTTAAAGACATGAGAACGGTTACATATCGTTTAAACGGAGAAACTCCTTCCTTTTATGTTCATCGCATCCCATATAACTATGTGAAAGCGATTGACTACATACCCTATTTTTGGAATTCAGTCGATGGACAGAAAAAATCAGAAGACTATAAGCCATACTATTTACGCGAAATACACTACTCAAAGTGTATGCTGGCAGTCTTAAACTCTAATCTTTTCTTTTGGTGGTGGTATACATTATTTGAAGGTTATCATTGTGGAAGGCATGAAATATTTGGTTTCCCAGTGGGTTTCGAAACCATGACAGAAGGTGTTAGACAAAACCTTGAAACATTGAGTGACCTACTAATGGCAGATTACAGAAAAAACGCCAAGCGTAAAACCGCGACATATAAAACTACAGGACGAGTCGAATACGACGAATTCTACCCCCGCCTCTCCAAGCCCATCATCGACGAGATCGATCGTGTGCTGGCGCGGCACTACGGCTTCACCGACGAGGAACTCGACTTCATCATCCACTACGACATCAAGTACCGCATGGGGCGCGATGCGGAGGACTGACCTCACCCCAAACCCCTCTCCACAGGAGAGGGGCTTTCTCCCCTTCTCCTACGGAGAAGCGGTCGGGGGATGAGGTTCGAGAAGCGGTCGGGGGATGAGGTTCGGCAAGGCGGAAGATGACCTCACCCCAAACCCCTCTCCACAGGAGAGGGGCTTTCTCCCCTTCTCCTACGGAGAAGCGGTCGGGGGATGAGGTTGAAGCAGCGGTCGGGGGATGAGGTTGAAGCGTCAGCGAAGGGACAACGTTGATCATGACCGACGAACAGCATCCGCAGTTCACATCATCATCAGAGCAGTGGGAGACTCTGAAGCCGCTGGCACGGCATATGCGTCACCAACCAACCCGTGCTGAGGATGTTTTATGGCAGTGGCTTCGTAACCGCCGTGTTGGGGGAGCAAAATTTCGACGACAACACACCATCAAAAAATTTATCGTTGACTTCGTCTGCATCGAGCAGCATTTGATCATTGAAGTAGATGGCAGCATTCATGAGCAGCCAGAGCAGGCAGAATATGATCAGCAGCGCCAAGCTTTGCTGGAGTCGTATGGATTTCGTGTGCTGCGTTTCACCAATGCGGAGGTGCTGCAATCAACAGAAGAGGTCGTGAATGTGATCAGACAAGCGCTGACAGTATAATCGCGAGGCTTTCTCCCCTTCTCCTACGGAGAAGGGGTCGGGGGATGAGGTTCGAGAAGCGGTCGGGGGATGAGGTGAGCGCAGCGGGACGACCTCACCCCAAACCCCTCTCCCCACCAGACGGTCTTTCTCCCGTTGCCCGCACCGGCGCATCCGCTATAATCACCACATTGACCCACACAGCCTGTGAGATCACACCCGCCCATGACCCGACGCCGCAACCAGCCCGCCGCCGCGCGCCCCACAGCCTCGCTGCTGGCGCGCATCACCACGCCCGACGAACCCGCCCCGCCCTGGTCACTCACCAGCGCCGCCATCACCGTCGTCTTCGCCTTCATCCTGGTGGTCATCGGCACGCTCTTCGCCTTCACGTGGGGCGGAGAGGCGACCTCCCCGCTCATCGGCTGGATCGTCAGCGGCGCGCTCATCGCGGGCATGGTGTGGCAGATACGCGCGCGTGACCGGGAGGCGCTGCGCCTCGGCGCGCCCACCCTGCCCGTCCCGCTCATCGCCTTCATTGCCATCGGGCTGGCGCTGGCGCTCGACCTGATCGGGCTGGCAGTGACCGGGGCGTTCCTGCCCATCCCGGCGCTGCTGGGGTTCAGCAGCGGGCTGGATGTCGTCTCACTGCTGCTGGCGGGGCTGCTCGTCATCCTCATCCAGCCCATCGCCGAAGAGCTGCTCTTTCGCGGCATGGTGCTGCCCGCCGCGCGCGCCGCGCTGGGCGGGTGGGCAGGGCTGATCCTGACGGCAGTGGCGTCTGGCGCGTTTCACTGGCTGGTCTACACCCCGTCGATCACGCTGACCCCGGAGATGAACGCCCTCACCCCCTACTGGTACGGCTTCATCGCCCCTGCGCTGGCGGCGCTGGTCTATGGCGTGGCGCGCATCGGCACGCGCTCGACGCGCGGCGCGATCGCCGCACACATCGCGTTCGGGGCGTTCGCGCTGATCAAGCTGCTGATCATCACAGGCTGAGCCTCACGCCCCGCCCATTCCCCCCGCCAGCGCGATGATCGACCCCACCGCCAGGGCGATGAGCAGCACGAACACCAGCAGCGCCAGCAGCACGAACGGCGATCGGCGCGGGGTGTTCAGCCCGAAATGATCCTGAATGAGCCGGATCAGCCTGTTCACCTGCGGTTCGAGCGGCTGATCCGGCGCGATGGTGAAGGGCGTGCGATCGCGCAGCCCCTCCAGCGAAGCGGGCAGCACTTCCGGCAGCACCCCGCCGTTGACCAGCACCGGGATGATCAGGATGTCCGCCCGGCGCAGCCCCGCTTCGATCTGCATCCGCACGCTGTCTTTCGGGTTGTCGATGGCGCGTTCGCTCAGCACAGCCCGCTTGTCGCGCGGCATCCCCACCCAGCCCGGTCCGATCAGCACGAGCATGACATCGACCGACCCGACCACATCGTTCGCCAGCACATAGCGTGAGACGGTGCGGTCTGCCACACGATCGACATCGCGCACGATCCCCCCATCGCCGATGGCGTCGGCGAGCTGCTCATACAGCCGCCCGGCGATCTCGCCGCTGTCTTCACGGCGGTAGGCGATGAACAGGCGCGGGTGGGTCACGCTGCGCGGGCGTGGGGGAGCCGCTGGCGCAGACGGCGCAGCGGGGGGGGGCGGAGATGCCAGGCGAGCCGGCTGCACGGTGGTCGGCACGCCGATCGTCGTGCTGACATTCGCCTGAGGCACAACAGCAGGCAGCGGAGACATCGGCGTCGTGGCGAAGCGCGATGCGGGCACGACGGGTTGTTCACTCGTTGACAGCGCGCTCTGGCGCAGGCGATGCAGGATGCGCTCCAGCTCAACGCCCACTTCGCGCGCGCTGGCGATGCGCTTTTCCGGGTCTTTCGCCAGCATCCGCTCCAGCAGGTGTGCCAGATCGTCCGGGATGTCGAGGCGAACAGAGCGCGGGTCAGGCACAGGTTTGCGCAGGATGGCGTTGAGCATATTGGCGGGCGTCTGCTCGTTGAAAGCGTGCCGCCCCGTCAGCATCTCGTACAGCACCAGCCCGAACGACCAGATGTCGCTCTTCTCGTCATGCGGGCTGCCCTCGGTCACTTCCGGGCTGAGGTAGGCGATCGTGCCGACGAGCGCGCCCACCTGGGTGAGCATGGTCGTCTGCAGGGCGCTGTCATGTGCCACGCCGAAATCGGTCAGGCGGGGCGTGCCGTCTTCCGCCAGCAGCACATTGGCGGGCTTGAGATCGCGGTGGATGATCTGAAGGCGATGGGTGCGCGTCAGGGCGTCCGCCAGGTCGAGCGCGATCTGCACCGCCCGTTCGATGGGCAGCGCCCCGTTCTGGCGGATCAGATGCGCCAGCGACCCGCCTGCGATGTATTCCATGATGATGTAGTGCCGCCCCTCCTCCTCGAACGTGTCGTACACGCGCACGATGTTCGGGTGATTGAGCTTTCGCAGCACGACCGCCTCACGGCAGAAACGATCGACCAGCGTGGCATCCTGCTCGACGATTTCTTCTTTCAGCGCTTTGATGGCGATCGTCTCGCCGGTTTGCAGATCGCGCCCGCGAAAGACCTGTCCCATGCCGCCTTCATCGATCAGCGTGATCACTTCGTAGCGTTCAGCGATGATGCGTTCTTCCGCCATGCGCGCCCTCGTCCCGGTGCAAACCTGCTCATCCGTTTGCCCTGATTGTAACACGGGTATGGCGTCGTTACGGGCGATCCTTGCGTTTTTGTACGGCGCGCGCCTCAGACGTGATCAGATCGATGATCCCGGCGATCGATGTATCAGGCGGCGTATCGGGGCGGACGTGAAACACCCCCGTGAATGCCACCACCCAACCGCTCGCCTCCAGTGTGCAGCGGGCGACGCCGAGCTGTCCCCCGCGCACCTCCGCCAGATGCAGCACACCCCCTTCCAGATGTGTGCCATGCCCAGGCGAAAGCGCCACCGCCAGCCCTGGCTGATCGGCGCTGGGCGGGGCGATCTGCCACAGCGCCGCTGCGCTGAGCGGCGCGATGTGCAGGCTGTCGCCCATCGCCAGCAAACCCGCGCGCCCGGCATCGGTCAGGTAGCCGTCGGCATTGGCGGCATCGTACCCGATCGCGTCGAGCGCCAGCAGCATCGATCGCCCCTCACTGGCGGCGCAGTGCCAGTTCGCCGTGCTGCACGCCCCGCCCAGGTCGAGCCGGACGACGCGCCCCGCGCCGGGCTTGGCGGCGTGCTGCCGCATCAGCGTCGCCAGCCGGGGCAGCAGGTCGAGATCGCCATCCAGAAAGGCGGTGTACAGCACGGTCACATTCATCTGTGCTGCCAGGCAGCCGGGCGCTTCTCCAGAAAGGCGCGCATCCCCTCCGCCTTGTCTTCTGTGCCGAAAGTGAGATAGAAGTTGCGCTTTTCGTAATCCAGCCCCTGACTGAGCGTGGTCTCGTAGACGGCGTTGATCGACGCCTTGATCACCTGCACGGCGACGCGCGGCATGGCGGCGATCTGCCCCGCCAGTTTGACCGCCTCGTCGAAATAGCTCTCGACCGGGTAGACGCGGTTGACCAGCCCCGCAGCGGCGGCTTCGGCGGCGCTCAAGGTGCGGTTGCCCAGCATCACCTCCATCGCCAGCGCCTTGCCCACCGCGCGCGTCAGGCGTTGTGTGCCGCCCGCGCCAGGCATGATGCCGATGGTGATCTCCGGCTGGCCGAACTTCGCCGTCTCGCTGGCGACGATCATGTCGCACATCATCGCCATCTCGCAGCCGCCGCCCAGCGCCCAACCGCTGACGACGGCGATGACCGGTTTGCGAAGGCGCGTCAGGCGGGACCAGTCGGTGAAGTCATCGCGCAGCATCTCGACGGCACTTTTCTCGCTCATCTCGCGGATGTCTGCGCCGGCGGCGAACGCCTTGTCATCCCCGGTCAGCAGCATACAGCCGATCGCGTCGTCGGCGTCGAACGCCTCCAGCGCATCGAAGATTTCGCGCGTGATCTGGCGGTTGAGTGCGTTGCGGGCGGCAGGACGGTTGAGCCGCACCACGCCAACCCCAGGCGCGGGCGTCTCGGTCAGGATCAGTTCGTAAGTCATGCTCGGTATTTGCTCCATCAAAAAATTAACAGGACACAATCCACAGTTTCACGGGAAGCGCGCCATGAAGTCAGCGAGTGCGGCGTCGATGACGTCGGCATCGATCGGATCGTCGTCATAGCGGGGCAGCAGCGCCAGCACGGGCAGCAGCGCCCCCTTCATCGCCTCATAGTCGGCGCGCGCGGTCGCCTCATCCGCGAAGAAGCGCACATGCCCCGCCCAGCCGTACACCGTCAGCGTGATGGCATGCGGCGCGCGGGCGCAATTTCCCTCCCAGGTGATGCGTGCGCCATCGTCGTGCTGCTCATCCTCCAGGATGACCCCGCCTTCCATGCCGCGCATTCCGCGCGTCGCCCCGTCCTCAAACGGATACCAGTGGGGAGATGCCAGGTTCATCGGCGGCATGGGGCGATTTCCTCAGTCACAGCGCACTCGTCAACATTGGGTACAATTATCCCATATTTCGTTCCGTTCGGCGGGTGGCGGTATCCCGGAAGGATGCGCCTTTCGCACCGCTCAGGCATAGCAGGGTACACGGTCGTAAAGGAAAGTGCGCGATGTTGCAGTTCTTCAAACGATTCTTCCGCACCACTTCGGAGTCGCCGCCAGTCACCCGGCTGGAACGGATGATCATCACCTTCCCAAACGGACAGATGCCCATCGCCGTCAAAGCCTATGATCCCGTCAACCCGCAGAGCGTCATCGAGTCGCTTGACCTCACCAACCCTGTGCCCGCCTTTCTCGTCAGCGGGGGCGCAGGCGCGATGAACAGCGAGTCGATGGTGACCAGCCGCTCCACGCTCGAAGACGGTCTGGCACGGTTTCTGCACGAACATCAGGTCACGCTCCTCGATGGCGGCACGGCTGCCGGGGTCATGCAGCTCATCGGCTTGGCGCGCCACCGCCGCAATTACACCTTCCCGCTCATCGGTGTCGCCCCGGATCATGTCGTGTGGATGCCTGGGCGCGAGCGCACCGAGGCGCAGATGGCAGACCTCGACGCCTTTCACACCCATTTCGTGCTGACGAGCGGCGAAGAATTCGGCGCCGAGTCCGAGATGCTCATCCAGCTCGCCTATGCGCTGTGCGGCAAAGGGGCGCGCCCGCGCCTGTGCATCGTGGTCAACGGCGGGCAGATCGTCAAACGCGAAGTGCATCGCATGGCGACGCGCGAACCCCGTTTTCCCATTCTGGTACTGGACGGCACAGGTCGCTTTGCCGACGAACTCGCCGCTGCCTACCGCGCCAAAGAGACCGACGACCCGATCCTGTATGAAATTCTGAGCAAGGGGCGGGTGCATGTGCTGCACATCAAAGCCGGGGCGGAAGCGATCCGCAACTGGCTGGAAAATTACTGCGGTTTCTGATCATGTGCCCTGTCATCAGGAGGATGCCCGCCATGCCCATGACGCGCCGTGTCACGCTCATCCTGTTCGCCCTGCTGCTCTGCTGCCTTACACTCCCCGCCGCCGCCCAGGAAAGCACGCCGCAGGCAGCCGCTCCCGTCGCTGAACCGCGCCCGCTGACCAGCGAAGACCTCGAAGAGATGCGCCGCATGGTCGAAGACGCTGCCCGCTACGCCGGCGACGCCAGCAATTTCCTCGGCTTGTTCGAGGCGTTCAGCGTCACGATCGCCATCGCCGCCGCCGCCGTCGGTATCGTCGGGGTGTCGCGCCTGTTCGCCGCCCAGAACGCGCTGACCGAGGCGCGCCAGCGCATCCTTAAAGAGATCGAGGATTTGCGGTCGCAGTTCAAAGCGGAGATCGACGACCGCGAACGCGATCTGAAGACGCTGGAGCAGCAGCTTCGCACCACACTGGAAAATCAGCGCCGCACCGCCGCCCAATCCACCCTTGCGCTGTCGATGCTGCCGCTGGGTGAACGCCAGTATCGCGCGCAGGACTACAGCGGCGCGGCGGAAACATATCAGCGCGCGCTCAGCCTTGACCCCAATAACCCGCTCATCTGGTATCGGCTGGGATACGTGTATGTGCAGAACGGGCTGCTTGCCGAAGCCGAGGCGCACCTCACGCGCGCGCTGGAGATCGACCCGGAATTCGCCCTCGCCCGCGCTGCGCTGGGCTATGTCTTCCGCCGTGCCGCCGACAAACTGCCGCAGGGGGTCGAGCGTGACCTGATGATGAACCGGGGCGAACAGAATCTGCTGGAGGCGCTGCGCGCCCAGCCGCGCCTGGTGGACGAAGACGGCGAGTCGTGGTGGGGGTCGCTGGGCGGGCTGTACCGCCGCCGGGGTCAGGTCGATCAGGCGATCCATGCCTACGAGGAAGCCGCAAAGGTGACGCCGCATTCGTCGTATCCGTTCAGCAATCTGGCGCTGCTCTACATGGGCAGAAATGACCGCGACGACATGATGCGGACGTACCGGCGCGTCGAGCGGCTGGCGCGCGGCGAGACGCAGGCGGAAGTCGATAACTACTGGGCATATGCCGACCTGCTGACCGCCAGCGTCGCGCTGGGCAAGATGCAGCAGGCGGACGAAGCGATGATCTCGGTCATGGACATCGCCCCAGCAGACTCCGACTATACCCTCGAACAGCTCATCGACACGCTCAAACGCCTGCGCGGGGCGATGGGCGGGCACGACGCCGCGCCGCACATCGAGGGCTACATCCAGAAGCTTCAGGCGCACCTTGCCGAACGCGCGGCAAAGCGGGCGAAAAGCGGGTGATCTGCTTTGCGCCGTCAGGCAGCAGCATGGCGGGGCATGGACATATGCAGCGGCAGCATACATCGGCTATGCTGCACAGCATGATTTCGCTGATCGCACAGTGAGTTCGCCCATGCCCAAAGATTACACCGCACAGCCCCTCCATGCCGTGCGCCGGACGGATCGTCAGGTGGAGGATGATGCCTGGATCGTCGATTTTCTCAGCCGCGCCGCCTTCGGCGCACTGGCAACCGTCTATGACGGGCAGCCGTTCATCAACAGCAATCTGTTCGTCTACGACCCGGCAGCGCACGCCATCTACACCCACACCGCCCGCACCGGGCGCACGCGCGCCAATATCGACGCCATGCCTGGTGGCATTCCGGTCTGCTTCAGCGTGAGCGAGATGGGTCGGCTGCTGCCTGCCGACGAAGCGCTCGAATTCAGCGTCGAATACGCCGGGGTGACCGTCTTCGGGCAGGCAGAAGTGGTGACCGGTGAAGAAGCGCGTGACGGCTTGCAGAAACTGCTCGACAAATACGCGCCGCACCTGCATCCTGGGCGCGATTACCGCCCGATCCAGGATGACGAACTGGCGCGCACAAGCGTTTTCCGCATCCGCGTCGAGGCTTGGAGCGGCAAGCGCAAACAGGTCGCAGAGGATTTTCCAGGCGCGTTCTGGTATGCCGGGTGAGGGGTTTCATCCCCCCACCGGGTACACCTGCATCACCCCCAGCCCAGGATACGGCGCGCTGATGACCTCTCCCTCCGACAGCGCGCCGCCCATGAAGAGCGCATATTCCCGTTCGACGGCATTGTCCGAGTCGATCAGGTACAGCACGCCCAGCCCGCGCATGAAGTCGAGCATCCGCCGTTCGCGGATGGCGGCGAACGCCTCCGGGTTGACCACCCCGTCCATGTTGACGGTGACGCGCCCGCTGTAATAGCCGATGATGCCGCTGTTCATGCTGGCGAGCAGCGCATCCGGCGGGGTATTGTCCCTCGCCCAAAGCGCCGCCACGTACTGATGCCCGCTCTGCCAGGGGTAATAGCCGATCTGCACGGCGTACACCCCGCCGATCGCCATACCGAGCGCGCCCACCCCGGCGACGATCAGCCGAACCGCCGGGACGCGCACACCCGACCAGAACAGCGCCAGCGCGATCGCCAGCGCCGCCGCCATGACCACGAAATACCAGGGACGCGGATACCACCTCACTACCGTGTGCGCGATCAGCAGCGCCGCCCCGCCGATGAGCAGCATTGTTCCGACCGCCGCCAGCGACCGCCGTTCGCGCGAGCGCAGCCCGGCGACCAGCCCGATCAGCCCAGGAATCCACAGCACGAAGCCGATGAGCGGGGGCGCGCCCAGATAATCGCCGCGCAACCAGTACGGCGCGCCGAGCAGCACGCTGATCCCGTGCGCCAGATGCGACGCGCCGGGCGTGGCGGCGTCGAAGCGGGCGCGCGCTGCCCAGGGCACAGCGCTGGCGCTCACCTGCTCCAGCGGTGAGCCGAACACGACCGTGTTGATGACCAGCCAGGGCGCGATGACCAGCACGGCGACCGCTCCGCCTGCGAGGATGCTTCCCAGCCGACGGCGCAGCATCCACGCCGCGTACAGACCGAGCGGGACGAGGATAAGCGCCGTGTCGGTGCGCGCCAGGAACGCCAGTCCGAACGCTGCGCCCCACGCTGCCACGAGAAGCGGTGTAATGCGTTCCGCTTCAGTCAGGCGCAGCGTCAGCCACGCGGCGCACACCACGCACAGCGCCGCCAGCCCCGTCTCCAGCCCGTTGACCGCTTGCAGCATCGGCATGGTGTTGAGCGCATAGAACAGCCCGGCGATGACCGCTGGCGCATCCCCGGCGCGCGGACGGATGAGCAGGAAGAGCGCGAGCGCGGCGAGGCTGTCGCACAGCGCGCCGAGCGCGATGACCAGCCGGACGGGCAGGTCAGGGTCGGCATAGTCCGGCGCGAAGACGGCGATGTTGACCGCCATCCACAGCGGATGCCAGCCGTTGCTGGGGTGCAGTCCATCGACCGACGGGCTGCCCGTTCGGGTGATGTTCTGGGCGGTGAGGAAATAGTAGTAGGCGTCATCGGGCAGGGCGCGGTCGAGCTGCCAGGGGATGGGCTGGGCGACGATCGCCAGGCGCGGGGTGAGCGCGGCGAGGAAGATGAGCAGACCGAGCAGAGCGTGGCGTGCGCGCATGGCGAGTCCTGATGTGTGGGCGAGTCCAGCCAAGTGTAGCACACCCCGTTTTTCTGCGGCAGCATCAGCACGCCCCGCAAAAAGAGGGGTTCAGCGCCTGACTCTGACGTTACTGCTGGAGCGCGGGGCACAATTCTGCTATCGTTGAGGACGGGCTGTGCGCCGCACGCCCGTTTATTTTTTTGCCACACAAGGACTCCCCCTGATCATGAGTCTCTCGCTGGAGCGCCGCATCGGGCGCATGTGCATTGTCGGCTTTGAAGGCGTGACCGCCCCTGAATACCTGCTCGACTGGCTGCGCGCCGGGCGGGTGGGCGGGGTGATCCTGTTCTCCCGCAACATCGCCTCCGTTGAGCAGGTCATCGCGCTGACCGACTCGCTGCGCGCTGCCGCCCCGGACGGGGTGATCATCGGCATCGACCAGGAAGGCGGCGCGGTCGCCAGGATGCGCGCCGAACACGGTTTCAGCGAAGTGCCGGGCGCGATGGCGCTGGCGTCCAGTGGTCAGGGCGCGCGCCACGCCGAGGCGGTCTACGGCGTGCTGGGGGCGGAACTGCGCGCCGTCGGCATCGACTGGGATTACGCGCCGTGCGTCGATCTGGCGTACAACCGCGACAACCCATCCCTCGGCACGCGCTCGTTCGGGCGGGATGAAGCACGGGTCGGCGCGCTGGCGGCGGCAGCGGTGCGCGGCTTGCAGGCGGAACCGCATCAGGTGGCGGCGTGCGGCAAACATTTCCCAGGGCTGGGCGATACCGCCATCGACACCCATCTGGCGCTGCCCACCGTCACGACATCGCTCGACCAGCTTCGCGGCGTCGATTTGCAGCCCTACCGAGGCATCATCAACGCCGGGGTCGCCTCGATTATGGTGACGCACACCCTGTTCGCCGCCCTCGACAACCGCCTGCCCGCCACGCTCTCGCCGCTGGTGGTCAGCGGACTGCTGCGCGGTGAACTGGGCTATGACGGCGCGGTCTGCACCGACTGCATGGAGATGAAGGCGATCGCCGACAACTTCGGCGCGGGCGAAAGCGCAGTGCTGGCAGCACTGGCGGGCATCGACGCCATCCTCTTCTCGCACACCCCCTCGATGCAGTCCGAGGCATACGAGGCGCTGCTCAGCGCCGCCCGGAGCGGACGCCTGCCGGAGTCGCTCATCGCCGACGCCAACCGCCGTCTGGATGCGCTGCGCGCCTTCGCCGTCCGCCCGCGCGCCGCTGCGTCGGTCGTGCGTTCTGAGGCGCATCAGGCGATCGCGCTGGAGGCGGCGCGCGCCGCCCTGAGCGTCGTCCCCGCCACAGCCGACCTGTTCGCCGGGGCGGGCGAAGCGCACACCACCGCCGTGATCGAGTTTCCCTCGCTGCTGGAGAGCGGCATCGTCGAGGCGGGCGGCGTGACCGGGTTCGCCCGCGCTGCTGAAACCTGGCTGCCCGGCGCACAGGTGCATGTCTGGCGCACCGGGGCGCAGCCCGACGCAGCGGCATTCGACCTGGCGCGCCGCGCTGACCTGCTGGTCATCGGCACGCGCAGCGCCCACCTCAACCCGGCGCAGGCGGCACACGCCCGCGCGCTCATCGACGCCGCGCCTGGGCGGGTCATCATCGCCGCGCTGCGCAACCCGTATGATGCGGCGCTGTTCGCCGGGCTGGACAAGGTGAACGGCGTACTCTGCACCTGCGGCGATGCCGAACCCTCGCTCATCGCTGCCGCCGAGTCGCTGGCGGGCGCGTTCGCACCGTCTGGCGCGCTGCCTGTGGCATAGCGCACCTCACCCCGCCTCGTTTTGCCCCGCTCAACCGCGCCCCTCTCCATCGGAGAGGGGCAGGAAACCTGGCGGTTTCCGGGGTGAGGTTGGGGCACACAGACGCCGCAACGGGTTTGCAGCTCCCTTTCTGGCACACCTGCTGATATTCGGTAAAACCCGGAAAACTTATTGAATTAATTTGTAGTATTCTATACATACACTGACTCGCCCTGCCTGCCGCGATGCAGCGCACCGATGGAGCATCAGCATGAGCAATCCGCACGGGCATTTCTTTACCTCATATTCGCGCAGAGACAGCGAACAGGTCGAGCGTATGGTCGCTGACCTGAAAGCGGCGGGCATCCCGGTCTGGATCGATCGCACCGGGTTGAAAGCGGGCACACAGGACTGGGAAGACGCCATCCGCACTGCCATCGCCGGGGCGCGCGGGCTGCTCTTCATGGCGTCCGAGCAGGCGCGCACCTCAGACTACGTACACAGCGAGCTGGAACTCGCCAGGGCGCGCCGGATCACGATTATCCCGGTGTGGATCAGCGGCGCAGAAATGACTGAAGTGCTGCCGATGGGCTACTTTCGGCATCAGCTTGTCGATGTGCGGGGCGAACAGTATGCCGCTGGAATGCGCGCGCTCATCGCCGAACTGAGCGACGGGCAGATCGCCCCGCCCACCGACCCCGCCCCGCCCGTCCATTTCATCCCGCGCAATCCGTACAAGGGATTGAAAGCGTTCGTCGAAAGCGACCGTGCCGATTTTCACGGGCGGGCGCGCGATGTTGAAGCGATGCTGGGCGCGCTCAGGGCATACCCGGCATTCCTGGCGGTCATCGGCGCATCGGGCAGCGGCAAATCGAGCGCGCTCAGGGCGGGCGTGCTGCCGCGCCTGCGCGAGGGTCAGTCTGTCCCCGGCAGCGACGCCTGGACAATCGTCGATCGCCTCCTGCCTGGTGAACACCCAATCGAAAATCTGACGGTCGCTTTCACCCGCGCCTTTCCGCAGATCAGCCAGACGGCAGTCGATGATGCGCTCCACCACCCGGCACGGCGTGGGCTGATCCGCCTGGCGAAGCAGGTCGTGCCAGATGGTCGGCTGCTGCTGTTCATCGACCAGTTCGAGGAGGTGTTCGCCCCGACGGTGAGCGCCGACGAACGCCGTCTGCTGATCGACCTGATCATCACCGCCGCTCAGGAGACGAATTCCCCTGTGTGCATCGTCATCGCCCTGCGCGCCGACTTCTACGATCGCGTGCTGGCGTTCCCCGAACTGGGGCGGCTGATCGCCGGGCACAGCCATGTGATGACGGCGATGGAACTGCCCGACCTGTTTCAGGTGGCGCGGCTGCCCGCCGAAGCCGACGATGTGCGCCTAACCTTCGAGCCTGGGCTGATCGAAGACATGGTGTACAGCGTGCGCGGTCAGCCTGGGGCGCTGCCGCTGCTGCAATTCACCCTCGACCAGTTATTTCAGCAGCGCGAGGGGCACAGCCTGACGCGCGCCGCTTATGATTCGCTGGGCGGGGTGCAGGGCGCGCTCAGGGGGTGGGCGGACGCGGTGTATACCGGGCTGACCGAAGCCGACCGTGAGCTGGCGCGCACCCTCTTCCTGCGGCTGATCACCCCAGGCGAAGCCGATCAGCCGCCCACGCGCCGCCGCGCCCGGATGAGCGAAATCGATGGCGGGGATGCTGCCGACAATACCCGTGCCCGAATGGTGGTGGCGAAATTCATCGATGCCCGCCTGCTCAGCAGTGGTGAGGCAGCGGGTGAGGCGACGGTCGAGGTCAGCCATGAGGCGCTGATCGCGGAATGGGATCGGCTGCGCGGCTGGATCGACTCGGCGGGCGGCGAGATGCGCCTTCAGGCGCGCATCTCAGCGGACGCGGCAGAATGGGCGCGGCGCGCCCGGTCGGACGATCTGGTGTATCGCGGGGAACGGCTGGAGGAAGCGAAAAGCTGGCTGCGCCGTGCCCGCCCCAGCGTCGAAGAGCGCGCCTTCGTCGAGGCGGGGGTGATGGCACAGGCAAGGGCGATCGCCGAGGAGATGCGGCGCAGGGCAGAACTCGATGCTGCCGCCCACCGCGCCAGGCAAGCCCAGCGCGGGCTGGCGATTGCCGGGATGATTGCGATAGTGCTGATGGCGTTCGGCGCAGTCAGCGCGATCAGTCTGGTGAACACCACGCGCGAACGGGATGCGGTCAGCGCACAGATGGAGGAAGTCAGCGCGCAGGTGGAGGAGGCGCGCGCGGAGCTGACCGCCGTTGAAGGTCGCATCGAGCGGATCAATGCTGATTTTGGGAGTATCGGCGCCAGACTGGGCGATGTGGAGATCGCGCGCGCCTTCTGTGTGGTCGGCATCCTGACCTCCCTCGTCGATACATCGCGCACGGTGGCGATTTGCGATCGCATGGTGCGCCTCTCGCATCCGGGCGACCGTGATTTCTACCGTGATTTTCGGGGCATCGCACTGGCGATCGACGGTGACATGGGTGGGGCATGGTCCGATTTTCAGGCTGCCAGGGCGCACTATGTGCGCTACGTCCCAGGTTGCAGCGAAGTGATCGGTCTGCGCGATGCGTGGATCAGCCAGCTTGAGGCGGGTGAAAATCCGTTTGCCGAGGAAACACGCGCCACAGCGCTGGAGACGTGGCGCAGCGAACCGAATGTGAATACCTGCTAGAAATGCGCAGCGCACCATCACATCAAAGGATACACTGATCATGGCGATCATGAACGAACAGAGGACTGAACAGGGAGAGCTGCGCGCACTGCTGGCGCTGCTTCAGGACGGCATCCCCTCACAGACAGGGAATCTCAGTGAGCTGATGGATGCCTTCGAGAAGACCGCCCTGCAACTGCTGATCAAACTGCAGAAAGCGGCGGTAGAACGGCTGGCGGGCGCTGGACTGGGCACGATCGATCGGGAGCGGTTGATCGTGTACGCCAGGCGGCAGGTGATCAGCGAATGGCGAGACATCGCCCCGCTGGTCGATCATTTCCTGCGCCCGACCCCGGATTTTGAAGAAACTGAGGGGGGCACGACGGTGCGCATCTCGGTCATCAGCACGGGAAAGCCAGCGCAGCAGAATGCGAGCCCATCCGGTGCGAAGCTGGTAGCCACCATCGGCAAACTGCTTCTGCTCGCCAAACGCATCCTGTCCGTGCCGATCGCGCCTGGCGAAAGTGCGCTTAACAAATCCCCGGTGATGGACATCGCCGTCGTGATGGGCGACAGCTTTTCTCTGCGCCGCGTCCCCTGGTTTCGTCAGGCGATGATCCTCACCATGCCGGTCTACACCCTGTCTCAGGGACAGGAAATCCACATCCTGTGGCATGAACTGGCAAGCCTGTTCGTGGGGCGCGAGCGGGTATATCATCTGGCGCGCCGGGCGAACGACGCATCCTGCCTGCCGCATCGCATCTTCCCGACGCTCAGCACACCCGCGCAGGGCATCGACTGGGCAGCATCCTCCCCGGCGGACGCTCCGACAGCGGAGGTCTATACTCAGGCGAAAGCGGCTTCACGCCCCGACGCCGACGATCAGGGCTGGGATGTCTTCTGGATGTACTGGGCGCACAAACTGCACGGCGCAGACAGTGATCTGACGCTGCACAGCAAGCCCACCTGCGAAGCGCTGGAAGCACTGGATTACCTGGAAGACTGGCGTGTAGCGCATCTCGAAGAACTGGTCGAAGACGCCTGCGTCACGCTGGTCTTCAAAGAAGCGCATTACCCCACTCTGAAAGCCATGTTCACCCTGCTGCACGAAGAACCCGACTGGACGCGCCCCGATTTCCGCCACCCTGCGCCTGCGCTGCGCCTGGGCGTCACACTCCATCTGCTGCATCGCATGGGCGCGATCGACTCCGACGCGCTTTCTGCTGACGAATATGCTGCACAGCCTGGTGCAGCGCTGCTGGCGGGCTGGATTTACGACAACCGCGCCCTGTTCTTCACAGAAAATGCTGCCGCCTTCGCCAGCTTGCAGACATTGACTGAGGCGCTGAATACCAACCTGCCCCCCCTGCGCAAATCCACCAGACACACTGAAGGCACAGACATCGAAGAAGACAGGAACAGCGAAGCCCTTTCCGTCGAGCAGTACCTGTGGATGCACTTCTCATACCTTGATCCCAGCGCAGAAACCCCTGCGCCCAGACGCCCCAAACCGCCCATGCCCAACAAGCCGCGATGAGCGTGGCTCCCTCTCCACACCCTGAACTGCTTTCGACACCAAGCGAATACAGGGTGTGGGGGTTCTCAGGGCACGTCCGCAAATGATCTGACCACAGCGTGGTTTATATTCGATTCAGCCGATCCGCGCTTCGCTGTGTGGGTCGAAGTAGAGCAGCGCTTCAGCGGGCAATGTGCAGCGCACCACCTCTCCGGCGCGCAGCCCAACCTCAGCAGCGACGCGCACCGTCCAGCGGTCGTATTCGCTGACCATCTCAGCGATCTGTGCGCGATCGGCGTACATCTCCGTCACCGACTCGACGCGCGCTGCCGCCCCATCGCCCTCGCGCCGCACCTGAAATGCCTCCGGGCGGACACCGCCGATCACCCGCGCGCCTTCCGCCAGATCGTGACGAATGGGGTATGCGCCGAAAGTGGGGCTGTGCCAGTGCCCATCGCGCACCGTGCCGTCCAGCAGGTTGATGGTCGGCGTGCCGATGAACTGCGCCACGAACAGGTTGCGTGGGTTGTCGTACAGGGTGGCGTAATCGCCGATCTGCTCGATGCGTCCGGCGCGCATCACGGCGATGCGCTGGGCGATGGCGATCGCCTCATGCTGGTCATGGGTGACGTAGAAGGACGTGACCGGGAACTCACGCAGCAGACGGCGCAGCTCCAGCCTGGCGTGCTGGCGCAGCGCAGCGTCGATGCTGCTGAACGGTTCGTCGAACAGGAACAGGCGCGGATCGCGCGCCAGGGCACGCGCGATCGCCACGCGCTGACGTTCGCCGCCGGAAAGCTGACCGGGGCGGCGCGCCAGCAGCGTTTCGATGCCGAAGCCGGTGATCTCGGCGATGCGCCGCATCCGCGCCGGAATCTCCCCTTCCCGCCCGCGCAGCCACAGGAAGAAGCCGACTGTCTTCTCGGCGATCCAGTGCGGCATGAGCGCGCCATCCTGAAACACGAAGCCGATGCCCCGGTCACGGCGGTCGATCTCGCCCAGCGGCGTGTTGTCATACAGGATTTCGCCGCTGTCCGGCGGGATCAGCCCGGCGATCAGGCGCAGCAGCGTCGATTTGCCGCAGCCCGACGGACCGAGCAGGGCGATCACCTCGCCCGATGCTGCCTTGAGCGAGATGTTGTCGATCGCCGTCAGCGGCACATCATCCACTGTGATGAACCGTTTGGATACATGGGAGAGCGTCACGGTTGTCATGACTTTATTGTAACGCGGACATCTGCATGATGCGCGCTCTGTTGTACAATCAGTCCCGTAATCCCGCACCCATACAGGAGCGCCGACACGCCATGCAGATGATCGACCTTCGCAGCGATACCGTCACCCAGCCCACGCCGGAGATGCGCCAGGCGATGGCGAACGCCCTTCTGGGCGATGATGTTTACGGGGAAGACCCGACGGTCAACGCCCTTCAGGAACGCGCGGCTGCTTTGTTCGGCAAGGAAGCGGCGCTGTTCGTCGCCAGCGGCACGATGGGCAATCTGTGTTCGGTGCTGGCGCACTGCGGGCGCGGCGACGAGATGATCCTGGGCAAACAGGCGCACATCTTCCGCTACGAAGTGGGCAGCGCAGCGGCTTACGGTGGCATTCACCCACACACGCTCGAAGTCCGCAAAGATGGCACGATGGACATCGACGCCATTCGCGCCGCCATCCGCGATGACGACGAACACATGCCCATCACCAGGCTGATCTGTCTGGAGAACACGCACGGCGGAGCAAGCGGCGCGCCCGTCCCGGCGGGTTACATCGCTCAGGTGGCGGCGATCGCCCGCGAACACGGTCTGGCGCTGCATATCGACGGCGCGCGCATCTTCAACGCCGCTGCCGCGCTCAACACGTCGGTGGCTGAGCTGTGCGCCGATGCCGACAGCGTGACCTTCTGCCTGTCGAAAGGGCTGTGCGCCCCGGTCGGGTCGGTCATCGTCGGCTCGCGCGATTTCATCCGCCGGGCGCACAAGATTCGCAAGAGCTTCGGCGGCGGGATGCGTCAGGCAGGAGTGCTGGCGGCGGCAGGTCTGGTGGCGCTCGACACCATCGTGCCGCGCCTGCATGAAGATCACGCCACCGCGCGCGCCCTGGCGGAAGGGCTCGCCGGGCTGCCGCATGTCGAGATCGACCTCGACACGGTGCAGACCAACATGTTCTTCTTCCGGCTGACGGAGGACGCGCCGATCACCCCTGAAGCGCTGAGCGAACGGCTGAAGGATGAGTACAACATCCTCACTTTCGCCTATCACCGCAGCGGGCGGCATTTCCGCTTCGTCACCCACTACTGGATCAAGCCGGAGCATGTGCCTTACATCATCGATGCTATGCACACCCTGCTGAGCGGGCGCGATCGCGCCGCCAGCGCTGCGGACTGAGCCGATGAGCGAAGCACTGCCTCCCATCCCCGTTCCTGCGGATGTGCCGCCCGAACCGGATGCTGAACCGGAAGATGCCCAGCCCACGCGCGGCAGTGGCGATTCGTTTTTCGGCTATCTGCTCGTGCTGGCGCTGGCGATCGGGCTGACGCCGCTCATCCCCGTCAATGCCGACCTGCGCTATGCCCTCGCGTGGGGGCTGATGGCGCTCTTCGGCGTGGCGGCGTGGCTGCTCGGCGGGGTGATGCGGATTGAACAGGAGGGGATCGAAAATCTGGTGTGGGGGGTGGTGTTCGGGCTGATGCTCGGCGCACCCATCCTGCTGGTGGGCGGCGAAACGCTAACCACCACCGCGCGGCTGCTCTTCACCGTTGGCGTGCCCGGCGATCAGCTCGTGCTGCCACCAGGGGCGATGCTGGCACTGATCGTCTTCACCCAACCGCTGGCGGAAACACTCTTCTTTCGCGGGGTGGTGCAGGCACGGCGTTCGCTGTGGGTTTCCGGCGGGATGAGCAGCCTTTGGGCGTTGGTGCTGTTCCTGCCGATGCTGGAGGTCGGGCGCTACCCGGTGGTGGCGGTGATCATCAGCATCGTACTGGTGCTGGTCAACGTGATGTACGCCTATGTGCGCCAGCGCAATGGATTGGCAGCGGCATGGGTATGCCAGATCGTGGTGAACATCGTCATGATCGCGCTGCCCTACTTCGGGCGGTGAGAGGTGTGGGAGAGGGCACAAAACTCCCCATAGACGATTTAGACGTAACGCATTACAATTCTGCGTCTGTTCAGATCGCATAGTGCAAGGCGACAGACAATCATGCGTATTTCGGCATCGGTCAAGGTGCGCTGCCCCAAGTGCCGCGTGATCAAGCGCAAAGGGCACGTCATGATCATCTGCACGAACCCCAAGCACAAGCAGCGCCAGGGGTAGAGTGTTTTTTTCTGGCATCGCGTAGAGATTGAGGGACTGGCAAGGGTATGGCGCGTATTGAAGGTGTGGACATCCCGCGCGATAAGCGTGTGGTGATTTCACTGACGTATATCTACGGCATCGGTCGGACGACCAGCCAGAAACTGCTGGCGCAGACGGGCATCGATCCCAGCGTGCGCGTCAAAGACCTGACTGAAGCGCAGGTGCAGGCGCTGCGCGATGCCATCTCCGGCAATATCACCGTCGAGGGTGATCTGCGCCGTCAGGTGCAGCTCAACATCAAGCGCCTGAGCGAGATCGGCGCGTATCGTGGTTTGCGTCACCGCCGCAGCCTGCCCGTGCGCGGGCAGCGCACGCGCACCAATGCGCGCACGCGCAAGGGCATCAAGAAGACCGTGCCAGGGCGTGGTCGTCGGCGCGGCGCCAAGAAATAAACCCGGCAGTTCCCCGGCAGCGATGTCGGGAGTGGCATGGGAAAGCAGCACGATCACCTCATCGCCCGGTGGCGCATGGTCTGCCATCGGGCGTGTATGCACCCGGATATAATAAGGAGCAGTTGACAAGGCACTATGGCACGCACACCCGCTAAGCGTGGCTCGTCCGGCGGTCGCCGCGGCGCGCCCAAAAAGTCCACCAAGAATATTCCCTACGGTCAGGCGCATATCTTCGCCACGTTCAACAACACCATCGTCTCGCTGAGCGATCAGTCGGGCAATGTGGTGTCGTGGGCGAGTGCGGGGTCGTCTGGTTTCAAGGGTAGCCGCAAAAGTACGCCGTATGCAGCGCGTATGGCGGCACAGTCTGCATCCGAAACCGCGCAGACGCACGGGATGCAGGAAGTCGATGTGTTCGTCAAGGGTCCGGGTCCCGGTCGTGAAGCTGCGATCCGCGCGATCCAGGCAAGCGGGCTGAAGGTGCGCTCGATCACCGACCTGACGCCCGTCGCGCACAATGGCGTGCGCCCTCCCAAGAAACGCCGCGTCTGATCCTCGCGCTGATTTGACAATCGTACAGGCTGGGCGTTTTTTGATCGCCCGTAACCACAGCACGAGTATACGCCATGTTCAGGGAGGCGTGAGACGATGATCATTAACAACATGGTGCTGCCGCACAAAGTGGAAAGCGATGCCAGCACCCGGAATTACGGTCGGTTCCACATCGGACCACTGGAGAGCGGCTACGGGCAGACGCTCGGCAACGCCCTGCGCCGTGTGCTGCTGTCGTCGCTGCCCGGCGCGGCGGTGACCAGCATCCGCGTGTCGGACGTGCATCACGAGTTCAGCGCCATCCCGCACGTGCGCGAAGACATGACGCAGCTTATCCTTCAGGTCAAGCAGCTTCGCCTGCGCCTGTATGACGTCACCGATGCGCGCCTCCGCCTCGACCATCGCGGCGAAGGCACGGTGACGGCGGCAGACATCGTTGCGCCGTCTGAAGTGGAGATCATCAACAGCGACCTGTATCTGTTCACCGCCGACTCGCCCGATGCCCACATCGAGATGGAGTTTGAGGTGCAGGCTGGGCGCGGCTACAGCATGGCGGAAGAGCGCGGTCGCCGCCTGCCAATCGGCGAACTGCCGGTCGATGCCATCTTCAGCCCGATCCGCCGCGTCAATTTCACCGTCAACCCGGCGCGCCTCGACCAGCGCACCAACTACGACCGCCTGACGCTGGAAATCTGGACGGACGGGACGATGTTCCCCAACGAGGCGCTGAAGGAAGCCGCGCAGATCCTGATGAAGCACCTGAGCATCATGGGCGTGGCGGCAGACAGCAGCGAATACCTGGCAGGCGATCGGCGCGAGGACGACCTGCCCATCCGCCGCACGAACGACGCCGCGCATGAGAAGCTGATCGAAGAGCTTGACCTGAGCGTGCGCGTGTTCAACTCGCTCAAGCGCACCGGCATCACCACCGTCGGGGATGTGCTGGACATGCTGAATCGCGGTTCGGAGGCGGTGCTGGCGATCCGCAATTTCGGCGAAAAGTCGCTGGAAGAGCTGGTGCAGAAGCTCAAAGAGAAGAAATTCATCCCGCCGGAAGCCGACTATTCAACCACATCCGAGATCGAGTGAGGTAGAGCGATGCGACATCGTGTACATGGCAAGTATCTGGGGCGCAACACCGCCCAGCGCAAGGCGCTTCGCCTCGCTCTGGCGATCGCCCTGCTGCAGAAGGAACGCATCAAGACCACCCGCGCCAAAGCCGAATTCGTGCGCGGTTACGTCGAGAAGCTGATCACCACCGCCAAGCGCGGGCTGGCACACCCTGATCCCGCACGCGGTGTTCACGCCAGGCGCATTGCCGGCAGCCGCCTGAACAACGACCGTGAACTGGTCGGCAAGCTGTTCGACACGCTGGCGGTGCGCTACAAGGATCGGGCGGGCGGCTATACCCGCATTTACAAGCTGGAGCCGCGTCATGGCGACTCCGCTGAGATGGTGCTGCTGGAGCTGGTTGACCGCGACGAAGCGGCAAAATAGCCCGGCGCGATGACTCGCTATCGGGGTACGCTGGCATACGACGGCACAGCGTACCAGGGGTTTCAGCGGCAGGCGGCGGGTGTGCCCACCGTGCAGGGTGCGGTTGAGAATGCCCTCGCCGGGGTGACCGGGACGCCTGTGACGGTGATCGGGGCAGGACGCAC
Organism: uncultured Pleurocapsa sp.; assembly: GCA_964614405.1. Lineage (GTDB taxonomy): Bacteria > Chloroflexota > Anaerolineae > Aggregatilineales > Phototrophicaceae > Flexifilum. The sequence goes on from CAZTLS010000002.1 coordinate 192,934, forward strand.
CGACGCCGGGGTCCACGCCAGCGGGCAGGTGATCGCCTTCGATGCGGTCTGGGGACACGACACGGAGACCCTGCTGCGCGCGCTCAACGCCCACCTCCCGCCCGACATCGCCCTGCGCGATCTGGCTGAAGCGGCGCCGGGCTTTCATCCGAGGTTCGACGCTCTGGCGCGCGGCTACTGCTACACGGTCATCACTGCCCCCACGCGCGACCCGCTGCTGCGCGATCGGGCATGGCAGATCGCCGGAGAGATGGATGAAGGGGCGCTGGCGGATGCAGCAGCGCAGATGATCGGGCTGCACGATTTTGCCGGTTTTGGCACGGCGATGCGCCCAGGCGAAACCACTCTCCGCTCGGTGACGCGCTCTGAATGGGCGCGGCGGGCAGGCGGGCTGGAAAGTGAAACGGTGTGGACGTATCATGTGGAGGCAAATGCCTTCCTGAAGCACATGGTGCGGCGCATGGTTGGGGCGATGGTGGCGGTGGGGCGCGGTCACCAGCCGATGGAGTGGATTGGCGCGCTGCTGGCAAGCGCGGTCATACCGGGTGGGCTGAACACAGCGCCGCCGCAGGGCTTGAATCTGGTATATGTGCGTTATCCGGCGGGAGAGACGCCCGCAGAAGCGCTGACAGGGAATTTGTGATGAAGGTCAAAGCACACAGAACCTATACACCGTCCCCACAGGACATCGAACGCAAGTGGTGGATTGTGGACGCGGAGGGTCAAACGCTGGGGCGTCTCGCCTCTCAGATCGCGCCGATCCTGCGCGGCAAACACAAGCCGATGTTCGCCCCTAATCTGGACACGGGCGATTTCGTCATCGTCATCAATGCGGACAAGATCGCCGTCACCGGCAACCGCATGGACGACAAGATGTACTACCGTCATTCCGGCTACAACAGCGGTCTGACGGAGACGACCCTGCGCGATCAGCTCAAGCGCTTCCCCACCCGCCCGATCGAGGATGCGGTCAAGGGGATGCTGCCCAAAAGCGCGCTCGGTCATCAGATGATCCGCAAACTGCGCGTGTACGCCGGGGCGGAACACCCCCATGAGGCACAGCAGCCGCAGCCGCTCACGTTTGGCGAGGACAAATAAACACGATGGCGACCCAATACTACGAAGGCGTTGGACGGCGCAAGGAATCGACCGCGCGCGTCCGCATTTTCCCCGGCGGCACGGGGCGCATGACGATCAACGACAAAGAGGCGCAGGAATACCTGCCCCGCGCGGGTGATTATGAGATCATGATCCAGCCGCTGACGCTGATCGGGCAGGAACGCACGTACGATGTGAGCGTGCATGTCATGGGCGGCGGCATCAGCGGGCAGCGCGACGCCATCCGCCTGGGGCTGGCGCGGGCACTGCTCGAACTCGACCCGGAACTGAAAAGCACGCTGCGCCAGGCAGGGCTGGTCACGCGCGATCCGCGTGTGAAGGAACGCAAGAAGCCTGGTCTCAAGCGTGCCCGTAAAGCGCCCACCTACACCAAGCGCTGACCGGTCAGCCAGCAGAACAATACGATCAATCTTTCAGGGTGCAGCAGAGCCTGCTGCGCCCTGTTTATATTCACCCTACCCGATAGCCTGTGCGCTGAAGCTGATAAGCGCGTTCGTGCAGCTCAAGGATGTCCTGCACCACCAGTTCCCGGTTCTGGGCGTGCTGAAGCACTGCCTCTGGTCCGACGCTGAACAGGTAGTGCGACCCGGAAACGACGCGCAGGTTCGCCGCCGGGAACTCCAGATCGCTGAGCAGGTCGATCATCGGTACGAGACCGACCAGCGTGTCGCGGTGACCGAGCGTCACGCGCATCAACTCCCACTGCGGGGCGATGTCACGGTTGTTCAGCAGCCCCATCGCCATGAAAGTCGCGGCGATCGTGCCGCGCGGCGTCTGCTCGTACTGACGCGCGTGCAGCGCGCGCACATTCATGCTCGCCCCGGCGCACACCGCCTCGATCATGCCCGGTTTGATGGCGCGCTCCACCACCTCGAACACGCCCAGACGGTTGACAATGCCGATGCCGATGCCCAGCGCAGTGAAGAAGATGCGCTTCATGTCGTCATCCAGCAGCAGCGCCGGGGCGATCGCCAGGCGCGTCTCTTCTCCGGCGCGCCAGTTCATCGGGTTGAGGTAAAAAAGCGCCGCACCGCCCATGCTGTGTCCGACGAAATTGACCACCTTCGGGTTGGGCTGCCCAGGCTGGCGGCGCACCTTCAGCACGTCGATCAGCTTCTCCATGACGCGCATGGCGGTGGGCGGGTTGCAGTGTTCGAGTGACGGCGTATTGTCGATGAAGGTGGAACCGCCAAAGCCGTTGTGATCGACGCTGAGGGCGATCAGCCGCTTATCACTGGTGACGACCAAGCCGGGGATGCTCTCCCAGATCGCGTGGTTACCCGTCCAGCCATGCATGAACACCACGAAGCCCTGCGCCCCGCCGATGCGTTCGGGCAGCGCTTCGTCGGGCGTGGGTTCGTCGTCTGCCCAGGTGAGCTGCCAGACGAGATCGTACAGGCGGGCGTCGAGCAGCAGCCCGCGCCCGGCGGCAGCAGGGATGAACCCCCTGCTCACCAGGTCGGACAGACGGTAGAGCGCGACCTGTGTGCCGGGGACATCGCCCGCGCCGCGAGAGACATAGCCAAGTGTCCAGTGGTGAAGAGGTTGGGTCACGGGTGGGGTGGCTCCTGCTGCGCCGATCGGGATTATGCCCTCCATTGTACCCCGATCGACGCGGGGCGCATCTGCTACGGCACATCCACCCCTTCGATGACCGGAATGGGCGGGATGACCTGATCCGGCAGCAGGCGCGCCAGCCGTTCGCGCACCGCTTCCGGGTCGCTGGTGGAAAAATACCGCCCGGTATCGCCCTTGACCAACTGCACCACCACCGACGAGAAGAAGGTGAACAGCCGGCTGTCGCTGATCACGAACTGCCACCCCTGTTTAGGGTGGCGCAGCCCGCTCAGATGCTTCGCCATGTCGCGCAGATCGTGATGGTCGATGCTGGCTTGGCGGATGTCGGCGATCCAGTGCATGACGGGCGCGGATGTGCGCTCCAGATAAGCGATCCCTTCGCGGTTGAAGGCGTCCGCTTCGGCTGCGGTGATCAGCCCCCACGTTTGCAGCAGCAGGACCTGATCCGGGATGTACTCGATGATGCGATACGGCATAAGTCTGCTCCTTCAACAGGCTGACTGGTCGGGGATGATCCTTGTTCGCCGGGCTGGAGTGAGCGGATGAAAATCCACCCCGCACCAGCCGACTCAGCCGAAGCGCAGCCCGCGCTGCACCCGTCCATCGAACGTTTCACGCACGCGGATCGGGTCACTGGCGACGATCAGGTCGAAATAGACATAGCGGAAGCGATCGCGGATCGCCCGCTGCATCGTCTCGACCAGTTCCGGCGGCGTGATGACGGTCGCAGCCAGGCTGCGGCTGTTGGGCACGTAGTCGATGAGTTCAGGCATGGTGGTGACGATCGGGCGAAACGTATCCCAGTAGGCGCGCGCGGTGTCGAAAAACCACGACGACTCCAGCCCAGGCGCGAGGATGACCATGTGAAAATCCGCCGCGCCGTGAATCGGTCCCGGTCCGAACGGGACAGCCGTCGGCACGGTCGTCGCCCTGCCCATCGTCTCGATGGGCAGCACATCCTTGAACACGACCGGCGTCTCGGCGAGGCGGGTGATGGCGCGCGCTGTCCCCCCCTCGAACGTCCAGTACTCATCCTCTTTCCACAGCGCCACGCCGAACATCCAGGGGGGAGCCTGCCGCGCGATCCACTCGAACATGGCGACCGTCCCCTCCGCCTGACTGCGCTCGTCATACGCCGGGTAGCGGTTGTCCTGCTGATACACCCCGCCCGCGAATGGGTAGATGCCGCCTTCCGTGCCCAGCACCGGGATCGCCTGCGTCCCGAACCACTGGGCACAGCGTTCGTTGAACATCCGCCCCATGGCGATCAAGCCGACGGGATCGCCCCAGGGCGTCTCCGCCGTACCGCCGTACACCGTGCGACCTGGGTCGAACGACTGCTGGCGCGGGTCATACGGATACTCGAAATGCCAGCCGGGTTCGCGGGCATTGACCGCATCCATCCCCCGTGCGCTGACGGGCGACCCGCCGAGCGGCGTCTGATACCAGTGATTGAGGATGTAGGGGTGGGTGGCGCAGTACGCGCCGTTCGCCAGCACGCGCTGAAAACGCTCGAAGTGGTTGTCCGCCAGATAGCGCAGCATGGCGTCCATCCACGGGACGGCGGCGAACGGCACATCTGTACTCTCAGCCAGCGAGATGAAGCCGGGGTAACAGCCGATGCTGACCACGTATTCCGCGAACAGCAGCCAGTTGTCCATCAGCGGCTTGATCATGTCGTCGGTGCGCCGCCAGTCAGGGACGGTTCCGGGGGGCCACTCGATGCCCAGGTTCGGCTCGTTGTACCACTCGAACCAGCGCACCCCGGCGCGGGCGAACAGATCGGTGAGCGCACGCCAGTTGCTTGTGAACGGGGCTGCGCCTGCTTCTGCCAGGTAGAGGCGCACACACGGGGTGATATTCCGTTCCAGCAGCCCGCGCACGTCGTCGATGTAGCCTGTATCGACGGCGATCAGCTTCGCCCAGCCCGCCCGCATCTGCGCGTAGCGCTCGATGAGCAGCGGCGACTGAAAGATGCTGTAGACGTGCATCCCGCGCGGATTGCGCGACCAGACGTAATCACTGAGCAGCATGAGCGCTCCACAGCCGATCAGGGTGGTCATACTGCGCCAGCAGCGCGCCGACGAACGAGGTCAGCACCGAGAACCCATCGATCATCGCCGGTTCGATCGGCAGACGGGAGAACATCGGCATGAAGAACGCCGATTTGGAAACGAAACCTGACCCCAGTCCGATGACCGACTGAACCCCGTAATCGCGCACGAAATCCTGTGCCGGGATGAGCGGGCTGCCCGCCGCCTGCGCGACATAGAAGACGCGCACGATGGGTTCATTGGTCATCTCTGGCGTCACCGAGGGGGGCAGCGGCATCTCGACGCCGACATCGAGGGCGAGCTGGCGCACGGCGGCGCGCATCATCAGGCTGGTGTCCGTCGTCATCGGCACGACCTTGTGCCCGGTCGAGGTGTGGCGGCTGTTCCAGGCAGGCTCCACCCCGGCGCTGCCCATGAGCGCCATGCTGTAACTGACCTCGCCGCCGCCCAGGGCGCGCAGGTCAGCGGGCATCTCGTCGGGGTGGGTGAGGCGGTAGACGCGGACGAGCGCGAACAATGGCTGACCGTCAGGGGTGACGATCTCCCGCTGCACGATCTGGCAGATCTGCTGAGCGGTGGCTTCAAACGTCGATGGGATGTCACCCAGCGTGTTGAGCAGCCTGCGCCCCAACGCGGAGAGATTGACCTGTGCGCCTGCTGTGACCTGAAACATGCCGACTCCCGTTCATACTCCTATGAAATCGATGCCGACGATGGTAATACCAAACGGCGCGCAGCGCAAGGTGCGGGTGGTCACCCCAACCCCACCCGCACCGCCTCCGCCTGTGCGCGCAGCGCCAGCCCGCTGACCGTGAGGGCGTGCCCCTGTGACATCGCGCGTTCCGTCCGCGCCGCCACATCCCCCAGCAGGTCGGCGGCGAACGGCAGCGCCACCTCCCGGCAGTCGATCCGCTCCACGCCGGCGTGGTCGGTCAGCAGCAGGTGATCGCCGCCTGGCTGTCCCGCCAGATCGATATTCTTCCGCACCTCGATCGTCCCCTCCGTCCCCAGCACGATCAGCCGCACATCGCCCCACGTCGGCAGACCGTCAGGCGTCAGCCAGTCCACGCGGATGTAGCCCGTCGCGCGGTCGCTCCGCAGCAGCAGATCGCCGAAATCGTCCCAGTCCGGCGGCGCACCCGCCTTCGCCCGCCCGATCTGCGCGCTCACGATCTCCGCGTCAGCACTGTCGGTGAAGGTCAGGAACTGGTCGATCTGGTGGCTCGCCAGGTCGTTCAGGATGCCGCCATACGCCGCCAGGCTGAACATCCACGCCGGGCGCGGCTCCGCCTGCGCCAGCCGATGCGGACCCAAGCCGATTGTCTGGATGACCCGCCCGATGCGCCCGGCGCGCACCAGTTCGAGCGCGCGGACGGTCGCCCGGCTGGTCAGCCGTTCGCTGAAGAAGACCAGGTATTTGCGCCCGGTATGCGCCTGAACCCGGCGCACCGCGTCGAGCTGGTCGAGGGTGGTGAAGCCGGGTTTGGCGCACAGGTAATCCTTACCGTGCTGCATGGCGCGGATGCCCAGTGCGGCGCGCTGATCGTTTTGCACCGTGCCGACCACCAACGCTACCTGCGGGTCGTCGAGGATCATCCGTTCGACGGGCGCGATCGGCACATCGGGATAGCGGGCGGCGAAACGAGCGCATACCGCCGCCGACTCGTCGTAAAACCCCACCAGCCGCGCCCCGGCGCTGAGCAGCGCATCGATCTGCGCGTATGCGTGCGGATGCGCCGCACCCACCGCCGCGAAGCCGATCGGCGTCACGGCGCGCCGCCGTGCATGGCGTGGTAGAACGGATCGGACGGGGTGATCTCCCCGCGCCGGACGCGCGCCCCGGTGAACGCCGACTTGTAGAGCGCGGCATTGAACTCCAGGATGCGGCGCGCTTCTTCGCCGCTGACCGGCGGGCGGACGCCGGCGTCCATCGCATCGAGCAGATCGCGCAGCTGGGCGGCGTGGTCGTTGGGCACATCCTCCGTCAGCGCTGCCCATGCACCCAACGCCGCCTCATCGACCGCCCCGTCCGGCGCGGTGACCGTCCAGTTGGCGTTGGTATAGCGGTAGACGGCGCTGACCTCGACGGTGGCGCGCTGGAAATCGAGGCGCAGATAGCTGTGCTGGCGCGGAGAGAGGACGCTACTGCTCACCGTGCCGAGCGCGCCGTTGGCGAAACGCACCAACGCCATCGAGACATCCTCGACCTCGATCGCCCGGTCGAGCGTGCCCGTCATGGCGCTCACCTCCTCCCAGTCGCCGAGCAGCCAGAGGAGCAGGTCATTGAGGTGGATGCCGAGCGTCATGGTCAGTCCGCCGAACTCGGTGCGCCACCTGCCGCGCCAGTCATCTTCGTAGTACGCCTGCGGGCGATACCAGAGCGTGTGGCAGGTCGCCACCAGTGGCTTGCCAAGCGCGCCCGCCGCGATGAGCGCCCTGAGATGCTTCGCCGCCGAACCGAAGCGCCACTGGAAGACGGTGCTGATGAAGCGCCGGGTGCGCGCCTCGACCGCGCTCAGCGCATCGAACGCCGCCAGCGACGCGCACAGCGGCTTTTCGCACCACGCCCACGCCCCGGCTTCGAGCGCGGCGGTGCAGAGCGCGACGTGCGAGGCGGGCGGCGTGGCGATGATGACCAGATCGGGCTGTTCGCGGCGCAGCATGGCGTCCACGTCGGTATACCATGCCGGGATGCCGTGCGCAGCGCACACGGCACGGGCGCGGTCAGCATCGACATCGACGGCGGCGGTCAGCGTGACGCGGTCGCTCAGCGCGCGCAGCGCATCGAGGGGGTTGCCGACCGATTTGCCCAGCCCGATCAGGGCGGCGCGGTATTGGGTCATTGAACGTTCATCCTGTGGTGGAGACGCGCCTGAGGCGTCGGCGTCTGGGCGACCCACCGGGTTGCCCCTACTTGTGTTACATAGGCTATCACGCCTGATTGCCAGTCAATCGAGGTTGGGGTGCGCCTGCACTGGCGACCTCACCCCGTTTCGCTGCGCTCAATCGCCACATTTCCGCGGTGAGATTGGCGACGGCATTGTCTTCACCCCGCACCCGTAGGGACGACGTCTGCGTCGTCCGCCCTGTGCCCCTTTCAGTCCTTCCGGTTTTAGGGTGTGTCTGCAAATGATCTTACCTCACCTTGTCACGTTGCGCTCAACCACCCCACGCCGATGGGGAGGCGTAGGAAACCGCCACATTTCCGGGGTGAGATTGGCGCAGGCACACGCCAGAACGGGTTTGCAGACACACTCCATTTTGGGCACGCATTCATCCGCCGCGCATCAGCCACAGGTAACCATCCTCCAGCGTCGGCTGGGCGGGGCTACCGCCAGGCGGCGCGCTCTCCCCCACGACGCGATACCCGCCTTCCGCCCAGGTGCTGACCACCGTCATCCCCTCCGGCGGACGGTCGCCGCTCACCAGCCAGACATGCCCGCGCGCCCGCTCGACCAGATCAGCCGACGCCCCGTGCCACAGCACCCGTCCGCGCCGCATCACCGCCAGCTCACGCGCACTCTGGCTGATGTCCTCGACGATGTGCGTCGAGAGCAGGATCGTCCGGTCGCGCGCGGCATCGATCAGCAGGTTGCGAAAGCGGATGCGCTCTTCCGGGTCCAGCCCTGCCGTCGGCTCATCGACGATCAGCAGGCGCGGATCGCCCAGCAGCGCCTGCGCGATGCCGATGCGCCGCTTCATCCCACCGGAATACGTCCGCAGCGGTTTACGCGCGGCGTCGCTCAGCCCGACCTGCTCCAGCAGCAGGGCGATCTGCGCCCGACGCGCCTCGGAGCGGTTGACGCCTTTCAGGATCGCCATGTAATCGAGAAATTCGTAGGCGTTCAGGTTGGGCGGCAGACCCAGTTCCTGCGGCAGATAGCCGAGGATGGCGCGCACCGCCGCCCGCCCCGCTGATGAACGCACGTCCGCGCCGAACACCTCCGCCCGCCCGGCTGTGGGGCGCAGCACGCCCGCCAGAATGCGCATCAGCGTGGTCTTGCCCGCGCCGTTCGCGCCCAGCAGACCGAACAGCCCGCCCCCGATCGTCAGCGTCACACCGTCCAGCGCGGGTGCGCCCCGTCGATACCGCTTGATCAGTCCCTCGATGGCGATCATCGCTCCTCCTCGCCCGTTCATCGTGCTTCGCGCCAGCGTGCCCAAGCCCAGGCAGCCATCCACGCCGCCAGTGGGATCCCCACCAGCAGCGGCAGCGCATCGCGCAGCCTGATGCTCGTCAGCGCGACCCCGTCGGCGTTCAGGTCGATCAGCAGCAGCAGCCCATACGCCCGTTCCAGATACACCCCCAGCCCGCCCAGCGACGGCAGCGCCCACGACAGGCCGATCAGCGCGATCGGCACGGTCAGCAGCCCAACCAGCACCGCCAGCCTGCGCGACCCGACCGGGCTGGCGACCAGCACCGCCAGCGCCCCGCTGATGAGCAGCAGCGGCAGTGTGAACGCGGCGCTCACCAGCGCGTACAGCCGCAGATCGAATTCACCCAGGATCGCCCACGCCGCTGCGCCGCCGATGACACACGCCAGCGCTGCTGCCGCCCCTGTCCCCAGCCACACGCCGACCAGCTTGCCCGTCAGCCACGTCGCCCGGCTGACCGGGGCGGCGTCGATGAGCGGCTGCACGCGGTGCTGGCGGTCGATCGGGATGCTCTCGCTCATGAACAGGATGATCCCGACGGTCATGATAACCGTGCCCGCCAGCAGCGCAGTGAAGGCGGATGCGGTGCGCTGCAAGCCCTGAATGGAGACGGGGCGCAGCCATTCCGGGAGGCTCGCCTCGATCTCCGGGTCGCCGCCCGGCGGGATGAGGTCGCCGTATACCACCACTTCGCTCACGCCGTCCGGGACGGCGATGCGCCCGGCGTTGAGCGTCTCGCGGCTGATCAGGCTGAACAGCACGATTCCCGTCAGCATGAGCAGGGCGATCAGCCACAGCGCCCGCCGTCGAAAGCCCACCCGCACCTCGACCGAGGCGATCGCCATCATCTGTCGCATGTTCATCGTCGTTCGTCTCCCGCACCCAGCAGCGCTTCACTGTCTCCCATCCGCCACACCACCAGCGCGGCACACACCGCGCCGATGACACACAGCAGCGCCCGGTTGATCGCGTATTGTTCCGGCGTGAACGCCGATGGCGGCGGGTAGATGGCGAGCGCCCACAGCGATGGAAAGCGCGCCAGCAGCGTCTCCCCACCGATCGCCATGCCCGCGCACAGCACGATGACCAGCAGCACGCCGTAGCTCGACCGCCGCCCCCACAGCGAGGCGAACGCTGCCAGCCCGCCCACCCCCACCGCCGGGGGCAGCCAGCGCAGCAGGTGCATCCAGAAATCGACCTGCTCGGTCAGCGCCAGCCAGAGCGACGCACCGCCGCCGATCGCCCCGGCGATGCCGATGAGGGTCAGCCCACGTTCATAGATGATCCAGCGCATCGGGCGCGACGCGGTCAGCAGCAGCTCCAGCGTTGGCTCATCGTCCGGCGCGAAGAGCAGCGCGGCACACAACCCAAAGAGCATCGGCAGCAGCAGTTCGAGACCGACGCGCATCACCCGACCAGCGCCGATCACCCCGGCGGCGTCGAGCAGGGCGAAGGCGAACGCCAGCACACCGCCGCCGCCCAGCAGCAGCAGACCGATGGCGCAGGCGCTCACACGCCACGCGAAACGCCAGCGCCGTCTGGCATAGTCCATGTGCAGGGCGATCCGCAGCGCGCGGCTCATGGCGCGCCGCGCAGCGAGGTCGGGCAGGGGCGCATCCCATGCCGCCAGAAATGCGCGCACGTCAGCATCCGGTTCATATCCGTCATCCTTCCTTTTCATCGCTGTGCATCCTTTCCCGCAGCCGCGCCATGCCCAGGCTGAGCCGCGATTTGACCGTCCCGATCGGGATGTGCAGGGCGTCGGCGATCGCCCGGATGGGCAACCCCTCGTAGAAGTAGAGGAGGATGACCTCGCGCTGATGCGGGGGCAGCGCCGCCAGCGCCGCGCGCACCGCCGCCGCCCGCTCGCTGGAGATCAGGTCAGCGTCCGGGGCAGGGTCATCCGACGCAAAGTCGGCGTCATCCGCCAGGGGTACGACACGGCGGGTGTCGGCGCGGGCAGCGTGATCGCGGGCGAGGTGAGTGGCGATGGCGTACAGCCAGGGCTTGAACAGGCGACTGGGGTGATAGCCACGTATGCCACGCAGGGCGCGCAGAAATGCCTCCTGCGTCATCTCCTGCGCCAGCGCGCGGTCGCCGCCCGTCAGCCGGAACAGATAGCCGAACAGCGGGGCATGATAGCGCTCGATCAGGGCGTCCAGAGCCGCCGGGTCGCCCTGCTGAAGCTGGCGCGCCAGCGCCTCATCGCTTTCCATCATCCGCCGAGTCCCCTCTCCTTCTGATCGATCAATACGGGGAGGGCGGCGAAAGGTTCACGCGGTGAGCCGGGCAAATTTTTTACACCGTCAGCCGCGCACGGAAGCCGCGCGCCGCGTAGTAGGAGTCCGCGCCGTTGTGGTAGATGAACACCCTGCCATAGCGCCGATCGCCGAAGATCGCCCCGCCGCGCTCGCGCACCGCCAGTGGAGTGTGCAGCCAGCTCGACGTTCGAGTATCAAAATCGCCCAGGCGCTGCAGCGCGAGATAGTCGTCTTCGGTCAGCAGCGTCACGCCCATCTCCGCCGCCATGCCGACCGCGCTGTGAGCGGGTTTGTTCGTCTTGCGCGCCTCCAGCGCAGCCTGGTCGTAGCACAGGCTGCGCCGTCCCTGCGGGGTTTCAGGGGCGCAGTCGAAGAAGGTAATCGCGCCGCTGGCGGGGTCGTGACCGACCACATCCGGCTCGCCGCCCGTGCTTTCCATCGCGCTCAGAACGTCCAGCGCCGTCGGGTGAGCATCGAGGCGCGCCAGCACCTGCGCCCAGGTGAGCGATGGGTGACGCTGCATGTGCTGCCCGAAGCGCGCGCGCAGCGTCTCCAGCAGGCTGAACCGTGCTTCTGCTGACAATCCCATGACCGTCCGCCCTTTCGTGAAATCGATGAACATGCGTTCTATGATAGATCATGGTCAGGGGGAAAGCAAGCGACTCGCCTCACCCCAGCCGATACGCCTCGCGCGCCAGCCGATACGCCAGATCATGCGCCATCGCGTGCGCCTCCCCTTCATCGACGATGCCTCGCACCACCAGACCCGCCAGCCAGTCGGCGCTGGCGCGCCGCCACACATCATGCCGCGCCGGGATGGAGGGGTAGGCGCGGGTATCGTCGTTGAAGCCGACGGTGTTGTACACCCCCGCCGTCTCCATGACCGCATCGAAGAAGCGGCGCATCCCGTTCAGACTGTCGAAGAACCACCAGGGCGGTCCGAGTTTGAGCGCCGGGTAGTGCCCCGCCAGCGGAGCCAGTTCGCGGCTGTACGTCGCTTCGTCGAGGGTGAACAGGATGAGCGTCAGGTTGGGGTGCGCGCCGAACGCGCTGAGCAGTGGTCGCAGCGCGCGCGTGAATTCTCCGCTCACCGGGATGTCCGCGCCCATGTCACGCCCGAAACGGGCATAGAGCGACGGGTGATGGTTGCGGTAACTGCCGATGTGCATCTGCATGACCATGCCGTCTTGGCTGCTCATGCGCGCCATCTCGAACAGCATGTGCCCGGTGAAGCGCGCGGCGTCGCCCGGCGTGATCTCCCCACGCAGCGCACGGGCGAAGATCGCCTCCGCTTCGGCGTCGCTCAGCCGCTCGGTGTGGGCGGTCAGGGCAGCGTGATCGGTCGCCGTCGCGCCCATCGACCTGAAGAAGGCGCGGCGGTCCTCCAGCGCGGCGATGAAACCGGCGTAATCGCCGATCGGCATGTCGGTGGCGGCGCGCAGCGCATCGAGGTGATCGCGCCAGCCATCGGTATCCAGGTTGACCAGCGCATCGGGGCGAAAGGTGGGGATGACGCGCCCCCCCCAGCCGGAGTCGCGGATCGCCTGATGCGCGGTCAGCGGGTCGGTGGCGGCGTCGGTGGTCGCCAGCACCTCGATGCCGAAGCGCTCGAACAGGCGGCGCGGCTGATAGGCGGGCTGAACGAGTTTGTCAGCGATCTGGTCGTAGAGCGCGTCGGCGTGCGCCCCGTCGATCGGCAGATCGATCCCGAACACATCGCGCAGTTCGGCGCGCAGCCAGATCGCTGTCGGCGTGCCACGAAACAGAAACCAGTGATCGCACACGGTGCGCCAGATGACGCGGTGGTCACGCTCGAATGCGCCGCCGTCGCCTGGCGCGATACCCAGCGCTTCCAGCGGGATGCCGTGTGCATACAGCATTCGGAAGATGTAGTGATCGGGGATGATCAGCAGATCGACGGGCGTGCCCCACGTGTACGGTTCGTGCGCCAGCAGGCGCGGGTTGACGTGCCCGTGCGGGCACACCAGCGGCAGCGCGCGGATGTCGGCGTAGAGCGCGCGGGCGATGGTGCGCTGTGCCGGGTCAGGCGAGAACAGGCGGTCGTCGTGCATGGCGTCCTCTCGTGCAGGTCAGGTGATTCGCTGCGCCCGATCATCCCCGATCGGCGTGGGAAAGGCAAAAAATTACGCCCGTTGGAGGGCAATCTGCCGGATGACTTCCCGTCAACCAGTGAATGCAATGCAGGGTCATCCCATGTGTGTGGTGCGCGTGGGCGCGGCGCGGTACAATCAGGGCAAAACGGTCTTTTTAACTTCAGGAAATGATCATGATCGCCCCTGAAACCCTGCTGCGCCCGCGCCGGAAGATCGCCGGCATGTCCGCCATCCTGCTGCCCTTCACCCCGGACGGGGCGATCGACTGGGACGGCTTTCGCGCGCACGTCCGCCGGACAGCCGACGCCGGGCTGACCCCCGCCGTCAACATGGACACCGGCTACGTCAACCTGCTCGATGCCGACCAGCGGCGCGCTGTCCTGGCGCACACGGCGGAGACGCTCAGCGGCGGACGCTTTGCAGCCGGGGCGTTCATCGCCGACCAGCCAGGCGCGCCCTTCGACCTCGACGCCTACCGTGCGCAGATCGACCTCATCCATCAGTTCGGCGGGCTGCCCGTCATCTTTCAGTCGTATGGGCTGACGGGGCAGCCTGGCGCGCGCATCGTCGAGAGCTACGCCCGCATCGGCGAACACGCGCCGGAATTCATCGGTTTCGAGCTGGGGACGATGTTCGCACCGTTCGGGGCGATCTACGACCTCGACACCTACGCCGGGCTGATGGCTGTGCCGCAGTGCCTCGGCGCAAAACACTCCTCGCTCAGCCGGGCGCTCGAATGGGAGCGGCTGGCGCTGCGCGATGCCCGCCGCCCGGATTTTCGCGTCTTCACGGGCAACGATCTGGCGATCGACATGGTGATGTACGGCAGCGATTACCTGCTCGGTCTCAGCACCTTCGCGCCCGACGCCTTTGCCCGCCGCGATGCGCTGTGGCAGGCGGGCGATCCCGATTTTTACGCGCTCAATGACCTGCTTCAGTACCTCGGTTTCCTGGCATTCCGCCCGCCCGTCCCGGCGTACAAGCACAGCGCGGCGCAGTTCCTTCGGCTGCGCGGCTGGATCGCCACCGACCAGACGCATCCCCGTTCCCCCACGCGCCCGGAGAGCGACCTGCCCATCCTGCGCGACATCCTCGACCGGCTGGCGGCGCTGATGGAGGATGGGCGATGAGCTATCGACGCCTGGCACAGCTTCGCACTCCGGACGCCTTCCGCGCCCATCTCGACCAGATCGGCGCATCCCTCCCCTTCGATGAGACACTGCTCAGCGGTGCGGAGTCGCCGCTGGCGCAGCCGTACCTGCTGCCGGGAGGCAGGATCATCGGCAACCGCTTCACCGTGCTGCCGATGGAGGGCTGGGACGCCGAGACGGACGGGCAGCCCAGCGATCTGGTGCGGCGGCGCTGGCGGCGTTTCGGCAGCAGCGGGGCGAAGCTGATCTTCGGTGGCGAAGCGGTCGCCGTCCGCCCCGACGGGCGTGCCAACCCCAACCAGATGATCATGAGCGAGGCAACTGCCGCCGCCATCGCCGGGCTGCGCGCCGATCTGGTGTCGGCGCACGCCGAACGCTTCGGCGAGACAGGCGATCTGCTCGTCGGCTTGCAGCTCACCCATTCCGGGCGCTTCGCCCGCCCCAACGATAGGAAGCGCTTCGAGCCGCGCATCCTCTACCGTCATCCGATCCTCGAACGGCGCTACCCTGTGACCGATGACGGCGCGGTCATGACCGATGACGACATCGATGCGCTGATCGAAGACTACATCCGCGCGGCGGTGCTGGCGCAGGGCGCGGGCTTCGACTTCGTGGACATCAAGCATTGTCATGGCTACCTGGGGCACGAGTTCCTGAGCGCGGTCGATCGCCCTGGGCGCTTTGGCGGGAGTTTCGACAACCGCACCCGCTTCCTGCGGACGGTCGTGGCGGGGGTGCGTCAGCGCGCGCCCGGTCTGGCGATCGGCGTGCGGCTGAGCGCCTTCGACTGGCTGCCCTTCCGCCCCAGCGCGGATGGCGTCGGCGAGCCGGAAAGCTGGGTGGGGCGCTACCCGTATGCCTTCGGCGGCGACGGACTGGGCATCGACCTGAGCGAACCGCACCGCTTCCTGTCGCTGCTGGAGGAACTGGACATCCGTCTCGTCTGCCTGACGGCGGGCAGCCCGTACTACAATCCGCATATCCAGCGCCCGGCGCTCTTCCCCCCATCCGACGGCTATCAGCCGCCCGAAGACCCGCTGCACGGCGTCGCTAGACAGATCGCCGTCACTGCCGAACTGCGCCGCGCGCATCCTGGGCTGTGCATCATCGGGTCGGGCTATTCGTATTTGCAGGAATGGCTGCCGCACGTGGCGCAGCATGTGGTGCGCGCGGGCATGGCGGACTCGATCGGGCTGGGGCGGATGATGCTCAGCTACCCGGAGCTGCCCGCCGATGTGCTGAGCGGCGCGCCCCTCCAGCGCAAGGCGATCTGTCGCACGTTCAGCGATTGCACCACCGCCCCGCGCAGCGGCATGATCTCCGGCTGCTACCCGCTCGACCCGTTCTACAAACAGCGCCCGGAAGCGGCGCGTCTGACCCAGCGGGATGGGTAACGCCAGGCAGCATGATCAGAGACATTTACAGGAAAAACAGGATTTCTGAGGATAAAAAAACCATGATCTTCACCCGTCAGGCACTCCAGCAGCACAGCACCGATCTGCGCCAGTTCATCGATTTTCGCCCCGCCACCCTGCCCAACGGTCAGCGCGTCATCGACGCCCACAACAGCAGCGGTCTCACCTTCACCCTGCTGCCCGATCGCGGCATGGACATCTACAGCGCCACCTGGAACGGCGCACCGCTCACCTGGCTGGCACAGGGGTCGCCCATCCCGGCGGATTTCGCCGCCACCTGGCTGCGCCTCTTCAACGGCGGCTTGCTCACCACGTGTGGGCTGACGCACGCCGGAGCCGCCGACACCGACCCCGACACGGGCGAAAAGCGCGATCTGCACGGGCGCTACACCCGTCTGGCGGCATACGACATCGCCGCGCACAGCTGGTTCGACGAGCGCGACCGCCTGACCGCCGAACTGTCGTGCGCCGTCAGCGAGAACAGCCTGTTCGAAGAACAGCTTCGGCTGGAGCGCACCTACACCCTGACGGTCGGCGATCCCGTCCTCACGTGGACAGATCGGGTGGAGAATCGCGGCGACCAGCCGACGCCGTTCATGATCCTCTATCACATCAACCTGGGCTACCCGCTCGTCCGCGCCGGGGCGCGCCTGCTCTCGCCCGCGCACACGGTCACCGCGCGCGATGCCGCCGCGCAAGCCGGGTTCGACCGCCACGCCGAATACGACGCGCCCAGCCCGCGCTATGCCGAACAGGTCTTCTTCCACGACATCACCCCGCGCGATGGCATGGCGTCGGTGGCGCTGGTCAACGACTCGTTCGGGCTGCGCCTGGACTGGGCGACGCGCTACAGCCCGTACTTCACCCAGTGGAAGAATACCCGTCAGGGCATCTACGTCAGCGGCATCGAACCGGGCAACTGCCTGCCGTTCGGTCAGGCGGCGGAACGCGCCAGCGGACGGCTGGTCATGCTGGAGCCTGGCGAGACGCACACGCTCTTCAACCGCCTGACGGTGCTGCCCAGCCCGGAGGCGATCGCGGCGACGGCGGCGGAGTATGCTGCCTGGGGCGGCTGAACGATCGCACGCAAACCCCGCCCGCCGGAAACGATCCGTTTCGGCTTCGTCTCCGACGCGGCGGGCTGTGCGACGATGTGTGCAAAGCGCACGACGGGCAGCGCCACGCGGTGACCGCCCGCCCTGTACAATGCGATCGATTGCGACTTTGGAAAAAAAGGATGTTTAAACAAGATGACACAGTATGCCATTCGCAAAGCCGCCGTGATCGGCAGCGGCACGATGGGCGGCGGCATCGCCGCGCTGCTGGCGGGCGTCGGCGTGGAGGTGACGCTGCTGGACATCGCCGCGCGCGATACCCAGCCAGGCGACCCGCCCGCCAGACGCCGCGCCATCGCCGATGAGGGGCTGAAACGCGCTGCCAGCAGCCGCCCCGCCCAGTTCTTCTCCGAAAGCGACCTCGCGCTGATCCGCACGGGCACGATCGATGACGACCTGGCGCTGCTGGCGGATGCCGACTGGGTGATCGAGGTCGTCGTCGAGCGGCTGGACGTCAAGCGGTCGCTCATGGCGAAGCTGATCGAGGTCGTCCGCCCGGATGCCATCCTCAGCACGAACACGTCCGGCATCCCGATCCGGTCGATCGCCGAAGGCATGGACGCGAGCTTCACCCGCCGTTTTCTCGGCACGCACTTCTTCAACCCACCGCGCTACCTCAACCTGCTGGAGGTCATCCCCCACCCGGACACCGACCCGGCGATCATCGAGGCGATCACCGCCTTCGCCACCACGCGGCTGGGCAAAGGCGTGGTGCTGTGCAAGGACGAGCCGAACTTCATCGGCAACCGCTTCATGACGATGAGCGGGATGCAGATGGTCAACGACGCCCTCGATCACGGCTTCACCGTCGATGAGATCGACGCGCTGACCGGTCCGCTGATCGGGCGTCCGCGCACGGCGACGTTTCGCCTGAACGATCTGGTCGGCATCGACATCGCCGTCGGCGTGGCGCGCAACCTCTACCCCGCCATCCCGCACGACCCGGCGCGCACGGTGCTGGAACACCCAGGCACGACCGCGCTGTTCGACCGTCTGCTGGCGAACGGCTGGCTGGGCAATAAGAGCGGTCAGGGTTTCTATAAGATGGTGCGCGGCGCGGGCGGTGAAAAGGAGTTCTGGACGCTCGATCTGAACACATTCGAGTATCAACCGCCGACCAAGCCGCGCTTCGACAGCGTGACGGCGCACCGCAAGGTCGAGAACACGGGCGAACGCATCCGCCTGCTGATCAACAGCGACGACCGCGCCGGGCAGCTCCTCTTCCGCCATCATGCCTTCCTGCTGGCATACGCCAGCCACCGTGTGCCGGAGATCACCGAAACGCTGGTGAACATCGACAACGCCCAGCGCTGGGGCTTCAGCCATGAACTTGGACCGTTTGAAATCTGGGATGCGATCGGCGTGCGCGAGACCGTGCCGCGCTTCGAGGCGGCGGGCTGCCCGGTCGCGCCCTGGGTTCATGCCATGCTGGAGGCGGGCATCGAGACATTCTACCGCCGTGAGAACGGCGTCGTGACGGGCTTCTACAGCCCGCAGGCGGCGGGTTACGTCGATCTCGTGCCGCACCCGAAGGCGATCAGCGCGGCGCGGCTGCGCGCGGGCGGGCACAAGGTGGCGGGCAACAGCAGCGCCACGCTGTACGACATGGGCGACGGCGCGGCGCTGCTCGAACTGCACGCGCCCGCCAGCGCGCTCGACGCCGACTCGGTGGAGATGCTGCACGCCGCCGTCGATCATCTGGAGCGCGATTTCGACGCCCTGGTCGTGGGCAGCGAGGCAGAGCGCTTCTGCGTCGGCGCGAACCTGTTCATGGTCATGCTGGCGGTGCAGGGCGGCGAACCGGGGCAGTTGGACGGCATGATCCGCCGTGCCCAGGATGCGACGCAGCGGCTGCGTTACGCCAGCAAGCCGGTCGTCATCGCGCCGTACAACATGACGCTGGGCGGCGGCACGGAGATGATGATGGCAGGGGCGCGCGTGGTGGCGCACGCCGAACTGTACGCGGGTCTGGTCGAGGTCGGCGTCGGGGTCATCCCTGGCAGCGGCGGATGCAAGGAGATGCTGCGGCGTATCGTCAACCCGGTCATCGAGTCCAGCCCCAACGCCGATGTGCTGCCCCACCTCCAGCGCGTGTTCGAGACGATCATGCTGGCGAAGGTGAGCGAGAGCGCCAAAGGCGCGCGTGCGCTGGGCTTCCTCACTCCGACAGACCGCATTGTGATGAACCGGGCACATCTGCTGGGCGAGGCGAAGCGCGAGGCGCTGCATCTGGCAGATGGCTATACGCCGCTGCGCGCAGGCAAAGTGTGGGCGGCGGGGCGCGATGCGTATGCTGCCCTGCTCATCGCCGTGCAGGGGTTCATCGAGTCCGGCATGGCGAGCGAACACGACGCGCTCATCGCCCGCGAACTGGGTCTCATCCTGACGGGCGGCGCGATCAGCGAACCCGGCTGGGTGGATGAGCAGGTCATCCTCGACCTGGAGCGGGCGGCGTTCATGCGGCTGGTGCAGCATGAAAAGACTCAGGCGCGCATCGCCCACATGCTTCAGACCAGCAAGCCGCTGAGGAACTGAGCTGAAAAAGCCCGCATCCCCCATCGAGACGGGGATGCGGGCTTCACAGGACACACCTCACGTGGGCAAAAATCCGCCCTATGTGCCCTCACGGTGCGCCAGCAGCACGACCACGCTGTGATCGGTGACCAGATAGTCATCGGTGGTGATGATCTGATGCCTGCCGCGATCGCAGTAATCGTTCGGCGTTTCCAGCGCGGTATCGACGATGCGGCTCCAGCGTTCGCCCGCGCCCAGCGGCGGAAGCTGGAAAGGCAGCGCCTCCCAGTAGGCGTTGATCATCACGTGCAGGTATTCCCCGCTCTTCGGGTTGCCCAGCGAGAACGCCAGCGCGCGCGATCCGCTGCTCCAGTCCGGGTGGTGCAGGCGTGTGCCGTGCCAGGTGAACATCATCTGCTGATCCTGCTCCAGCGTGGACCAGCCCTGCTCTTCCCCAAAGATGCGGTGTGACTGCACGAAGTGGATCAGCCCGCGCGTGAAGCGCAGCAGCCCGGCGTGCCGCTCCGTCAGCGACCAGTCGAACCAGCTCAGCGGGTTGTCCTGACCGTAGGCGTTGTTATTGCCGTGCTGGGTGCGGCGTACTTCATCGCCCATCAGGATCATCGGCGTGCCCTGCGAGATCAGGGTGATCGTCAGGAAATTGCGAATCTGCCGCGCGCGCAGCGCCTCGACGTGCGGATCGTCGGTTTCGCCTTCGACGCCGCAGTTCCAGCTGTTGTTATGACTTTCGCCATCACGGTTGTCTTCACCGTTGGCGTCGTTGTGCTTGTGATTGTACGAGACAAGATCGTTGAGCGTGAACCCGTCGTGGCAGGTGACGAAATTGATGCTGCGGTTGATGGCGCGGCTGCCCGTCCCGTACAGGTCAGGGCTGGCGAGGATGCGCGTCGCCAGTGCAGACACCATCCCCGGATCGCTCTTGATAAATTTCCGCACGTCATCGCGGAACTTGCCATTCCATTCTGCCCAGCGATGCCCGATGAACGACCCGACCTGATACAAGCCGCCCGCGTCCCACGCCTCAGCGATGATCTTCGTGCCTGCCAGCACCGGGTCAGACTCGATCTCCCACAGGATGGGCGGGTTCGCCAGCGGCGCGCCGTATTCATCGCGCGACAGCACCGAGGCGAGGTCGAAGCGGAAGCCATCGACGTGCATCTCCGACACCCAGTAGCGCAGGCTGTCCATGATCAGGCGGCGCACGATCGAATGATTGGCGTTGAACGAATTGCCGCAGCCGGAATAGTTCATGTAATAGCGGTTGTCCGGCGCGAGGATGTAGTAGGCGCGGTTCTCGAAGCCGCGAAAGCTCATCCAGGGACCGTGTTCGTTGCCCTCGGCGGTGTGGTTGTACACCACGTCGAGGATGACCTCGATGCCCGCTTTGTGCAGCGCCTTGACCATATCGCGGAACTCGTTGACCGCCGCCAGCGGGTCGCCGCCGCGCGCATAGGCGGCGTGCGGGGCGAAGAAGCCGAACGGGGTATAGCCCCAGTAGTTGGATGCAGCGGTGAACGGCTTATCCTGCGGGTCGAACTGCTGCACGGGCAGCAGCTCCACCGCTGTGATGCCCAGCTCCTGCAGATAGGGAATCTTCTCGATCAGCCCGTGATACGTCCCGCGCAGTTCCGGCGCAACGCCAGACGACTCGTGTCGGGTGAAGCCGCCGACGTGCATCTCGTAGATCACCGACTGGCTGTACGGGCGGTGCAGCGGGCGGTCATCTTCCCAGTCATACGCCGACGAATCGACGACCACGCCCTTGAGCGCAGTGGCGCAGTTGTCCACGCCGTACACCGTCGCCGCGCCGCGATCCCAGTTGTCCATGATCACACCGCGCGCATACGGATCGACCAGCACTTTGGAACCGTCAAAACGGAACCCCGCCTCCGGGATCATCGGACCATGCACGCGGTAGGCGTATACCTGCCCGGATTTCAAACCTGGGACGAACATATGCCAGTAATAAAACGTCTTGTTCTTCTTCGGGTCGAACGGGATGACTTCGGCGGGCGCATCATAGCGCCCCTCGTCGAACAGCAGCAGTTCGATGCGCTCGCAATTTTTGGAGAACACGCTGAAATTGACCCCGCGCGGCGTCACCGTCGCGCCAAGTGGAAAGCTTTGCCCCGGTTGTGTCCTGCGTGCCATACTGTCTCTCCCTGCTGAAGATAAAGGCGGGTCTATTTCGTCCGCGCGCGGCGCGCGGGCACAAAACGCAGCAGCCGTGACGGACGGGTCGGGCGGCGTCGGCGCGCAGGATTGGCGATGCGTGGGGCATCCACCAGCGCCCACACCTCATCGGCGATCTCCCACACCGCATTCGGGTAGGCGATGCGCCTGGCATTGGCGGCGCGCTTCGCCAGCCCCTCCGCGCCCTCGGACAGCCATGCCGCCACCGTATCCGCCACCTGACGCGACGACGGGGCGAATGCGCCTGCGTCGTTCTGGACCACATATTCGACGTTGCCCGTCTCCTGCCCCGGAATGGCGTCGAACAGGATGAGCGGCAGCCCGGCGATGCACGCCTCGCAGATCGTGGCGGGTCCTGCCTTGCTCACCAGAATGCTCGCCCCTGCCATCAGGCGGGGGATGTCCTTCATGAAGCCGTAGATATGGGTGGGCTGATTCCATTCAGAGGCTTCCAGCTTTTCCTTCAGCACTTTGTTGCGCCCGGCGATGATCGCCAGCTCGCAATCCAGCCCGCGTGCATCGATGGCGCGTGCCGTCCTGTACAGCGGACCCATGCCGTCGCCGCCGCCGATCATCAGGATGACCGGCTTGTCGGGCGACCAGCCGAGCGACTGGCGCGCTTCCGCCTTCGTCGGCATCTGGCTGAAACGCGGATGCACGGGCAGCCCGGTGACGCGCATCTTCTCCGCCGGGACGTTGGCTTTCAGCCCACGATCGAACGCTGCCTGCGTCGGCACGAGCGTCCGCTCGACACGGCGGTCATACCAGAACATGTGCGTCGAGACGAGATCGGTGACGACGGTGATGAACGGCGGGCGCTCATCGCCGGAATGCAGGTAGGCGTCGAACGCCGGGCGGGTGAGGACGGAATGCACGCACACCACCACGTCGGCGGGATGTTCGCGCACCATGCGCTTCATGCGTTTTTCGCCCGTGATGTACATGGCGCGGCTCATCACACGGGCGCTGCGCCGCGTGTTGGAGAGCTTGTAACCCATGCCCCATGATGATTTGCTGTGGTTGATCAGCCAGGGATAAAACTCCGGCATGTGATTGAGCGGGAAGGCAGTATAGTCGCGGAAGACATCGACCAGCTCGACCTCCACCTGATCCGCGCCATAGCGCTGCACCAGCGCTTCGCCGATCGCTTCCGCCGCCGCGCGATGCCCGCCGCCGGTATCGGACATCAGAAACAGAATTTTTTTGCTCATACTGAACCGTCCTCATGGTATGGCTGCGCGTCGGGGAGCAGGCGCTTCATGCCTTTGACCAGCGCGGCGCGCCCCATCAGCACCCGCCGATCACACCCCGTGCAGCGCAAGCCGATGTCTGCGCCGATCCGATAAATGACCCACAGGGTCGCGCCGCAGGGATGCGCTTTACGCATCTCAACCCGGCTGCCGACCGTCAGTTGCACATCAGAGGGGAATACCATGATGTCTTCTTCATCCGTTCTTCATCCCGGTTAATGATAACGTGCATGGTACAATCTGGGCACATGCAAAATGGTGACCGGGCGCGCGCCCGCGTCCATTGTATCGGATCAGGAGGGGCGCTTGTTACTGTTTGGTGGAAATGTCACCCCGGAATATCTGCTCTCGGTGCTGCTGGTGCTGCTCATCGGCATGACCGTACACGAGTTCGCGCACAATTACGTCGGCTGGCGCATGGGCGACCCCGAACCGCAGCGGATGGGCAGGCTGACGCTCAATCCGTTCGTGCATATCAACTGGGTGGGCTGGCTGATGTTCGCGCTGATCGGCTTCGGCATCCTCGGCTCTGCGCCCATCTCACCCTACCGGATGCCGCGCGAAAACCGCCGCTGGCGCTGGTTCGCCGCCGTCGCCGCCGGACCGGTCTCTAACCTGCTGCTGGCGATCATCACCGGGATCATCATGCGGCTGATCGGGATCAACACGCTGATCGGCTTGCCGTCGTTCATCCTGACATTCCTGTCGCTGATGATCTTCTTCAACCTCATCCTGTTCCTGTTCAACCTGCTGCCGCTCTTCCCGATCGACGGCTGGAGCATGGTCTACGCCCTGCTGCCGCCGACGCTGGCGATCGAGTGGGAAAAACATCGCAGCACCACCCAGTTCATCTTCTTCGCGCTGCTGCTGCTGACGTTCGTGCCTGGGCTGCCCAGCCCGCTCAATTTCCTGATCTTCGAGCCGGCGTCGCAGTTGTTCCGGGCGCTGCGCGGCTTCTGAGGTGGGTGGCATGAGCGCGTTCACCCGGCTGCGCCAGGGCGTGCGTGCCCTGATCGCCTTCAGCCGTCCCGTCGATTATGCGCTGGCAGCAGCGCACCTGACCGAAGCTCAGATGGCGCTCTTCCGGCGGATGCGCCGCGTCGAACAGCTTCACAGCCTCAATGTGCTGCGCGCCCTGCGGGCGGGCGGCGCGCTCGATCGCGATCTGGCAGTGGCGGCGCTGCTGCACGACGTGGGCAAATCGTGCTATCCGCTGGCTCTGTGGCAGAAGGTCGCCGCCGTGCTGCTGCGCCGCTTCATCCCCCGCGCCGCTGAACGCTGGAGCCGCGCCGACCCCGCCACCCCCTGGACGCGCCCGTTCGTCGTCTACGCCCATCACCCCGCCTGGAGCGCCGACCTGCTGCGCGCCGCCGACTCCGCTGAGAACGCCGTCTGGCTGGCGGATCATCATCAGGATGACCCCGCCCGCTGGCGCGATCACCCGCTCTACCCGGCGCTGCTGCGCCTGCAAACCGCCGATGACCGCAACTGATCAGGATGAGGAAAAAGACATGCAGACGATCCGTGTGAGCATTCTCGGTCTGGGACGCCTGGGCGCATCGTTCGGGCTGGCGCTGCGCCGCTACAATGCCCGCAAAGACGCCCGCCAGCGCTTCGAGGTGGTCGGCTTCGACCTCGATGAGCGCGTCGCCGCGCGCGCCCGTGCCCTCGGCGTGTGCGAGACGACGGCACGCGGCATCGCCGCCGCCGCCGCCGACCGTCAGATCGTCATCCTGGCGCTGCCATTTCACGAGGCGGAAGCGGCGTGGAGCCTGATCGGGCGCGCCATGCAGCCCGGCACAGTGGTCATCGACACCGCGCCGTTCAAGCAGCCGTCGCTGACCTGGGCGAAGAAGTATGCCCACGACGAAGTGTATCTGGTCGGCGCAGCGCCGATCGTCAACGCCCGCTATCTGTTCGACGGCTTGGACGACCTCGAACACGCCGCTGAGGATTATTTCGACGACGGCGTGATGCTCATCTCGCCCGCCGCCAAAGCCGACCGCGACGCCGTGCAGCTCGTCACCGACCTGTCAGCGCTGATCGGCGCGCAGGTGCGCTTTACCGACCCGGCGGAACACGACTCGTGGGCGTCGGTCATGGAGGCGCTGCCCGCGCTGATCGGCGTGGTGGCGTTCGAGGCGATCGCCAGCCAGAGCCACTGGGATGATGCGCGGCGTGTGGGCAACCCCGCCTTCGGTCAGCTCACCCATCACCTGCTGGAGATGCACCCTGATGCGCTGCGCGACCTGCTGCTGCGCGAACGTGCCGCGCTCATCCGTCAGATCGACGCCTTCAGCGAAGTGCTGGCGGCTGTGCGCGCCGTCCTCGCAGCCGACGACCGCGCCGCGCTGGAGGCGCTGCTCATCCGCCAGAACGCCTCATTCAGCGAATGGCTGACCCGCCGCCGCCGCAATGAGTGGGACCCGAACCCTGATGGCGCGCGCCCTGCCGTCGCCGAAACGCTCATGACCAGCATGTTCGGCAGCGCCATTGCCAAACGCCTGACCCGACGCGACCGCGACGAATAAAATTTACACACGTTTTGCACTTACTTCATCCCCTTTTCACAGCCGACGCCTACGCTGATCGGGTAAGTGTGGTCAATGTGAACTGGAGGAACTGGATGATGAGGCACAAACTGACCCGCTGGATGCTGGCGAGCGCGCTGCTGATCGCGCTGCTGGCTGGCGTGATGGTGAATGCGCAGGAAGCGCGGCGCGGGTATCTCGGCATTCGACTGGACACGACGGAAGCGGGCGCGATCGTGGTGCGGGAGGTATTCGCCGGGTCTGCGGCGGAGACCGCCGGCATCGCCGTCGGCGATGTCATCACAGCGGTCAACGGCGAGGATGTCGGCACAGTCGAGGATGTGGTCTCGCGCATCGCCGGGCTGTCGCTGGGCGATGAGGTCACGCTGACCATCGAGCGCGCTGGCGACCCGGTCACCATCGAGGTGACGCTGGGCGAAGCGCCATCAGGCATGAACGTCACACCGCGTGACATGCGTCCGGATCGTCCTGGGCGCAACATGCCCGACAACATGCCTGAACTGCGCCTGATGCCCAATGCCATGCTTCAGGGCGAGACTCTCGAACTGCTGCGCTGGTTCTACAGCACCGGGCGGCTGGGCGTCACCTTCCTGACGCTGGATGAGGCGAATGCGGCGGAGAACAACGTCGCCGTGACCGACGGCGCGCTCATCACGGCGGTCGATGCAGACGGTCCGGCGGCGGAAGCGGGCGTGCAGGCGGGTGATGTAGTCACGGCGGTGAACGGTGAACCGGTCGATGCCGAGCGCACGCTGCGCGATCGCATCATCGCCTACGAACCTGGCGATGTGGTGGCACTGACTATCGTGCGCGGTGATGAGACGCTGACCATCGAGGTGACACTGGGCGAACGGACGGGCGGCGAGGTGCAGTTGTTCGATGCCAGCCAACTCCCGTTCCGGCGCGATGGCGAAGGGCGCTTCTTCTTTGAAATTCCAGTGCCCCCCGTTGTTCCGCCGATGCTGACGCCGGAAAGCACTCCGGAGATGCAGGCGACCCCGAACGCCTGACCTGGTGCGTCACTCTCCTGTTTGAGCGGGCGGGGCTGTGTCCCCGCCCGTGTGATTCCCGTGATTATGACAGCCGCATAACAAATTTAACAATCTGACCCCGATTCTTCCCTCAGAAAACCCGTAAGCGCCACGTATAGCGCCCCGGTGT